>CAZXBM010000185.1:0-1010 GCA_964638495.1 uncultured Stakelama sp. | reverse complement strand
GAAGCCTGCTAGCAATGCGCGATAAGGCTGCAAAACGATATCCGCGTCCGCGCCGGGACCCGGCGTCTGGATGCGCCCGACGCCCTCTCGCCATTCACCGGTTTTCTGCGCATCTCGCCCCGCAAGATCGTAAACTGCGCGCCCCGCATGGGTATCGAGGAAAAAAAGCGCTGCCTCCTTGCGCTGAAGATATGTGATCACGAGCGCCAGAACACTGTGTTTCAGCACATCAGCGAAATTTCCGGCGTGGAAAGAATGTCGATAATTCATGAGCTTGTGAGCATAGGGCCAAAAAAGATCAAATTCAAATCTATCTCGAAAGTATTGATTCAGACCTGCTGGTTAAGGTGCTTACCACAGAGGCGAATCCGCGCCAAAGAGTTGGATGATGCTGCGGTTGCTGTTCATTACGATGTGCATGTATTGCTGGGGGTCGACAGGCTTTGACGCCTGGCGCCCGTCGATGCTTGAGCGCCCGCTGACACGTTTTACAAATGATGTGAATGTCGTTGCCAACAAGGGCATCGAACTGGCGCGCTATCTGCCCCATTCACCGGTTGCTCGCCAGGCCGTCGTCTACCGCCAGCAGGCGAGCGAGCTGATCTACACCTACTTCAACAAATAAGGTCAGCGCGCGGCTGCGCCCGGTATATCGATGACGCCGGCACGGCAGGCCTGGCGGTCAACCTCTGCGCAACGACGCGGCTGTAATGTCCGTGACAGACAGATCCGCACCTCCTCCAGCCGGCCTCTGGCGCAGGTGACGGCGATACCCTCGCGCGACAGCGAGGGATTTACCTTGAGAAAGGACTGCTCAATATCGTCCGGCGAGGCGCTGCCGGCAGCCTTGGCGGTGCGCAGCGCCTCGGGAATGGTGATTTGCGAAAACGCGCGGCTGGCGGTGTCGAAATAGCTCTGCGGGTCAAGCCCGTAACAGGTGCCGTGAGTGCGCCATTCATGAATGACCAGACCACGCGAAGGCGTGAGCTCGAGCATGCGCGCGATCGTGC
>CAZXBM010000184.1:0-1015 GCA_964638495.1 uncultured Stakelama sp. | reverse complement strand
GCTGAACCGCCGCGTGTATATCTATGCGGCGTTGAACGCGTGTGCCTGGTTCTTCGTGATTTCCGCGCTCGACATGGCGCCGCTTGCCGAAGACCGGATCGGCATTGCCTGCATGACGGTCGCGGTGATGTGCGTCGGGGGCATGATGCTGACGCTGATGCCCGGCGCGATCCTTTTTTTCATGGGTATATTGGGGTTGCGGCTGTGGCTCAACCTGCTGCCATCAGTCGCCGTGCCATGGATCTACGCCGTCGCGATCGTGACGTTCGTCATCATTCAGACCATTCTGAATTCGGGCCAGACGCGCCTGTTCAGCGACCGGCACCGCGCCGCGCTCGAGCTTGCCGCGCTCGAACGCCGCCGAGCGGAAGAATCAGCAACGGCGGCCGAAGGGCAGCGCGCGCTCGAACGCCGTCATGCCGAAGCGCGCGCGCAGGAAGAAGCACGGATCGCCGCAGAGCACCGCGCCACGATGGGCGATCACGCCCAGCGCTTTGAAACGAGCGTGGTGGCGGTCGTCGAGGCGCTCGGCGATGCAGTTCGACAGCTCGGCGCATCGACCAAGCTGTTGACCCGGGTGGGCGATGCCAGCGGAATCCATGTCGGCGCCGTGCGTCAGCGGGCCGACAGCGCGAATGCGGCGATGCTTGCGGTCCAGGCGGCCGCTGCTCGGCTGCGCGATTCGATCGCGCGGATCGGGCATCAGGTCGAGGGACAGGTCAACGCGACCGCCACAGCCGAAGCGGCCTCTTCGCGCGCGCGGCAACGGGCCGAGGCGCTGGCCGAAAGCAGCCGGATGGTGCGCGGAATCACCGCCGAAATCGAGCGCATTGCCGCGCGCACCAACACGCTGGCGCTCAACGCGCTGATCGAAGCGGCGCATTCGGGCGAAGCCGGACGCGGCTTTGCGGTCGTTGCCGGCGAAGTGAAGGCGCTTGCTGCGCAGACGCGCGCCGCAGCGGCCGACATTGCCCAACATATCGCCGACATGGACCAGAATTCCAACGACGTCGTC
>CAZXBM010000183.1:0-1022 GCA_964638495.1 uncultured Stakelama sp. | reverse complement strand
GGCTCCTCAGGATGAGGGCTGAGAAAACATCCAGATGGTCAGCGCCCGCTCACAGGCCGCGGATCGATCTTCACCACCACCGACATGCCCGGCCGCAGCACATGGCGCGCCGTGGCCTCGGGCGCGAGCGCGATGCGAACCGGCACGCGCTGGACGATCTTGGTGAAGTTGCCGGTCGCATTGTCCGGTGGCAGCAGGGTGAAGACCGAGCCGGTGCCGCCGCTGATGCCGCTGACACGCCCCTCGAAGACCTGGCCCGGCAGCGCATCGACGGTGATCGAGGCCTTGTCGCCGATCTTCAACGGCCCGACCTGCGTCTCCTTGAAGTTCGCATCGACATAGACCTGGTCCAGCGGCACGATCGACATCAGGCGCTTGCCGGCGCTGACGAGGTCGCCGAGCTGCACATTGGTGTTGGCGACGAGGCCCGAAATCGGTGCCGCGACGCGGGTGAAGCCGAGGTCGCGCTCCGCCTTCTGCTCGGCGATCTTCAGTTCGTCCGCCTGGCGCGCCGCCTCGACCCGCTGCGCCTTCAACACCTCGACATTCGCCTGCGCGGCGGCGACGCCGGCCACAGCGCTGCCGAGCGACGCCTTCGCCTGGTCGCGGGCGGCGACCGCGGCGTCCAGCGTCGCCTGGGATCCGTAGGACTTGGCCGCGAGGCTGTTGGCGCGCTCGAAATCGGCGATCGTGCGGGTGACGCCGGCCTGGGCCGAGGTCTCCTGCGCCTGCGCCTGCTGCAGGCTGGCGCGGCCGGCCTCGATCTGGCTGTCGATGCGCGCGAGCGTCGCCATCGCGGTGGCGGTCTTGGCGCGGGCGCTGTCGAGCGCGATCCGCCAGTCGCCGTCGTCGAGCGCGACCAGCGGCTGCCCGGCCGTGACCTCCTGGTTCTGCCTGACGCTGACGCTCGTGACATTGGCCGAGAGCTTGGCGGAAATCGTCGCCATCTCGGCCCCGACATAGGCATCGTCGGTCGAGACGATGAAGCGAGGCTTGTGCTTCAAGATGGCCGGCAGGCTCCG
>CAZXBM010000182.1:0-1044 GCA_964638495.1 uncultured Stakelama sp. | reverse complement strand
GTCGTCATGGATCGCCTCGACCACTGCCCAGGCGATGGCGAGCCCGTCATAGGTGCTGGTGCCGCGTCCGACTTCGTCCAGGATGACGAAGCTCTGCGGCGTCGCCTGGGCCAGGATCGCTGCCGTCTCGACCATTTCGACCATGAAGGTGGAGCGGCCGCGCGCCAGATTGTCGGACGCGCCGACCCGGCTGAACAGACGGTCGACCAGGCCAAGCCGCGCGCGGTTTGCCGGCACATAGCTGCCCGCCTGCGCCAGCACCGCGATCAGTGCATTCTGGCGGAGAAAGGTCGACTTGCCGCCCATATTGGGGCCGGTGACCAGCCACAGCCGGTTGGTCTCGCCGAGGCGGCAGTCATTGGCGACAAAGCGGTCGCCCGACCGGGCAAGGGCTTCCTCGACAACCGGATGGCGTCCGCCCTCGATCTCGAAACAGGCATGGGAAACGATTTCGGGCCGCGCCCAGCCCCCTTCCGTCGCGCGTTCGGCAAGTCCCGCCGCGACGTCAAGCCGCGCGAGCGCATCGGCGGTCGCGGCGATCTCCTCGCGCCGCGCAAGCGTCTGCGCGGTCAGGTCTTCGAGGTGCGCCGCCTCGGCTGCCAGCGCATGCGCGCCGGCCTGCGTCACCTTCATCGCCACCTCGTGGAGCTCCGGCGCGTTGAAGCGGACTGCACCCGCCATGGTCTGGCGGTGGGTGAAGCCGCTATCGGGCCGCATCAGCGCGTCGCCGTGCCGGGCAGGCACTTCGATGTGATAGCCCAGCACCGCGTTGTGACGGATCTTCAGCGCCGTGATGCCGGTCTGCTGGCGGTAGCGCGCCTCGAGCGCGGCGATGGCCCGGCGGCCACCGGCCCCCGCGTCGCGCAAGTCGTCGAGCGCCGAGTCATAGCCCTCGGCGATATAGCCGCCCGCATGCGCATCGATCGGCGGGGCAGCGATCAGCGCGCGGGTCAGCAGGTCGATCAGGCTGCCATGACCGCGTAGCTGGGGCGTCAGCGCGTCGAGCAGGAGACGCGTCTTGCGCGACGCCCCGCTGCCCAGGTC
>CAZXBM010000181.1:0-1047 GCA_964638495.1 uncultured Stakelama sp. | reverse complement strand
GCCGTGGTGGCGAGGTCCACGTCGTTCACGGGCAGGCCCAGCAGCGCGTTGCGCACCGCCCCGCCCACCGCCCGCGTCTCCTCCCCCGCCCCGTTCAAGGCGTCGAGCACGCGCCCGAGGCGCGGGTCCGCCAGGAAGGGCAGGGCGATCCTCGCGTCGAGATCGAGCAGCTCGGCGTCCGCTCGTCCCGCCATCGCAGCCGCCTGGCGATTGGCGGTGATGACGACGAGGCGGTCGAGCTGGCCCGCCGAGTCACGGAAAGCCCGCAGGGCGACGATGCCCGAGGGCGAGGTGTCGAGCACGGCCACGAGCAACTCCTCGTGGAACTGCAGCGGACGGCTGAAGACGATGAGGCGGCGGCTGCCATCCGCGGCGGTCGCCGGCATCAGCAGCCGCTCCCAGAGGCACACGCGCACGCTCGCCTGCGACCGGTGCACGGTGTAGGTGGCGCGGCCCTCGGCGAGGGTGCGGTCGCAGCAGGTGATGGTGAAGGCCGCGACCTGCCCGGTCATCGCCGAGACGCGCTCGCGCAGACGGCTCGCGCCGACATAGCGGACGATCTCGCGCCCGTAATGGCTGAAGGCGTAGTCGCCGTCTCCGGTCGGCGTCAGCACCATCAGGTCGTCGCCGAAGCGCGGCATGACCTCGTCGCGGAACTGCTCGAACGAGACGCCCGAAGGGCCGCGCGCGCAGGCTTCGAAGCGCTGCAGCAACTGGCCGATCTCGGGCGCGTTCGCTCTCGCGGCGATATGGTCGGTATGGACTTCTTGGTACATGGCCTCTCTCGGACCGCCTGACCGAACGCTACCAACCGCGGGTTGAGAAAGTGTTCCGGGATGCCATCGTCTTTTTCGCAGCGCCGAGGCCTGGCGATGCGGCACCGCAGGACGCTTGACCCGGCGGCCCGCCTCGTCTAGCGTCCCGCAACATCTGCAAAGGGTCGAGGCGCCATGCGCAAGCTTATTATCGTAGGGGTGCGCTGGTAGGGGCCGGTTCTCGCAAGAGCCGCGTCTTCCCGACGCCAGCGCACGTCCAGGCCCCTCGCGG
>CAZXBM010000180.1:0-1079 GCA_964638495.1 uncultured Stakelama sp. | reverse complement strand
CATAGCGCCAGCTTCGCGCCTGTATCCGCGCCGAGCCGATGCGCTCGTCCCAGACCTGCGCTGCGCGCTGGTAGGGCGTTTCAGGCTCTGGGGTCTTGCCATAGCGGATCGAGGGTCGTCGGAACATATGCGTCAGTCCTTTTCTGAGGTGTCGACCGAGGCGCCGCCGCCATGGCTGTCGCCCGATTTGAGCGTGTGCGCGGCGATGCTCGCGCCGTGTGAGATCGTCTGCCGGTCCTTTATCGTCTTGGCCCAGGCTGGCTGGTCGGCACCGGTATCTGACGGCGCATGCGGCGATGGCGGCGGCGTATTCGGTGCGGGTGTGATGCTGCCGCCGGTCTTGGTGATGGCGTCGCGGCTGCCCTCGCGGAAGGATTGCTTCACGCCGTCACCGGCCTTCCTCAGCGGCGATGTCGCGGCGCTGGCGGCATATTCGCCGACGGCACGCGCGCCGCCTGCGACCGCTGCGCTGCCCGACTTGCCGGAAGAGCCGAGGGCGTAGGCCATGGTTGCGCCGCCTGCCGCGCGCGACGTCCCTTGCGCGACGCTGGAGGCAGCACTTGCGACCGCACCGCCCGCCAGTTTTGCTCCGGCGACAGCGCCGGCGGCAGCGCCGCCCGCGAGCAGTGCGGTGCCTGCGGCGGCGCCAGCGCCAAGCTGCGGCCCGCCTGACACGATGCCATTGGCGATCCCGGGACCAAAAATGCCAAGGCCGAGCAGCGCCAGGCTTGCCAGCACGATCGACAGCGCGTCTTCAATCGTGGGTTCGCCCGCAATCGCGGTTGTGAACTCGGAAAAGATGGTCGAGCCGATCCCGACGATCACCGCGAGCACCAGCACCTTGATGCCTGACGAGACGACATTGCCAAGCACGCGCTCGGCCATGAATGCGGTCTTGCCGAACAGGCCGAACGGGATCAGCACGAAGCCGCAGAGCGTTGCCAGCTTGAACTCGATCAGGGTGATGAACAGCTGGATCGACAGAATGAAGAAGGCGATGATGACGATCGCCCAGGCGACCAGAAGGATCACGATCTGCAGGAAATTCTCGAAGAAGCTGACAAAGCCGAGCAGCTCGG
>CAZXBM010000179.1:0-1089 GCA_964638495.1 uncultured Stakelama sp. | reverse complement strand
CACAACTGGGATGTGCCGCTTGTCGGCCTGTTCTGGATCGTCAGCCAGCCGACGTGCGACCGCGACACGTCAATGCTTGTTTTCTGGAAGGGCGAACCGGCCAGCTACGACTTTGAAACCGACGATGGAAAAATGGGCGATGATGAATATGCGGTCGCCCCGATGCTGCGGTACATTGTCGAGCGCTTCAACTCGACCGGCTATAGTCGCTCGGAAATCGCTTACGACGTCCTCGAAGATCATGGCATCGACCTTCCCGAATATCAGGCAATGGGCGAAGCGCGCAGGCAGGCCGATATCGAGGCGCTGATCGAACGTCAGCGAAACATGGCCAACCCGCTGGTCAAGCTTCACCCGGACCTGAAGCTTCTGCGCGTTGCTGGGCGGAAGGTCGGCGGCATTGACGATGACAGCGATTATTACCGGTTGTTTCCCGACGACGTCGATGACGCTGGATCCGAAGCCCAGCCTCAGCCGGGCGAGGCTTCGTCACGTGTCAGGGCGCTGCGTCGACAAGGCGGCGAAGCGAGCGGGGCCGCATCCGATGACCAGATCGCCGCAAGATCGCGCGCCACGTCGCGCGGCTCCGCCGGTTCCGGCGCCCCGGCCGACCTTCGCGACGTGCTGCTCGACCCGCTCGGCATGATGGCCAATATGGCCGGTCTGGGCTTTGCGATCGGCTTTGTGCCCCAATATGCGGCATCGCACAGCGCTGGCGCGCTATTCTGGGTGGCCGCGATCGCTGCGATAATCTATTGCCTTTATGCGTCGTTTTCGGACTTTCGGAAGATGCAGCACGGCGTCGCGGCGCAGGGAGTTGTCATCGCCCCAGGCTGGATCGCCGCCACGACGACCATTGCCCTTCTGAGTGGCATGGGCGTGGGGCACATCTATCTGATGCTCCTCAACGACCACATGATGACGCGCGTCACGCGCTATGGCTTCATCATTGCGGCGGTCACGGGCTTGATCGTGCTCAGCTTCGCGCTGGCGCACAGCCTGCTCGTGCCGCAGGCCCGCCGCGACGCCTGAACCGACTGTGACGAGGTGCCGAGCGGCGCCTCAATCCCCCGTCAAAATCCGGTCCAC
>CAZXBM010000178.1:0-1159 GCA_964638495.1 uncultured Stakelama sp. | reverse complement strand
ATAGGCGAAGGTCGCGTGTGGGTAAAGGCGAACCAGCCTCGATCTGCTGATTTCGATTTAACCAACAGGCCGCAAGAACTAACGTGGCCATATTAAGGGGTGTTCGTGCAGGATAATCAAATAAGCTAGCAATCATGATCAATAATATAACAGAAGAACCCATTCGACTAATAGAATGTCGAGCGTTACCAAACCACACGCTGAAGCTCTTTTTGCCCCACCAGATCAGGGCGCAGAAAACTAGAAGCGCTCCGGCTCCACCTGCGTCTAGTGCTATCTCGAGAAAGTCGTTGTGAGCATGATTCAGATAGACAAGGCTTAGCTGTTCGAAAGGCTCATGAATGCGGTATACAGGATCGAACGCCCCCAGGCCTGATCCGGTAGGGAAATAACGAGCGATCTCTTTTATTAACACAGGAAGTGCAGAGAAACGCAAATCCTGGGTCAAAGGGCCGTCATATATTCGCTTTATGGATTCTGCGCGGCCCAAAACGATACTTGCTATTATAATAGCGAAGGCGCCCACGAAGACGATGACAGCCATGCCGGCTGCCGCCCGAGCCTTTGAATCTATTGTTTGATTGCGTAGTGCGGGCCAAGCGATCACGATGCCGATCAGCAAGCCCAAAGGCCCAAGCAAAATGCCGGCACGTGACCCCGTCGCGAGGATTACCAAGATGAAAAGCAGCGCCGAGCCGACAGCGACAAACATCCGCATATACTGAGGGCGCGCAACGGACGTCGCCCAAACGGGCGTGACCAAACACCCGATGGCGAGAAAAAGGGCAAAGTGATTCCTGTTTGCGAAAGGGCCGCTTACCTCCGATGCGTCGGCGTTGATGAGAGGATGCTCAAACCCAATTCCCGAAGCCTGCATCAAGCCGACGCCTGCAGTTGAGGCAACGGCGGCAAGCAAGGTAGTCGGCAGCAGCCGACGCTCAGCAGGGACAATATTGGCGATTAACGTCACCATGGCCAGCGGGACAATCAATGAAGACAGCGCATTGATGGTGGCCTCTGGCGCCAGCGAGAGCGGACGCCAGGTGCCGACGTTGCCCGTAAGCTGGTTGCCGACCGCAAATTCGGCGTGACCGGGAAGCGAGAGCCACAGGCTAGGGGGAAGAGGGATAAGCTGCAGGAGCGGGATCGCAATTGTTGC
>CAZXBM010000177.1:0-1186 GCA_964638495.1 uncultured Stakelama sp. | reverse complement strand
CCTGGTCGGCCGTGAAGGCGATGCCGCCAACGGTGGCATTGAAATCGAAGTTGCCGGGGTTGCCGCCGCCCGAATAACCGCCCTGCGGGTTGTTGGCATAGGGCTGAACGGTGAACGGCCGCTCGATCGTCGCAAGCTGCGAACGATGCTGGTAGCCGAACGAGGCGAAGACCTGGAACCCGTCCTTCTTGTGGCCGAAGCTCAGCGCGCCGGTATAGTCGCCCTGCGATCCGCTGATATAGCGATAGTCGCCCGACGCCAGGAAACCGCGCTGTTCGGACCGGGTGATGAAGTTGACCACGCCGGCGACCGCGTCCGACCCATAGGTGGCAGCAGCGCCGTCCTTCAGGATTTCGATGCGACCGATCGCGCTTTGCGGGATCAGGTTGATGTCGACGACCGGAATGCCGGTGCCCGCCTGGACGACGCGCTTGCCGTTGAGCAGGACGAGCGTGCGCTGCGGGCCAAGGCCGCGCAGGTTGACCGAGGCGACGCCTTCGGAGCCTTGCGCGCGGGAATCGAACTGGTTCGCGTCGCCGATGACGCCGTTGGACGTCGGCAGATTCTTCAACAGGTCGAGCCCGGTCGGCGAACCCTGGCGGGCGAGTTCGTCGGATCCGATCACGTCGACGGGGAGCGCCGCATCCTCGGGCGTGCCGCGGATCAGCGAGCCGGTAACGACCACCTCCGGGACGACATCGGTATCGTCCTGCGGCGCGACGGTCGCCGGTTCGGGCGCGGTCTGCGCGCTCGCCGGCATCGCGAGGCCGATGGCCAGAACGGGCGCCGCGCATGCGACGAGAAGGCTGGTCTTGAGCATCTCTCTCTCCCTGATGGTCGGAAATCTTACGCCGTTCCGTACCCTAGTCTCGAATAGATAGCGCCACAGCCGTAACGTCAAGCGAAACAAGCGTTGCGGGATGCTACCTTTTCAGCCGCTGTGGCCGAAATGCAATACCGCCCGGCGATCGATCCGCTGGCAGGGCTGATATTCTAAACGAGCGAATGGCCGTCGAGATCACCCGGCGACGCGCACCGCCTGCCGATCGGTCCGCTGGCGTGCCGGGCCGATACGGGGCGGCCAATGGGCGATCAATAGCCGTTGAGCCGCGCAAAGCGCTCCCGGTGATAGGCGGCATTGCCCCACATCGTCTCGAGCGTTGCCGCCCGCTTCAGGTAGAAGCCC
>CAZXBM010000176.1:0-1201 GCA_964638495.1 uncultured Stakelama sp. | reverse complement strand
TCCTGCTGGGATTGCGCGGGGTGGGCAAGACGGTGCTGCTCAACGCCATGCGCCGCTCGGCGGAAGGCGAGGGCATCTTGAGCGTGCCGATTGAAGCGCCCGAAGGCCAGTCGTTGCCAGCCATGCTGGTTCCTGCGCTCCGCACCGCCATGCTCAAACTTGATCGTGGGCAGGCGGCAATGACGCTAGCGAAACGCGGCTTGGGTGCGCTGGCGCGGTTCGTTAAGGCATTCAAGCTTAGCTACGGTGAGCTCGAGGCATCGCTCGATCTGGGCGAGATCGGGGTCGCTGACAATGGCGATCTCGACGCCGATCTTATCGACCTGATCGATTTGGTTGGAGCAGCCGCCGCTGAGCGAGGTACTGCTCTCGTGCTGTTCATCGACGAGCTGCAATATGTGCCCGAGCGCGAATTGGCGGCGCTCATCACCGCACTTCACCGTGCCCGCCAGAACGACCGCCCAATCACGCTGGTGGCTGCTGGCTTGCCGCAACTGGCCGGGCAGATGGGCAAAGCCAAGTCCTATGCCGAACGATTATTTCTTTTCACCAGCATCGGTCCGCTCGGCATCGAAGCGGCCAGTTCCGCCATAATCCATCCGATCGAGGCGGAGGAGTGTGCGATTGAGCCTGCCGCGGTCGCGCAAATCATCGCTGTCACCGAGGGCTATCCCTATTTTCTACAAGAATGGGGCAAGCAATGCTGGGATGCCGCCGTCGCTTGCCCGATTACAGTAGCGGATGTCGATCTGGCTCACCCCACGGCCATCGCCGCACTCGATAACAGCTTCTTTCGTGTGCGGTTCGATCGCCTGACACCGTCAGAAAAGCGCTATCTGCGCGGCATGGCAGATTTGGGGGAGGGGCCCTTTGCCTCGACCGCCATCGCCGAACATCTTGGGCGGAAGTCGTCGAGCTTTGGCCCCGTGCGTGCGTCCCTGATTGCAAAGGGCATGATTTACACGCCGGGTTATGGCGAAACAGCGTTCACCGTGCCGATGTTCGGGGCGTTCATGCGGCGGGCGATGCCCACCTGGATTGATACTATCGATTCATAGCCGCCGGTCGGTCTCGAACCTTCGCCACTGGGACAGAAATTTCTTGCCGACATGGCTGCAGAGCGGAAGGTCTGCATTTCGGTAATATGGGTGGATTGCAGCCGGTCCGCTTTCGGGTGCTGAGATGCCGTAAGCGGTCTTTC
>CAZXBM010000175.1:0-1221 GCA_964638495.1 uncultured Stakelama sp. | reverse complement strand
CCGGCGCATTCTCCCAACGGGTTGTTATTCTATTCGCAGCCTCGGGTGGGAGACATCTTGCAGCGTCCTCCCACCCGGCGACCCGATATCAAGCTGTGCGGAAGCGGGCCAGTTCCTCGCCCGTTTTCGCATCGTGTGCGTGGACCGTGCAAACCAGGCAGCTGTCGTAGGAACGGCAAACATGCCCGACTTCAACCGGATCGGAAGTATTTGCAATCGGGGTGCCGATGAGTGCCTCCTCGATCGGCCCCAACTCGCCATTGCTCGCCCGCGGACCAACGTTCCAGGTGGTCGGAGCAATGATCTGGTAGTTGTGGATTTTGCCATCGCGCACGTCGATCCAGTGGCACAAGGCACCGCGCGCAGCCTCGGTCGCGCCCCATCCCTGGCCATCGCGCTCGGTCGGCTTGATGTACCACTCGTCATTGAGGCGGAACTCGCGCAGAATTCGCTCGGATTCCCGATAGAGTTTGCACAGTTCGTGCAGACGGGCGAAGTGACGCAGGTAGATCGAAGCGCCGCCCAGCTTGCGATACATGTCGAGCACCAGGCCATCACTGTGCTGCCAACTCTCGCCGTGATCGCCACCTGCTATCAGCTGGCGAGCCAGCGGCCCTGCTTCAAGACGTCCGTTGTCGCTGTGGCGGACAGCGGTTGACCAGCTGTACTTTCCGTCTGTGTCGATGTCGTTCTTGGCTACCGGATTGGTTGTCCGGTCGAACGGATGGAGGCCGTCACCTTCATCGTACCAGGCATGCTGCATGTCCTCACGGGTGTTGCCCTGATCCATGAGCTTGAAAGTGTCGCTGGCACCATCGAACACGCCCGACTTCATGATGACCGCGCCATTGCGACCTTCAATCGTCGGATTGTTGTAACGGTCTTCATGGGGGAGATAGCCCCAGGAGATGAACTTGCCGTGGCCCTTGCCATATTTGTCGAGCCCGATATCGAGCGACATGCGGATGAACATGCCAAGGTCCGAATTGGCATGCTCGGGCTTTTCGTCCAGCCACGCCATCAGGTCGTCATAAGTCCTGATTTCCTCATAGCGCTCCATCGAGCATCCAAGGAACAGCGGTTCGATCCAGTTGCGGCGGAAATGCTCCAGGATCGACCATGCGCGGGTCACGTCGGTCAGAGTCGGGGCGCACATCACGCCGCCGGGAACCATGAAGGAAGAATGCGGCCACTGCCCGCCAAGCAGGGCATAGATTTCTA
>CAZXBM010000174.1:0-1269 GCA_964638495.1 uncultured Stakelama sp. | reverse complement strand
TGACCAGCCCCCACTGAGTGGTCCGTGTTGATTGTTAGTGCATTGTCACCTCCATCGCCAGTGTCGGCCGGAGGTGGAGCGTAGCGGAACCGGAGGGCGGCACTGGCGATGGAACAGCTTCCGGGGCCGGTGGGCGGTAGCCCAGACTGCTGTGCGGACGGACGGTATTGTAATGACGCCGCCACGCTTCGATCAGCACCCGGGCCTCAGCGAGGCTGTAGAAGATTTCGCCATTGAGGAGTTCGTCGCGCAGCGACCCGTTGAACGATTCATTGTAGCCGTTCTCCCATGGCGACCCCGGCGCAATATAGAGGGTCGTGACGCCGATCTGGGCTAGCCATTTCTGGACCGCCGTCGCGATAAATTCGCTGCCATTGTCAGACCTGATATTCGCCGGCGGACCGCGTGCAATGAACAGATCGGCAAGAGCTGCCAGCACGTCCTCGTGTTTGAGCTGACGCGCGACGATCAGCGCGAGGCATTCCCGGCTGGCCTCGTCGATGATCGTGAGGATGCGGAACTTTCGGCCATCATGGGTCCGACCCTCGACAAAGTCATAAGCCCAGACGTGCCCCGGATACTCCGGACGTAGCCGGATACACGACCCATCGTTCAGCCAGAGCCGACCGCGCTTGGGCTGCTTTTGCGGTATTTTCAGACCCTCGCGCCGCCAGATCCGTTCGACGCGCTTGCGGTTCACCGCCCATCCCGCCGAACGCAGCAGTGCCGTCACCCGGCGATAACCGTACCGACCATATTGCTTGGCCAAGGTGATGATGTCCTCGGTCAGCGCCTGTTCGTCGTCCGCCCCACGCGGCACCTTGCGCTGCGTCGATCGATGTTGTCCGAGCACGCGGCATATCCGCCGCTCAGACGCCGGCAGCACCTGCCGCACATGATCGATACACCGACGCCGTCGCGCGGGGCTCAGAAGTTTCCCCGTGCCGCCTCCTGCAGGATCAGCTTGTCGAGCGTCAGATCCGAGACCGCGCGCCTGAGCCGGAGGTTCTCCTTCTCCAGATCCTTCATCCGCCGCGCCTGGTCGGTCTTCAGGCCGCCATATTCCTTGCGCCACCGGTAATAGGTCTGCTCGCTGACAGCGATCCGGCGACACGCCTCAGCGGTCGATGTCCCCTGCGACAGAACAATCTCAACTTCACGCAGCTTGCCGATGATCTCCTCCGGCTTGTGCTTCTTGAACGGCATTCCCGATCTCCTTCATCATCCAAAATAACAGATATCTTGGACCACTCAGAAGGGGGCAGATCA
>CAZXBM010000173.1:0-1298 GCA_964638495.1 uncultured Stakelama sp. | reverse complement strand
TCGCCATCTTGTCGCGGATCGGGGGGACGGCCTTGAAGAATTCGACCGCGTCTTCCACCGTCATGTCGAGCACATCGGCGATCGACAGTCCCTTGAACTTCACCTCCAGCGTCTCGCGGTTGTAGCGCGCGCCGTGGCAGACGTCGCACGTCACATAGACATCGGGCAGGAAGTGCATCTCGATCTTGAGCAGCCCGTCGCCCTGGCACGCCTCGCACCGCCCGCCCTTGACGTTGAAGCTGAAGCGGCCGGGCTTGTAGCCGCGCGCCTGCGATTCAGGGAGGCCCGCGAACCAATCGCGGATCTGGGTGAAGGCGCCGGTATAGGTGGCAGGGTTGCTGCGCGGGGTGCGGCCGATCGGCGACTGATCGATGTCGATGACCTTGTCGAGATAGTGCAGACCGCTGATCTTGTCATGCTTGCCCGCCAGCATCCGCGCGCCGTTGAGCGCGCGCGCGGCGGCGGCATAGAGCGTGTCGATGGTGAAGCTCGATTTGCCCGAGCCCGACACGCCGGTGACGCAGGTGAAGGTGCCGAGCGGGATGCTCGCGGTGACGCCGCGCAGGTTATTGGCGGTGGCGTTGTGGACGGTCAGCTTCTTGCCGGTGCCCTTGCGGCGGGTGGGCGGCACGGGGACGGCGCGGCGGCCCGAGAGATAATCGGCGGTGATGCTGTTGGTGTTGGCGAGCACCTGCTCAAAGGTGCCCTGCGCGACGATTTCGCCGCCATGCACGCCTGCACCGGGGCCCATGTCGATGACATAATCGGCGGTGCGGATCGCGTCCTCGTCATGCTCCACGACGAGCACGGTGTTGCCGAGATCGCGCAGGCGCCGCAGCGTCTTGAGCAACATGTCGTTGTCGCGCTGGTGCAGGCCGATGCTGGGCTCGTCGAGCACATAGAGCACGCCACTGAGGCCGCTGCCGATCTGACTGGCGAGGCGGATGCGCTGGCTCTCGCCGCCGCTGAGTGTGCCCGAAGTGCGGTCCAGGTTCAAATAATCGAGCCCGACATTGTTGAGGAAGCCAAGCCGCTCGAGAATTTCCTTGAGGATGCGCTCGGCGATTTCCTTTTGCTGGCCGGTGAGGTCGGCGGGGATGCCCTCAAACCACGCCAGCGCATCGACCACCGACAGGCAGGTGACGCTGGAGATATCACGCATGCCGATCTTCACCGCGAGCGCCTCTGGCTTCAGGCGCGCGCCGCCGCAGGTCTCGCAGGGGGCGCTGCTCTGGTATTTGGACAGCTCCTCGCGCATCCACGCGCTTTCGGTGCTGAGCATGCGGCGGTTGAGATTG
>CAZXBM010000172.1:0-1299 GCA_964638495.1 uncultured Stakelama sp. | reverse complement strand
ATCCCATGCACGTCATGATGCGCCAGATCATGGCGCTGTTCGACGAGTATCAGTCGAAGGAAAACGCCAAGCACGTCCTGCGCGCGCTCAAGGAAAATGCCCGGCAGGGCTTCTGGAACGGCTCGCTGCCACCGATCGGCTATCGTGTCGTCGCCGCGGAGCAGCGCGGGGCGAAGATCAAGAAGAAGCTGGAGATCGACCCGCTGCACGCCGATACGGTGCGGCTGGCTTTTCGGCTCGCGCTGGAAGGCGACGGCACGTCCGGGCCGATGGGCGTCAAGACCATCACCAAGCATCTCAACGAGCGCCGCATCTTCACCCGCGACGGCGGGCGCTGGGGGATCGGCACGGTTCACCGGCTGCTGACCCGGCCGACCTATGCTGGCCGCCATGAGTTCAACAAGCGCGGCAAGTCAAAGGAACTGAAGCCCGCTATCGAGGTAATCCCGGTCGAGGTGCCGCCGATCATCGACCAGGCGACGTTCGATGCGGTGCAGGCGCATCTCAAGGCGCGCAGCCCGAAGGTTGCGCATCCGCAGGTCGTCGGCGGTCCGACGCTGCTGACGGGACTGATCCACTGCGGGAAGTGTGGCGGCGCAATGACGATTCGCACCGGCAAGGGCGGGCGGTATCGCTACTATACCTGCTCGGCCAAGGCCCGGCAGGGGCCGACTGCTTGTGAAGGCATGACCGTGCCGATGGAGAAGCTGGACGATCTCGTGGCCTGTCATTTGGAGGAACGCCTTCTTGATCCGGATCGGCTTGAGGAGGTTCTGTCCGCTGTCCTCGACCGGCGGCAAGATCGTTCCGATCGGCGCCGCGAGCATATCGCGGAACTGAACAAGCGCGCCGCCGAGACCGAGTTGCGCCTGAAGCGGCTCTACGACG
The DNA here is from genome assembly GCA_964638495.1 of uncultured Stakelama sp. GTDB lineage: Bacteria > Pseudomonadota > Alphaproteobacteria > Sphingomonadales > Sphingomonadaceae > Sphingomonas. Next base: position 411 of record CAZXBM010000172.1, on the reverse strand, counting down.
CGATCGAGAGCGGAGTCGCCGATCTTGACGATCCCGCGCTCAAGGATCGCATCGACGCGCTGAAGGCGACGCGCGACCAGGCGCGTGCGGATGCCGCGCGGGCATCTGCGCTGCTGCTAAGCTCGGCCCAGCAGGCGATCACGCCCACGATGCTGCACAAATTCGCCTCCACTGCGCGGCGACGTATCCGCTTAGAGGGCGGGGGCTACCGCCGCGACCATCTCCGCGCGCTCGCCCAGCGGGTGGAGGTAGATCGCGAGGAAGTCCGTATCATGGGCTCGAAGAGCAACCTGCTGCGGTTGCTTGCCGCTAACGGCGTAGGAACGACGGCAGGCGGAGTGCCCACTGTTGTTCCGAATTGGCGGACAGGGTGGGATTCGAACCCACGGTGAGCTTGCACCCACGGCGGTT
>CAZXBM010000171.1:0-1316 GCA_964638495.1 uncultured Stakelama sp. | reverse complement strand
GCTGAAGAGCATCGAGCAGTTCGACACCGACGGCGTCGCGATCGCGGCGGAGTAACAGATAACCGTTCGTCCTGAGTAGCCGCTGAGCTTGTCGAAGCGGCGTATCGAAGGACTGGAGCGCGAGGTGCCCTTCGATACGGGCCTTCGACAAGCTCAGTCCCTACTCAGGGCGAACGGAGGTTTTTTTCCAAGCCCAGCGCTTAGGAGCTAGAGAATGAACGAACTGACCAACTTCGCAAACCCGGTCGTCAAGCCGGAGACCTTCGACCAGATCCAGATCGGGATCGCCTCGCCGGACCGCATCCGTTCGTGGAGCTTCGGCGAGATCAAGAAGCCCGAGACCATCAACTACCGCACGTTCAAGCCAGAGCGTGACGGCCTGTTCTGCGCGCGCATCTTTGGCCCGATCAAGGATTACGAGTGCCTGTGCGGCAAGTACAAGCGCATGAAGTATAAGGGCATCGTCTGCGAAAAGTGCGGCGTTGAAGTTACCGTGTCGAAGGTGCGCCGTGAGCGGATGGGCCATATCGAGCTCGCCGCCCCGGTCGCGCACATCTGGTTCCTGAAGTCGCTGCCCAGCCGTATCGGCCTGCTGCTCGACATGCAGCTCAAGCAGCTTGAGCGCGTGCTGTATTTCGAAGCCTATATCGTCATCGAACCGGGCATCACCCCGCTGGAGAAGTACCAGCTGATGACCGAAGACGAACTGCTCGACGCGCAGGACCAATATGGCGAGGACGCGTTCTCGGCCGGCATTGGTGCCGAGGCCGTGCGGATCATGCTGCAGGACCTCGATCTTGAGGGCGAGCGCAAGGAGCTGCTCGAAGAGCTCGCCGTCACCAAGTCGGAACTGAAGCCCAAGAAGATCATCAAGCGGCTGAAGGTCGTCGAGAGCTTCATCGATTCGGGCAACAAGCCTGAGTGGATGATCCTTGAAGTCGTGCCGGTGATCCCGCCCGAGCTGCGCCCGCTGGTGCCGCTGGACGGTGGCCGCTTCGCGACGTCCGATCTGAACGATCTCTATCGCCGCGTGATCAACCGCAACAACCGCCTGAAGCGGCTGATGGAGCTGCGCGCACCGGACATCATCGTCCGCAACGAAAAGCGCATGCTGCAGGAAGCCGTCGACGCGCTGTTCGATAACGGCCGCCGTGGCCGCACGATCACGGGTGCCAACAAGCGTCCGCTCAAGTCGCTGTCCGACATGCTCAAGGGCAAGCAGGGCCGCTTCCGCCAGAATCTGCTCGGCAAGCGCGTCGATTATTCGGGTCGTTCGGTCATCGTGACGGGTCCGGAACTCAAGCTGCACCAGTGCG
>CAZXBM010000170.1:0-1355 GCA_964638495.1 uncultured Stakelama sp. | reverse complement strand
TCGCCGCACAGCATCCGGGCGCTCAAGTCCGACCTGGAAGCATTCGACCTCTGGTGCCGACGCATGGCCCGCGTCGCGCTGCCAGCCACCCCCGAGACCGTCGCGGATTATCTCGATGGCCGTGCGGGGCAGGGGAGCAAGCCGGCCTCGCTTGGCCGCTACAAGGCGTCGATCGCCAAGATCCATCAGCTGCTCGATCTCAAAGACCCGACGTCGGCTTCGCTGGTAAAGCTGCGGCTGCAGGCGATCCGCCGAAGTCTCGGCACCGCACAGAAGCAGGCGCGGCCGCTGCGGTTCAAGGGGCCGGTGCGCAACGTCGAGCGCGACGCACCCCGCGGGCTCAATGTGCGGGCGCTGCTCGAAAGCTGCGCGGAGGATCTGCCGGGCCTGCGCGATCGCGCACTGCTGTCGGCCGGGTACGATACCGGCTTACGCGCCTCCGAACTGGTCGCGATCGAGGTTGAGCACATCATCGAAGCAATCGATCCTGACGCGCGGCTGCTTAGCATTCCGCGTAGCAAGGGTGATCAGGAGGGGGAGGGGGCCACCGCTTATCTCAGTCCCCGCACGGCTAGCGCGTTGGCGGCTTGGCTCGAGGCAGCTGGCATCGAGCATGGTCCGGTGTTCCGGCGGGTGAATGTGCGGCGCTACAAGGCAAAGGCGGCGGTGCGGGGGCGGCCGATCGACAGCATCTCCGGGCGCGAGACATGGGACCTACGCAAGACGCTATCGAGGGCAGCAGTGCCGGCACGGGTCGAGTACGACGTAGGAGAGGTGGCGCTGCATCCCGCGTCGGTCGGTCCGATCTATCGCGCGATGATACAGCGGGCGTTCGACCGCGGTGCCCTGGCGGATCTGACAGCAGACGATCTGGCACGGTTGCTCAAGGGGATCAGCGCGCATTCGACGCGGGTTGGGTTGAACCAGGACTTGTTCGCCAGCGGGGAGGATTTGGCAGGGATCATGGATGCGCTGCGTTGGAAGTCGCCACGCATGCCGCTTGCCTACAACCGCAATCTGGCGGCAGAGCAGGGTGCTGCTGGGCGACTGATGGCCAAAATCGGGTGATGGTGCTCCATTCGGATAGCCACGATAAGCGGATCACACGCTCCCAGTTCAAATGGCGATTTATAATGGTCTTACATAGTTCTACTCGAATCAGCTAGAACCGTGTAAGGCGCCTAGAATGGATCCACGCCGCAACCCTTTCGCGCCAGGCGCCGGCAGCCGCCCACCCGAGCTTGCCGGCCGGGACGACGTCCTCGAAACGGTCGCCGTCGCGCTCGACCGTATTCGTCATGGTCGTCATGCCCAAAGCATGATCCTGCTGGGATTGCGCGGGGTGGGCAAGACGG
>CAZXBM010000169.1:0-1359 GCA_964638495.1 uncultured Stakelama sp. | reverse complement strand
TCAGCCCCCTCCGTTGCCAGCGCTTCCATCCCCGCCGGCACGATCTCGTCATCAACGAACACCACACCATTGGTGTCGAGTTTGTACACCTCGGGGCAGATGTCGTGGCACACGCCGTATCCGCAGCACGCAGCTTTATCGATGACCACGCGCAGGCGGCCAGCCGTTGATCCTTCGGACATATCTCTCTCCCTCGTTGATACGCAAAATACATATTGAACAGTTATTGGTCAATGTGTATATATCCGACTCGACGACGATTTAGAAGCGTTGCGAAGGAGAGTAGCATGCTCGACCAGTCCCGCCTCACGCTGCGCGACGGCACCACGATGGACGATCTCATCAACGTCGAAAGCCACGAAGTGTCGCTGCGCGTGATGAACGATCCCGAGTTGCACCGCATCGAACTCGAACGGATTTTCGCCAAAACCTGGCTCCTGCTCGGCCACGACACCGAAATCCCCAAGGCCGGCGATTTCGTCGTGCGCGATATGGCCGAGGACCAGGTGATCGTTTCGCGCGACCGCAGCGGAGATGTGAATGTCGTCCTCAATGTCTGCCCGCATCGCGGCATGAAAGTCTGCACGGCAGAGGCCGGCAATGCCGCCGCGCACCGCTGCAACTACCACGGCTGGGCGTTCAAGCCGAACGGCGACTTTATCGGTGCGCCGGTCGAGAAAGAGAAAATGTATGGCGACATGCTGCCCAAGGAAGAACTGGGCCTACGGAAAGCGCGGGTGGCGCTTTATGGTGGTCTGATTTTTGCGACCTGGAACATCGACGGGCCCTCGTTCGACGAGTTTCTGGGCGAGTCGAAGTTTTATTTCGACCAGTTGTTCTGCCGCACCGACAATGGCCTCGAACTGCTCGGTCCGCCACAGCGTTTCATGATCAACGCCAACTGGAAAATCGGATCCGAGCAATCGGCATCCGACGGCTTTCACACGCTGACACTGCACCGCTCGCTGATGGAAGGCGGCATCATGGGCGGCACGGCGGAATCAATCTACGACATGGCCCCTGGTATGTACGGCGTCGACGTTAGTTGCAGCGAGGGTCACTCGCTGCGTTGCCTCGAAGCCGCACAGACATTCAAGATGTTCTCGGATATCAGCTTCGAGGGCAAGACGGTCGACGAGCGTCTCCATATGCTGACCCCGCCCGGGATCACGCCGGAACTAATCCCGCAGTTGCACAAAAACCTCTCGCCCGACCAGGTCGAGATGCTTGCTACGATCCCGCCGCAGGTCGGCGGCATGTTCCCGAACGTCCTCGTGCTGTTTATTTTTGCCCCGCGCACTGACGGCGGTGCATCGGGCGCGCTCGCGCTTCACGCCTATATTCCGCGCGGACCAGACC
>CAZXBM010000168.1:0-1379 GCA_964638495.1 uncultured Stakelama sp. | reverse complement strand
GCGCCGCGCGACCTAGACAGCAGCCGCAAGCAACAGCCCGAAGGCGGCGTAAGACAAAACAAATAAACCTAAGGTCTCTGCATCGCGCACAAGGTCGATGGGCATGTCGAACCGCGTGGGGATGGCGCTGTGTTCCTGCGCGGGCCCTATGTAGGCGTCGGCGGTGACTTCGTCATGTCCTGCTGCCGCGACGAAGCTGTGGACCCGCGCGCCAGTTTCGTACTCCTCGGCACGCAACAGGATGGGTTGCAGAAAAGCAAGGTGAAGGACGGCGGCCACCAAAGCGGCCACGGCCCCCGAGAGGAGGCCGTTTACGACTGGATTGCTGTGCATTTGTCTGTCCGGTGTCCGTCAGTGACAGGGAAAGCCGGTCGAGTGGCGCGTATCATGCGCCGAATTGTGCAGAGGTTCCGCTCCGGCAAACGCGCTGACGAAAAGCAGAGACAGACCAAGCAGCAGAGCAACAACAGCTGAAGAGGCGCCAGTCAACAAGCTGGAAGGGAAGGCAGTCTTGGTTGCGGTAATCATAGTTGCTTCCTTTCACCGTCACACCCGACGGCGGTTCCGGGTTTCTTGCCTGGCCGGTCTCCTGACTCGCGGGTCGCAGCACGCCTTTCCCCTTCCCAGTACTCCGGAAAGCACCAGTGGAATTTTGAAAGGCCGCTCGCCGCTCACAGTCGCGGGGGCGGTCGGGGCACAGGACTTCCTGATGGATAGGCCCTCCCCCGTTCCCGTTTGATCCTCGGCACGAAGTGCCATCTGAGGAACCAGACCTTACCAACCTCCATCTTTTCAATGATCAAGTCAAGTCCTGTTTGGTGCTCATGGATGGCTCGATCCGGCCTCGACGGCTGCAGCCAGTGTCAGATCCTCCGTCTCCAGGCCCAGGTCGATTCGGCGTTTATCAAGCGCGCCTACGCAGCTTATGGGGCGTCTAGATGATGGCGTCAGTCGCCTGGATGTGGCTGGAGCGGGAGCATCGGGCGCTCTCGGGTTGAGGCTGGTCGGAGAGGCCATCGAGGCGTGTGGCAACGGATCGCCCGGTCCGTCATCGTCCGGGCAGCGTGTCCTCACCTTTCGGCTTGACGCTCTTCAGGGACGCCCAGGCACTCAAGAGCGTGCCGTCCGCGGAGAAGTGCTCGTCCGACACCAGCGGCGCCACCTCGCAGTGAGCAAGGATCGCGGCCAGAAACTTGCGCGACATCGCCGTGGTCAGCAGCCGGTCGCGGTTCTTCGAAAATACCGTCTGAGCCTCAGTCCATTCCCCAAATAGCAAACGAAGAAATGCATTACGGGCCAGAGAAGGTTGGTTGTCAGGCCCATCCCCTCCGCCAATACGCAGAAGTTTGCTACGATGCTTTCTGCCACGAAAGTGTTCG
>CAZXBM010000167.1:0-1394 GCA_964638495.1 uncultured Stakelama sp. | reverse complement strand
GGTTGCGGCCGAGAAGATCAATTTCGCGGAGTAACCCGAACGGCGCCGACAGCGCGCCGGAACTTTCCGAAGGGCGGTGGCTCGATGGCGAGCCGCCGCCCTTTTTCGTTTGCCGACCGTGCCATGCTGAATGTTTGTGCGCGCTTGCCTCTTGCCCTTGCCCCCCGGCGTGCCATATTTTCGCGTTCACATGGCAGCACCACTTTCCCCGATGGCCCTACCGGCCCAGCCGATCGCAATGGCCGAGCGCCGCGACGAGGATGAAGGCACCGGCCTGGGCATCGCGACGCGGACCCGCGCCCGCACCAAGCGCCCGACGCCTTACCGCGTGCTGATGCTGAACGACGATTACACGCCGATGGAATTTGTCGTGCTGTGCCTCCAGCGCTTTTTCAGGATGAGCATCGAGGAGGCGACTCGGGTGATGCTGCACGTCCACCAAAAGGGTGTCGGCGTATGCGGCGTGTTCACCTACGAAGTCGCAGAAACGAAGGTCAGCCAAGTCATGGACTTTGCGCGCCAGAACCAGCATCCGCTACAATGCACGCTGGAAAAGGCCTGACGCTCGGCCGAGCCGCCCCGCGCCTTTCGGCGGTTGGGCGGCGTCTGGACTGAAGGGGGAGCCGCCAGACGCCGCCGTGCGCGCTGTCGACAAGGGGGCGTGGCCGACAACAGCATTGATATAGGGGAGCGATTGGTCATTTCGATGACCGCACCGACGATTTACACTTTCGCCAACGCGAATTCTCACGATCAACCTGATCGAGGAAGTCGATTTGTTTGCGGCTCCGAACCGCGTCGCCAACTGCGAACGCTGCCGACCGCCGCCGATACCAGAAGCGACTCGGCACTCGCATAGCCGAGACCGAGATGATCGGGCCGTACCGACACGGCATCGGCGAGGCTGAGCGTGCCCGATCGCAGTCCAGCGCGGCCTATTCGGGCCCAGATTCGCGCCGTCTGCCACCTAACGAGCTTGCGGTCTTCGGGCGATGGCGGTCGCTCGGCGAAAAAGGCATCCTGCAATGCGAGCAGGGTCTGGCCGAGCAGAACGAGCGTCGCCCGATCGGGGACGGGCGCACGCTGCATCACATGCGATACCACCAGCCGGGCTCGCGCGGTCGCGCCATCGCCGAACACCGGCACATAGCGTGCCGCCAGAACGCGCGTCGCGCTCGCCAGCATCGTATCGGTGAAGCGTTGCGACGCACCGCCTTCATGGCTGCGATAGCGCAGCAGCGGCCGGTCGATCCGCGCTATCCGGCCAAGTGCGCCGAGCCGGTGATAGAGATCGAAATCCTCGGCATAGAGCAATTCGGGGCGGGTGAAGGGATCAAGCGCGCGCGCCGCATCGCCGCGGATCATCACCGAGGACCAGACCAGCGGGTTCGAAA
>CAZXBM010000166.1:0-1486 GCA_964638495.1 uncultured Stakelama sp. | reverse complement strand
GTGGCGACGGCGCCGTCGTTGGCAACAGCGAGGTGGTTGGCGTAGGGTCTAAGGTCATCGTCAGTCTCCACATAAGCCTGAGGCATGTTGGACCCATCTGCGATCAGGCTGCTCGCAGATGGCGTGAGATTATAGGTGATGCTGGCGACGGCGCTTTCGCGCTCGACATAACGACAGTGGTCGCGCGCCGCACCCGGCCGCAAGAGCATGCCGTCAAAGGAGCTTCCTGCGCGCAGGCGCACGACCGTGCGATGCGAAAAGTGGAAGCTCGTCCTGCCATCGACCGTCATCAGCCGATGCGGCCGCCGCACAGGCTGATGAAATTTGATCGCCGTATGCTCAGCGAAGTCGAGGAAGTCGGCCGATCGGTCCAGCCGGGGGGCTCGGCGTACGCGACCGACGAAGAGCGCTTCCGGCTCGTCACCATCCATCAGGCTCTCGACCGCGCACCGAAACTCGCGGATGCGCAGCTCGTAAGGCGGGGGTTTCTGCGACACGACTTTGACCCTTGCGCCGACGGGAATGTCGGCTTGATCAACGTTGTGGGTCGGGCTGCGCGTCGGCGCATAATCGCGCCATCAATTCGGCAGTTGGCGGATTTCTCTAATTAAAGCGCAGTCATGCTGCGCGCCCCGGCCTCGCCACGCGAGGCCGCACTGGCCGCGACTGCGGCCGACAATGGGCTCGTCGCGGCGCGACGAGCCCGCGCACACTGATCGGCGTCCCGCCAATCAGTGATAGTGCGCCTGAATACTTCCCGAGGCTGAAAGGTGTGGCGACGCGCGGCGTGTCACCGTCACACCTCTTTTCCATTAATTACTGAAATAGAGAAGTTCGATAGTTAATGGCGCAATGCGTGTGTGCCCGTGCGTCAGGCCTAGAACATGCCTTTGCAGAAGGAGAAACATTATGGACGACAAACCCACGCGCCGAGTGGGGCGCGCCTACGCCACCGACGTCGCGCGCCGCCGGGCCGAGGCGGAAGCCTATCTCAGTCAGCACTTTCCAAGGAGCGCGAACCTGTGGGCACAACTCCGCAGCAACAAGATGTCACCCAGCCAACTGGCTGAAGCAATCGAATTTATGGTGGCAGAGGCGAGAACGATACAGGCACCGGTGCTCGAAGGCGACCGGGACAAGCTTACGCTCAATCCCGAGCAGGCCGTTGCACTTGTCCTTCAGCGCGTGGGGCAGCGCGAGATCTCGATCGCGCAATGCCGCGCCGAATTATCGGCGCTCGACGCCGTCCGAGATGCGATCTCGCAGGTGATTGCCGCTCATCAGGACGCCGAAAAGTCTGACTCAGTACAGATGATCGCCGCCGCAGCGCAGCGACCGTCGGTCGATCGAGAGATCGAGCGGCGGAACATTGACATACTTCTTGCAGGGGTTGGGCGCTCGAACGTAATCCGGCTCAAGCAGGTCGCCGACAAGCTGTGGAAGGACCCCCATAATTGGACCGGGCTGCCAAAGGTGATCGGCAGAT
>CAZXBM010000165.1:0-1521 GCA_964638495.1 uncultured Stakelama sp. | reverse complement strand
TGGGCGAGACGATGAATTCATTGAAGCGCGGACCGTTGATCGGCGGGGGCGCGAGTGGGCGCCGGGTCATGGGAGGACGTATGGGTAAAGCTCCTGAAATAATGGAAAGGGGTATATAGGCCTTTTTGCGGTCTTGCGAAAGATGGGCTGGACCGATCAGCGCAGATCGGGCGGGGTCGCATCCTTCACCAGCAGCGCGACGAGGTCATCGAGCGACATCATCTGCTGCCGATCGCTGCCCAATTGGCGCAGCGCCACCGTCCCTTCTTCCGCCTCACGCTTGCCGACGACAAGCAGGTTGGGGACCTTCGCCAGCGAATGCTCGCGCACCTTGTAGTTGATCTTTTCGTTGCGCAGATCGGTTTCCGCGCGAATGCCGGCCTTGGCGAGCTTTTCGGCGACCTGATGCGCATACGCATCGGCGTCCGAAACGATCGTGGCGACGACTGCCTGCACCGGGGCCAGCCAGAGCGGAAAGCGCCCGGCATATTCTTCGATCAAGATGCCCATGAAACGCTCATAGGTGCCGAAAATCGCGCGATGGAGCATGACGGGGCGGTGCCTTGCGCCGTCTTCCCCGACATAGCTCGCGTCGAGCCGCTCCGGGAGAACGCGGTCCGCCTGAAGCGTACCGACCTGCCAGGTGCGGCCAATCGCATCAGTCAGGTGCCATTCGAGCTTGGGTGCGTAGAAGGCACCTTCGCCGGGCAATTCCTCCCAGCCATAGGCCTCGGTCGCGAGTCCCGCCTTTGCTACGGCGTCGCGTAATTCACCCTCGGCCTTGTCCCAGTCAGCATCCGAACCGAAGCGCTTTTCAGGCCGCAGCGCCAGCTTGACGGCATATTTGAAGCCGAAATCGCCATAGATGCGATCGATCAGGTCGCAGAACGCTCGAACCTCTTCGACGACCTGGTCGTCACGGCAGAAGATGTGCGCATCGTCCTGCGTGAACTGCCGTACCCGCATGATGCCGTGCAGCGCGCCATGCGCTTCGTTGCGATGGCAACAGCCATTCTCATAGAAACGAAGCGGCAGATCGCGATAGCTTTTGATGCCCTGGCGGAACACCATGATGTGCGCTGGGCAGTTCATTGGCTTCATCGCCATCCAGTCGGCATCGGCCGCTACCTTGGGCGCTGCGCCTTCGCCATCCGGCACCATATCGGGAACGGCGAACATGTTCTCCGCATATTTGCCCCAATGGCCCGATTGCTCCCACTGGCGCACATCCATGAGCTGCGGCGTCTTGATCTCCTGATAGCCCGCACCCTGAATGGCCCGGCGCATATAATCCTCAAGCGCGCGGTAGATGACATAGCCCTTGGGGTGCCAGAACACCGATCCTTGCGCTTCGCTCTGCAGGTGGAACAGGTCCATTTCCTGCCCGATTCGGCGATGATCGCGCTTGGCGGCTTCCTCCAGCCGCACCAGATGCTCGGCGAGTTGCTTCTTGTTGAGCCAGCCGGTGCCGTAGATGCGGCTCAGCTGCGGGTTGTTCTGGTCGCCGCGCCAATAGGCACC
>CAZXBM010000164.1:0-1521 GCA_964638495.1 uncultured Stakelama sp. | reverse complement strand
GAAGAAGTCGCTGCTCGAGCTGGCTGAGGATGGTGGTCAACGGCGGTCGAGCGGCTTTCGCTATGCGGCTCAGGCGGGCGCGAGGCCTGGGATCGGCCGGATCTTGGCCAGCTTGCGGAGGTTCTGGGCTGCGGCGGCGAGGTGGAACTCGTCTTTTGCTCCGTTCGGACCGCGCAGACGCAATCGCTCCAGCTTCAGGATGCGTTTGAGGTGGGCGAACAACATCTCCACCTTCTTCCGCTGGCGACTTGAGACGAGGAAAGCATCGCTGGCGGTGATCTCGCGGGTTAAGTCTCGCGCACCTTCATGGACTGAGCGGGTCACCTTTCGGGCGGGCATGTTGGGTGTGCAGCGCTGACGCAGGGCGCAGGCGTGACAGTCCTGCTGTCGGGCGCGGTAACGGATCGATCCGTCCTTATCGATCCCGCTGCGCGGCGTGCTGAAGTTGCGGTTTGACCGTCGCAGTCGATTGCCACCTGGGCAGATATAGCTGTCGTCTTCGTGGTCATAGGTGAAGGCGGATCGTTCGAAGGTGCCATTGTCGCGCGCGGATTTTTCGAACACCGGGATATGCGGCTCGATCCCCCGGTCCTCGATCAGCCAAGCCAGGTTCGGCGCCGAACCATAGGCGGTATCGGCCACCAGCTTCTCCGGCCACAGGCCGAAGCGCTCCTGTGTCCGCTCGATCATTCTGCGCTGGGCGAGGACCTCGGCCTGCCGGATCGCGGTCGTCGCCTCGACATCGACGATCACCGCGTGGTCGAGATCGATCAGGTAGTTCGTGCTGTAGGCGTAGAAGGCTCGTTCGCGCGTTGCCGCAGTCCAGCGCGCAGCGGGATCGGTGAGGTTGATGCGCTTGGGCGTCACGGGGGTCGATCCGCCGAACGCCGCATCGTCGAGCACCTCGAGATACTCGGCGACGGCACGTCCAGAGGCTTCGGGCGGCAGGCCTTCTTCACCCGGCACTGAACGCTGCCGGTGAACATCGGCGCGGATCAGGCTAGCATCGACCGCGAACCCCTCGGCGCCCACCAAGCCTTCGGCCATGCAGCGCTCGACGGTCAGCTCGAACAGCTTGCGCAATAGGTCGCTGTCGCGGAACCGACCGTGGCGGTTCTTCGAGAAGGTCGAGTGATCGGGCACAACGCCATCGAGATCGAGCCGGCAGAACCAGCGATAGGCAAGGTTGAGATGGACTTCTTCGCACAGCCGCCGCTCGGAGCGGATGCCCATGCAATAGCCGACGATCAGCATCCGGATCATCAACTCGGGATCGATTGAGGGCCGCCCCGTCGCACTGTAGAAGGGCTTCAGATGTTCGCGGATACCGGACAGATCGACGAACCGGTCGATCGAGCGCAGCAGGTGATCCGCCGGCACATGATCCTCGATGCGGAAGCTGTAAAACAACGCCTCCTGCATCACTGTCCGCTCGCCCATCATCGCAACGTCTCCGCCCGCCTACGGAAAACTGAATCAGGACTTTATCACGATCGCAAGAGGGAGTTTTTCAACAGAATA
>CAZXBM010000163.1:0-1573 GCA_964638495.1 uncultured Stakelama sp. | reverse complement strand
GGTCTTGGGCATTGGTGGATTCCTTGAGATGGCGGGGTGATGGCCCGGGCGTCGCGAGGGGGGCGCGACGCCCGGGTTGGGGATGGTCAAGCCGCGAAGCTGGCCTTGATCTCGGCAGCGACGGTTGCGGCGTTTTCGTCGAGGACAAAGTGGCCGGCATCGAGCCAGACCAGCTTGGCCTGTGGCAGATCGGCCAGGAACGCCTCGGCACCGGCGGGGATGAAGAACGGATCGTTCTTGCCCCACACGATCAGCGTCTTGGGGCTGTGCGCGCGAAATGCTGCGTGCCAGCTGTCATAGGCCGCGACGTTGGTCTTGTAGTTTTCCAGCAGGTTCAGGTGCGCGGCATCATGGCCAGGGCGATCGAGCAATGGCTGGTCGTGCGTCCAGTTGTCGGGGCTGACCGCCTCGGGGTTCTTGGCACCGACCTGATACTGGAACTTGGTCGTCTCGGCTGCGAGGAAGGCACGGGCACCGGCTTCGCTTGCCGCGTCGCGCTTTTCCCACAAAGGCAGGAAGATCGACGCGGGCATCTCACCGACACCGGCCATATAGGCGTTGGTGTTCTGGATGACGAAGCCCTGCACGGCACCGGGGTTCTGCGTGAACAGGCGGAAGCCGACGGGGCCGCCGAAATCCTGCATGTAAAGGATGTACGAGGTCAGGCCGAGCTGGTCGATCAGGCCGCTGACATGCGCGGTCAGATTGTCGAAGCTATAGTCGAACTCATCGACCGACGGCGCGTCTGACTGGCCAAAGCCGATATAATCGGGGGCGATCACGTGAAATTTGTCGGCCAGCAGCGGGATCAGGTCGCGGAACATGAAGCTGCTGGTCGGGAAGCCGTGCAGCAGGATGAGGGTAGGCAGGGACGGGTCACCGGCTTCGCGATAGAAGACCTGGCGATCGTTGACGGTGGCGAACTTGTAGAGGGTCATGGGGACGTTCCTTGAGGGGGTGGACGCCGACCGGGGGTGTCGGCGTCCGGGGTTGACATCAATGGCGGGGATCAGGCGGCCCGTGCGTCTTGGCGGCGGGCCTGAACGACAGGGAAGTCGATCTCGGTCTGGAACACTTCGTTGAAATAGTTGGTCCAGGTGTTGAGCGCGACGTGCTGGACGATCTCGATGATCTGCGCGTCGGTGTAGCCGGCGCGCTTGACCGCGGCGAAATCGGCTTCGGTCACATGGCCGCGGTCCTTGGCGACCTTGGCGGCGAAGCGAACAGCGGCATCGGCCTTGGGATCGTTCGACGCGCCGTTGCGGTTGGCGGTGATCTCGGCATCGTCGAGCTTGGCCAGGTTGCGGCCAAGATAGGTGTGCGCCGACAGGCAATAGCTGCAGCCATTCACTTCAGCGACGGCCAGCGCGATCCGCTCACGGGTGGCGGCAGGCAGACTGCCCTTGCCGAGGGCACCGAACATGCCGAGATGCCCTTCGAGCGCCTGTGGGCTGACGGCGATGGCGCGGAACATGTTGGGGACGCTACCCAGCTGCTGGGCAACCGCGTCGAGCAAAGGGCGGGCCGCTTCGGGGGCGTCGGCGACAATAGCGGGGGTGGCAATACGGGTCAT
>CAZXBM010000162.1:0-1630 GCA_964638495.1 uncultured Stakelama sp. | reverse complement strand
TCGACGATGCCGAGATCAAATATTCGACCGTGCAGAACTGGTATCCCGGCGACGAAAATGGGCTGGGCGGCATCTATAATTTCGTCACCAAGCGGGCGCTCTGCCAGGGGAAGAATTCGAAGGTGTCGTGGACGCAGGTCGAAACCGGCAGCGCGATCACCTGGAAATATCCGTCTTGTGTGCTCGCGGGCGATGGCTCGGTCGGCGAATTTTATTCGGTCGCGGTGACGAACAATCGCCAGCAGGCCGATACTGGCACCAAGATGATCCACCTCGGCAAGAACACCCGCTCGACGATCGTCTCGAAGGGGATTTCGGCGGGGCGTTCGGACAACACCTATCGCGGTCTGGTGCGCGTATCGCCGACGGCGGAGGGCGTGCGCAACTTCACCCAGTGCGACTCGCTGCTGCTCGGCGACCAGTGCGGCGCGCATACCGTGCCGTACATCGAGGTCCGCAACCCGAGCGCGCAGATCGAGCATGAAGCGACGACGTCGAAGATTTCCGACGACCAGCTGTTCTACGCAATGCAGCGCGGGCTGGACCAGGAAGCGGCGGTGGCGCTGATCGTGAATGGGTTCGCGAAGGAAGTGCTGCAGCAACTGCCGATGGAATTCGCGGTCGAAGCGCAGAAGCTGCTCGGGATTTCGCTTGAGGGGAGCGTGGGGTGAGGAACGTGGCCGTCGCGTCGGCGCTTCTAATCTGCGGATGTGGAAGGCATGAACCTGACCCCATGGCCAATATGACAGCCACTGAGAAAGCCTCGTATCCTGCGGTCAAGCGTTACATCGACTGTATGCAGCCTGTCGTGGCAGCAGCCAAACGGGCGGGAAATATCAATGATGATGGGGTTCGCAATCTCGGTGCTGCATGTTCACCCGAGTTAGACCAAGCGGCACGATCCAAAGCGGCGCGGCCAGATATTGAGCTGGACAATCCGTTGTACCGTAAAATGAGACTAGATCAGAAGATTAGATATCATCGTGCAGATTTGAACAGCGTGTTCTGGTGCGACCTTCGCGGGTCGTCATCTGAGTGCCAACGAACTGATTAAGGCGAGAAATGCTTAAAATCACCAACCTTCACGCCGAAATCGACGGCAAGGAAATCCTCAAGGGCCTCTCGCTCAGCGTCAATGCGGGCGAGGTGCATGCGATCATGGGGCCGAACGGCGCGGGCAAGTCGACGCTGGGCTATGTGCTCGGCGGGCGGCCTGGGTATGAGGTGACCTCGGGGGAGGTGCGCTTCAAACCCCGTCATTGCGAGGAGCGCAGCGACGAAGCAATCCAGGGCAGCGCGGGGGACGCTGGATTGCTTCGCTCCGCTCGCAATGACGAAGAAGGGGAATGGGTAGACTTGTTGGCCCTCGCCCCGCACGAACGCGCGGCGGCGGGCCTGTTCCTCGGCTTCCAATACCCCGTCGAAATCCCCGGCGTCTCCAACGTCCAGTTCCTGCGCGAGGCGCTCAATGCCCAGCGCATGGGGCGGGACGAGGCGCCGCTGTCGGGCGGTGAGTTCCTCAAGCTCGCCAAGGCGCAGGCCGGCGGGCTCGGCATGGATTATGAGATGCTCAAACGGCCGGTGAATGTCGGCTTTTCGGGCGGCGAGAAGAAGCGCAACGAGATGGTGC
>CAZXBM010000161.1:0-1653 GCA_964638495.1 uncultured Stakelama sp. | reverse complement strand
GCGACGTTCACCCGACGCATTATGGCCGCATCTGCCCGATTGAGACGCCGGAAGGTCCGAACATCGGCCTGATCAACTCGCTGGCGAGCTTCAGCCGGGTGAACAAGTACGGCTTCATCGAAACGCCGTACCGCAAGATCGTCGATCACAAGGTGACCGATGACGTTGTCTATCTGTCGGCGATGGAGGAGGCCAAGCACACGATTGCACAGGCCAACGCCGATCTGTCGACCGATGGCGGCTTCACCGAAGAACTCGTCTCGTCGCGTCAGGCGGGCGAATTCCTGATGGCGATCCCCGACAACATCACGCTGATGGACGTCAGCCCCAAGCAGCTCGTTTCGGTCGCCGCGTCGCTCATTCCGTTCCTGGAAAACGATGACGCCAACCGCGCGCTGATGGGATCGAACATGCAGCGCCAGGCGGTACCGCTCGTTCAGGCCGAGGCGCCGTTTGTCGGCACCGGCATGGAAGAGACGGTCGCGCGTGACTCGGGTGCCGCCATTGGCGCCAAGCGCTCGGGCATTGTCGATCAGGTCGATGCGACTCGTATCGTCATCCGCGCAACGGGTGAGGTCGAGGCCGGCCAGTCGGGCGTGGACATCTACACGCTGATGAAGTTCCAGCGCTCGAACCAGAACACCTGCATCAACCAGCGCCCGCTGGTGAAGGTGGGTGACGTGATCAAGGCCGGTGACATCATCGCCGATGGTCCCTCGACCGAGTTCGGTGAGCTCGCGCTGGGCCGCAACAGCCTCGTCGCGTTCATGCCGTGGAATGGCTATAACTATGAGGATTCGATCCTCATCAGTGAGCGTATCGTCAAGGACGACGTCTTCACCTCGATCCATATCGAGGAATTCGAAGTGATGGCCCGCGACACCAAGCTCGGGCCGGAAGACATCACCCGCGACATCCCGAACGTCGGCGAGGAAGCGCTGCGCAACCTCGACGAAGCGGGCATCGTGTACATCGGCGCCGAAGTCGAGCCGGGCGATATTCTGGCCGGCAAGATCACCCCCAAGGGTGAATCGCCGATGACGCCGGAAGAAAAGCTGCTCCGCGCGATCTTTGGTGAAAAGGCGTCGGACGTGCGCGACACGTCGCTGCGCCTGCCGCCGGGCGTTGCCGGCACCGTCGTCGAGGTCCGGGTGTTCAACCGCCACGGCATCGACAAGGACGAGCGCGCGATGGCGATCGAGCGCGAGGAAATCGAGCGGCTGAAGAAGGACTCGGACGACGAACGCTCGATCCTCAACCGCGCGACCTGGAGCCGCCTGCGCGAAATGCTGGAAGGCCAGACCGCAACCGCTACGCCCAAGGGGCTGAAGAAGGGCGTGCTCATCGATGCCGACCTGCTCGACAGCGTCGACCGGCACGAGTGGTGGAAGTTTGCGGTTGCCGACGACAAGGTCCAGAGCGATCTGGAAGCGGTCAAGGGCCAGTATGACGATGCCGTCAAGCTGATCCAGGACAAGTTCCACGACCGCCGCGAGAAGCTGGAGCGGGGCGACGAGCTGCCACCGGGCGTGCTCAAGATGGTCAAGGTCTTCGTCGCGGTGAAGCGCAAGCTGCAGCCAGGCGACAAGATGGCCGGCCGTCACGGCAACAAGGGCGTCATCAGCCGCATCCTGCCGGCGGAGGACATGCCGT
>CAZXBM010000160.1:0-1716 GCA_964638495.1 uncultured Stakelama sp. | reverse complement strand
CTCGTCCGATGTGCCTTCGAGTGCTTCGTGCGCGGGGCCTGGATTCATTACTGCGCTTCGGAACAGGAGATAGAAGCGTTCGTCGAAAAGGATACGATCGCGCCGAAATTCGGTGATCTGATCAAGGCGATCGAGGAGCGCCCAGAATTCTCGGTCAAATTTCTTTCGACGGTGAAGCAAAGCGCATGGAGTGCGATGAACGGCTACACCCACGGCGGTGTCCATCAGGTGTCCCGAAGGTTACAAGGTGACTATATCGAGCCTGCCTTTGATGACGACTCTCTTCTGGAGGTAGTGAGTTTCTGTCGCACAATGGCCTTGATCGCCTTCGGACAGATAGGCTCACTAGCCGGACGTTCCGATCTGGTAGATCAAGCAACCGACAGGATGAAAAAGGCTTAGATCGATGAACTAATGTCTGCGTCTGTAAAGTCCGATTTGTAAGCGTTTTTGCTCGAATTTTTCTCGTCCCTGGGCCTTGCTGTTTTTGCCGCTGCCTGCGCCCAGTCGTGGAAACGCCTTGGCGGTGGATCACGAATGATCTGCCTTTCCGGTATGTTGTGTGATCCAACTGCCGCCATTGCAGCGCATCGGCCTGGACCATCGTTGTCCGCGGCGATGTAAAGGGTGCCAACATGGTCTGGAACGTTGATTAGCGCGAGACGCTCATTCCCGAGTGCTGCCCAGCAAGGGATTCCTCTGATCTGAGCATAGCTTGCCGCATCCTCCATGCCCTCAGCAATGGCGAGCACATTGCCTTCGAACTGTGGAGCCCAAGCACCCTGTCCGGGTTTGCCGAGCATGAATTTGCCATCATGCCATGTTCCATCGTCCGTCAGCCTGATCCGCTGGATTGCCGTCATTTTGTGCCCAGTTCTGACGGCGACCAGCACCGCCGCCCGGAAGATGGTTTTGGGCTTGCGGCCAAAAGGGCAACGTGGATGAAAGCGTAAGTCGGGGAGGTTGACGGGCAGTCGACGCGATCGAAGGTAGACTTCGCCGAGCGTCCCGCGGATCTCTGTACCCTGATCCCAGATCCTTCTGACGTTGGGCGCAGTTCCTTCTGGACGGTAGCTCGGCGAAGGGGAATTCAGGATCGGTTTGGTCCGACCGATTGCGCGCAGGACATCCTCGCTGCGGCATCCCGCAAAACAGTGGACCAGAATACCTCGCTCGCCCTGCCGGACTGAAAGCGACGGCGTTCGGTCTGCGTGCGCGGGGCAGACGCACATCGCATAGGAACCGTGCCAACGGCCCTTCAGTGCAGCAACGATGTCGATGGTCTCCTGGGTGGGTCTGAGCGCAATCAGCATAAATTCGCTCCTCTCAGCTAAGCCTCACCATCTTTCCCTTTTGGATCGACCCGACCTTCTCCGGCACGGCTCGCGCTGGCCAACGCCCCTTTCGTCTGTGCGATGCCAGATTGTGGGCG
This sequence comes from uncultured Stakelama sp., assembly GCA_964638495.1. Lineage (GTDB taxonomy): Bacteria > Pseudomonadota > Alphaproteobacteria > Sphingomonadales > Sphingomonadaceae > Sphingomonas. The sequence goes on along the minus strand of CAZXBM010000160.1, from coordinate 284 downwards.
ATTGCCATGCACCGCCTGTTCATTTAGAAACGAGGGGCGATATCCGAACCACGCCGAAAGGTGTGGTCATGAAAAATCTCCTGTTCGTGCTCGTCGCTTTGACGCCGACGCCATCATCAGCGCGCGAAGCCATTCTCGACGTGTTTTCGCCAGAGGCAAAACCGGACTTCGCTGTGCTCGCCCCACAGTTGCGCGGGGCGGTCGATCTCGAGCAATCAGTGGAACCGCTTCCGGCTCCAGTGGATGCGTTTTCACAAGAGTTGCACGGCGACTTTGAGTTGGTC
>CAZXBM010000159.1:0-1727 GCA_964638495.1 uncultured Stakelama sp. | reverse complement strand
GTCAGTTCATCGATGAGATTGAAGCTTTGGAAAACAAAGCCCAGCCGGTCGCGGCGCAACCTGGCCAGCTCCGCCTCTGGCGCCCGCGCGATGTCGGCACCGTCGAACAGATAGCGCCCGTCGGTCGGGCGGTCGATCGTGCCGATGATGTTGAGCAGGGTCGATTTGCCGCACCCCGATGGGCCCATGATGGCGACGAATTCGCCCGACTCGATCGCAAGATCGATGCCGCCAAGCGCCGTCGTCTCGATGTCTTCGGAGGCATAAGTGCGGCTGAGGTCCTGAAGCTGGATCATATCGGGTCCTATCGGAGGATAAGGGTTTGAAAGGGGGTGTAGGTGTTGAGCGCAGTCGTCACGATCCGCTCGCCGGGGGCGAGGCCGGACAGGATTTCGATCTGATCGGGGTTGCGCCGGCCGGTCACGATGGCGCGGCGCACTGCATGCTGCTCAGCATCGAGGACAAATGCCGTCGTGCCGCCCGCGTCGAGCCAGCCACCCGTCGGCGCCACGACCGCAGGCTTGTCCGCGCCCAGCACGAGCCGGACGTCGAGCGTCTGGCCGCGATTGAGACCGGGCGGCACGCTGCCGCTAAACCCAAGCTCGATGCGGAAGCGGCCATTGGTGACCTGCGGCAGCACCTTGAGCGCCGTCATCGGGTAACTGCGCCCGTCAATCGTTGCCGTCGCGCTCAGGCCTGCCCGAACGCGCCCCAGATAGAATTGATCGACATCGGCGGTCAGCTTCCACTGCCCTTCGGAATCGATCTGGCCAACGGCATCCCCCGCCTTGAGCGTCTGGCCCGGTTGCAGCGTAAAGGCGGTCAGGCGGCCAGCCACTGGCGCCCGGAGCACCAGCGCCGACAGGCTCGCCTGGACCATGCTCAGGCTGTCGCGCAACTGTTGCGCGGTGGCGGCAATGCCCGATGCCTGATCGGAAAGCGTTGCGCCTGCCTCGGTTGCCCCGCGTTCAAGCGCGGTCACGCGACTTTGCTGATAGGCAACGTCTTCGCGCAGCGGATCGATGGCTGCACGCGTGATGATGCCCTTGTCGAACAGCACCTGCTTTTGCCCCAACTGCGTTTGCGCCTTGGAGAGGGCATTGCGCGCTTCGGACAGATCACGGGCGGTGCCCTGTCGGCTGGTCTGCACCGCCAGACGCTGCCCGCTGATCGCGCTCAACTGGCCGGCAATCTCGGCCGAGCGGCTGGCGACCTCAATCGCGAGCGCCGGATTGGAAAGCCGCGCGAGCGGGCTGCCCGCGCCGACCATCACGCCGTCGCTCGTCATCAGATCGGCCACCTGCCCGCCGGTGATGGCGGTCACGAAAACGGTGCGAAGCGGCGCCACCTCGGCGCGCAACGGTACGAAATCGCGAAACGGCGCGCGCGTGACATCGCCCGTCCGGATAGCTGCGGCATCCACCGTCAAGGTGTTGGCGCCCGGCAGCGACCGCCACAAAAGGGCGACGATCGCGAGCGCGACGACGCCAATTGCCACGCGCGTCATCAGCTTGCGGCGTTTGTGCTGCGGGCGCTCGATGCGCCGGTCCATCGCGGCACCGCTGCCTGTTTGGATTGTCTCGGTCATACGCACACTCTACCGGACACTGCCCTTCCAGGCTAAAATACTGATTTATATATTTTAATCAGAATTTGACCGACGGTGAATTACGGCATCTGTACCAACTGTCCGTTTCCGGACACTATCGCGGCCATGTCAACCGAAT
>CAZXBM010000158.1:0-1882 GCA_964638495.1 uncultured Stakelama sp. | reverse complement strand
CCGTTGACCACCATCCTCAGCCAGCTCGAGCAGCGACTTCTTCAACAGAATACGCTCAAACTTCGCCAGTCGACTTGTCCGCGGCTAATTCGAAAGGCTGCCACGCCAAATCTGAAAAGCGGCTGAGCTGTTCTGATAACAGGCGGATTGTGCGGTCGCTAGCGTCGGGGATGATTCCGCCCAACAGCAACTAGTTGTTTAGTCCCGGCATTTGGTGGGTTGGATTGGGTGTAAATCTGTCGGGGTCTGATGTCCAGATTTTGCAGATATATTCGAAGGGCGTGAGGCCCTTGGAACCGATCCGGTTTCAACGCGGCGGCTTCTGTGCCTTTGTGGCTGGACAGGTTGTCGAAGATGCCTGCTTGTCGGGCGAGGCGGCTTCGGCAAGTTCGAGGAACCAAGTACCTTCCTCGGAATAGACGTGGTGCGCGACGGCGCCACGAATATGCTCGAGCTTGTCCTCATAATCCTCGCTGAACGGGTCGAGCCGCCCAAGAAGGCCCATTTCCATTTTGGCCGCCGATTGTTCCCGATAGGCAAGTCCGGCGTGGCCGACTTGGTGATGGTCTGCGAGTGCGGGGTAAGCCGAAACCCTCGCCCAGCCGGGCGATTGGCTGACGAAAATTCTAGATCATCACCGCGAAATCGAAGCTCAATTCGCCGCCGTTAACTTAAACCAAATGGCCTCCGGCAAAACCAGTGCGGTTCAGAACCGCTGGAACGATAGCCGGTCCCTGATCTGGAACTCGGCCGCCTCATCCGACAGCGAGTAGAGCGCCTGTAGCACCAGGATCTTGAACATCGGCACCGGGTCGAACGGCGGTCGCTCGCCCTTGCCGCGAACGCTGCGCCGGAGCGCTGCCACCAGCAGACCACGGAAAACCTCGAAGTCCACCACCGCTGCCAAGTGCTCCAGTGGATCACCCGCCGCGCTCAGCGCTTCGTAACGGTCCAAAAGATCGAAGAAAACGGGCTGACCTGCCATCATCACCTCCGCCAAATCGTTGCCGAAGTGAATCAAATCTGCCCCACAAACGCCAGAGTCCTTCCAGGCCTCTGATTGTTTACGCTTGATCTAAAGAGGGCAACTTATGGCCCAGATAGGTCCAAGGCAGCCCAATGAAGCCGACAGAAAGTGTGGGACCAAATGTGGGTGCGGATTTCGCATCATCGCAAAAAACCGATGAATCCCGACGAAACTGGCTTGACGATGGTGACCCCTACGGGAATCGAACCCGTGCTTCAGCCGTGAAAGGGCCGCGTCCTAACCGCTAGACGAAGGGGCCTTGGCCGGCGGAGCCGGTTGGCGTGGAAAAAGCGCCTAGGCAAATGACGGCGCTGGGTCAACCCGCTCTATCGTTCATCTGCCGGTGACAGACCGCCTGCAGCTTGTTGCCGTCGGGGGCGCGGAGATAGGCCGCATGATAATGCGCGTGATCACGTGGGCGCAAGCCAGGGGTGCCTTCGTCGCTGCCGCTATAAGCGAGCGCGGTGGCGTGGAACGAATCGACGGCGGCGCGATCGGGCGCGAGCAGTGCGACATGGGTGCCGTTGCCCACGCTCGCGGGCTTGCCGTCAAAGGGCGCGCCGATGAAGATCTTCTCGCCCGCCAGCGTGCCGAATACCAAGGTACCGGGCAGCGTGAAGGGTTGGGTAATGCCGAGCGTTACATGGCTAAACATTTGTCCCCCTAATCCGCCCAAGCGGCATCATCGAGATGGATTTCGGCGGCCGGGCGCGATGACCAGTCGTCGATCTTGGCGCGCCCGGCGATCCACAGGCGGCGATGGGCTGGTGCGCCGAGCAGGGCCATGCCAAGCGGCGATTCGGCCTGGCGGAAGGCGACCGTCTTGATGCTCTTGCCGTCATCGCCCGCCACCAC
>CAZXBM010000157.1:0-1886 GCA_964638495.1 uncultured Stakelama sp. | reverse complement strand
AGGAAGCTCGCATGGCGGCGGGCATCGACATCGAACAGGTTGTTCGCGCTGACCAGCAACGTCGTTCCGCTTTCGCGACCGAATGGGCTGAATGCGATTGAAGCATTGACCATTGTGTAGTCCGCTGTCCGCGTTTCGAAGCTTGCCAAGCGATTTTGCACAAAGACATGCTCAACCTCAACCCGGCCATTGATGCGATCGGATTGCGCCTCTAGCCCGCCCAGGACGCGCGCAGGCGGGATGCGTGGAGCAGGGCCCAGATTGTCGAGATCAGCCTGCACATAATCACCAAGCAGATCGGCATTGATCTTGAAATCAGCGATCTGGCCGAGTGTGAGCGACCCCTTGGCCTCGACGCCGTAATAGCGCGCGTCGCCCTGCAGGAACTGGAAGCATGGCAAATCGACGTCGCGCCCACTGGGGGATGCAGCAGCTTCGCATACTGCCTGATCGACCTGATTTTCGGAAATGAAGTTCGTGAAATCATTGTAATAGGCCGCAAGATCGAAACTGTAGCCGCCACCATGCGCGTGAAGGGTGGCCTCGATGCCGAGTGACCGTTCGAGCCGGAAAGTGGGATTGCCTAGTTCATAGGCCTGGGTGGCGGGGTGGCCACCATTGGCGAACAATTCCTCGGCCGATGGCGCGCGTTCGGTGTAAGAGAAGTTCAGGCCTGCACGGACATTGTCAGTAAGGCCATAGGACCCGCCAATGGACCCCGAGAACGCACCAAAATCACGCTTGCCGTCGAAAAAACGCAGATCGCCATCTTGGGTACGTGCGGCGAGATCGGTAAACTCATAACGCGCACCCGCTTCGGCCTTGAAGCGTCCGAAATCGAGCTGCTGAAGCGTGAACAGGCCGGTCTGGTTGGTTTCGCTGCGCGGCAGGAAAGCTTCTTCGCCGTCAACGTTGAACTGGCGGTTGAAATATTGAACGCCCGATGCACCAGACCAGACCCCGCGCTTGGCCTGAACGACTTCAAGCCTTCCTTCGAAACCGTTATTGAAGAAGCGCGTGGCAATTTCGCCATCGGGCTCCAGTTCGAAATGGCGATAGGTGGCATGACCAGCGCGGAACTTGATCCGCTCCAGAATCGCGCCGCCCGTCTCGACCTCTGCACGCAGATCGACGCGGTTCTGGACGATATCGAGCCGGGGTGCTTCCTGCCCTTCGCCAAGCTGCGTCGCATAGCGGACGGGCACGCCGTACAGGCTGTCATAATGGCCATAGGAGATGCCGATCATGCCGGTATCGCCGATATAGGAGGCACCAAAGCCAGCCGTCCATGTTTCGCTCGCTGTATTGGGCAACCGGTTGCGGATCGCGGCATTGGCGGCGAAATCGATCGGTTCGGGATCGGCCGGATCTGGTGGAACAAGGCTCGATGCCAGTGCCTCGGCGCGGCGAGCCGGGGTCAGCGCAAAGCCGCCGATCCGCAGATCGCTGGTGGCGGTGTAGGACCCATCAGCATGCAACACCAACCGACCAAGCGCGACATCACCAGCGAGCTGGCCGGTTCGCTCATCGGCAGCACTGCCATAGGTGCCGATGCCGCTCAGGCGGAAGCTATTTTCCGGAATGGCGCGGGGGATGCGTGAATCGATGACGTTGACGACACCGCCAAGGGCTGACGAACCAAACAGCAGGGCGCTCGGCCCGCGTAATACCTCGATCCGGTCAGCCAGCAACGGGTTGATCGCCACGGCATGATCGACCGAGGTGTTCGACACATCGATCGAGCCAATCCCATCGGTCAGCACGCGAATGCGCTCCCCCTGCAGACCGCGCAGCACCGGGCGGGACGAATTGGGGCCGAACGATGTTGCTGACACGCCCGGCAACTGCGCCAGCGTTTCGCCGATTGTCGGGCGCAGACTGCGCGT
>CAZXBM010000156.1:0-1888 GCA_964638495.1 uncultured Stakelama sp. | reverse complement strand
CGGCGATCGACCCCGTCACCACCACGGCGGGCAGATCGGGATCGAGCGTCTTCCAGGCGCGCTTCATCGCGCCTTCGGTACCGTCGCGGCCAAGCTCCTGCTCACCGAGACCGGTGACCACGATCGGCAGCTCATGTGGCGGCAGACCGTCGGTATAATGCAGCACCGAGGTGACGGGCAGGTTCTCGCAACCGACGGGCCCGTCGATGATGACCTGCAGCCCCTTGATGGCGGTGAACGCGTAGACCGCGCCCCAATAACCGCCAGCGCGGTCATGATCGAGGACGAGGGTCATGTGCCGATATGCTCTTCAGCTTTGGCCATCGCGATGCGCTTGGCGGCGTATTTCGCTTTGAACTCGGGGCGATCCTCAGGCGTCTTTTCCCAGATGCCGGCAGTGTGGCCGGTGCCGACGCCGTCGAAGAATGCGGTCATCTTGTCCATCCGCGCCTGATTGGCCATCGCGGCGTTGACGACCATTGCCAGGCTGCCGGCACCTGCCGGGCCCATCAGTGGCCGTGCGGAGATGAGGTTGGTGAAATAGAGCGCCGGGATCGATTTCTGCTTGGCATGCTGCACGACAGGCGTGGTGCCAATCGCGAGATCAGGGCCATATTCCTCAACCGCCGCGATATCCTGCTCAAGGCTGGCACGATATTGCACGCGGCAGCCATGCGCCTGCAGCCAGTCGCGATCGGGATCGGACCAGACCGTGCGCGGGCAGGCGGTGCCGACATAGGGCACATCCGCCCCGCTCTCGATCAGCAACCGGGCGACGAGCAACTCGCTACCCTCATAGCCCGAAACGGTGATCCGGCCCTTGATCGGCTTGGCCGCAAGCGCGCCGGCGATGGCAGGGAGGAAGCGGTTCTTCGATGCATCGATTTTGTCCTGCGCGATGCCGCAGGCAGCACCAATCGCATCGAGCCAGGCAGCGGTGCCGTCACGGCCAACGGGTGCCGACCCAACCACAGAACGGCCCGCCGCCTCGAATTCGCGGACGCTGGCTGTGTAGAAGGGGTGAATGGCGGCGACGACGGCGCAATCGAGCGCGGCATAAAGCTCACGCCATTCGCGCGTCGGCACCACCGGCCCCGCAGCCAATCCCAGTGGCTCAAGCATGATGCCGATGCCCGGAGGATCGGCCGGGAACATTTCGCCCAGGAGAGTGACGGTCGGACGATCGGGGCGCTGTTTCGGCGCAGCGACGGGGCCCTGCTCGGCCTCCTTGCGCGCATAGCTGAGCATTGCGCCCGCCAGCACATCCTTCGCCTCGGCATGCGTCGGCACCCCGAAACCGGGAACGTCGATGCCGATCACGCGCACGCCGTTGATCTGGTCGGGCAGCAATTGTAGCGGCACGCCCGATGCGGTCGGCACGCAGAGATTGGTAACAATGATCGTGTCGTATAGCGCAGGGTCGGCAAGGTCGTGGACCGCGTCGCGAATATCTTCGAACAGCTTGCCGGTAACCAGCGTCTCCGAGGAGAAGGGTACATAGCCAACCGTCCGGCGCGCGCCGTAAAAGTGCGAGGTGAAGGTCAGCCCATAAACACAGCAGGCCGAGCCCGACAGCACGGTGGCGGTGCGGCGCATGCGCAGCCCCACGCGCAGCGAGCCAAAGGCCGGGCACATCGATTGCGGCTGATCGTGCGGGCCCTTGGGGTAATCCGCGGCATAGCGGTCCAGTATCTCGCTTTTGCCGGCGGTGATCGCGGCGTCGCGCAACGTGTCGCCCGACGAACAGCCGCCCTCATCGGCAGCGAAATCGAGCCGATCAGGGGCGCGCGACTCCCCTCCCTGGAAGGGAGGGGCTGGGGGTGGGTTGCTCTCGGCGGCGATCGACGCGCGCATCTCGGGCGAACCCACCCCCGGCCCCTCCCTTTCA
>CAZXBM010000155.1:0-1907 GCA_964638495.1 uncultured Stakelama sp. | reverse complement strand
GTGAGGGGGAGCGCGCTCTTGCGCGCGTGGAACGGGGGTTTGGGGTACAAGCGGGTGTGGGACACCCTCACCCAACCCTCTCCCTCAAGGGAGAGGGCTATCCTTCGCCTCACTTCAGTTCTCAATCTGTTGCTGGCCGGTTTGACGGCGTGGCTCCCTCTCCCCGGCGGGGAGAGGGATGGGGTGAGGGGGAGCGCGCTCTTGCGCGCGTGGAACGAGGGTTTGGGGCACAAGCGGGCGTGGGACACCCTCACCCAACCCTCTCCCTTGAGGGAGAGGGCTTTCGTTGGTCAGCGGTTGCGCGCAATCAGCAGCGCTTGACGGATTTCCTTCAGTACGCCGTCGGTGTTCGCCAGCACATCGTTGTTCCAGAAACGGATCACTGTGTAGCCATGCGCTTCGATCAGTTCCGTCCGCGCCGCATCGGTAACACTCTCCGCATGTTGGCCGCCGTCCAACTCGATCACCAGCCTTGCCTCGCGACAGGCGAAGTCGGCGACGTGCGACCCGATCGGAAACTGGCGGACGAACTTCGCGCCCTCGATCTGTCGGCTGCGCAGCCGTCCCCACAAGCGCGTCTCCGCTTCGGTCGATGCGCGCCGCAGCTTGCGCGCCACCGGCGTCAGTCTTTTGCCAACCATCGGCGGATCACCCTCACCCAACCCTCTCCCTCAAGGGAGAGGGCTAATAGCGGATTGCCCGGTTAATGCCCAAACGCACTGACATTTCCTCCATCCTCGTCATCGGCGCTGGCCCGATCGTCATCGGCCAGGCGTGCGAGTTTGATTACTCCGGCACGCAGGCGATCAAGGCGCTCAAGGAGGATGGCTACCGCATCATCCTCGTCAATTCGAACCCCGCCACGATCATGACCGATCCCGAGCTGGCCGATGCGACCTATGTCGAGCCGATCACGCCGGAGATCGTGCGCAAAATCATCATCAAGGAGCGGCCCGATGCGGTGCTCCCCACGATGGGCGGGCAGACCGCGCTCAACACCGCGCTCGCGCTGTTCAACGACGGCACGCTGGCCGAATTCGGTGTTGAGATGATCGGCGCGGATGCCGAAGCGATCGACAAGGCCGAGGACCGCCAGAAATTCCGCGACGCGATGACCAAGATCGGTCTCGAATCCGCGCGCTCGGGCATCGCGCACACGCTCGACGAGGCGTTGGCCGTGCTCGAAGGTACCGGGCTGCCCTCGATCATCCGGCCGAGCTTCACGATGGGCGGCACCGGCGGTGGCATCGCCTATAACCGCGAGGAGTTCGAGACGATCGTCCGATCCGGCCTCGATGCATCGCCGACCACCGAAGTGCTAATCGAGGAATCGCTGCTCGGCTGGAAGGAATATGAGATGGAGGTGGTGCGTGACCGCGCCGACAACGCCATCATCATCTGCTCCATCGAGAATATCGATCCGATGGGCGTCCATACCGGCGATTCGATCACCGTCGCGCCCGCGCTGACGCTGACCGACAAGGAATACCAGATCATGCGCAACGCGAGCATCGCGTGCCTGCGTGAGATCGGCGTGGAGACGGGCGGCTCCAACGTGCAGTTCGCGGTCAATCCCGCCGATGGCCGGCTGATCGTGATCGAAATGAACCCGCGCGTGTCGCGCTCATCGGCGCTCGCCTCCAAGGCCACCGGCTTTCCGATCGCCAAGGTCGCGGCAAAGCTGGCGGTTGGGTACACGCTCGATGAGATCATGAACGACATCACCGGCGCCACGCCCGCGTCGTTCGAACCGACGATCGACTATGTCGTCACCAAGATCCCGCGCTTCGCGTTCGAAAAGTTCAAGGGTGCAGAACCCCTGCTCAACACCGCGATGAAGTCGGTCGGTGAGGTGATGGCGATCGGCCGCAACATCCATGAATCGATGCAAAAGGCCCTGCGCGGGC
>CAZXBM010000154.1:0-1942 GCA_964638495.1 uncultured Stakelama sp. | reverse complement strand
CAACGCGATGAGATGGGGCCGGTGCAGCCATGCCAGGCCCTGTGGAGCAGGAGAACAAGTTTCATGGCACGTATTGCGGGCGTCAATATCCCGACGAACAAGCGCGTGGTTATCGCGCTCACCTATATTCACGGCATTGGCAACACCAAGGCCAAGGAAATCACGACCAAGCTGGGCATTGCGCCGGAGCGTCGCGTACAGGACCTGAGCGATCAGGAAGTGCTGCAGATTCGTGAGACGATCGATGCCGATCACACTGTTGAGGGCGATCTTCGCCGCGAAGTGTCGATCAACATCAAGCGTCTGATGGATCTGGCCTGCTATCGCGGGCTGCGTCACCGCAAGGGCCTGCCGGTCCGCGGCCAGCGCACGCATACCAATGCGCGCACCCGCAAGGGCAAGGCCAAGCCGATCGCGGGTAAGAAGAAGTAAGAATTCAGTCCGGGGGACTGAATTCACTTCTTCTCCGCCGGAGGCAGGCTGATGGCAGATCGCCTCCCTCTCTCCGTATCAGAGATTTTGGGTTAGGATTTTTCAAATGGCACGCGAACCTCAGCGCATTCGTCGGCGCGAGCGCAAGAACATCACCAGCGGCGTCGCGCATGTGAACGCCAGCTTCAACAACACGATGATCACGATCACCGATGCCCAGGGCAACGCGATTTCGTGGTCGTCGGCGGGCATGATGGGTTTCAAGGGGTCGCGCAAATCGACTCCTTATGCCGCTCAGGTTGCCGCCGAAGACGCTGGCCGCAAGGCAGCGGAGCACGGTGTGCGCACGCTCGAAGTGGAAGTGAAGGGCCCGGGTTCGGGCCGCGAATCAGCGCTTCGTGCGCTGCAGGCGGTTGGTTTCCAGATCACGTCCATCCGCGACGTGACCTCGATCCCGCACAACGGCGTTCGCCCATCCAAGCGCCGCCGCGTCTGATCTTTCCGGCTTGGCCACGCGCGGTTGATCGCGCGGCGTGGTTTTCAAGTCTCCCACCGGCCGGAGCTACGTCCCCGCTCCCGCCCAAAACCAAGGGGAAGCCCGTGTCCGTAAATGCAAAGAACTGGCAGGAACTGAAGAAGCCCAGCAGCCTTGAACGCAAGGCCGGTGGCGATACGAAGCGCAAGGCGACCTTCATCGCCGAACCGCTCGAGCGTGGCTTTGGCCTGACGCTCGGCAATGCGCTGCGCCGCGTGCTGCTGTCGTCGCTGCAGGGTGCTGCGGTGACCTCGATCAAGATCGAGAATGTGCTGCACGAATTCTCGTCACTGGCGGGTGTTCGCGAGGACGTCACCGACATCGTGCTGAACGTCAAGCAGATCGCGCTGCGCATGCAGGGCGAGGGGCCAAAGCGCCTCCAGCTTTCGGCAACCGGCCCCGGCCAGGTGACCGCAGGCGACATCGCGGTTTCCGGCGATATCGAAGTGCTGAACCCCAATCTGGTGATCTGCCACCTCGATGACGGCGCGACGCTGAACATGGAACTGACGGCAGATGTCGGCAAGGGCTATGTCCCCGCCGTCGCGAACCGTCCGGCCGATGCGCCGATCGGGCTCATTCCGGTCGATGCGCTGTATTCGCCGGTGCGCCAGGTCAGCTACAAGGTGGAAAACACCCGCGTTGGCCAGGAGCTCGATTACGACAAGCTGACGCTGACGATCGAAACCGACGGCACGGTCACGCCTGACGATGCAGTCGCTTATGCGGGCCGCATCCTGCAGGACCAGCTCGCGCTGTTCGTGCACTTCGACGAATCGGCAATGGTCCGTTCCGCGCCGATCGGTGTGGCGGCTCCTGCGACCGGTGGCGAGGTTTCGGGCGATGCGCAGCAGATCAACCGTTACCTGCTCAAGAAGGTCGACGAGCTCGAACTGTCGGTGCGTTCGGCGAACTGCCTGAAGAACGACAACATCATCTATATCGGCGATCTGGTGCAGAAGACCGAAGCCGAGA
>CAZXBM010000153.1:0-2020 GCA_964638495.1 uncultured Stakelama sp. | reverse complement strand
AGCGGGGTCAATGTTGGACGCCGATCGGGGGTCAATATCACCCGCCGGTTGACAGCGGGCGGCCCTGTTCGCTCCTGGCCCTCCATCAGCGCCATCAGCGGCTTCGTGCTCTGGGTCTTTGGGGCCGCGAAGCCGCCATTCGGTTTTCGCCCCAGTTCCAGACGATCATCATGGTTGCGAACAAATCTGAAACTGGACATCGATGACCGGCGAATGGAGGGACAGCGATGGTTGAGAAGCAGCATCGATATTCGGTGCAGGTGAAGTGGACCGGGAACATCGGAACCGGGACCGCATCGTATCAAAGCTATGAGCGCGCGCACGATTTATCGGCCGACGGTAAGCCGACGATCGCGGGATCATCTGATCCAGCTTTTCGTGGCGATAGCAGCCGTTGGAATCCGGAAGAGCTATTGGTCGCCTCACTCTCGGCGTGCCACAAATTGTGGTATCTCGGTCTTTGCTCGCAAGCTGGCATCGTGGTGAAAGCATATGAGGATGCGGCCGAAGGCAGCATGGTTGAGGAAGAGAACGGCGCTGGGCAATTCATCTCCGTCACGCTGCATCCCCGTGTGACGATCTCGGCGACCTCGGATGAGGTCAAAGCCATGGAGCTTCACCGGCAAGCACATGCCATGTGCTTCATTGCGCGATCGGTGAACTTTCGCGTGATCAATTCACCGATAATCGTCCGCGAAGGGGCGGGAGGCAGTTAAATGTCGCGATAATGGTCTGCTTCGCTTTCATCTCAGCCTGAGACCAGATAGTCAGCTAACCACCCAGTTTTCCCCGTTCCGGTGCCATCTATCGATGCGACCTGCGTGAAAGCCGACCGACCGGTTTCGGGATCAAAAGCGGCCCGACCCTTGCCGCCCCAAAGGCGGACGTTCCGTCGATCGGCGCCGCTTTCCAAGACTGGTCATTTGAGAAACGGGTGGCAGTCCCGTTTCTCTATCTCCACCGGGCCGTTTCGGGAAATCACAATTGGGAACAGGTTTTGGGAAAGCGCCTTTTCCAAACGGGCTTGGGCACTCGATCCTGCCTCGGCCGTCCCGCTGAACCTTCGATTTCGAGAAGGCCAAGACAGCTTGCACCACCTGTAGAAGAAGGGCGTCAGCCCCGGTCGGTAGAGATGCGTTCCAGCGTCACGAAGGGACCGCCTCGGTAAACGACGTTCCCAAACGGGATATATCCAAGCTTCTCCGCGAGAACCAAAGATGCCCGATTGTCGGGTGCAATGAGGCACACCGTACGTTGGTGATCCTCCTCGCTGCTATACCACTTCAAAGCAGCCATCGCTGCTTCATAGGCGAAACCACGACCTTGGGACTCTGAAGTGAAGACCCATGCGGCTTCACCCACCCCGTCGAAGTCGCAACCCAGCCCTCGGTGAAAATCGGCAATGCCGGTTTCGCCCAAAAATCGATTTGTTGTCCGTTCGAAAACAGCGAACATTCCAAACCCAAAAACTGCCCAATGCCCGGTGTAGCGCAAAAGCCTATTCCAAGCATCTTCTGCTGGCATTGGCCGACCGCCGAGAAATTGGACGACCTTTGGATCAGAGACCATCTTCAAGTAGTTGTCGAAGTCCGCGACATTGTAGGGGCGGAGGATAAGCCGGTCCGTCTGTATCATCATGCGTCATGCGTATCGGTGTGATTGTTCAAAGGGAAGCCACCCGCGCGGGTCGCCCCGCCTTTCCATTTCTCGATCTTTTTCGAGAATGCGGGCAGTGTCACAACCGGTTGGGGCTGTTGAAAAAGGCCGCGCAGCCCTGACCCGTCCCGGTTGGGATCCTTTTCGAGAAAGCCTGTAATCCGGACGACGGCAGCTATCGCCACCCGCGCCGCCGAAACCAGCCTGACAGCAACCCACCCAGTTTTCCCCGTTCCGGTGCCATCTATCGATGCGACCTGCGTGAAAGCCGACCGACCGGTTTCGGGAGGAAAAGCGGTCGGGCGGGAGCCGTTCAGAGTTTCGGACGCCGTGAGGCGTCGGAAAGTCGGCGGTGCCCGAACCC
>CAZXBM010000152.1:0-2107 GCA_964638495.1 uncultured Stakelama sp. | reverse complement strand
AGCCGGTCAAGGTCGTCGAGGTCGCGATCGATGATACTGCTGGCGAGCGCCGCCGCCTCTTTCGGCAGATCGAGTGGACGCGGCGCCGGGCCGTCGCCAATGCCGAGCGAAAGGCCAATCCCATCGGTGGCGGCTCCCATCTCGACAATCGACGGCGGCTTGCGGATCGCCGCCCCTGCCTGGCCCACGATTGCGCTGATGTTGCCGAGCGGAAGCGACGGCAAGACCGCGCGTGCGCCCTCGGCGGACGTCACCGGCACAGCCGCGATTCGATAATTCGTATCAAATGCGGTCGGCAGGCTCGGCACGCTTGCTAGGGCAACCACGCGGTCGACAATTCCCGCCACCGCGCGCGGCACGTCGATCGGCCGCGCCATGCTGCGCACGGCAGAACCGGAGATCAAAGTGCCGGGTGCGCGGTCGTGTTCGGACGGTGGCAGGTAAGCCAGCGATGCGACGTCGGCGATCCCACGGTCGCCTGGTTGCAAATTTGCAACCGGCACCACCAGCGCCGGCGCATCGGCAGGTTTATCGACACCAAGGGTGGCAGCGCTGAGCGACAGATTGGCGATCGGCTCGGCATGATCGGCAAGAGCCGGGATCGCGAGGCTGGGCCGATTCGTCACGCTCGCGATCAACCCCGCCACGCGTTCCTGCACGCTGTCGAGCAGCGCCTGTTCGGCGGCGGCCCGCTCCTGGCCATGGCGAAGCTGTTCATCAAGCAGCGCGGCTTCGCCCGCCAGCATCTTCTCCCAGTTGCTTTCGTTGACCTGGTCCTCCTCGCCGCGTCGCACCCGCGCAGTCCGGGCCGACCCCAGATGCTTCTGGGGCGCATTAGGCAGTCCGCGCTCGACGTTGGAAAGCGCGGTGTAGGTGATATTGAGACCAGCTTCCTGCACGACCTCGGTCTGAATGCGTGCATAGAGGTGTCGCATCTCTTCGAACGCTTCCGGATTGTCGATCTCGCGGCGCATCATGCGGCCGATGTCCCACTCATGGTCGCCAGTGAGGACAAGTGGGCGGCTCGAGAAAATCAGGTGAATATGCCAGTTGCGCTGGTCGCCTTCTTCCGATGGCGGATGCAGCGCAAGCGCGAATGGCAGGTCGCGGCTGCCAAACTGTTCCTCAGCGAAGCGCTGCCCGATTTCGAACATGCGATCGATACCGCCGTCCATCTCGACGAGTTGGTATGGCACGGTAGCAATGGCATGGAACAGCAGCTTGGCGCCTGTTTGGGCCTCGCGGTTGAACAGTTCGACGGCTTCAAGCGCGGCGATCGCTTCCTCGGCTGTCTCGCCGACATTGGACGCAAACAGAATGCGCCCGTCGTCCATCTGATGCGCGCCCTGCCAAATATAGAGTGTCGATCGGCGGCCGACGCCGACCTTGGTCGAGCGTCCGTAATACCTCACACGAAAGAAGATGCCCGCGCGACCCATTCGGTCGAATATCTGTCCGGAATAGCGAGGCATCAGCGACCCACCGGCGAGCCAGCCGGTCTTCGTTGGCTTGTGCGTCTCTGGCTTGCGTTCGATGGCGGTCATCGAACGAAGTTCCGGCTTGATGCGGATGCGTTTCCAGAACGCGCGGTTGCACCGGTCTGCCTCCCGTATATCGTTTTGCAGCTCCCGCTCGGCGCGACGATATTCGCGCGACTCCTGCTTTAAATCCTTACGCTGCTGCCGAACAATTGCGGCAAGCGCACCGGTTCGCTTTCGCGCAATACGGTGAGCCTCAGCAGGAGTAACCGAAACCCAGACTTCGCCAGAGTTGCAAATTTGAAACTGCACTGGTCCGATCTCGCAATTGAAGAAAGGGGGGTGTAAAATCAAGTCATGGAAGACGACGCGATTCTTTCAGAGAAGCTGAAAGATTTATTTCGCCAACACCCCCCAATCTTCTGAATACTACCATCTGCCGACTCTTACCTCAATACTATCGCTTTTCCACGCCACCCTCAAAAATGGGGGGTCCTCTAATTCTTTTTCGCCGAATCTGATCGAAGGTTCCTGAAAGGAGCCGAATCATGGCCGTGGATGATAAAGAAGGAACGACGAGCACCGCAGGCGGTGCGATCGATATGGCAGGCGATGGCGGGGCAATAGCG
>CAZXBM010000151.1:0-2113 GCA_964638495.1 uncultured Stakelama sp. | reverse complement strand
TTCCTCAACGACATCAACAGCGAGCTGGGTGACAAGGGCTTTCTCGTCACCTCGACCGAAGAGCTGTTCCAATGGGCGCGCACTGGCTCGCTGTGGTGGATGACCTTTGGGCTGGCCTGCTGCGCGGTTGAGATGATCCATGTGAACATGCCGCGCTATGATCTTGAAAGATTTGGCGCTGCCCCGCGCGCGTCCCCGCGACAGTCGGACGTGATGATCGTGGCCGGCACGCTCTGCAACAAGATGGCCCCGGCGCTGCGCCGCGTGTATGATCAGATGAGCGAGCCCAAATACGTGATCTCGATGGGCAGCTGCGCCAATGGCGGCGGCTATTATCATTACAGCTATTCGGTGGTGCGCGGCTGCGACCGGATCGTGCCCGTCGACATCTACGTCCCCGGCTGCCCGCCGACCGCCGAGGCTTTGCTCTACGGCATCATGCAACTCCAGCGTAAAATCCGCCGCGTCGGGACGATCGAACGGTGATGGCCCGCGCAGCGATCAATCTTCTCTGCTCCGCGCCTCCGCGCCTCCGCGTGAGCAAATTTTTGGTTCGCGCGGAGGCGCGGCGGCGCGGAGGGGTCGCGCATGCGTAGCCCCGCGCCTGCTTACGCCACCAATGAGGGCGTTATTGAAGCCGCTGGCGCGGCGCTTGGCGACATGATTGTCGATACGCTCGATGCCGTCGGCGAGGTGACGCTGACGATCGATCGCGAGCGGCTGATCGACGCGATGATCGCGCTGCGCGACACGCCCGGCCTCGAATATCAGCAGCTGATGGAAATCGCCGGCGTCGATTATCTCGACCGCGCCGAGCGTTTCGACGTGTGCTATCATCTGCTCAGCCTCACCCGGAACCACCGCATCCGCGTGAGTGTGACGACCGATGAGGAAAAGCCCGTTCCCTCCGTCACTGGCATCTGGCCCGTCGCCGGCTGGCTCGAGCGCGAGGTGTACGACATGTACGGCGTACTGTTCGACGGCAACACCGATCTGCGCCGTATCCTCACCGATTACGGCTTTCGCGGCCACCCGCAGCGCAAGGACTTCCCGCTCTCGGGCTATGTCGAGCTGCGCTATTCGGAAGAAGCCAAGCGTGTGGTGTATGAGCCCGTCAAGCTCGCGCAGGATTTTCGTACTTTCGACTTTATGAGTCCCTGGGAAGGGGCCGATTATATCCTGCCGGGTGACGAAAAGGCTGCAACCCCAGTGCCGCCGCCCGCGCCTGCGCCTCCGCCACCCACGCCCAAGACCACCGAGACGACCGCGCAATCGGGCGCTGGCAAGCCCGGCCCGGAGGCTGGCCCCAAGCCCGCCGATCCCGATGTCGTGAAAAAGCCGCGCAAGCCGCGCGCGAAGAAGGCAGGGCCGGACAATGGCTGAGTATCTGGACGAAAATGCCGGCCGCACCGACGCCGCCGATCCCACCACCGGCGATGTCGCGATCGAGAATTACACGATCAATTTCGGCCCGCAGCATCCCGCCGCGCACGGCGTTCTCCGCCTCGTGATGGAGCTGGACGGCGAGATCGTCGAGCGGCTGGACCCACATATCGGCCTGCTCCACCGCGGCACCGAGAAGCTGATCGAGCACAAGACGTACCTTCAGGCGCTGCCCTATTTCGACAGGCTCGATTACTGCTCGCCCTTGTGCATGGAGCACAGCTATGTGCTCGCGATCGAGAAACTGCTCGATCTGGAAGTGCCGCTGCGCGCGCAATATCTGCGTGTGTTCTTTGCCGAACTTACCCGCATTTCCAATCACATGCTCAACCTCGGCAGCCACATGATGGATGTCGGCGCGATGACGCCGAACCTGTGGCTGTTCGAAATCCGCGAGGATTGCCTGAACTTCTTCGAGCGCGTGTCAGGCGCGCGGATGCATTCGGCCTATTTCCGGCCGGGCGGCGTGCATCAGGATACGCCGCTCAAGCTGCTGACCGACATTGCCGACTGGCTCGACACCCGCCTGCCGCGCCTGTTCGAGGATGCGATCAGCCTCGTGGCCGACAACCGCATCTTCAAGCAGCGCAACGTCGATATCGCGGTGGTGAGCCGCGAGGATGCGATCAAATGGGGCTTTTCCGGCCCGATGATCCGGGGCGCGGGCATC
>CAZXBM010000150.1:0-2160 GCA_964638495.1 uncultured Stakelama sp. | reverse complement strand
GAGCCTGGAGCAGAAGCTGGCGATCGTATCGGAGGCACAAGGGTGCGATAATCTGGCCGAGCTGGCCCGGCGCCACGATATTCGCACCTCCCAGCTTTACACCTGGCGTCGCGAGCTGCGGTACGCGCTGGAAGCAGCCGGGACCAAGAACATCATCGAGCCGCACTTCGTTCCCGTCGTGGCGCATCGCGAGGATAGCCTCGGGCGCCACGCTATGGCGATCGAGGTTGAAGTTGACGGCGCCGTAGTTCGGATCTCGCGGACCGCCGAGGCCAGGCAGATCACCGCGGTGGTGCAGGCACTCAGGCAGACGCGATGATCGGTCCCGGTATTGGCGCTCGCGTCATGGTGGCGACGCGCCCGGTGGATTTCCGCAAAGGGCCGGACGCTTTGGCGGCGCTGATCGGCACGACCTATGGCGGCGATCCCTATTCCGGCGTGATCTACGTCTTCCGGGCGAAGCGCAGCGACCGGATCAAGCTGGTGTGGTGGGACGGCACGGGCCTGTGTCTGATGGCCAAGAAGCTTGAACAGGGCGGTTTTAAATGGCCGGGCATCCAGGACGGTGTGATCCGGCTGACAGCGGCGCAACTCGGCGCGTTGCTCGAAGGTCTGGACTGGCGCCGCGTCCATGGCGGGCGGCGTACGCAAGCACCGCAGATTGCCGGTTGACGAGCGTTTCCGCTCCTGATTCACTCACGTCATGCTCATGGAGGCAGACCTTCCCGAGAACATCGATGCGCTCCGCGCATTGGTCCTCGAGCAGTCCCGGATGCTGGCGCAAGAACGCGCCGCGGCGGCCGATCTGGCGGTCGCCAAGAGCGAGGCCGATGCCGAGGTCGAGCGGCTCCAGTCGATCATCACAGCGTTCATGCGCCACCGTTTTGGGTCCCGCTCCGAGCAACTCGATCCCGATCAGCTCCAACTCGGCCTGGAAGACGTCGAGACGGCGCTGGGGCACGCGCGAGCGGCCCGCGAAGCGATGTCGGACCGTCCCGCCAACGAACGGCCACGCAAGACCAACCGCGGCGCATTGCCTGCCCATCTCGAGCGGATCGAACAGGTTGTCGATATCGACGACAGAGCCTGCCCCTGCTGTGGCGGTGCGCTCCATCAGATCGGCGAAGATGTCGCCGAGCGTCTCGACGTCGTGCCGACCACGTTCCGCGTGCTGGTGACGCGTCGACCGCGCTATGGTTGCCGTTCCTGCGAAGGCGCTGTCGTCCAGGCCCCGGCACCCGCCCGGATCGTCGAGGGCGGCATCCCTACCGAGGCGTTGATCGCCCAGGTCCTGGTGGCGAAGTACGCCGACCATGTTCCGCTCTACCGGCAAGCCCAGATCTACGCCCGTCAGGATATCAGGCTCGACCGCTCCACATTGGCCGACTGGGTCGGTCGAGCGGCCTGGTATCTTCGCCCCTTACGCGATCATGTACTCGAGAAGCTGCGAAGATCCGAGCGCCTGTTCGCCGACGAGACTACCGCGCCGGTGCTTGATCCCGGACGCGGGCGAACGAAGACGGGCCAACTATGGGCTTACGCTCGTGACGATCGGCCATGGGGCGGCAACGATCCGCCGATGGTCGCCTATGTCTACGCCCCCGACCGCAAGGCCGAACGGCCCGAGGCTCATCTCGCGGATTTTGCAGGCATCCTGCAGGTCGATGGCTATGGCGGCTACACTGCGCTCACCAGGCGGCGCCAGCAGGTAAGGCTCGCCTTTTGTTGGGCGCATGTGCGGCGCAAGTTTTACGAACTGGCCGTCACCTCACCAGTCTCGACCGAGGTGCTGCGGCGCATCGCTCTTCTTTATGCCATCGAGGACGAGGTGCGTGGCTCGCCGGCACAAGAACGTCAAGCACTGCGCGCCGAACGCAGCCGGATCATCATCGACGATCTTCGCGACTATCTTGGCGCCAGACTCCGTCAGGTCAGCGCAAAGAGCAAGCTCGCCGAGGCGATCCGCTACGCGCTCACCCGCTGGGAGGGCCTGTCGCGGTTCCTCGACGACGGCCTGATCGACCTCGACTCCAACACGGTCGAGCGGTCGATCAGGCCGATTGCTCTGAATCGCAAAAATGCGCTGTTCGCAGGCTCTGACGAGGGCGGTGACAACTGGGCGGTGATCGCGACGCTCATCGAAAACTGCAAGCTCAGCGG
>CAZXBM010000149.1:0-2197 GCA_964638495.1 uncultured Stakelama sp. | reverse complement strand
GATGAAGCCGAAGACGATCGCGATCCAGACCGGCCCGGCGCCGACGCCTGCCCCCGCAATCGAGGCGAAGGCGGCGTAAGGCTGTTCTGCTCGATGAAGTGACGACGGGCGTCCGGAGCGATCCGGGCGCCCGTTTTGTTGGGGAGCACGGTCGCAAGTCGTTTTTTTGGTCCTGTGCCGAATCTAACTAGGTCACATGCCAAGCCTTCATCTGTTTTTGAAAGCCGCCGGAAAATACACGCGCGTCGCGCGGTGCCGGTCGGTCATTCTTGGTACAAACCGTCTTTGGGGGCTCTGACAGCAAAATGCCTTCTTTGGACCGGAGCGAATATTCGGCGCGTTTTTTCATTTTGGTGTTCAACGAACAATTTCAGACTTGTGTTAGCAAGCTACTTTCGCATGGCCGAACTGCTATGGCAGCTTTCATTTATCCGGCCAGAATGCCAGTTGGCTTAACAATGGCGACAAAGTCCGTTGAGTATGGCAGGCACAATCTGGTGCCGAGTCGCTGGGGGCAGCACGACGAACCAGAGCAAATCGTATAACAGCAAATCAACGGCGAGCTCGAGGCGTCCGGCTGTTGCTGCCGGTGTTGCCGGACAATCGTCTTGGCTGAAAAGGATACAGCAGGCACTTAGTCTTGCTAACGTTATTGCAATTGCGGCGGTGGTCGTAGCTTTGCCAGCTTGTCTCCTTGCTTGGCATCAGCTTGTCCATGAAAGGTCGGTATCAATAACTCATGCCCGGAAGGTGGACGCAAAGAAACGGGTTCACAACGCTCCGGCTAAATCTGACGTCAGAGCATCTTCGTCGGTCTCGGGGACGACAATTGCCCCAGTCGTCGCCCGCGTTGAGGGGAATGACCCTAAGGGTCGAACGGTCATCGTACATCAGTCGAGCTTTGACGAGCGAGAGGCAGAATTAAGCCGACCGAATTTGATTTTAGACGGCGCGAGCGTTCAAGATATTGGGCTCAATCAGACTACAAAGTGGTTGATCACAATGACGAACGAGGGCCGTCCTGCAAACGTTTCGGTAATGAACACCCAGGAGCTCTCAAGTTTGGATGGTCCCAGAAATACCCTGTCGTGCGCCGAAACCGAAAAAAGCGGGACGACCGTAAAGTTTGGCAAAAAACCAGCGCTATTCTGTATGGCGGGCCGCCAATCAGCCAAAGTGATTGGGACGCCTACAACAATGGTGTCCCCCTGATGCTTGCTGCCACTTATTGCTTCACTGACGAGGTGACGCGCAAGGCCTATGTGAAGCACATTTGCCTGAAGCGCTATGTCAATGGCCAAATAGAAGGTTGTCGCAAGAACAATGATTGAACTCGGTTTTTGCACCTCAACCCCGCCACCCATGCAAGCCTTAAATCAGCCCACAGATTCCAGATCAAGCATGACGTTGCAGAACTGCCGCAGGGAGACGCTTTCATCAACAGAGTTAATGAATCTTAGGTAGTCGTAATGACGGCCTAAGGGCTTGGAATGAAGTTCAACCACTTTTCGTATTTGGTCAGCCAGGTAGAACTTTGACCGTTGGTCAAACGAACATGTTACCTTGAGCCTACAACAGTCGCGGTGCGGTAGACAAACCGATGTCCGATCTGGCACGCCCCTTCCTGAGGGCTGCCTTTCCGATTTCGCCGATACCCGACAACCAACACGGCCCGACCAGCAGCCTCTCCACAACAGACCAAAAGCTTTCAAAGTCGGGAAGGCTATGCGAGTCCGTCGCCGCAGTCTTTCACATCAACCGACGTAGTCGGGCATTTTTTTACGCAGGTCATGACTTTCGACTCTTGCGCCACCGCCTGGCAGGCGGTGGTCGGCGTCAGGCGGCGTTCACCCCGCCCCGCTCAGACCAGCCGGCTCTGGCGCACCGCAGCTTCGATGAAGCTCTTGAACAGCGGGTGCGGGTCGAACGGTTTCGACTTCAGCTCGGGGTGATATTGCACGCCGACAAACCACGGATGGTCGGGCCGCTCGACGATTTCGGGGAGCGTTCCGTCGGGCGACATGCCCGAAAACACCAGCCCGCCCGCCTCCAGCCGGTCGCGATAGGCGGTGTTGACTTCGAAGCGGTGGCGGTGGCGCTCGCTGATCTCGGTCGCGCCATAGATCGATGCGACCACGCTGTTGCCGGTCAGCGCTGCCGGGTAAGCCCCCAGCCGCATGGTCCCGCCCAGGTCGCC
>CAZXBM010000148.1:0-2250 GCA_964638495.1 uncultured Stakelama sp. | reverse complement strand
GGGCCGAGTTAGCGACAGCGCCAAGGGCATCGATGGCGTGATCGAAGGGCTGGACAAGATCGCTTTCCAAACGCGCGTGCTGGCAATGAACGCGGCGGTCGAGGCCGGCCGGGCGGGCGATGCCGGGCGGGGGTTTGCTGTCGTCGCCGATCTGGTGTCGGCTTTGGCCATGCGCGCTGAGGAGGAGGCCAAGCGCGCGCGCGACCAGTTGACGATCACGCAGACCGATATCGGAACGGCAGTGCAGGCGGTGACCAAGGTGGACGACGCACTCGCCAATATCTCGGGGGACGTAGGCCAGGTGCACGAATTGCTCGCGACGATGGCAACGGCCAATCAGGCGCAAGCGTCTGCGATCACACAAATATCGGCGGCAATCAGCATGATGGACCAATCGACGCAACAAAACGCCGCAATGGTCGAGCAAACATCCGCCGCCGCCCGCAACCTGACCAGCGAGGTCGGAGAGCTCGCCCAGCGGGCCAGCCTGTTCAACGTCAGCAAAAGCGCATCGCCATCCTTCCGTCGGCCTGGTGCATCGACCAAGCCCCGCAGCGACAATGGGAAGCCATATGCATCGCCAGTCAAGGCATTGCCTCCCACCGCGCCGGTGGCACTGGCGCACGCAAGCGACGACTGGAATGATTTTTGATTCAACTGGCCCAGAATTTGCGGGGTTACAAATCTTTCTTGGCCAAACGCTCCCAGCATCATCGCCGCCGCTTCAGCCCGAAGCGCCCCTCTACCCACGCCCCTGCGTCTTGATGTTCAGCTGCCCCGCCAGCCCGGCCGTGCGGTGTTCCGAGATCACGTGATAGTCGGGGTTTGCGACCATCGCCTGGAACGCGGCGAGCGAGGGATATTCGGCGAGCGCGACCATGTCCCACAGCTCCTCGACCTCGCCGAGCATCAGCCCCGTCACGCGCCCGGCATAGCCCGGCTTGCCGCCCACCGCCTCGATATGCGCGCCCACCGCCATGCCATAGCGCAGATACGCCTCGAAGCCTGAAAGATCCGCGTCGCGGCCGTCGGGATACTCGGCTTTTTCCTTGAACTTGAGCAGGTTGATCATCGTGAACGGGCCATCCTCGGCCGCGCTGAAAAACGCCACCGCCTGTTCGGGCGTGGGCAAGACGGCATTGGTCACGTTCATGGCGGGCGCTCCGGATGGCAATCTATTGGCATGATAGATGCCGTTAGATTCTGCGTCAGTCAATCGGGCAGAAGGTTGCCATGACGCATATCGCCTTCACAATATCGTCATTGCGAGCGCAGCGAAGCAATCCAGCGCGCCCCAAGCGGTGAGGCTGGATTGCTTCGCTGCGCTCGTGGGTGACGGGTCGTCGGCTATGGTCGAGCCGTGGCCGCTCAGTAACTTCGTCCGACCAGCACGCGCTCCACAGCAGCCTCGCCGGTGAACAAGCAAGCGCCGTCTGCAGGCGCCGCGTCCATCGGCACGTTGCGCAGCGTCAGCTTGAGCGCCTTCAGCCGCTCGACGATTGTGTCGAGCGCCGCACCCGTCGGCTTGGCCCATTGCACCTCAACGAAGCCGGGGTTCTTCTGCGCCTCGTCGAACGCGCGCTCAAGTCCTGCAAAATCAGTAACATCGCGCGTAATGTTGGAATCCAACCGCGCCTTCGCCTCAGCAAAAAGCGTCGCCTGCACATCGTTTAACGTGTCAACGGCACTGCCCACGAAATCCTGCTTGGCCACCACCGCACTGTCGAGCTTGCCATCCTCACGGTAAAGCCGATCCCGGCGGATCACCGATACATTACCGCCCGCCACATCGCGCCCACCAACCTCGATAACGATCGGCGCGCCCTTCTTGACCCAGCCCCAGCGCTTGGTCGCCGCCTTTGCAGGCCGCTGGTCGAGCAGCGCGCGAACAGGCTCGCCGAACGCCGAGAGCCCCGCTAGCTCGGCCTGCAGGCTTTTGCAGTAATCAAGGATCGCCGCATCCTCCGGCTGGTCGCGCAGCATCGGCACGATCACGATCTGCCAGGGGGCGACGCGCGGCGGCACACGCAGGCCGTCATCATCGCCATGGATCATGATGAGCCCGCCGATCATCCGCGTCGACATGCCCCAGCTGGTGGTCTGCGCGAGTTCAAGCTGGCCTTCGGCATTCTGGAAACGGATATTCTGGGCGCTGGCGAAATTCGTGCCGAGGAAGTGGCTGGTGCCCGCCTGCAGCGCCTTGCCATCCTGCATCATCGCCTCGATCGAATAGGTCGCAACAGCACCGGG
>CAZXBM010000147.1:0-2263 GCA_964638495.1 uncultured Stakelama sp. | reverse complement strand
GCCTACTACTGCGCAGAATCGTTCATCCCTGAGCATTCTCAAACGGACTCTAAGGATTTTCGTCGAGCATATGGTGTCTATATGCTTGGAGAAATAAAAGATAGCTTATCTTTTTATTATGATGAAGAAGAGTTCAAGTTATTTCTGAAGTTTTTCGAGTACCTTGACGGAAATAATAAGTTCGATTATACAAAATACCTGATTGCATATGCAGTTTTTTCACGTTTCGTATCGGATCAAGAGAAGGCCAGCCCAGGGTTCATGGGCAGCGCAGAAGACTTCTTACAATTTCTCTATGATCAAAATATTCTTGGCTATATTGAGCAAGCAGAAGACGAGAGATTCGTTCGCTGGTGCTTTATAGAGCGCAGTCCGTCTAATATTTCTCCACAAGTCAAAACTAATATGGAGTATGAAATACATTATGGTCTAGCAAATGCATTAAATATCGGAAAAAAGATTAGATCGCGTCGCAAAAGCGCGACAGCAATTATATCTCCAAACATACACGGCTTTTTTGAAGGCTATATTAAACTCTTTAAGCCCCGCGAAAAGTTTGGCTTTATCGTACAGGACGGCATGCCCGTCGACATGTTTTTCCACGCTAGTCGAGTTCTAGCTGGCAATAGGTTGTCGAAAAATAGCAGGGTGAGGTTTAGACTAGAAAAAGATCCGAATGGTCGGCTTATGGCCGTTGATGTCATGTTGGTAAAAGCTGACTGATCACCAATTCGATTAGTGGCTCATTTTGGTGACGGCTAACGAGGTTCGCAAACTATCAACCGATTTATGCCGTCGACCGATTGGATCTTCTAAAATGGCATCGAGTCCAGTCATTTGGTGGCGACCTTCTCTGCCCTCTTCCCCAACAACGGCGCCAAATACCGCCCCGTAAAGCTCCCGCTTACCCCTGCCACCTTCTCAGGCGTCCCCTCCGCCACAATCTCCCCGCCGTTGACCTGCGGTCGCCTTCGGCTCACGCCGCCTTCCGGCCCCAGGTCCAGCACCCGAATTCCGGGGACACAATACTCACCCCCTCGCTCAACGCGCGTCACTCACCACTCCCCACCCGCCTCCTCGATCGCCTTCAGCAACGCCTGTTTGCTCGCCGTGCGCCGCTTGCAGCTGTTGCGGGGGAGATCGGTGATGCCGGTTGCCGTGCGGCGTTCGGCGAGGCGCGCGGCGAAATCGGCATGACTGACGCGGCGGCCCGGCCATACAGGTTCATCAGGGGCCGAGGTCTTCGATGCCATGATCGCCAAAACTTTCCTCTCGAATGCGCCGATCTAGATACGCCCGATCGACATCCGGGTGAAGCCGAAACAATGCCCTTGCCTGATCGATGCGATCGGGCGCTGTGCCTGAAGCATATTGGCCCATGCGATCGGCGATCAGGTCTTCCACCGAAATAACGACAAAGGACTGCCCCGGCATCAGATCGATCAACAAGAGGTGCGAAGGCGCAACGCTGCCCTCCATCGGGAAGTTGGCGACGATTTCGAAGCCGAGCCTGAAAGTGGGATGAATCCATCCGCGCGTCGCCTTGCCCGGCCCGGACGGCCTGATAAAGCCGAGGCGTTGCAATTCCTCCTCGAGTTCGGCCTGCACCGGCGAACACAGATCGAAATCGCCGGTCGCGATGGCGCTCCCCGAATAATATTCCACCGCCGCCCCGCCGACAAGGATCGGGCGGGGCAGGCCCCGCGCCACCATCGCCTCGCTCGCCTGCGCGAGCAGCCGCAGCGCCGCCTCGAATTCGGGGCGGTAGCTCATCCGGCGGCGGCCTTGTCCGGCCGCTTCCCCAACAACGGCGCCAGATACAGCCCCGTAAAACTCCCGCTCACCCCCGCCACAACCTCAGGCGTCCCCTCCGCCACAATCTCGCCGCCCTTCACGCCGCCTTCCGGCCCCAGGTCCAGCACCCAATCCGCCGTCTTGATGACGTCAAGGTTATGCTCGATGACCACCACCGTATTGCCCTGCTCGACCAGCGCGTGGAGCACTTCGAGCAGTTTGCGGACGTCTTCGAAGTGCAGCCCCGTGGTGGGCTCGTCCAATATGTACAGCGTTTGCCCCGTCGCCCGGCGCGACAGTTCCTTGGCAAGCTTGACGCGCTGCGCCTCGCCGCCCGAGAGCGTCGTCGCTTGCTGGCCGACCTTCACATAGCCGAGGCCGACCTCCGCCAGCATCGCCATTTTCTCGCGGATGGGGGGGACGGCCTTGAAGAATTCGACCGCGTCTTCCACCGTCATGTCGAGCACAT
>CAZXBM010000146.1:0-2276 GCA_964638495.1 uncultured Stakelama sp. | reverse complement strand
TTTTAAGCCGACCTATAATGGCGAAGAGGAAGAGCCAGAGCTGTTCCCGGGCCTGTTCCCCAATCTGCTGGCCAATGGCGCGAGCGGCATCGCCGTCGGGATGGCAACCAGCATCCCGCCGCACAATGCCGCCGAGCTAATTGAGGCAGCGCTGCTGCTGATCGACGATCCCAAGGCCGATGACGCCGCGATCATGACCAAGGTGTCGGGGCCCGATTTCCCCACCGGCGGGCTCGTCGTCGACAGCGCCGCGAGCATCGCCGAGACCTATGCGACCGGGCGTGGCAGCTTCCGGGTGCGGGCGCGCTGGCATATCGAGGATCAGGGGCGCGGCACCTGGAACGCGATCGTCACTGAAATCCCCTATGGCATCCAAAAGGGCAAGCTGATCGAGGCGATTGCCGCGATCATCAACGACAAGAAGCTGCCGATCCTCGCCGATGTCCGCGACGAATCGGATAGCGAAGTGCGCATCGTCATCGAACCGCGCAGCCGCACCGTCGATGCCGATATGCTGATGGAAAGCCTGTTCCGCCTCAGCGACCTCGAAGTGCGCGTGCCGCTCAACCTCAACGTGCTCGACGCGCGCCGCACGCCGCGCGTGATGTCCTTGCGCGAGGCGCTAACAGCGTGGCTCGATCACCAATTCATCGTGCTGCAGCGCAAGTCGCAGCATCGGCTCGACAAGATCGCCGATCGGGTCGAGCTGCTCGATGGCTATATTGTGGCCTACCTGAACCTTGATCGTGTGATTGAGATTATCCGCACCGAGGATGAGCCCAAGCCGGTGATGATCGCCGAGTTCGAATTGAATGACCGGCAGGCTGAGGCAATCCTCAACATGCGCCTGCGCAGCCTGCGGCGGCTCGAGGAGATGGAGTTGCGCAAGGAGCGCGATAAACTCCAGGAGGAACGCGCCGGGCTGGAGGCGTTGCTTGGCAGCGATGCGCGCCAGCGCACGCGCATGAAGAAGGATTTGGGCAAACTGCTCGTCCGCTATGGGGAAGACACGGTGCTGGGCAAGCGCCGCACCACCGTTGCGGAGGCTGCCCCCGCCCGCGAGATTCCGCTCGAGGCGATGATCGATCGCGAGCCGATCACCGTCATCCTGTCGCAGCGCGGCTGGATCAGGGCGATGAAGGGCCATATCGATACGGCAGGCACCGAGGCGCTGAAGTTCAAAGAAGGAGACGGCCCCGCCTTCGCCTTCCACGCCCAGACCACCGACAAGGTCCTGCTCGCCGCAGAAACCGGCCGTTTCTATACGCTTGCGGCAGACAAGCTGCCCGGTGGGCGTGGCTTTGGCGAGCCGGTGCGGCTGATGATCGATCTCGACGGCGATACGCAGGTGCTCGATCTCTTCCCCGCGAGCCGCGCGGAGCGACATCTTGTTGCGGCCAGCGACGGGCGAGGCTTTATCGTCAAGACGGCCGATCTCATCGCAGAGACGCGAAAGGGCAAGACAGTCGTGACCCCGCGCGTTGGCGCTCGGCTGGCGCGCATCAAGCCGATCGATCCGTCTGCCGATTACGTCGCCGTCATCGGTGAAAATCGGCGCTTGCTGGTGTTTCCTCTGTCCGAACTGCCAGAGCTTGGGCGCGGGCAGGGCGTCCAGTTGCAACGATACCGTGATGGCGGCCTTGCGGACATCACCAGCCTGGTTTTTGCAGACGGCCTCAGCTGGGCAATGGGCGGCGGTTCGGGCCGCACGCGGAGCGAGTCTGATCTCGGGCCATGGCGCGCAGCAAGAGGCGCTGCCGGGCGCATGCCGCCAAATGGCTTCCCTCGCGATAATTGCTTTTAACCCCGGGTAGATAGCGGATACCTGCCTTTAGCGGGCGTTAACCAGTAGCAGTTAACACGCGAGCAGATGGTGTTTGGAACGCCCCTGTTCAAAAAGACGGCCCAACCGGCGGCGGCACCCGTCGCGGAGTGCCCGGCCATGTCCGAAGCGCGGGCCAATGTGCCCGATCTCCAACTGATTGAACTTTGCCCGATTCCCGCCGTCGCCCTCACTGTCGTCAGCGGGCAAATTCGCTTCGATGCCTGCAATAAACCCTTCTACGCGATCGGGCTGGGCCGCACCGCCGATCGCTCACCGATTGTCAGCCTACTCGGCGCTCGTATCATCGCCTTTGTCGGATCGTCCCGCACGGCTGAAGTCTTCGCCTGGGAAGTCGGCGAAGCGGTCGATTGTCGGCATTACGAGGTGCACCTGAAGCGTAAGCGCCGCCGGAACCCGGCCTTGCGCAGGATTGGGATGGCGTAGATTTCGC
>CAZXBM010000145.1:0-2289 GCA_964638495.1 uncultured Stakelama sp. | reverse complement strand
CCTTCATCATCCAAAATAACAGATATCTTGGACCACTCAGAAGGGGGCAGATCAATTCAAGCTGGCCACGGGTAAGGAGGCCAGCAGTGATGAGGCCATTGTCGCAGGATTTGCGGGTTCGTTTTTGCAGGGCGCTTGATCGGGGCATGTCAGCGCGGGCTGCGGTACGAATGTTGGAAGTGAGTGCGGCGACGGGGGGGGGCGCGCTGGGCGCAGGCTTGGCGGGAGTGGGGATCGACCCAGCCGGGCAAGGTACGCCTGCATCCGCATTGCCGCGATGGCAGCTTCCTCCATCGGCGAGCGCACGGTGCTGCGGCGCTCCCTTGGCTCCATTGGCATGTCTTCCACTGACTGCCGCCTGCGCCACTTCAAGAAGGTCTCCTCGTCGATACTAAACCGCTTCGCCGGCTCGCGACCAATGCTTGTGATTGCTGTAGCGCGCCTCGAAACGCGTGCATGGTCTTGGCGCTGCCACGTAGACTCTGTCCGATAGATCCCTGCGCTGTGACGATGGCAAATTTACCCTAATCAAAAGTCGGGACCAAACACCTAGGGGCGGGCAGCCAAATACAAGGATCGGGAGCGGCGGTCAGATCTTCAGTTTACGCCGCGCTTCCACCAGAAATGTGCGGTGCACTTCGGAAATCAGGCCGAGGCGGTTCGGGCCGACATTGAGCAGGAGATTGCCGCCCGCGGCGAGGGCACGCTGATACCAGTCCGCGATCGTTGCAGCCGAGGGATGGGGCTGTCCGGGACCGCCATTGTCGAACCAGTCCTGGTTCAGTGTGGTGCAGTATTCGATCGGAAGGTAGACCGCCTTGCCATCGATCTCAAATACCGGATTGCGCTGGGCGACCTTGATTTCCTCTCTCCAGACGAAATCGAAATGCTCGGCTGTGCGCACATCGACCGGGCCATATTTGATCTGGCCGGGAAGGTCGCTGCTGCTGTTCTGGATCACCAGACAATCGGGCTGCAATGCATGGATATGGGCATAAAGTTCGCGCCACTGCCAGCGTTTGCCCAGACCGCCGCGCCAGCCCGGAATGGCTTCCCATTCGGGCCGGTTTTCCCAATCGCGCGAGGGGTTATCCTTGTCCCAGCCGCCGTCGAACCAGATTTCGACCATGTCGCCATAGCGAGTAAGCAATTCGGTGGTCTGCCGGACCATGTAAGCGGCGTAGCGGGCGTCATCCTCGTAGAAGGGGCAATTCCTGTCCCAAAGCGAGTAATAGACGCCGAAGCGCAGCCCGGCCTTCCGAAAGGCGTTGGCGGTCCTTTCGACGATGTCCACCTTCATCGGCGAGCTGCGCGTGCAGTAGTCCGTCGCGTCAGAGTTCCAGTTGCAGAATCCATCGTGGTGCTTGGCCGTCAGCACAGCATACCGCATCCCGGCATCGCGTGCGACACTGGCCCATTGGTCTGGATCGAATTTGGGAAACACGACTTGGCTGGCCGGAAATGTGCCGTCGCCCCAGCCTCCGGCCTGCGCCTTGAGTGAGTTGGGGCCGAAGTGCAGAAACATGCCGTAACGCAGATTCATCCAGGCTGACTGCGCCGGGGTGGGCCTGGGCGTGGCATGCGGGGCAGCGGCCTGAAGCCGCGCGGCGGTACCAGCGCCGATCGACAAAGCCACGCCCCCGGCAAGCATTTCGCGACGGTTCATCGATCCTCACCTTGAACTGCATCGCATCAACTGCAACGAAAAATGTGATTGCGACAATTTCAAACTTTTTGTTTTCAGTTCGTACCTTGGCACAATGCCAATTGGAATGACAAAATGAAAATGCAGCACCGGCAGGCGCAGCTCGCCCGCATCACAACGGCCGAACAGACCACGTAGAAGCCCGAAGAAGAATCGACCGCCACCGCCCCTGCGAACGGGGCGACCAATCTCCTCAGCGAAACGCAGAACAGCCGGCGCGTGCGCAAGACCATCCTCGAAACTCTGCCCGGATCATCGCGGCCGTCAACGGATATTCAGATAAACAGGAGCCGGAGACGGCTTTTGCGATCGATGTTGCATGCCTCGAACGGCTGAAACTGGGATGTATAACGGCTGTGCTTGATTTCATGGCAGCTGATCAAGTCAGGCAACGTGGATTGGATAGGGCAGGGCGGCTGAGCACGAAGTCAGGCTGCGAAAGCGACCGAAATATTTCCCCGAGTTAGCACGACGATTAGTACACAAGCACAAAGAATGAAAAATGCATACATATCATATACTTGTTGGACTAGGTCGTGAACCCATAAATGGGATTCCCAAAGCGGCAATGATCTGATTCAGCG
>CAZXBM010000144.1:0-2328 GCA_964638495.1 uncultured Stakelama sp. | reverse complement strand
TGCCGTAGATGCGGCTCAGCTGCGGGTTGTTCTGGTCGCCGCGCCAATAGGCACCGGAGACGCGCGTGAGCTTGAACGCGTCGGGATCGAGCTTGCCGGTCGAGGCAAGATGCGGCCCGCGGCACATATCGAGCCAGTCCTCGCCCGACCAATAGACCGTCAGCGGCTCGTCGCCCGGCAATTCCGCCGCCCATTCGGCCTTGAAGGTCTCGCCCTGCTGCTTCCAGCGGCTGATCAGCGTCGCGCGGTCCCACACCTCGCGGCGCAGCGGCTTATCGGCGCGGATAATCGCGCGCATTGCTTCCTCGATTGCGGGCAGATCGTCGTCGGTGAAAGGCCCGCGCTCGGCCGTTGGCGCGAAATCATAATAAAAGCCATCGTCAGTTGACGGGCCGAACGTGATCTGCGTGCCCGGGAACAGTTGCTGCACGGCTTCGGCGAGCACATGCGCAAAATCATGCCGCGCCATTTCCAGCGCGTCTGCCTCGTCGCGGCTGGTGACGAGCGCGAGCTTCGCATTGCCTTCGAACGGCCGCCCGATATCGCGCAATTCGCCGTCGACGCGCGCGGCGATCGCCGCTTTGGCAAGGCCGGGGCCGATCGCCGCGGCGATGTCTGCCGGCGTGGTGCCGGGGGCAACTTCCCGAACCGAACCATCGGGCAGCGTGATCGCGTAAAAATCGTTCATGATCGTTCCTGTCGCATGGGCGCGCTTATGCACAAAGGGGCGTCAGGGGAAAGGGGAGAACGAGAAAGCGACGCCAGCCTCCCCCGTTCCCGGGTGGAGCCTGAAGCGTGGACGTCAGCCGGTGACGCGCAACCCCAAGCCCCCCGGGAAGCCCCGGGTGGTGGTAGTCGTGGTCAAGGAGCGGCGCTTTGTCATCGCGGACAATCTATGCCGACCTAGTTAACAAAACAAGTCACCCAAATGGCAGGACAGCGCCCGCTCGGCCATTGTGTTGGCGTGCGGACACGGCATAACCC
The DNA here is from genome assembly GCA_964638495.1 of uncultured Stakelama sp. Lineage (GTDB taxonomy): Bacteria > Pseudomonadota > Alphaproteobacteria > Sphingomonadales > Sphingomonadaceae > Sphingomonas. Next base: position 1,344 of record CAZXBM010000144.1, on the reverse strand, counting down.
GTTGCTACGTTATCACACCCGGAGTCGTACGCATGCTGAACCTCACTCGCCCAGACGGATCCGAGACGCAGGATTTTCACCTGACGCGGCGCACCGCCTTCAGCATGTTCTTTGCCGGCTATGCGCTTGCCGCGGTCGCTGCCGATGCCCGGCCGATCACGACGTCCGACGATGGCCTGATCATCGAGGAATCGCTCATCCCCAATGGCGCGGCGACGCCCCTGCCCGCCTTTGTCGCGCGACCCAAGGGGACGGGCAAACATGCCACGATCATCGTCTGCAACGAGATTTTCGGCATCCATGATTACATCAAGGACATCTGCAAACGCCTCGCGAAACTTGGTTATGTCGCCGTCGCGCCCGATTTCTTCTACCGCGCTGGGGTGAACCTGCCGGCGTTGAAGGATTTCGCGGCGATCCGCCCGATTGTGGCGCAGGCGACGCCCGATCAGGTCGATGGCGACGTGAAGGCGGTGACCGCTTGGATAAAGGCAGCCAAATTCGCCAAGCCCGGCAAGATCGGCATCACCGGCTATTGCTGGGGTGGCGCGGTGGTGTGGCGATCGGCGATGGTCAACGCCGATATCAAGGCGGGCGTCGCCTGGTATGGCCAGCTCAAGCCGCTGATCGCCCGTGCGGGCGAGCTGAAAGCTCCGGTGCTGGGGCTCTATGGCGCGCTCGACAACGGCATTCCGCAAACTGATGTGGCGGCAATGCTCGACGCGCTGAAGGCAGCGGGCAAGAAGGGCAGCGACATCCATGTCTATGCCGATGCGCAACACGGCTTCCACGCCGATTACCGGCCGAGTTACAACGAAGCGGATGCCAAGGACGGTTGGGCAAGGCTGCTGGCCCATTTCAAGGCGCATGGGGTGGTGTGAGGGCGGCTGTCGGCTCCTTCCTGCCGGCCCTGATTTGCAACTCTCAAGCGCCCGACCACGACTCTAATTTGGCGGGAAAATGTCGAGAAATTTGCACCAATTTGGTTGTGAATTGGCTCGGCCTCAGGCGTACAACCCCTCGGAATTATACCTAGTTACTCGCCTTGGCCGCGCTCAAACTCTATATTGCGATTCTGCCGGTTCACCGGCGATGGCGCAATGACGCGCGAGCGGCGAGCACAGCGAGGGAAATTATCGCGATGAACCAGCGATCAGGTATAGCCAACAGCTATCTGTCAGGTCTGGCTGACCGGATGGTCGGTTTCAAACCCACCGAGCTCCGCCTTGGCGAGCGCATGCACAAGCGAGGGTACGAACGCGCACTGGACATCAATTCGCGACTAATTTTGTTAGAGTCCGTTTGAGAATGTGTTGAAGCGGCTGCTCAAATGTGATTCACGCT
>CAZXBM010000143.1:0-2356 GCA_964638495.1 uncultured Stakelama sp. | reverse complement strand
ATGACGGCAAGGTCGTCAACCTCGTTGATTTCGGCGCGTTCGTGAACTTCATGGGTGGCAAGGACGGCCTCGTCCACGTCTCCGAAATCCGCAACGAGCGCACCGAAAAGGTCGCCGACGTCCTGAGCGAAGGCCAGCTGGTCAAGGTCAAGGTCCTGGAAATCGATCCGCGCGGCAAGGTTCGCCTGTCGATGCGCGTCGTCGATCAGGAAACCGGTGCAGAGCTCGAAGATACCCGCCCGCCGCGCGAAGCGCGTGAGGGTGGCGATCGCCCCCGTGGTGATCGCGGCCCGCGTCGCGATGGCGATGGCGGTCGTGGACCCCGCGGTGAAGGCGGCGGTCGTGGTGACGGCGGCGGTGGTCGCGGCGGTGATCGTCCTGATCGCGGCCCGCGTCCGGAGCGTTCGGGTGGCAATGAAGACGGCCCCGCGCCTGAATTCGCGCCTGCCTTCCTGACGGGCGACCGCGACTAAGCCTCGCTGCAACAAGCAAAAGAAAAGGGCTCGGGCGACCGGGCCCTTTTTTTGTTGAGAGCAAAAAGGCACCCAGCTGGGACGCGACGCATCGCGCGGCCAATGGCTCGGTCGGCCGAGCAGAGTTACCCTATCGGCACATCGTCGCGGGAGCTTGCAGATGCGTTGCACGATTGTTGCCGGAACAGTGTTGGCGCTGCTGGTGAGCGCGCCTGCGGCCTGGGCGGATGATGAGGACGGCAGTTTCCGCGGCGGGCATGGCGGCGGGTCCGTGGTGGCCGCCAATCATCATTTCGTCGTGGTGGAAAGCTTTACCGACGGAACGGAGCGATCCTTCAACGTCTCGTCATGGGGCCTGGGGGGAGAAGCCTTTGCCGGATATGACCTGGCGATCGGCAAGCGCTTGCGGATCGGCGGCGAGGCGCAGCTCGAATTTGGCGGCCGGGCCGCGCGATACACCGATCCTGCATACACCATCGGTATCGATCCCCGCTACGGCTGGAGCGTCACCGGGCGTCTGGGCTATGTCGTGGCGCCACGCTCGATGCTGTATGCCGGGATTGGCTATGGCGGGCATCGGTATCGCGGGATAGGCGCAGCTGTCGGGCTGGAGCGAAACGACAGCTTCGTCTTGCGCGGTGGCGTTGAATATCGGTTGAATCGCGCGGCCGGGGTTCGGCTTGAATTCCAGCATCTCGATGGCACCCGCAACCAGTTCGCGCTTGGCATCCCGATCCGCTTCTAGAGCATCGTGCCGTAATTCTGGATCACCCGTCACCCACGAGCGGAGCGAAGCAATCCAGCCTTTCCACGTGCGGCTCGCTGGATTGCTTCGCTGCGCTCGCAATGACGATTCATATTTCAAGCACGATGCTCTAACCGGGCCTGCTAGGGTGGGCGTCGCGCAGCGCAGCAACCGCTAACGCGACCTGGCGCAGCGCCACGAACGCCTTTTCCGCACTGCGCCCGGTGCGGATCAGCGCCGGTAGCTGGCCCGGGTGACGCGCCAGCGATGCCAGCACCTTGCCGAGCGCCATCGATCCATCGGGGTTCATGCCGACAAGGGCGGCTGGCGGCAGCGTCTCGTGCGCGCAATCGGAAATGGTACGGATTGCGATGAAGGGCAGGCCATGCCGTTCGGCAACCCGTGCGGCGACATGCGATTCCATATCCACCGCCAGCGCCCCGGTGGTGGCAAGCGCCGCTTTTTCGGCAATGGTGACGGCGATATGGTTTTGGCCGATGATTTTGCCGTGGTGGGCGTGGGGGAGTTTTTCGGTAAGCCCCTCCCCTTTAGGGGAGGGGTTGGGAGTGGGGGCTTTCCAAAAGCGCTGCGCATCATCGATAGCCCCCACCCCAACCCCTCTCCTAAAGGGGAGGGGCTTGAGATCGATGACGGTGTCGCCGACCTTCAGTGCTGGATCGAGCGCGCCGGCGATGCCTGCCGACACGATAATGCTGATGTGCGGGAAGCGCACGATATGGTCTTCGAGAGCTTCCTCCAGCGCTGCGGCATACCCGCCACCGATGACAGGCATGATCCCGTCCCGCCGGAGGATGCTGGCCTCGCGCTGCAACCCACAGGCAACGAGGATCACCACGCCATCCTCAAACCACAACCGTCACTCCGGACTTGTTCCGGGGTCCACCGCGCCGCATGTACCGTCATCCTTTGGGGAGACGTGGACCCCGGCACAAGGCCGGGGTGAGCGTCAGTGATGTGGGGCAGGGAAACGGCTGGCGCCGCCATCACATCCCGAACGCCACGGTCTTCTCGTTCGACCGCTTCAAATTCCGGTAGCGCGCCACCGCCCAGAGCGGGAAATATTTCGGATAGCCATGATAACGCAGGTAAAACACGCGCGGGAAGCCGCCGCCGGTGT
>CAZXBM010000142.1:0-2359 GCA_964638495.1 uncultured Stakelama sp. | reverse complement strand
CGGCGATCGGCAACCATTCGTTCCGCGCGACCGGGATCACCACCTATCTGAAAAATGGCGGCACGTTAGAGACGGCTGCGACGATGGCGAACCACAGTTCGACCCGCACGACACAGCTCTACGATCGGCGGCCCGATGACGTGACGCTCGACGAGGTGGAGCGGGTGTTGATCTAGGCGGCGAGCGCCGGTGCACAGTCCCAGCAGTCGCCCCGCCAGTGAAATCCTACCCGTTCCGCGTTGGCGACTACCGGGGGTGCACCGGCGCGCCAGAAAGCCCGCATTTGCGCTTGGTCATCTAGATCGGGGCCGGTGACGATCGCGCGGGCGGCCTGGATGAACTGCCCATGCCCGAACACATAGACCAGCGAGGCGGGCGGAAGTGCGGCCAGGCGCGCTAAGGCCGCCTCGACGCGCCGGAGGAAGCCGGCGAAGCTCTCCGCCCCTTCCCCGTCGCACCAGGTCGGATCAGCGGCCGTCCAATAGCGTTCGACATGGGGCCGCCGATCGGCGCTGGCGGTGCCGTTCCAGCGCGCCGGTTGCAGATAGGTGAACTCTTCAATGGGCCACGTCTCCACCGCCGCGTCGGGAAAGCGGGCGATGGTCGGCGCGGCCGTTTGATGGGTGCGCTGAAACGCCGATGTGACGATCAGCGACGGCATTTCCGGCCATTCTCGCGCGATCCGGCCCGCCTGCCCTTCCCCGCGCGCCGTCAGCGTGATCGACGCTACATCGGCGCTGGCAAGTCCGGTGTTGGCCGTGCTTTCGCCATGGCGGATGAATATGGCCCTCATTGCTTCCGTCGCGCCTTTTGCGCGCCGTCAACCAGCCCGGCGGTGCCAGCAGCCGCGCCCGCATCGGCGATCGCGTCATTGATCTCCTCAATTGACAGCCGCACGCCATTTGTCTTTCCGGCAAAGAAATTCCGTAGATCGCCCCAAGAGCCTTCGGGCGCATCGGCCGCGCGGCGAACGGAACTCCGGCCCTTCATAGGATCGAACATGAGATCGTGAAAGGGCGGTGGCCGGTCATCACAGTATCCCTTCGATACCCTTGTGGCGGATGACGTTCAGGATTGCGAGCGTCGCTCCGGTGGCCTGCTTGGTGCCCCGTTCGAGCTGCGAGATATAGCCCGTCGTCAGGTTGGTATATTTGGCAAGGGCGGCCTGGCTCAGATGCGCCCGCTTGCGAACGCTGCGGATTTCATCCGGGCTAATCGGCTCGGCCGTCAGCGGTGCGGACGGCCCCAAGTGGCGAACGGTGATTTTCTCATAAGTGCCATCGCTCAACAGTCCGGCACTATGCAGGTCTTCGGCCGTTTCGAGTAGGGCCGTGGTCAGATTGCTAAGCTTTTTCGCCATCTTCGATCTCCTGTAGCTTGCCGTTGCTCACGGCTTCATCAAGGGCGCGGTCGCCCTGGGTCAGCAAGTCGGCGGCAATGTCCCTAAGCGACTGCAATTCGTCATCGTCGATGTTCTCACGTTCGTTTTTCGCAAAGCCGTAGAGAAAAAACGCTCGCTCCTCCGTTCGATAGGCGACGATCATGCGAAATCCGCCCGATCGCCCTTGGCCGGGTCGAGCGACGCGCTGCTTGATGAGGCCGCCACCTAGATCGGCGTCGATGATTCCACGCTCGGCTCTCTCGATAGCCTCTTTCAAGCTCGCGTCGTTGATCCGCTCATGCCGGACGAATCGCGCCACCCACTTGGTTTTGAAAATCCGCACGGTATTATCCTATAACACTATGAAATATAGCACAGGGTCGCATATTTGCAACCTTGGAGCGTCGGCAACGACATAGCGCCCTCCGTGCCCACGCGACGGGCCGGATCAAGTGAGAGGCCCATCGTCATTTCAGATACGCTTGGAGAGGGGGAAACGGCGACCTTAGCACGCCTTATCTATCATCTGTATATCATAACGCTACCTATATGCCGTCATTTCGACATTAGAAAGGAATCCGGCGCGACCCTTCGGGCACGGCTCTATCTCCGCGTGACCGCTCCGACCAAGGCCACAAGCGGTCTTGGCGCATAAGCGTGACGATCCTCGCGTGAGCCAGGGCAAGGCCCTGCCCTGTCGTGCCGGCGTGCGCCGGCGGGGATCTTCGTTTGAAGGGGGGAAAGGCGGTCCCGGCCGCCTCTCCCCGCAACGGCAATCAGCGGCACCGTGGCTCAGTCGCTGTGCTCCCTGCGCCCGCACCACTCCCGCAGATTCCCGCTGCCCCCCTCTCCTGCCGGCGTTCTTGGGCGTCCGTGTCCGGCCGATGGCTTGGCCATCGCCGGTCAGGCGATTTGAAGGGAGAAGAGACGATGACCCACGACAACCGGGAAAGCTGGCTCAATGCGGTGGCGCTGGGC
>CAZXBM010000141.1:0-2392 GCA_964638495.1 uncultured Stakelama sp. | reverse complement strand
CCAGCCACCCCAACGACATGGCCGACGGCCTGATCGCCGCGCACCGCGACGTGGCCAAGCTGATGCCGTTCCTCCATTTGCCCGTCCAATCAGGCAGCGACCGCATCCTGAAAGCGATGAACCGCAGCCACAGCCGCGCCAGCTACCTGCGCCTGCTGGAAAGGGTGCGCGAAGCCCGCCCGGACATCGCGCTGTCAGGCGATTTCATCGTCGGCTTCCCTGGCGAGACCGAAGCCGATTTCGCCGAAACGCTCAGCCTCGTCGACGCAGTCGGCTATGCTCAGGCGTACAGCTTCAAATACAGCCCCCGCCCCGGCACCCCCGCCGCGACAATGGCCGATCAGATCGCGCCAGAGGTAATGGACGAGCGCCTGCAACGCCTGCAAGCCGCCCTCAACCGCGATCAGGCGGCGTTCAACGCGGCGAGCGTGGGGCGGCGGTGCGCGGTATTGCTCGAGCGCAAGGGTAAGCTGGAGGGGCAGCTGATCGGCAAGAGCCCGTGGCTGCAATCGGTGCATCTGGTGGGCGATGCGGCGATCGGTGATTTGGTGACGGTGGAGATCGTGGAGGCGGGCGCGAATTCGGTGATGGGGGAGCGCATTTAGCCCCAAATGCTATCGCATGACACAACCCAAGCTCGTTCGCCGAATAAAAGGGCTCGACGCTTCGTAACGGACCGCACCTAGGCACAGTAGCAGACGATCTTCATGGGCGGACAAATGCCGCAAATAATCCGCGAGAGAAGAATAATATTCGAGCCGAACTCGTAGCGCCTCCTGTAAAGGCAACATCATATTCCAACCAAACAAGTCTATCGCTTATCGTCACAGGCCTCACAGTATACGATCCATTGCCATTGTTCGCCAATTGGACCTGACCAGCAAAGCGCGAAGGAATTCGTACGGCGGTTACGCGATATTCGCTATTGAAAGGTCCGGAAGGAACACTTCCGTTCAACAGAACCAGATCATTAGAGATCAGGAAAGACTCAGTAAATTCACGAAAGCCAGATGGATCAATCGGAATGTTATCCGTTATCGCTATGGCAGTTCCAGAACGAATATTGGGAGGCGAAATACTCGCCAATTCACCCATCAACGACTGGATATCATCGACTGAAACAGCGCGCACTGCAGCAAGATTTTGAGGAGCAGCAGGAATTGAATTGAACAAACTATTCGCGATCGGCAATATGGCGATTCGCATAGCGTGTTCGATATCGGCGATACGCGCAGGTGACGTGAGATAGCGATCGACTGCCTGCCCAAACACCGACAGCAACTGTGCGACAGCCGCCCTGTTATCGTCTGCCCCGGGCACGGTTCCCCGCGGAGAAGCGTTGATCAGCCGCAAGAGAGTGTCGCGATCCGACAGATTGATCGGGCCACGTTCGGCCGCGTTACGCAAAAGGATCTGAACGGAACGGTTTTCGATGATCGTATCACTGTTCTGGACAAAACCGGCCAAGGCCGCAATCTTGAGATTGATGCCAACAATTCTGCGGCCAAGGTCTGCTTGCGCCGGATCGCTGGAAGCAAGTGCTGCTGCTGCATCAAATTCGCTAAGCTGTTGCGCTGTAAGGCGGATTGAGAATGCCGTCGGGATGGTTTGTATGTCCGGCGAATCGATCAGAGATGTGATTGGTGACCATATCGAGACCGACGAGTTTGGCACAATGTCATTATATCTGTATCCGCTCGCCGTGCTGAATCCTGACACGATGGCAGGTGTCCCCAGCTGGGCGGGCGGGGTCGTCGCGGTCGACAATCGATCAACCGCGTCGCGACCAAATTCGCCGTTTCGATTGCTGGAGACGATCGTGTCTTGCTCCAACACGCCGTTGCGGACGACGGAGTCGACGAAGTTACCGGAACCATTAGTATCAAAAATGGCGAATCCCACCAGTGACGAACCAACTGCCATTCTAAATACCGCAGAGGGCGCCGGCGTGGCTGTCGGGGCCGGGCTTGGGGTTGGGGTTGGGGTTGGGCTTGGGGTTGGTGTAGGGGTCGGCATCGGTACTACTCCACCGATGACGGTGCTGGACGGCGATCCACCGCTACACCCAGCCAGCAATATTATTGCCGAAATAGAGATAAACAATCGACGCATAGAAAACAAAGCCCGCTTTTCATCTTTCACTGTCGACAGCAGAATTTTGTAACAATACCACTTTCGGCTTCTACCGTAGATTTTCAGGAACGGATTATTCAAGGTCGAAAATTGCCGAATGGGTCCTCGTCTGGTGCCTTTGAACCCCGTTGAAGGTCGAGTAAACGCCGTTGAAGGTCGAGCTTTTTCCGCTGTCCTATAGGCCGCCAATCTGCCAAACTCCCGGGCGGATGCAGCACACTCGCCCTCACTACGCGACCCTCGGCCATGTTCGCCGCTG
>CAZXBM010000140.1:0-2531 GCA_964638495.1 uncultured Stakelama sp. | reverse complement strand
TTCGTTCAGAGTTTCGGACGCCGTGAGGCGTCGGAAAGTCGGCGGTGCCCGAACCCGCGGGCCCCAGGCGGTGATCTATGGGGATTTCGACTTTTGGCGGGTCTGGGCGCAGGTGGGCGCTGCTGATATGCGGACGTATTTGAGAGCGGACTGTCTGTTTTTTGGACGGCGATGAGGGTGCGTAAGTTCGGACCGTCCGATTTTGGCTGGGCTGCGTCTGCTTTTGGGAGGGGTCGGTGCAGGCGCTCTCGTTCCCCGAAGCATGGTTGCTGCGAGGGCGATCCGTGCTGAGCCATGCCGGGTCACGACGCCGATCTCCCGGTTGCGGTTACGGCGGGCGGCGGCGCGCGCGGTTGATATCGACGTTCGAGGATCTCGATGATGAGCATCTGGCCGCCGCAGCACGGGCATGGCGGTCGGACGTTGGCCGCCTCCTCCATTGTATCGTCATCGGGCGGCGGCGCGACGTTCAGCAGTGCACGGGCGCGCTCGAGGTTGCCCTTGCGCGTGCCACTGGCGAGCAGACCATAGTGGCGGATGCGGTGGAACCCGCGCGGCAGAGCATGCAGCAGGAAGCGGCGGATGAACTCGTTGGCGGCCAGCGTCATCGTCTGCTGGCGATCGGTGCCGCTGCGGCGATAATCCTTGTAGCGGAACGTGACGCCCTGCTCGTCGAAGCCGATGAGGCGGCTGCTCGAGATGGCGACGCGGTGGGTGTAGCGCGCCAGATAGGCGAGGACCGCCTCGGGCCCGGCGAACGGCGGCTTGGCATAGACCACCCAGCGCTTTTTGCGGACCGGTGCCAGATGACGCAGGAACGCGCGGCGTTCGGCGAGAGGTGCCATGCTGCCATAGAAGCCGAGCTTGCCGCCATCATAGAGGGCGATCAGCCGCGTCAGGAACAGGCGGCGGAACAGCGCGCCGAGCACCCGCACGGGTAGGAGGAACGCCGGTCGCGCCGAGACCCAGCGCTCGCTGCTCAGCGAGATGCCACCACCCGGCACGATCATGTGGATGTGCGGATGGTGGGTCAGCGCGGAGCCCCAGCTGTGAAGGACAGCAGTGATGCCGATCCGCGCGCCGAGATGCTTGGGGTCGGCGGCGATGATCTGCATCGTGTCCGCCGCCGCGCGGAACAGCAGGTCGTACACCAGCGCCTTGTTGTGAAAGGCGATGGCGCCGACCTCGGCTGGCAGCGTGAACACGACGTGGAAGTAGCCGACCGGCAACAGGTCGGCTTCGCGCTCGGCGAGCCAGATGCGCGCGGCGGCACCCTGGCACTTCGGGCAGTGCCGGTTACGACAGCTATTATAGGCGATCCGCCAATGACCGCAGTCGGTGCAGCCCTCGACATGACCACCCAGCGCAGCGGTGCGGCATCGCTCGACCGCCGACATGATCTTGAGCTGGTGGAGGCTCAGATGCCCGGCATGGGCTGCCCGGTAAGCAGGCCCTGCCGTCCGGAAGATGTCGGCGACCTCGATGGAGGCGCGCATCGGGCCTCAACCGTCGGGCGTTCCCCCGGGAAGCAGCAACCGGTCGAGCGGACTGGTCACCGCGCGCATCGTCTTGGTCGCCACCTGGGTATAGAAAGCGGTGGTGTTGAGCTTGGCGTGACCGAGCAGCGCCTGGATGACGCGGATATCGACCCCGTCCTCAAGCAGGTGGGTGGCAAAGCTGTGCCGCAAAGTGTGCGGCCCGACCCGCTTGGCGATGTCGGCCGCTTCGGCTGCCTCGACGACGACCCGGTACAGCTGCCGCGTGCTGATCGGCACCATCGCGCTCCGCCCCGGAAAGAGCCAGCCGTCGGTGTGCAGCACGCCCTGCTGCCGCCCGGCGCGCCACCAGTCCCGCAGCAGCACGAGCAGGCCTTCGGGCAGCATGGCGTTGCGGTATCGTCCGCCTTTGCCCTGCTCGATGCGGAGCAGCATGCGTTCGCTGTCGATATCGCGGACCTTGAGATGCGAGACCTCGGCGACGCGCAAGCCCGCGCCATAGGCGACCGACAAGGCGGCCTGATGCTTCAGGCACGTGGTCGCTTCAAGTAGCCGCTTCATCTCCTCGAGCGTCAGCACCACGGGGATCTTGCGGGCATGCGCGGTCCGGACCAGCTTGCGCGCGAGGTCGGGCCGGTCGAGCGTGTGCGTGAAGAAGAACCGCAGCGCCGCAACGATGCTGTTCATCGTCGGCGCGGGCACGCCGGCATCCTGCTGCTCGATCTGGAACTGACGAAGATCCTCGGCGCAAGCGGTATGCGGCGAGCGCCCCAGCCACGTCGCAAACCGCCCGACGTCGCGGATATAGTTGCGCTGCGTCTCGTGGCTGAACCGGCGCATGGTCATGTCGTCGATCAGCCGCTGGCGAAGCGGGCTGGCGGCAATAACGGGTATCAGGTCGTTCATCGTTCGACTCCTCAGGTTGAAGGAGTCGAAATGTTCTGCCCGCGACCGAAACCGCTCAATCCAAACGAAGCGCTCGGCGGCCTGAACTTACCTCACCGCGAGCGCCAATCCCGCGCAGCGGGTTCGTGC
>CAZXBM010000139.1:0-2641 GCA_964638495.1 uncultured Stakelama sp. | reverse complement strand
CGTGGCCTGTTTCTCGACTGCGCTCGAAACGAACGGGTCAAGGTAATGTCATCGGGCTCTAGCGCAGCCAGCCCCGCCCGGCGGCCATGTTCGCGAACCATAGCTGGACGATCCCCATCACCGCGATGAAGATCGGAAACCCGGCGGCGGTCGCGAACCCCTTGACCGCGATCAGGTCGGTCGCGCCGAGAATATAGCCGAACTGGACGATCACCGCCGCCAGCGAGACGAGATAGAGCAGCCGGGCAAAGGCCGACCGTGCCAGCAACGCCAGCGCGCCAAGCGCTCCGCCGATCGTCGCGACGCCGTAGACCGCCGTGATCCAGCCGGGCAGCGAGGTCAGCAGCTGTCGGTCATAGTCGCTCATCGCCGCCAGCGTGGCAGGGTCGATCGTGACCTGGCTGTAAAAGGCGAAAACGCCCGCCAGCGCCCATAGCAGCAGCACGACCGCGACGATCCAGAACCAGACCGGCGGCTTTGCGGATGGCGCGTCCATGATTTCGTGTCCCCCCTTGCATTCCCCGCCGCGCAGGCTGCATCAACAGCAAAGCCGGCGCAAGATCAGCCGCGGAGCGCCCGCCGCGCCCGCGCGCGCAGCCAATCGGCAAGCCCGTCGGCAGCGGCCATCGCCGCCAGTTCCTCGGGCGTCGCCTGGCCGAAATTGACGATGCTCACCATCCGCTCGAACGCGAGCGCGGGGTGTGGCCGGTCGATCAGCGAGACGTCGTCGCCCGCCTGCAGCGTCCCTTCGGCAACCACCCGATAGTACCAGCCCGACCGGCCGGTCGCGACCATCGCCTTGGGCATCGTCGCATCTTCGAAGCGCAAGGCGAATTTGAAGCGCGGCTGGCACACCTGCAACCGTGCGCTGCCGATCGCGTGGATATCGCCGATGCACAGGTCGCCCTCGACCAAGCCGGCGATCGTCAGATTCTCACCAAAGGCGCCGGGTGTCAGCCGCCCCGCATGCGCAGGACGCTCGGCCAGCCAGCGCGGATAGTGATCAGCCGAATAGCCATAGACCGCCTTGTCGGGGCCGCCATGGACGGTCAGGTCGGCCGTCTCGTCCCCCGCCAGCTGATGGCCGCGCAGCGCGACCGGCCCTGTAACCGGATGCTTGACGATGCCGCTCGGCACGCCATCGGGTCCGAGTGGCGCGACCCTGCCAAGCTGCAGCGACTGAAGCCTGGCAATCACCGTCATCGCGCCCGCCCCCACTCCGTTGGTCAGGCGACCTTAACGCCCTTCCAGAAGGCGAAATAGCCCTTGATATTGGCAGCGGCGGACTTGGGATCGGGATAATACCAGACGGCGTCGGCGTTGCGCGCGCCGTCCGCGACGATCGTCTTGTAACTGGCAACCCCCTTCCACGGGCAGGTCGACTGCGTGCCGCTGTCCTCCAGCAGCTCCATCCGCACCGAATCGGGCGGAAAATAGTGATTGCCCTCGACGACGACCGTCTTGTCCGATTCGGCGATGATCGTGTCGTTCCAGGTTGCGGTTACCATCATATGCGCTCCAGCAGGTGAGCGCCCGATATGGGGCTGCGTCGCGACGCCGCCAGGGGGGTCAGGCGAGCCTGGCCGCATATTCATCGGGCTTGAGGCCGAGCAGCAGCGCGTCGCCCGCCTCCAGCACCGGGCGTTTGATGAGCGTGGGGTTCGCCAGCATCAGCGCGATCGCCTTGGCCTCGGTCAGATCGGCCTTGTCGGCGTCGGGCAGCGACCGAAAACTTGGTCCCGCGCGGTTGAGCAGCTTTTCCCAGCCGAACACGCCCGCCCAGCCGCGCAGCGTCGCTTCGTCGATGCCCTCTGCCCGGTAATCGTGGAAGCGGTGGGCGATGCCGTGCGCGTCGAGCCAGCCGCGCGCCTTGCGCACCGTATCGCACGTCTTGATGCCGTAAATCACCGTCATTGCCGTACCTCGATCAACTGGTGCGGGGCCTCATGCGCCAGCAGGTCGCCCGGCTCAAGATCGACATGCCCGCCCGGCGGCGGGACGAGCGCGGGCCAGTCGCTGGCCGACAGGCCCCGCCGCATGCCGATCAGCGCGGCGATCGGCCCGCCATGCGTGATCACGATCACCCGTCCCGGCGGACAATCGGCCAATGCCGCAGCCGCGCGCCGGGCAAGTTCGTCGGTCGTCTCGCCGCCGCCGGGGCGGAAGCTTGCCGGCGCATCGATCATCCCGTCCATCGCATTACCGGTAGCGCGGTAGATTGCAGACCAACGCTGCCCCTCCCAGCTGCCGAAGTCGCGTTCCTGCCAGCGCCCGTCCTCGATCACCGGCACCTTCGCCAGCGCGGCGATCCGTTCGGCCAGGAGCCGGGCCCGCTTCAGGCCCGAGTGGAGCACCCTGTCCGGTCGGGTCGCGGCCAGTTCAGCCGCCAGCAGCCGCGCCCGCACCGCCCCTTCCCGGCTCAGGCTCGCATCGCTCCGCCCATAGCAGCGCCCTGCCCAGCAGCGCGCAACCTGCGTGTGCCGCACCAGCCGGATCACCGCGCGCTCGCCGCCAGCAACAGGATCAGCTGCCCGGCATAGGCCGCGAAGCCGAGGCAGTCGCCGGTGCTGCCACCCAGGCGTCGGCGCAGCAGGCGACGGAACCACAAGGCGAACAGCCCGGCCGCCAACAGCGCCCCGGT
>CAZXBM010000138.1:0-2652 GCA_964638495.1 uncultured Stakelama sp. | reverse complement strand
ATCAGGACTTTATCACGATCGCAAGAGGGAGTTTTTCAACAGAATACGCCCCAATCTCGGTCGTTCACGATCAAACCAACTTACCCCGAAAGCTGCCACTTGTTCGCACGAGGTAACTGCGCGCCAGTCTACATCATCTTTGTGCCCACTATCCCGCTTTCGAAGCAGTGATCGGCGCGGCGATGCCGGAAACGCTCCCGATACTCACGCGGCGGCAGGCCAGCGGCCAGTGTGAAATGATGTCTGAGCGTGGCGATGCTGCCGAAACCTGCGAGGCGGGCAACCTCCTCGACGGCGTTGGACGTCGTTTCCAACAACTGCCTCGCTTCCTCGACCCTGATCCCGATCAGCCACTCGCCAGGCGCCAATCCGGTTGCTTCCTTGAACCGCCTAACGAAGGTTCGCTCGCTCATGATGGCCGCGCGCGCCATTTCCGGGATCGTCCAGCTTTTGGTTATTTCGGCGCGCAGGCGATCAAGCAGCGGTGTGAGTGGGGAGTCGGCGCGACCGGCGACCGGGCGATCGATGAATTGCGCCTGGCCACCGCTTCGATGAGGTTGGACGACGAGACGTCGCGCCACAATATTCGCGGCCTCGCCACCAAAGTCGCCGCGAATGATATGAAGCATAAGGTCAATGCCCGCCGCGCTGCCCGCCGACGTCAATAGCCGGCCATCGTCCACATAGAGCACCGACGGATCGACATCGACCTTGGGGTATGCAGCTTGCAATGCATCCGCGTAACGCCAATGCGTGGCGGCGCAACGCCCATCGAGCAGGCCGGTTGCAGCCAGCACAAATGCGCCCGAACAGATCGAAGCCAGTCGCGCTCCCCGTGCATGGGCGGCTCGCAATTGGTCGATCAACGCGATCGGAACCGGCGCGCTGGTCCCGCGCCAGCCGGGCACGATGATAAGGTTCGCTTTTGCGATCAGCTCCACCCCGCCATCGACCAAGACACTCAGCCCGCCCTGCGCCCTCAAGGGCCCCGGTTCCACACCGCACGCGGCAAAACGATACCAGTCCGCGCCCATCTCGGGCCGCGCGAGGCCAAAGATCTCGGCCGCGATCGCAAACTCGAAGGTACAAAGTCCGTCGTAGACAAGCGCGACGACAAGGGGACCGGATGGACTCGACGCAATTGGCGGAATGTTGTGCATAATAGGCATATCTGCCACTTGGCGCTGAAGCGGAAAAGCGAAAAGAAGGGCGTGACCAATAGATGGAGTGCCCGATGCCAACCGCCGTAAGCCAGACCCCCGCCGCGCCCGCCGCCGAAGCCGAAGCGCATTTCGCAGCGGAGTTCACCTTCGAGACCGATTGCTGGGACGTTCATGAGAGCCTGGAACGGGGGGCCGACTTCGTACTCCTCGATGTGCGGTCGCCCGCGTTGTTTGCTCGCGGTCATGTGCCTGGCGCGATCAACCTGCCGCATGGCAAGATCATCGCGAGTAAGATGGCGGCTTGGCCCGACGACATGCTCTTCGTCACCTATTGCGCAGGTCCTCATTGCAACGGTGCAGCGCGTGGCGCGCTCCGGCTGGCGCGACTGGGAAGGCCGGTCAAGATCATGGCCGGGGGCATCACCGGCTGGATCGACGAGGGTTTTGTGCTCGCGACCGAAGACGCCCATGCCTGATCGACCGTCACCGTCTGTCGCAGCGGTGACGATCGTCACGCACAGCGGTCTTCCCGATGGCGCTCCCGACGACCAATTGCTGGCGGACGCGTTGTCGCGCTCCGGCGTGTCCAGCCGCTTTTCAGCTTGGGATGACACAGAGGTTTGCTGGTCGCTAACCCCGCTCACAATCGTGCGCTCGACATGGAACTATCATCTTTCGCCTAATCAATGGATCAAATGGATCAAGCGGGTGGCTCGCGAGACGACGCTGATCAATTCAGCCTCGATTCTCCAGTGGAATACCGACAAGCGTTATCTGCGCTCGTTGGCCGCCGACGACGTTGCTTGCGTCCCCACCCATTTCATCGAGCCGGGAGATCGCACTCCCCTGCGCTCCATCATGCGGGAGAGGGGATGGACGGACGTGATCGTCAAGCCAGCGATTGGAGCGAGTGCGACGGGTGCGCGGCGATTCGCTAGCGACATGCCAGCCCCGCCGGGCGAAGAACATCTTGCCGATTTGCTCGCTCACGGCGCTGTCCTCGTGCAGCCCTATCAAAGCGCAGTCGAACGCGAGCGCGAGCGTTCGCTTGTTTTCATCGGCGGCTCATTCGCACATGCCTTTACCAAGCCCGCCTTCAACACTGAAGCGGCTGGCGGCACCACACTGTTGCCGCACGAGCCCACCCCGGCGGAGCTTGTGCTCGCCAATGCGGCACTTGCCGCGTCGCCAGATTGCCCAATCTATGCGCGCGTGGACATGGTGCCGTCACCCGGCGGCCCGCTGCTTATGGAACTCGAGTTGATCGAGCCGGATCTTGGTTTGCGGCTTGATCGCATGGGCGCACACAAACTTGCGCAAGCATGCCTCCATTTATGAAAGCATGCCGCTTTTGCAGAGCGACGTTTCTAGCCCTTCAGGTTATTGTTCAACGTCTGAATAATGGCTGTGGCGAAAAATTCCTGCCCGTCTGCCTTCGTTCAGAGTTTCGGACGCCGTGAGGCGTCGGAAAGTCGGCGGTGCCCGAACC
>CAZXBM010000137.1:0-2803 GCA_964638495.1 uncultured Stakelama sp. | reverse complement strand
TCAACGCGCTGCTGAAGACGCTGGAGGAGCCGCCGCCGCATGTGAAGTTCCTGTTCGCGACGACCGAAGTGAACAAGGTACCGGTCACGGTGCTGTCGCGGTGTCAGCGGTTCGATCTGCGGCGGATTACCAGTGACAAGTTGGCGGCGCATTTTGCCTATGTGGTGGAGGCAGAAGGCGTGGAGGCGGAGGCCGAAGCGCTGGCGCTGATTGCGCGTGCGGCAGAAGGATCGGCGCGCGACGGGCTGTCGATCCTCGACCAGGCGATTGCGCATGCCGGCATGGAAGGCGGTGGTGTGCGCGCCGATGCCGTGCGCGACATGCTGGGGCTGTCCGACCGCGGGGCGATCCGCGATTTGCTGGGGCATGTGTTGGCAGGCGACGGGCTGGGCGCACTGGCGGCGCTGCGGCGGCAATATGATCTGGGCGTCGATCCGCAAAGCGTGCTGCGGGCGCTGCTCGAGGCGATCCATGCGATTACCGTTGCGAAGCTGGGCAGCGAGGCGGATGCGGCCCAATCGGCCGAGGAGCGTGCGGCGCTGGCGGCATGGTCGAGCGCGCTGTCGTTCGCGTCGCTGCACCGGCTATGGCAATTGCTGCTGAAGGGGCATGACGAGGTGGGGCGCGCGGCGCTGCCGATCGAGGCGTGCGAGATGGCGCTGCTGCGGGTGATCCATGCAGCGAGCCTGCCTGATCCGGGCGAATTGGCCCGGCAAATCGCCGCTGGTGGCATGCCTGCAAATACCGTCGCGGGGCCCGTTGCAGGACCGGCCGGCACGCAGGACTCCACGGCGCGACTGCCCAACAGCTTTGACGAGGTGCTGAGCCTGCTCGACCAGGCGCGTGAAATTGGCCTTGCAGAAAAATTGCGGCTGACCGCGCGATTGGTGCGTTTCGAACCCAAGGCCATCGCGCTTAGTTCGACCAAGCCCTTTCCTGCCGAGCTGACGCGCGAGCTTGAAGAGGTGCTGTTCCGGCTGACGGGCCAGAACTGGCGCGTGACCGTCGAGGAGACGGCAGGGGCGCTGACGGTGCGCGAGGCCGAGGCGGCGGCGCGGGCGGCCGAGCTTGACCGCGTGCAACAGGCCCCGGTGGTGCGGGCCGCGCTCGACGCGTTTCCCGGTGCCGAGGTGGTGGACTGGAATTTGACACAACGGAGTGTGACATGAAGGGTATCGAAGACATGCTGGCCATGGCGCAGAATGTGCAGGCCGAGCTGGAAAAGGCGCAGGCCAATCTCGACAATATCGAGATCGAAGGTGCCGCAGGCGGCGGCCTGGTCAAGGTGAAGGCATCGGCCAAGGGACGGATCATTGGCGTCGCGATCGACGATTCGCTGATGCAGCCTAGCGATAAGCAGATGCTGGAAGACTTGATTGCCGCAGCACTCAATGACGCGCGCGCAAAGGCCGATGCTGCGTCAAATGCTGAAATGTCAAAGATGACGAGCGGCCTGCCGCTGCCGCCGGGGTTCAAGCTGCCGTTCTGAAAGAGCGGCGCGCCCTGGCGTTAGAATTGGGCGCTAACTGGTTCAACCATCCAGCCCCGTTCGCCCTGAGCCTGTCCACGGGCTGTCCTTCTTCGCTGCGTGCGGGAAGAAAAAGGCAGGGCTTTGACAAGCTCAGCCCGAACGGATGTGAGTCTGAGGTAACTTCACAGCAGGCGACTCTACCTCAGGCAGGAATCCAGGCCGTCATTGCGGACCACGCCGACGCGCCGGGTGATGGCATTGCCGTGACGCCGTGTGAAGCCGGTGGGCGCGATGGCGGCGCGCTTCTTAGGGAGCGGCAGGACCGCCGCAATACGGCCGGCTTCGGACGGTGAAAGCCGCGTCGCGTCATGCCCGAAATAGCGCTTGGCCGCTGCGTTGACGCCGTAGGTGCCGATGCCGGTTTCGGCGATGTTGAGATACACCTCCATGATGCGGCGCTTGCCCCAGATATTCTCGATCAGCACGGTGAAATAGGCTTCGAATAGCTTGCGAACATAGCCGCCGCCCTGGAACAGAAAGGCGTTCTTCGCGGTTTGCTGGCTGATTGTCGATCCGCCGCGAATACGCTTGCCGCGCGCGTTCTTGACGATCGCCTGGCTGATCGCGCCGAAATCAAACCCATTGTGCTGGCAAAAGCGGCTGTCCTCGCCGGCAATTGCGGCGCGCGCCATGTCAGGGTCTATCTTTGACAATGGCAACCAGCGCTTTGAAATGCTGTGCCCGCCGACCGCATCGCCGATCATCGTGAAGGTGATTGGCGGGGCGATGAACCGGTAGATCACCACCCACAATACAGACAGCAACACAAAGCCGAACACGGCGGTGGCGACGATAGAAAAAACCCGGCGGATCATCGATCCACCGGGTTGCATGAGGACAGGCGTTGATCAAGCCCGAAAGCTTGCCTGATCGTACCGGATCAGTACGCGGCGAGCAGCCTTTTGTCGCCGGCGAGGCGCATCATGGCCTTTTGCAGTTTCTCAAAAGCGCGAACTTCGATCTGGCGGACGCGCTCACGACTGACATTATAGACCTGGCTGAGCTCTTCGAGCGTCTTGGGATCGTCGGTCAGGCGGCGTTCGGTCAGGATATGCTTTTCGCGCTCGTTCAGGTCTTCCATTGCCGAGACCAGCATTGAATGGCGGACATCCGCCTCCTGCGCTTCGGCGACAACCGCATCCTGCAGGGGGGCGTCATCTTGCAGCCAATCCTGCCACTGGCCCTCACCATCCTCGCGCATCGGCACGTTGAGCGACGTATCCCCGCCCATCGCCATGCGGCGGTTCATGCTCGTCACTTCTTCTTCGGTGA
>CAZXBM010000136.1:0-2853 GCA_964638495.1 uncultured Stakelama sp. | reverse complement strand
AGGAGGCGGCTGGTGTCAGATGTGAGGCGCGAAGCGCAAGACTTGCTTGACCAATGGGGGAAAGACAAGCGCCGTTTGCGCGGTTTTTACGACGTCTTAGGATTCTTTATCCCGCTTGCAGGCACGGCAGGTAAGGCAGGTCTTATGCTCGCTGAGTCCCTTCCCGAAGATGAATACATTATAGAACTCCGTAAGGCAGCTCGAGGAGAACGATCAACACTTCCGGAACCCCCGCCATTTGATCCCTGGGTTTGTGCGAGCTAGAAAAACGTTTTTCTAACTTACGGGCGTCTCAAGCTGTTCTAGACCGTGCCTTCTTGTAGTCATGCGTGATAGTGCCGGACATGCTCCTCGTTTCGCTGTCAGCGACAACTGGAGTTCAGAGTCTTCAATGATATCCGGGCTCATAAAAGTCGGCATGTCGGCTCGCGCCTCATTTGTGGACATAGTTGATGCCACCAGCGCGGTCTGATTGCAGACGTTGCGTTATGCTTCCTTTGCCGACTACTTAACGGCAAAGCCATCAATTCTGAAGGCCGTCGTTCTTTCAAGTTGGCTTGACCGCTGCGCTCTGCGACGAGGAGGCGCGGCAAGTTCAGTTCTGTTGATCGGGCTACCTTAGCCTCACCGCTTCAGGTGGAATACTGCGAAGAATGACGCCGAAATAGCCCATCTTCTCCCCGCTGCTGTAGGCGGTAAAATAGCCTTGAACTATCAATTCCCCGTTTCCATTGAGGAGACAGGGTAATTCGGGTGATGTCGAACACTTTAGAGGCATCGTAACGGCTGCAGCCGGGCAATCCTCATATGCCACGTCATTCGGATCACATCCAAGGTTAAATCCGGATGTGTCTTCATGTTCCCATCCCTCATTCCGAGGGATGTGGGCCGTAATTCTGATCACTTTATCGAGATTTCCACGGATGAAATCAATCGCTGGCTTGTCCTTGGGAGATCGTGTCACCGCAAATTCCATCTCAGGCAGGTTGGGCTTCGGCGGTGCCGTGGTGATGGTCCTACAGTCAACCGTTCCGGCTCCTCCTTGAACATTGGCGCAGTTGGTCGTGCCTCCGCTCTGTTCGGCCTTTTGGCTTGCGGCCGGGACATTATTGTTGGAGCCGGAAATGACTGGCCAACTTTGGATCCCGGTAAACAAAGCCCCGGCAGCGGCGATGGCAAGCCCAGAGATGGTAGCAATTTTTCCCCCAGACGCCATCATCGCCCCCGCAAACGATTATCATTTCGAAATGTATCTTATGGCGGGGAAACATCCAAGCCGGATTACGACACTGCGAGCCCTTCGCGCCCTCGGGCGCGGAATGTTCCGACGTCTTTGAACTTTAACGACTCATGTGTGCATGACCGCAGAACACCTGCGACAGCTTCAAACCATGTCGCTCCCGCACGCAGCCAGACCACTTTCCACCCAGTTTCACTCGTCTAGTCCTCCCGCCGAGAACGGTCGTTTATGGGTTCACGGCCCTAGCTCAGCGAAACTCTGTCTTCTTCCAGGCTCTCCCACGCGCCTTCGAGCTGAATCACGGCATACCGCGTGCCCTCCGATCCTTCATTGGGCAGCACGGTCATCAACCCCACTTTGAAAATCAGGCGGGATTGGTCCTTCTGACGGAGTTGCATGCGATGGCTGCCCATATAGCAGAAGTAGCCGAGCTCCTCGATCTGCCGGCTGAGCTTCACGAACTCGCGGGCGTAGTCGAGCCGCTGGGACATGTAGCAATCGTCCCAAATGTCGCCGCAGTCCCTCACCCAATCTGCCATCGCTGCGGCAACGTCGAGGGCCGCCTCGTCGGTGACTGCGGACGTGTCGACGGTGAACGCCTCGCGCTGTTGGAATGCGCCCAGAAAGTCGCGGGCTGTGCGGACGGGGTTTATGGGCGCGACTACCGTCTTACGCTGGGCTCGCAACATGTCCGCCCTCCGGCGTTCCTCTTGCTCGGGCGTGGGCTTCTCGAAGAAGCTGACGTCGACCTGCGCCGCTCGGGCGATGCTGCGGAGTGTCTGTTCGTCAGGGCGGTGACGGCCGCTCTCGACCTTTTCAATTGTGCGCGTGCTCAAACCGGACGCGTCGGCAAGGTTGTCTTGCGTCAGCCGATGCATCTTGCGGATGAACTTCACCTGCTCGGCTATATATAGGGGGTCGCGCTCCATCGTGTCCATAATCATCCTCCTTGCTGTGGATGCAACGATTATGGCGCGGTCGGTCGCCCGCGTCCCCGAACCGACCCCGAACGGGCACCGAACCAATTGCAATCCGCCTGAGGAAAGATTGCTTTGGCGATATGACGTCCTCGAATGGAGCCCTATCCAACTATGCCGTTTGGCGTATTGAGCTAAGAGAGAAGGGGCTGTTTGTGGCCGTATTGCAGGATGTAAATGACGAAAGGGCTGACAACGATCACGTTCAAGCTAGAGCTTTGCGTCAATTGCCTTTGCCTCTTGAACGAGGCCGCCTGCAGATCGAAATCCGGGATGGCGCGCGAAAAGGCTGCGATGGATGCGGGCGCAGAGATAGCCAATGGATCCAATGACATTCGTCATCTGGAAACGATTGCCAATTGGAAGTCCGCTCGGCGGCGTGCGCTCCTACCTAGAAATTCGGAGGGGGCAGCAATGGCGGCCCTCGATATCGCGCGAGGTGGCGCGGAGGCAGCCGAAAAGATCAGGGTGCTGAAAAGCCTAGATGGTGTCGGCGTCAGAATGGGATCCGCAATTCTGACGGCCATGTATCCAGAGCGCTACACGGTAATCGATGTCCGGGCGCTCGATTCGCTATCGTAGCGTTTGCGGGCAACTGGAACTCGATCGAGCATGTCCACCCGCTCGGAGAAGAGC
>CAZXBM010000135.1:0-3107 GCA_964638495.1 uncultured Stakelama sp. | reverse complement strand
GGCAAGATAAAAGCCCTGCCTGCGGCTTGGGTCTATGCGGTTGGTATTCTTGGATATTTTTGTCTGGCACCCGCCGATACCCTGCCAGACATTCTCGGATTTTTCGATTTCATTTCATTTGCTTAGACGCCAGCAAGCGCTTGCCGCAGGACATGAGCCGATGAAGCGGGGCGACGACGACCTGCGTATCAGGCCCGGTCGAAGCCGTGACGGCGGAACACCTGGGGGCAAAGCCAAAAGCTTCGTGGCCAAAGTCATGCGAGCGGCCAGCCGGGCCGGACATGGCGGACGACGGTTTTCCAGCGTCAGCGTCCGGCAATCTTCGTTCGGCCGTGGCCGCGCTGCGACCGCGCGAGCGGCGCTACGCAGTCCCTCACGCCGGGTGCTGATCAAGACGCGCGTCGCACGTCACCGTGGCAGTCACTTTCGCGCCGCCCCGCTTTCCACTCACCTGACCTACCTTCAACGCGACGGGACGAACCGAGACGGTCGTCCCGGTCAACTGTTCGATCGCGCGAGCGACCATGCTGATGGCCGAGCCTTTGCCGATCGGTGCGAAGAGGATCGCCACCATTTTCGGTTCATCGTCTCACCCGAGGACGCGGCGCAGATGAGCGACCTCCGAGAATTCACGCGCGACCTCATGGCGCAGGCCGAAGCAGATCTGGCAACCAGGCTCGATTGGGTCGCGGTCACACATCACAACACCGACAACCCTCATGTCCATCTCCTGGTACGCGGGCGTGATCAGGATGGCGCCGACCTCGTTATCAGCCGGGACTATATCAGTCGCGGTCTGCGAGGTCAGGCTGAGCGGCTCGTGTCACTGGAGCTTGGGCCGCGAAGCGACCAAGAGGTCAGCGTGACCCTGCGGCGTGAGGTCAGTGCTGAGCGGTGGACCCGCCTGGATCGAACATTGCGCGACTATGCGGACGACACCGGCGGCGCCATCGATCTCCGTCCTGGTGGGCACGCTCACGGCGACAAAGACCTGCAGGATCTATTGGTCGGCCGTGCTCAACATCTGCAGCGCCTCGGCCTCACCGATCAGGTTGGCCCCGCGCAATGGACCATCGCACCCGACGCCGAGACGACTCTGCGGTCTTTAGGCGAACGCGGAGACATCATCAAAACGATGCATCGGGCGCTCGATCGGCAAGGTCAATCGCGCGGCGTCGCCGACTTCGCAATTCACGGCGAGGGCTCGCCGAACGTCGTCGGCCGCCTCGTTGATCGCGGCCTCCAGGATGAACTGGCAGGAACCGGCTATGTCGTCATCGATGGGATCGATGGCCGAACCCATCATGTCCGGCTACCGAGCATCGAAGCCACAGGTGATGCCAAGATCGGGGCGATCGTCGAGGTGCGTCCCTTCACCGGCGCGGACAATCAGCAGCGTCTCACCCTCTCGGTGCGATCGGATTTCGATCTGGCCGAACAGGTGTCCGCCACCGGTGCGACCTGGCTCGATCGTCATCTCGTCGGCCGAGATCCGCCGCCAGTCGCCAGCACAGGGTTCGGCGCCGAAGTTCGCGAGGCGCTCGATCAGCGCACGGACACACTCGCCGCAGTGGGTTTGGCCAATCGACGCCGCCAAGGCGCGGTCTTCGCACGCGACCTCATTGATACGCTGAGACAAAGCGAGCTGGCCAATGCCTCAGGTCATCTGGCAAGCGAGACCGGCCTTCCCTATCGGCCCTCGGAGCCGGGCAATCATGTCGCCGGCCTCTACCGCCAGCGCGTCAACCTCGCCTCAGGCCGCTTCGCCATGATCGACAACGGCCTGGGCTTTGAGCTCGTGCCCTGGAAACCTGCCCTCGATCAGCATCTCGGCCGCCAAGTCACAGGCGTGATGCTTCCTGGCGGGGGCGTCGATTGGTCGATGGGTCGCAAGCGAGGGCTCGGCATCGGCTGACCCCACCGTTCTGCACGACAGCCTAGCCGATCCTACGACGCGACTGACAATGCCCTTGCAAAGCAAGACGCGCACCCCACCGTCAGCGCCTGCGCTGCGGGAGTTTCCTTATGTCCGCGACCAAAATCCTCTGGGGCCAGGTTCTGATTGTCGCCCTCATTGTGCTGGCTTCGGTCTGGGGGGCCACGCAATGGACCGCATGGCAGTTGGGTTATCAGCCCGAACTGGGACGACCATGGCTTGTCCTTATGGGGCATCCGATCTACGCGCCGCCCGCATTCTTCTGGTGGTGGTATTTCTTCGACGCCTACGCCCCCAAGATCTTTTATCAGGGCGCTGTCATCGCCTCCGCAGGCGGATTTGCGTCGACCGCCGTCGCGGTCGGCATGTCTGTATGGCGTGCCCGTGAGGCGAAGAATGTCACGACCTACGGGTCGGCGCGCTGGGCGACGCCTGGCGAATTGCGAACCGCCAAATTGCTTGGCGACGATGGCGTCATTCTCGGTCGCTTTCACCAGCGGTATCTGCGTCATGATGGTCCCGAGCATGTGCTGTGTTTTGCGCCGACGCGGTCCGGTAAGGGGGTCGGCCTCGTCATCCCGACCCTGCTTACCTGGCCGGGCGCCTGTATTGTTCACGACATCAAGGGCGAAAATTTCGGACTGACGGCGGGGTGGCGCAACCGGTTCAGCCACGTCCTGCGCTTCGACCCCACCGATATCAGCTCGGATGCGTATAACCCTCTGCTCGAAGTCCGGCGCGGCCCCTCCGAAGTGCGCGACGTGCAGAACATCGCCGATATTCTGGTTGATCCCGAGGGCGCACTCGAGAAACGCAATCACTGGGAAAAAACCAGTCACGCCCTGCTCGTCGGCGCGATCCTGCACGTCCTCTATGCCGAAGCCGACAAGACGTTGGCGGGCGTTGCCAACTTCCTTTCGGATCCCAGGCGTCCCATCGATACGACGCTGCGCGCCATGATGACGACTCCGCATCTCGGCGATGACGGCGTTCATCCCGTCGTTGCGTCGGCCGCGCGCGAACTGTTGAACAAAAGCGAAAACGAGCGATCGGGCGTGCTGTCGACCGCGATGTCGTTCCTCGGCCTCTACCGCGACCCTGTCGTCGCGCGCGTGACGCGCCGATGCGATTGGCGGATTTCTGATCTTGTTGATCGGCGAGACCCGGTCAC
>CAZXBM010000134.1:0-3107 GCA_964638495.1 uncultured Stakelama sp. | reverse complement strand
GTAAGCGCCGCCGGAACCCGGCCTTGCGCAGGATTGGGATGGCGTAGATTTCGCGGGGCAAATGGAGGCCTTGCGAGTGGATATCGAGCAGTCAAACGAGCCTCGTATGGGCGCTCGTCGGGATGGAGGAGCGGTCGTACGTGTCGAGCGGCGGCGGCATTGGAGCGACGAGGAGAAGCTCGCGATCCTGAAGGAGACGACGCAGCCCGGCGTCATAGTTGCGGCGGTGGCGCGGCGGCATGGGATCGGAACAGGCCAGCTCTACACATGGCGCAAGCAATTGCTGCGCGGGGCGATGGCGGGTTTTGTTCCAGTTGAACTGGTGAAGCCCGAGCCGGCAGGCAAACCGCCTGAAGCTGGCCGGATCGACATCCGGCGAGGCGACGGCTTCACGGTCTCGGTGGACAGGCTGGTTGACCCACAGGCGCTGCGACTGGTTCTCGAGATTGTCGGGGAGCTTGAACGGTGAGCCTGACCTTGCCGCCGTCGGCCAAGATCTATCTGTCGCTGGCACCGTGCGACATGCGCAAAGGCTTCGACGGGCTGTCGGCCCAGGTTCGTAATATCCTGCAGCTTGATCCATTCTCTGGTGCAGTATTCCTGTTCCGCGGGAAAAGAGGTGACAGGCTGAAGGCGCTGGTCTGGGACGGGTCAGGGCTTTGCCTGTACGCGAAACGTCTCGAGCGTGGAAAGTTCGTGTGGCCCCGAACCCAGGAGGGGGCGGCAGCTCGGCTCTCGGGCGCACAGTTGGCGATGTTGATTGAAGGCCTCGATTGGAGGCAGGCGATCATTCACAACGAGGTGCTCGTACCGACACTCGCATGAGCGGAAAAGTCACGAAAAACTGCGGTTTTAGGTAGGATCGGGAAGGCATTTCCGCTATAGTTCCGGGCATGCGGTTCGACCTTGATCGCCTTCCCACAGACCCGGTTCTCCTGCAGAAAATGCTGCGGGAGATGGCCGAAGCCATGGAGGTAGAGCGGGCCGAGCTGAAGGCGGTAAAGCATACCGTCAAGACCCAAAGCCTGACGATCGAAAAGCTGGAGCATCGCCTTGCCCGGCTGCTGCGCGTCCAGTTCGGTCGCAGCTCCGAAAAGATGGATATCGCGCAACTGCGCCTGATGTTCGAAGAGGTCGAGACCCCGGAGCCGGCCAATGACGACGTAGCCACATCGTCAAAGCTGAAATCGGCACGCAAGGCTGGAGCCCGGACGCCGATCCCGGCGCACGTCCCGCGCCTGACGACGGAGCATCGCCCAGAGCCCTGTGGCTGCGGGGGCGTGGAAACCGTCATCTGCGAAGACGTCACCGAAGTGCTGGATTATGTGCCGGCCCGCTTCCGCGTCCTGCGCCATGTTCGCCCTCGTATCGCTTGCCGGTCTTGCGAGACAATCCGCCAGGCTCCGGCCATTGAGCTGCCGTTGCCCAAGGTCATGGCGAGCAGCGCGCTGCTTGCGCATCTGGTCGTCAGCCGCTTCGTGGATCATCAACCCTGGCACCGCCAGTCGGTGATCTTGCGTCGCCAGGGCGTGGACATCGATCGCGATGTAATGGGGCGTTGGTCCCGCAAGCTGGCTTGGTTGATGGCCCCGCTCGGCGAACGCTTGCTCGCCTACGTCCTCCAAGCTCCCAAGATCCATGGTGACGAGACGCCGGTCACATTGCTCATGGGTGAGGACGGCAGCCACACTGCCTACTTCTGGGTCTATCTGCGCGATGGTCGTTCGAGCGGCGACATGAGCCCGCCCGCTGTGGTGTTCCGCTTCACCACCGGCCGCGGCGGCGAGCATCCCGCAGCCCATCTCGCCGGATATCAGGGATACCTCCAGGCGGATGGCTATGCCGGCTACAACGCGCTGTATCGTGACCCCAAGACGAAGGCCCCGCGCGGCGTGACCGAGGTGGGTTGCTGGGCACATGCGCGGCGCAAGTTTACTGACATCCTGGAAAAGAACCCGTCGCCAGTCGCGGCTGAAGCCGTTGTGAGGATTGGTGAGCTGTTCGCGATCGAGCGCGACATCAAGGGCGCACCACCCGATGCACGACGACAGGTCCGCCAGCAGCAGGCCTCCCCTAAACTGGCTGCCTTACGGCCCTGGCTCGAAGCACAGATGCGCGGGCTGTCCTCAGACAGCGCACTGGCGAAGGCCTGCCGTTATCCGCTCAACCGGTGGGCGGCGATGATCCGCTATTGCGACGATGGCCTGCTCGAGATCAGCAACAACCTGGTCGAAAATGCCCTGCGCGGCGTTGCTCTTGGTCGGCGCAACTGGATGTTCGTCGGTTCGACCAAGGGCGGAGATGCTTCGGCCCTGTTTTACTCGCTTGTCGAGACATGCCGCCTGAACGGCGTGGAACCCGAGGCTTGGTTTACCGACGTCATCGCGCGTATCGGCAACCACCCGATCAACCGGATCGACGAATTGCTGCCATGGAACTGGCATGCGGCGAGAGAGGTCCAGAACCTGGAGTATGCTGCTTGAGCAACGCCTTCATCGTGCGGATGACAATCACCCTAGACGACGTGACGCCGGCCGTCAGCCGCGTAATCGAAGTGCCGCTGGGTATCCGGCTCGATCGTCTGCACAGCGTCTTCCAGGCGGCATTGGCGTGGACGGACAGTCATCTGTGGGAACTGACGTTCGGTCGCACGGGCTTCGGCATCCCAGATCCCGAATATGGCTTTGGCGGTCCGCTCGATGCCCGCAAGGCGACCCTGGGTCAGGCTCTAGAGGGAATGCGGGGCAAGTCCTTCCGATACCTATACGACTTCGGTGATGCCTGGGAGCACAGCGTCAAAATCCAGGGCATCGCTCCGGCCGAGCCCCAAGGCAGCTATCCTCGCCTGCTCGCAGCCACCGGCATGCGACCGCCAGAGGACTCAGGCGGACCTTGGGGCTATGCCGAGAAGCTGGAAGCCCTGGCCGATCCGACACATGAATACCATGAAGAGGCGTTGGAAGCCCTGGGGGACGACCATGATACCGATGCTCAGCCCGACATCGACATGATCCATAACCGCTTAGCAGCGCTGGCAAAGAAATGGGCGCCGCGCCCGCGGAAGGCCAAATAGACTTACGTCAACGCCGCCTTCCGTCGGCGCTTAC
>CAZXBM010000133.1:0-3373 GCA_964638495.1 uncultured Stakelama sp. | reverse complement strand
ATCGGCCATTTGGCCCTCCTCTTATGCTGAACAGAAAAGCTCCGTTTTGTCACCGCCCCATAAGCCGATCCCAAAGGTTTTTCCTCTTCGGCGCAACTGGCGGGGGCGTTGATCGGGCGAGCGATGCAGCACGATCGCGTTCAGGCGCGGGCTGCCGATTGTAGTACGCATCCGTGAGATGGAAATCGCGGCGTCGGCCTGCGTCAATCCTCGACTGCGACATGGGACCGGCATCGAGCACGCGATTGCGCCGGATCACGTAGTGCGACTGGCACGGGTAGCTCCAGTTGCCGATCGATGGGTCGATGGTGATCGTGTCGCCGTCATAGAACAGCGTCCATTTATCCGGGCGAATGGGTGTCACGATCTTGGCGCCACAACCGCATAGGCAGTTATGAATGATGCTGCGGTAGGGCATCGAGATATAAAACACGCCCTGCTCACGCTCAGACGGAACGGACTCCACGAACTCGAAGCGGATTTCACTCGGCAGTGTCATAGCAGTCCTCATTGTTCGTGTCGTTGCGACCGACCGCATAGGTGCTGTAGTGCTCGTGACGGTTGTCATCGTAGAAGCCGAACAGCTTCTTCCATTTGATGACGGCGAGCGCGGCATGCAGCGCGTTGAGCTCGGCGATCTGGATATTCTTATCGTACTCGTTGACCAGCCCGCCGTCAGACAGCGGAATTCGAGCGGCAACATGGTCGGATTTGTCGGCGGTGACTGCGACCGTCCGCAGCAACCCGCCAAGGATGCCGTTGCGGATGTAGACGCCCATGCCGACCTCGATGAACGGAATGCCTTGGCTGATCAGCGTGTCGATCACGAGCTTCTTCTCGGGTCCGGCCTCCAAGCAGAGAAACGCGAAATCGATACCGTTGAGCTGATCGATGTTGTGCGGCCCGATGCGTTCGGCATGAGCGACAATCCCGCGCCGCATCTTCGAATAGATGCCGCGGAAGTAATCCACCTTCTTCATCCGGGCATCGACCTCCTCCAAGGAGGCGGCGCCGGGCGCACGAAAGGCGTTGTGCTGACAAAACTCGTCGCCATCGAAAAGATGAATCTCGCGCACGTGTGTCTTGGCCACGAAATCCAAAATGTAACCGCCAGTCCCGCCCACGCCGATAATCGCCACCTTGTTGAGGCGCAGCTTGCGGCTGGCCTCAGCGATCTCGGCCCGGCTCGAGGCGGTGTCGTGATAGACGAAGATATCATCGTCCTCGTCCGCCACGATCGCCGAAAAATTGAAGGCGGTCAGACTGGGATTGATCTGACGCGCAGGGCCTTGGATAGTCCGCACATATGTGCCGATCTTCTCGTAATAGTCAGGGTAGGCAGTATTATCGAACCGTTTCGCGGAAAGGTAATAGTTGGTTTTCAGTTCGTCGCTGACCGCAATCTCGCTTGCCGAGTTGACGATCTGCGTCATGGGCGTGCCGTCGGCGTGACAGGGATGCGCGCCTATGAAATAGGCCGTGTGGTCCGGCGGCGGGGCGGTCCCGCCGTCATGCGCGAACACGAGAATGCCGCGGCGGACATCACCTGCCCCCGCGACATAGGGAATCTCGCGCGCGACCACGAAGCCGCCGACGATCTGGATGTTGAGTCCTTCGTCGCGCAGCTTTTTGAGATCCGGCCTACGATCGATCAGTTGCTGAGACATCGAACACCATCTTGTTCTTGAGACGGACGGACTGGCCTGGCTGGAGCGACCCCTGCGGGTTGGCCTTGGGCCCCATCCCGTAGTCGACCGTAATCTTGATGTTCTCGCCGGTCGGGATGGAGCCGAGCCCGAGAATCACCAGTTCATCGAAGGACAGGCGGGGCTTGAGCACCTCCTTCTTCTCGGTGTTCACGATGATGTTGAACACCTTCTGGCTGTAGAAGTGCTCATCGGGCTTGAGGCGGATGTGGTTGTCACCGCGCCGCACCAGCTCATCCTCGCCGTCGCCGTCGACCTCCCGAAATAGCTCGACGTGTCCCTCGATGCCGCAGAGCGCATAGAGCGCCTCGCTGGTGGTGGGGTTGGGGGACTCATAGGGCTGGCGGTCAATGTGGATGCGGACCAGCCCCTTCTTCTCATTCGTTTCCATGGCACCTTACCTTTCCAAAATCGCGTGTGACCCGGCAGCGCCACGATGGCTTCATCGAACTGCTACCGTTCGGTATATCGAACACGATGTCGGATCGCTTGTCAAGGACGGTTTCGTTCGGTATATATCGAACACTGCCAACCCATTTGATTTCCCGAGGACGAATGCCGCTGAGCCTGCAAGAAAAGCTGCGCACCCACCGCCAGAAGTTGGGATACTCCTTGGATGATTTGGCTCGCCTATCGGACTCCAGCAAAAGCTATTTGTGGGAGCTGGAAAATCGCCCGGACCGGAAGCCCTCGGCGGAAAAGCTTACCAAAATCGCGGAAGTGCTCGGCGTAACGACCGCGTATCTGTTGGACGATAACGCTGACATGGACGACCAGCAGATGAAGGAAGTCTTCTTTAGAAAGTTCAACAAGCTTGAGCCTGACGATAAGCAGCGCATTCAGGATATGATCGAAGCATGGGGCACCAAGAAGAAGTAAAGCTTCCGTCGACGCCGACGGGTTGGGCGATCCACTTATCCAAACTGGTGAAGCTCGTTCATGACGCTCACGGGGTGGATCGCTTCCCAATCAAAGTCGCCGACATCGCGCGCGACTATACCCGGCAAGTCTATCCAGATGCTCCCATTACGCTTGTCGATGGACAAGCGTTCAGCAGCAAATTCGAAGGTGCCCTGATCCCGCGTCCGGGCGGAAAAGAGTGGGGCATTTTCTACAACACCGAGATCGCGTCGCCTGGCCGGATCAACTTCACGCTCGGGCATGAACTCGGGCATTATCTGCTTCATCGGTCGCTCAGCGGCGATCCGATATTCTGCTCAAAAAGCGACATGTGGTCGTGGGATTCCGCTTACGGTCAGATGGAAGCGCAGGCGAACGAATTTGCCAGCTTCTTGTTGATGCCGCTGGACGATTTTCGGGATCAAACATCTGGATTCAATCGTCCGAGCATCGCGATGTTCGAGCCGCTGAAAGTTCGTTACGGCGTCTCGGTTACGTCAGCGATCTTGAAGTGGCTAGACAGCACTTCGGCGCGTGCGATGATCGTTGTGAGCCGTGACGGTTTCATCGATTGGGCATGGTCCAGCAAGCCGCTGTTGAAGAGTGGGGTTTTCTTCAAGCCGCGCCAGATTACCACGCCGGTACCAGATACCTCACTTGCCGGACTGCAAGACACATCAAGCGAAGCCATCAATGGGAAAATGCTACCCGAAGGCGTGTGGAGCGCTCACGAGTCAGTATTCGAATCGGTGATCCATTCCGAATAT
>CAZXBM010000132.1:0-3720 GCA_964638495.1 uncultured Stakelama sp. | reverse complement strand
CGGCTGCGAATGCCAGCCCAGCTTGCGCTCATTCGCGCCGAACGACACACCGGCCATGTCGCGCTCGATCACCAGACAGGAAATGCCCTTTGGACCTTCCTCGCCGGTGCGCACCATCGTGACATAAACGTCGTTTTCGCCCGCGCCGCTGATGAACTGCTTGGTGCCGGTGACGACATAATGGTCGCCGTCCAAGACCGCCTTGGTCTTGAGCGCCGCCGCGTCGGAGCCCGAGCCCGGCTCGGTCAGGCAATAGCTGGCGATTGCGTCCATCGTCACCAGCGAAGGCAGATATTTGCCCTTGACCTCCGCCGAGCCGAAGCGGTCGATCATCCAGCTCGCCATGTTGTGGATCGATATGAACGCGCTGGTCGACGGGCAGCCATAGGCCATCGCCTCCATGATCAGCGCGGCTTCGAGCCTGCCGAGATTGATGCCGCCCGATTCCTCGCTGACATAGATCGCGCCGAAGCCGAGCTCGGCTGCCTCCTTGATCGTATCTCGCGGAAAGATGTGCTGCTCGTCCCATTCACCCGCATTGGGCGTGATCCGGTCGGCGGTGAACTTGCGCGCCAGATCCTGGATCTCGCGCTGGTCGTCGGTCAGGTCGAACTGGGTCATGGACCAAGCCTCTACCCCCCTCGCCGATCGATTCCCAGCCCCCGTGGACGGCCCGGCACGGCCCCGGCATAACCGTGCGCGATGGAGCGGTTGGTCATCATCGACAGCGCGATTCGCCTGCTCGCGATCGGGCAGGTGCTGTTGGTGGCGCTGGTAATCGGCCGCGGCAGCGCGCCGCGCCGCATCCGCATTGCGACCGCCGCGCTGCTGGTCTGCAGCTGTGCCTATCTGCTGGTCGCGACCCCGCTCAAGCTGCCCGAGCATGGGCCGTTGTGGGCGATCGTGCAGCTGGCGGCGCAGGCCACGCCGACGATGCTGTGGGTGTTCGCGCACCTGTTGTTCGAACGTCGGCTCGATCGTCGCGCGGTCGCGGCCGCCGTCATGATCGTCGTCGGCTGCTGGATCGGGTTTGGCATCGCCGGCCCCCGTGAAAATCAGGCTGGGCTGTGGCTTGGCGCGCTCCAGCGCGGCACGTCGCTGTTGCTCACCGCCCATGCGATGCGGATCGCCTTTCAGGAACGCGGCGACGACCTGGTCGAAAAGCGGCGTCGGCTGCGCGTGGGGTTCGTGATCCTGGTCGGCATCATCGCGGTGATGGTGATGACGATCGAGATGATCTACGGTTTTCGCCACACCAGCGCCCTTGTGACGCTGCCGCAGGCCGTGACGATCCTGATCGCGACGATGGCGACCGGCGCCGCGCTGCTGCAAAGCGATCCCGATCTGCTGTTCGATGCCCGCGCCCCCGCCGAGCCACCGCCCGCGCCGAGCCTGAGCCCGTCCGAACATGTGCTGAAACAGAAGCTCGACGCGGTGATGGCGGGCGGCATTCACCGCGAGACCGGCTTGACGATCGGCCTGCTCGCCCGGCGGCTGGGCGTTCCCGAACATCGGCTGCGCGCGCTGATCAACCAGCGGCTGGGCTATCGCAATTTCTCCGCCTTCCTCAACCATCACCGCATCGCCGAAGCCAAGGCGATGCTGGCGGACCCCGCGCATGTCGACCTGCCGATCCTGACGATCGCGATGGACCTGGGCTATGGCAGCCTCGCGCCTTTCAACCGCGCCTTTCGCGAGGATGTCGGCCAGGCGCCGAGCGATTATCGCCGCGCCGCCATAATCGAAAAAAGCTGATCGATTCCGGAATCGAGCAGGCCGTTTCAACCCTGCGCAGACCGGCGCGCGGCGATCAGGCATCCCGACAGCGCCACCAGCAGACGGAGCCCGCATGACCGACCTTGCCCATGATATCGCCGAGCACATCTATGTGGCGGTCCGCATCGAATTCACCCGCTACCTCATCGGCGCGGCGGGCGTCGCCATCCTCTACTGGCTGATCCGCCGCTGGATCGAGGTGCGCCGCATCCAGCCGCGCAAGGCGAGCTTCGCCGATCGCCGCCGCGAATTCCGCCAGTCGGTGGAGACGATCTTCGTCTTCTCGCTCGTCAATCTGCTCACCTTTGCGATGTTCCGCGCCGGGTGGATTCCGGTGTCGCGCGGCACCCCCGACATTGCGCTGATGCTCGCGCAGATCGCGGCGATGGTGGTGATGCACGATGCCTGGTTCTACTGGATGCACCGCACGCTGCACCTGAAGGCACTGTTCCGGCGTGCGCATCACGCGCATCACCTCAGCCGCACGCCGACAAGCTGGGCCGCCTACAGCTTCGCGCCGATCGAGGCGGTGTTCGAAAGCATCTACATCCCGGTCATGTTCGTGATCGTCAGCCATGTCGCCCCGATCCAGCCCTGGGCGCTGTTCATCTTTTTGGGCCACCAGATCGCGCGCAACGCGATTGGCCATTCGGGGTTCGAGCTGGCGTGGCCGGGCTTTACCCGCTCACCGCTGACGGGGTGGCTGACGACGACGACGCACCACGACCTGCACCACACCGAAGGGCGCTATAATTTCGGGCTCTACTTCACCTGGTGGGACCGGATGATGGGGACCGAGCACCCGAAGTACCACGAGCGGTTCGAGGCGGTGGTTGGGCGGCGAGAGGTGGCGGCGGGCGAGGTGGAGTTGGCGTGATGCGTCAGGTGGCGGCTTTCGCCCATTTGCAAACATTGCGCCCGCTGATACGTTCTCCCCATGGAGGAGGTTTTCTTCGCTTTGGCCCATGCACTCGTGCCTTGGGTCGAGGAGCGGTATGGCACGACCGCTGCGATCTTGGCGGTGGTTCTGCTTGTCGTGGCGACGATGCTGGTTCTCGCCGGCGTTGCCGTCTGGCTGTTGCGCTAGGACCGACGATAGCTAACCGCCGTTTCAAAGCACAGCTGCCGGGCAGCAAGCGCCTGCAGTGCTAGCCATTTTGCCCAGTTTCTCGGTTGCCTAAAACCTGCCATTCGGTGAGCAACGGATTTCAACTATTTTTGGACGTTGTTCGATGCATTACTAGGTTGCAACGCAGAACTAGGTGTCAACGCAGACATCAATTTGAGTTGGTGTCGTCACACGCTAACGAGCACTTGAACATCGCCCCCTGGCCATCATACGCAAGCGCGTCTGCGACGTCCGGGCTCAGTCGGTTCGCCGGTTTGAGCGCAGCCGGGGATCCGGGCGGAGGCGCGGCACTGTGTGGTCTATGCCTATGCGGCTCGCACGCTGGTAACTGCCAACCTCGATCGTCGGGAAGAACAATTGGCGAGCGTCACGGCTGTAGCGCCCGCCGTCAAGCCGGTTATTAGCTCGACGTGGATGGGCAGCTGACAGCGAAGGAAATGCAAGGTAGGATAGTATTTCGTCCGGGGGAATGATGATGTTGGTCGCGATTGCAGCACTACTGATCCAATCGACATCTCTGGCTGACGTACTTTCCAGCGACCTCAAGGATCAAAAAGTAGTCCTAAGTCGGTACATCGACTGCGTTGACGCCGATGCCAAAGTTCAAATGAAGGCACATTTTTTGGATTCGACTTCCGAATCGGTTGCCGACGCTTCACTAAAAACTTGCGAGAGCATTCGTGAGGAATTGCGTGTTAAAGCTGTCGAAACACTTGCAGCGGCTATGCCGCGCGCCGACGCCGAGGCTCAAGCCAACAAGCTAGGGACTGTGGGGATTCATCGTGAGTTGATGACGGCTGCGGTGAGGTAGATCA
>CAZXBM010000131.1:0-3793 GCA_964638495.1 uncultured Stakelama sp. | reverse complement strand
TCTGCGCCGCTTCGTTGTTGTCGGAGTTCTTGAAGTTCTTCTCGATGGCCTTGCCGTTGTCATCGGGTGTCGCTGATTCGATCGCGGACGATGCGCCTGGAGCGGATGCGATACTAATAGGGCGGGCCTCGCTGAATGCAACGATGGCGGCCATCGCTTCGCTGCCGGCCAACCTGAAGGAGCCGTTGATTCTAAGCGCGCTCGACGGATGGCCACAGGCGGCGATCGGGGAGCTTCTGGGGATAAGCGAAAAGGCTGTCGAAACAAGGATCAGCCGAGCGCGGCAACCCACGCCTGCCAACGCACAGGATGCGCAACATCGACGCGCTGTATGGACGCCGCAGCATGTCGCTCAGCCGGCACGAGGAGCGCATCGCCGCCAACCTCGACGACACAAGCGCGATCGCGTGGGGCGACCTGCGCGACCGGCTCGCGCCGCGCGACGCACTCCAGGGCGACGCGGTCATCGAGCGACTGCTCGCCCGCAGCAGGCTGATGACCGACCTCGACGTGCGGCTGACGCCGGACACGGCGCTCATGCCCGCAAGGCCGTTCACCGGCCGTTCCGGAATCCGGCTGTGAACGGCGCGGGCGAGCCAGTCCCGGTGGTGCCGTGGAACCTGGACGTCGATCCGGGCGATCCGGTCGACCTCTTCGGCCACGGCTACGTCTTCGAGCGCGTCGATCCCGACGGCGCCGTCACGTTCCGACCGCCGGTCGGCTCGGGCGAGGGCGACTTCATGGTCGTCGGCGACGACGGTCGCGGCCGCAAGCCGACTATGGCCGAGGTCGGCCAGCTGATGGCCTCAAACGACTGCATCTGGCGCGAGAAGCCGCTGCGGACCGAGGCACGCCGCTACGCCCGCAGCCAGGAGCTCGACGCCGAGCAGGCGCGCGAGCTGGACGACGTCTGCCAGTTCCGGACGGCGATCATGCGCCGCTTCGACGCCAATCCGTGGAGCAAATCCGACTTCAGCCTCAAGTGCTTCATGGCGGAGGCGATGAAGGATCCGAAGATCGCCGCGATGCCCGGCGCCTGGGCCGCCAGCCCCGCAACCCTGCGAACCTGGTTTCGCGAGCGCGGCGAGGAAGGCTGCCGCAAGGAGCAGGACGGCGTCTCGATGAAGAACCGCATGCCGCAGGTGCGCAAGATCGACCACCCGCTCGAGATCGTCTTCTACCACGCCGCCCGCGCCACCAACCTGCGGGGCGACGTGCGGATGAACCACGACAGATACGTGGCCGAGATCGACAAGATCAATACGGGCGTCCGGCTCGGTCGCAACTTCTGGATAGACCCTGACGGGGAGGCCGAGCCCTGCGAGCGGCCAGCGGTCTACGACGTCCCGAAGATCCCCTACACCGCGATGTCCTACCACCGCTTCTGGAGGCTCTGCCGCGAACTCCGCAGCGCGAAGTCCCATGCCCGCAAGACGACGCCGCAGGGCGCCTACCGCCGCCGCGCCGCGCGCCACGCAAGTCCTCAAGGAATGCAGACCCCCGCGACGCAGGGACACCAGCCCAGTCGGCCGAACGGCCCGACCAGCGGACGCAGACGCGCGCCCGTTCCAAACGCCTGAAGTATGGAGACATGTTTTGACCAAGACCCCGAAAGCCGCCACGGCAGCCTCGACCATCACCGCCCGCGATCCCGCAACGCCGCGGGCGAAGGCGCCGCCGCGTCGCACGGCACCCGCCCATGGCAACCGCGACCGGCGCGGCGCCAGTAGTCCCCTGGACGTCGCCGTACCCGCCGGCACGGGCCCTGTGCCCCTCGACGACGCCGTCGACGCCACCGCAGACGCGACGCTCCTGGGCGACACGGCCCCGGCGGGGGAACGGGCGCCGCAGGAGAAGCTCTCGCCGGACATGCAGTCCGCGTTCCTGCGCTTCCGCAAGAGCCAGCTCGCGCAGCGCTCGTCGCGCGTCGCGCTCGCGCTGTCCAAGCTGATGCGCATCCGCCTGCCATACCCGCGCCAGATCGAGGCCATGGGCGAGATCGAGGAGCTGCGGCTGGAGAGCGGCGAGGTGGCGATGCGGCGCTACGCGGCGCTCGGTCGACGCCATGTGGACTTCTTCGGCCTCGACCTCGACGCGCACCGGATCGCGACCACCGTGCGGCGCTTCTCTCCAATCGCGCTGGCGAAGAGCGCCCATCACCGAGCGACCTGGGAGCTCGAGGACCTGCCCTTCTGCCTTGACGGCTGGGACATGCTCCAGGACCGCTGCGGCTGCGAGCCCCGCGGCCTGGTCCAGCGCTGGACCCGAACCGCCACCGCCGTCGACGAGTGCGATAAGTGCGGCGACCCGCTGCGTGAGATGGAGCCGTTCCCCGTGCCGGCACACATGCAGGCAGCACTCGAAATACTCGAACCGATCGTGGATCCCCGCCCGGAACGCCGGATCGCCACGCTGGGCCAAGCCGTGGGGGCCGATCATGAAGGCCCTCATGGACGGCCGGCTCCCATTCCGGCTGCGCCAGGGCAGACTGCCGATCGAGCGGGTGGTGATCGGCAGGGAGCAGATGGGCCTGGTGCTCTCGGCGACCTTCGCCCGGGCCGATGGCGCAGTTCGCTACTGCGACCGGATGGTCCAGAGCGACGCGCTCGAACTCCTCAACGTCGGGCCCACTGGCGCGCGCCTGCTCGATGGCCTCCAGTCGACCGGTGTCAACCCGAGGTTCTATGCCGTCTCCGACGTCGAGCGTCGAGCCGCGACCATCGCGAGCCTGCCCGAACTCGCCGCACACGCCGGCCGCGACCCTGCGACCATGCAACAGCGACTTGCGAAGCTGCGACGAGCGGACCCCCTAGGCTTTGCGGAAGTCATCCCCGGCGGCTGGCCGCGAGAACTGGTCCCGACGATTCGTAAGACCATCGACAAACTCGATAATGAAACGGGACGCTAAGCTGAATCTCAGTCGCTCAGATCGCCCAAGGAAAATCCGGAGTGCGTCGTCCGGTGACGAGGTTGGGAGAACTTGGTGAGGGGAAAATGGCTATGACCGAAGCACCCAATGCAATCGAAGATTTCTGCTCTGCCATCAACGCCAGCATCGGCCTCGATCGCGACGCTCGTAGCCTGTCGCTTTAAGGCATTCGCACGCCTCCAGGCTACCAATCCGTCATCTTGCTCGAGGAAGACGCGGCGAACCTCGCGGAGGTGCCTGCTCGCGATCGAAGGATCGCGGACCTTCGGCGCTCGACGTCGCCTTTGTCGTGAGAATGACCCGCTCATCCGGTGTCAGACCGACCATGCGATGCCAATCCGGCGATGGCGTCCTCGAGCTGATCCTCACTGATGGCAGTACCCGTATTCGCTTGGCAAATCGCGCAGAGCAGTTGAATCCGCAATTAAACTCGGATTGAGCAGCTGAGGCGCAAAGAGCGACCCCACCGGTTTCACAAATTTGTTCTTCTCTCAGTGGCTTAACTGAGCAGGTTGGCGTGCAAATCTACATAACAGCCGATTTTCAGACAGGCGACACGCGGCCCCGGTTCAGGCCGCAGCTCGAGTCGCGCGCGCCGATCCCGGCTGGGCGCGGGCTGGTGCGGCCATCGCCGCCTCCTCTTCCGCATCGGTATCGTCGCGGCGATAGGCGCTCGGATCAGCGCCATAGGCCGCGCGGAAGGCTCTGCTGAAATGGCTTCGGCTCGAAAAGCCGATTGCCGCCGCGATGACCTTGATCGGCATGTTGGTGGACCGCAGCAGCTCGGCGGCATGATGCAGCCTCGTTCGCGCGACAAAGGCCATCGGGCTCATCGCGAACGCAGTGCTGAATTCACGCGCAAAG
>CAZXBM010000130.1:0-3796 GCA_964638495.1 uncultured Stakelama sp. | reverse complement strand
TTGAGGAAGAGATCGAGCTTCCCGTCGATGTTGGTATAAATATCCGCGAAGAGTTTGGACGCCATGGCCAGTATGCTCGCGTATTTGTGACCCAGCTAACGCTCGAGCTTGTCAGCGTTCTCGACGTCCTTGGCGTTGCTGCACTCCTGGGCATCGTTGTGAGTGCCGTTGGCGCAGGCGGCCAGGATTGCAGCGCGCTGCTTGGGATCGGACTTCAGCTCGGCCTTGCCGACCGACTGCCCGCAACCACTCAGGAGTGTGGCCGTCAGAGCAGGGAGGAACGCAGCGATCCCCTTCACGGCCGGCTACTCAGGCTCTGCTGAAGTTTGGCGAGGCCGTTTTCATCATCTCGCTGCGAACGCAGTCTCGCCTCGGCGGCCTGCCGCATCTGAAGCGCCTGAAGCTGGACGGCGTCGTTCTGAATATGCGCGTTTTCGACGCCAATCCGCGCCTGAATGTCCATGACTTCTTTCGCGTCTGAGGCGCTGTCGAGTGAGGAGCGAAGCTCCTCGAGACCGGTCGTCCGCTGGGCGGTGACCCCGTAAGCCGCTTCGGCGATCGCAGCGTCGCGAGCGGCCATCTCGCCATTTTGTGAGATCGAATCTCGGTTGGACCGTTCGAACGCCGTCGCGCCCGGTCGAAGGTCCGGCAGTTCGATGCGGTTGCTGC
Source organism: uncultured Stakelama sp. (assembly GCA_964638495.1). Lineage (GTDB taxonomy): Bacteria > Pseudomonadota > Alphaproteobacteria > Sphingomonadales > Sphingomonadaceae > Sphingomonas. The sequence goes on along the minus strand of CAZXBM010000130.1, from coordinate 3,127 downwards.
TTCGGATCCGGGCTGCGGACGAACCTAGGCTCCCCAAGCCTGACATGTCGGACGACATCAATCGCTGGATGTCGCGCGCCTCGCGTGGGAGCAGGTGGCGAACGGCGTCGGTATTGAGCGACGACGCGATCTGGTTGACGTTCGTCAGTTTGTTGACGCTGTTGTATAGTTCAGTTGCCTGCGAAATTTGCTGCTTGCCCTGCTCGATCATCGACAGCGTGTTTTTCACCGTCGAGAGCGTCTGCAAGAACGTTGCAGTGTCGTGGACGGGTATCCCTTGCGCATAGGCCGGCGCCGACATCGCACACGCGCCGACGATCGCCAGCGTTCGAATAGCCTTCATGACCTTATCCTTTCCTTCTGTTGGTTGCGCGCCGACGCTCGTGGAACACGGGCAGCCAGTGGCTGGGATCATCGCCCAGCTCAGCCCGGACCTGATCGAGGATGCCGACGGTCTCGGTGGTGCCCGAGAGGACGGCCAACTCGTCCGACAGACCGCCCAGATCGAGTTCCACAACGATGGAATCGTGGCCCTGCTTCACCAGAAAGCGACGGCTTTCGGGAATGAGGTCGTTCCTGATGAGCTTGAATTCGGCGCGTGTGAGACCGAGACCGTCGATATAATCGACCTCGCGGCCATAGGGATTGGGCAACAGGATCTTGGTCGCGACCTGTTCCATGATGCTGTGCGAGATGTCCGAGCGCAGTGCGTCGGCTGGGCTCTGGGTGCCGAACACCAGAAAGGCATTCTGTTTGCGGTAGGTCTTCAGCCCATCTTGCGCGAAGGCGCGGAAGGCGTCGTCGCCGAGTGCCTTCCAGAACTCGTCGATGTCAATCACAAGTCGGCGACCGTCGAGCAGCGCATCGATGCGCTGGAACATGTACATCATCAGCGGCGTGCGGATCTCTGGGTTGTCGAGGAAGTCCGTCATGTCGAAGCCGATGAACCGGGCCTCAAGCGTCAACTCGTCCCGGTCATTGTCGAACACCCAGCCAAGCGCCCCGCCGCGGGACCATTTCTCCAATCGCGCGCCGATCCCTTCCGGATCGCGCTGGCCGAGCAGCTGGCGCAGCGCGAGGATCGACCGATCTTCCGGAGGGAGACGCCCGATCGAGAGAATACCCTCGTCGATCATCCTCTCTTGGGTAACGCCGAGCTGCGATCCAGCTGGCGTCACGAGATGCCGGATCAGTCTGCCCAGGAAGACAATATTGCCGGGCGTCTGATCGAGCGCGCGGAGTGGGGCGAACCCGGTCGGCACACCATTGCGCAATGCGAGGTAGGTACCGCCCGAGGATCGCACATAGATCTCCGCGCCGCGATCCTTGTCGATAAAGATCTGCTGCGCGCCCGTCTTCTCGAGCTGCGCCATCAGGAAGTTCTGCACCACGGTCTTGCCGCCGCCCGAAGGGCCGATGATCAGTGTGTGCCCGAGATCGTTCACATGGAAGTTGAAATAATAGGGGGACTGCGCAGCAGTCTTCATCAGCGCGATTGCCGCGCCCCAGTGATTGCCATCGGGCTTTCCGGCCGGGAAGGTATGGAACGGCGATAGCGCTGCAAAATTGCGCGACGTGATCGCGGCCGGCCGCGCCCGCCACGAGAAGTTGCCGGGTAGCTGCGACCAGAAGGCGGCTTCGAGCGCCGGGCCTTCGCGCGCTGACACAAGACCGGCGTCCGCCAGCGCAGCCCGAGCCGTCGACAAATTCTCGGCCAGACGCTTCTGGTTTTCACCGAATACCGCGAGGGAGAAATGATGCTCGCCGAGCACGAACCGATTACTTTGAAGGTCGTCGGCTGCATCCGCCAGTTCGATTGCCTGGCTGGCGGCGGCATCTTCGGTCGATGCCATCTGGTTCTGACGCCGACGCAGCCGCTCCGATGCCCGTGCTTTGCCCATGAATGCGAAGGATTGCGTCACGACGAACGCAAAATCCTGTGAGAGCAGGGCGTTCATTTGCCCCGGCCGGGTCATGGCCGGATACTCGCGAATGCCGAACAAGCCGACGAATCGGCTTTCGTCATGCGCGCGCACCTCGACAGTCTCCCGGCCGAAGATGACGCGCTCACCGTAAATGGCAGAGCCCAGATGACCACGTACGAGCGGGACGCGCGCCGCTCGGCCCATCATCACGAGTTCCAGCACCTCAAGGGGCTGTGAGAACATCAGGCCATTATGTTCGTAGAGGCTGAGCCTGAGCGGCCGGCATCGGGCCAGCAGCTTCTCGATATCCCGCGCCTTGTCCTCAAAGCGCGCAAGCTCGTCTTCGTCGACCTCCTCGCCCTCCTTGCGGGCAGTAGAGAGGCGGCGCAACAAAACTCCGGTGCGATCGGCCGAACCAACGGATGGGCGCATGATCAGGGTCAGATACAGTTCGTTGACGAACATACGCTTGGCCGTGACCCGGGCACGGTACTTCGCGTCCAGATCTGCTGCGAAATCCGACCGGAACTCTCCTTGCGGGTAATCGGTAATTGGGCGGCGCACGATGTGAGTCCAGATCGCGAGACGATCGTCCGCAATGTTACGCAGCGTGCCGTTCAGCTTCTCGTGCCAGTCGTTGAGATGGAGGGGATCGGCCGTCTCGAACGCGAGACCGTCGAGCTTGAACATCATCATCAGATCGCGGCCATCAAGCGCGATGACGTGATCGTCGATATGGCGCGCATACGGCAGGTAACGCGCGGGGTCGGCCTCGTTCTTGAGGATTCGCCACGGCGTTCGGGCTGACGTGGCACCGAGCGAGAACGCGCCACTAGCCACGAGCGAAGCCTCGACGCTTGGCACCAACGATCGGCAGCGGCGAATAGGAACTGCCGCCCCACCAGGCGCGGTTTCGGCAGCGCGCCTTCGTCATGGTCCAGAGCCACAACAATCGAAAGGCATTGGCGTCGTGCCGAACGATCAGCCGCGCAATGGCGAGGAAGGCACCCGCCAAGGCCATCGCATAGAGCGGATTGCCGGTGATGATAAGGGTCAGGCAAGCGGCCAGCGCGATGGGCAGGGATGCCTCGATTGGCACCCCAAGCCACATCGTTGGCCGCGTCACGGCGAGGAAGAGCGTTTCTTCCCGGAGCTTCTCGTCGTCCACGGCGCCGTACTCACGCGCCGCCGGTGATGGTATC
>CAZXBM010000129.1:0-3839 GCA_964638495.1 uncultured Stakelama sp. | reverse complement strand
TCATACCAGGCGACCGGCCCTTCATAGGGCTGATGCGAATTGACGAGCAGCCGGGTCGCGCCATCCGATGATCGCGACGGGGCGATCGCGATGCCGTTCGATCCCTTGGGGGGGGATGTGTCGCGTGCGGGTGCCTTCTCGGTGATGGTCTTCAGCACCTTGTCGAGCCCATAGAAAAACGGCCCGCGAAAAATCGTGCCGGCTGACACATCACGGCCCGAGAGCGGCACGACGCCGGCGGGCACCACGCCCGGATGCTGCGCAGCATAAAGGTTAACGCCGTCGGCATAGCCCTGCATGATCGCACGCGCTTGCGGGGTGATCTGCGTATCGTATCCCGCCGCGACCTTTTCCCACACCCGGAACAGCCGGACGAGATAATCGCCGATAGCGGCATCCTTGCCCTTGGTTTCTGCGGCGCGCCCGCGCGTCGTCAGCACGGCATCGACAATCGTCGCAAAGTCGTCCTCGCTATGCGCATAGCCAATGCCAAACGCGACATCGGCATCGCGCTTGCCCGAGATGTGTGGCACGCCGAACCGATCGCGCTCGACCAGCGCGTCATAGGATTTGGCCTTGGCGATCAGCGGGGCAGCATCGAAATCCCGCCCCAGCGGGGCGATCCGAACGCCCGCAGCATAAGCAGCCACAATCGCCAGAATCACGGCCAGCAGGCCCCAATATCGTTTCGTCACGCTGCTGCTCTCCCGTTTAGCCGTTTGCTTTGGCGCACCCGCCCCGTGCATCTCGTTTGTCGACGGTGCTCAGCGCTTAAAGGGGATAACGTTGCGGTCGTCGAGAAACTCCTTCATCCCCTCTTCATCGACGTTTCGCCGAAACGCCGGAAACGCGGCATCATCGGTGTCGAAAAGCTCATTTTAAGCAGTAGAAGTGCCACCCTGGTTGATGACTGCGATGGCCCAGCCTGGACGGTCTTCCATGCGGTGGGACGAAAGCTCAACCGCGATACCTTGCTCCGTTACAACGCCACTAAGGCCCGAGTAGATGATATTGGGGTCGCGATTGGTCGCGGCTGTCTCCTTCGACGAGTCAGCTATCTCCGAGGAAGACGTCGGACAACGCCTCTGCCCAGCTTATCGCGGGTATAACCGATGGCCTAATGGGCTGGTAGCATGAACGACGGCAGCTTACAGGCAGCGAGGACCCATACCCGATCATTCCACCCGGCTTGCCGTGTCCAGAAGCAGAAATTCGTTCATTACACCATTAAAGCCGCCTTCTCGTGGCGCAGCCGGCAACCCGGGCAACGAATATCGGTTAGGAAAGCGAATGTCGGTTTTACCTGGCTGCATTCTCGCACGGGTTCTGGAAGAAGGAGATCATACTGATCCTTTGAGATAATCAACCAATGCCCTGACCTTGCGCGAAACATAGGCGTTGGACGGGAAGAGAATCCACGCGGCAGTATCGAAGTCGGCGGCGGTCGCTTCCCACCCCGGCAACAGATCGATCAGCGCGCCGCTGCCGAGATCGGCGGCCACCATCCAGTCCGCCAGAAGCGCAGGCCCCATCCCGTCAAGCGCCGCACGGCGAATGGCCGCCGGGCTGGAGATCGCCAGCCGGCCCTCCACCGCGACCTGCTGGATGCCCTCGTTGCGCCTGAACGACCACATTGAGCGATAGCCGGGCAGGGTCAGTAGCAGACATTGCCGAACGGCGAGATCGCCGGGCTCAGCGAGGCTGCCCGCATGATCGAGATAAGCCGGGCTTGCCACCACGCGGTAGCGCGTGTCCATCAACCGCGTCGCGATCAGTTCCCCGCTCGGCCGGACCGCGAGCCGTAACGCCAGATCGATCCGCTCCGCCGCAATATCGACCACCGCATCGGTCAGCACGGCTTCGATCGCAATGTCTGGAAATGCCGCCATGAAGCGATGCAGGCGCGGGGTGAGCCAATGCACACCGAAGGCGGTCGATGCGGTGATACGGATCAGCCCGCTAGGCTGGGTCAGGGCGTCGCTAGCCTCATCGCGGGCCGCATTGAGCTCGGCGACCAGGGTCAGCGAGCGTTGTAGATAGATCGATCCGGCCTCGGTCAGGTTCAGGCGCCGAGTCGTACGATCGAAGAGACGAAAACCCAGTTCCCGCTCGAGCCCGGCGATGGTGCGGGAGACAATAGACGGATCGACCTGTCGCTTGCGGGCAACGGCCGCGAAAGACCCTTCGGATGCGACATCGGCAAAGCATTTGAGCGCCGCGAGGGAGAGATCGCCTTGGATCATTCATGCTATTTTTGCATGAAAGTGGGGCAGATTGCAATATTTCCGGTTAGAACTGTGAGTTCCATAATCTGCTCCATCAACAAGGAGACGATCATGACCACGATACTCAGAATCGATGCCTCGGCCCGTTCCGGCGCCGCTCATGCGGCCCGAGAGCAGGCGTCGTTCAGCCGCACGCTGGCCGATGCCGTGCAGCAGGGCCTGATCGGACACCATGGTGCGCAGGTCGCCACAGTGCGCGATCTTGCCGTCGATCCGCTGCCGGTGATCGCCGATGCAACCATCCAGGGCTTCTACACCCCGGTCGAGGCGATGGACGACCGGTTGCGGGCAGCAACGGCCCTGTCCGATAGCTTGATCGGCGAGCTTGAAGCCGCCGACATCTTGGTCATTTCCACACCCATGTACAATTTCGCGGTGCCTGCGGCGCTGAAGGCCTGGATCGACCAGATCATGCGGATCAACCGGACTTTTGCCTATGAGAATGGCCAGTTTGCAGGCCTGCTCAACGGCAAGCGCGCCTATATTGCCTATGCCTACGGCGCGGGCGGCTATGGCGACGGCGGGCCGTTGCAGAGTTTCGATTTCATGCGGCCCTATCTGACGATGATCCTCAATTTCATCGGCATCGAAGACGTCACCAGCTTCGCTGTCGAGGCCACCACGGACGATATGGCCACGGTTGATGCGGCGATGGTCGCAGCGATCGAGGGGATCGAACGCCACTTTGTCGGCGCGGGAGAAGTCTGATGCTGAACCCCCATATCAATTTGTCGGGTCAGACGGCCGTCATCACCGGTGCCAGCCGCGGGATCGGCGAAGCCACCGCCAGGCGCCTCGCACACGCTGGGGCGAACGTGGTGCTACTGGCGCGCTCGGCGCCCGAGATCGCCAAGATCGCCGCCGAGATCGGACCGCGTGCCCTGCCGGTCGTGTGCGACGTGGCCGACTGGCAGTCCGTGCAGGCGGCCATGGCACGCGCCGTCGAGCACTTCGGTGCGATCGACATCCTCGTCAACAATGCCGGCGTGATCGATCCGATCGCCCGGATCGCGGATGTCGATCCAGAGGGTTGGGGCCGCGTTGTCGACATCAACCTCAAGGGGGTGTTCCACTGCACCCGCGCCTTACTCCCGTTGATGAAAAGCGGCGGCGGCGGGACGATCATCAACATCTCGTCGGGCGCTGCCACCAGTCCGCTGGAGGGTTGGTCGCATTACTCCTCGACCAAGGCGGCCGTGTTGATGTTCACGCGCTGTGTCCACAAGGAAGAGGCGGGCAACGGCATCCGGTGCGTCGGCCTGTCGCCAGGGACGGTCGCAACGCAGCTGCAGCAGGAGATCGCAGCAGCCGGGATCAACCCGGTATCGAAGCTGGCATGGTCGGACCACATCCCCGCGGAATGGGCGGCAGAGGCGGTCGTGTGGCTAACGAGCGACCCTGCACGCGAACATGACGGCAGCGACTTCTCGATCAAAACCGACGCCGGGCGTTCTGCCGTCGGGTTGCCGTTGCTTTAGGCAACGGGGAGGTCCGAATTGGGTAAGCGGTGTGCTCAGGCCACGGGTGTCCATGGCATAAGGCGGCCAACGTCGT
>CAZXBM010000128.1:3413-3845 GCA_964638495.1 uncultured Stakelama sp. | reverse complement strand
CCCACCGCGAACAGGCCGGGGACGACGCTGTCGGGGTTGCCGTCCTTCAGGTTCACGACCTCGCCGTGGAAGTTACAGGGGATGCCGCCCATGTTGTAATGCACCGTCGGGGCCACCGGCAAAGGCTGGCGCGTCAGATCGACGCCAGCAAAAATCTTGCCCGTCTCGGTGATGCCAGGCAGCCGCTCAGCTAGCACCTTGGGGTCGATATGGTCGAGGTGGAGATAGATATGGTCCTTCTCCTTGCCGACACCGCGCCCCTCGCGGATTTCCATCGCCATCGATCGCGAGACCACATCGCGTGACGCCAAATCCTTGGCGGAAGGCGCATAGCGCTCCATGAAGCGCTCGCCCTCGGAGTTGGTGAGATAGCCACCCTCGCCGCGTGCGCCCTCGGTAATCAGCACGCCCGCGCCGTAAATGCCGGTCGGG
>CAZXBM010000128.1:0-3403 GCA_964638495.1 uncultured Stakelama sp. | reverse complement strand
CAGCGGCAGGCCCGCACGCAGCACCATCGCCCCGCCATCACCCGTGCAGGTATGCGCCGAGGTCGCGGAGAAATAGCAGCGGCCATAGCCGCCCGTCGCCAGCACGGTCTGGTGGCTGCGGAAGCGGTGGATCGAGCCGTCATCCATGCACAGCGCGATCACGCCCCGGCAGACGCCGTTTTCCATGATCAGGTCGAGCGCGAAATATTCGATGAAGAAGTCAGCGTCATATTTCAGGCTCTGCTGGTAGAGCGCGTGGAGCATCGCATGGCCGGTGCGGTCGGCGGCAGCACACGTGCGCTGCGCTGGGGGACCCTCGCCCATATTCTGCATCATGCCGCCAAATGGGCGCTGATAGATCTTGCCCTCCTCGGTGCGGCTGAACGGCACGCCTGCATGCTCGAGTTCATAAACGGCGGCAGGTGCCTCGCGGCAGAGATATTCGATCGCGTCCTGGTCGCCGAGCCAGTCGGAGCCCTTGACGGTATCGTACATGTGCCAGGTCCAGTGATCCGGCCCCATATTGCCAAGGCTCGCCGCGATCCCCCCCTGCGCCGCCACGGTGTGCGAGCGCGTCGGGAACACCTTGGTGATGCACGCCGTCTTCAGCCCGCTTTCGGCGATGCCCATCGTCGCGCGCAGGCCGCTGCCGCCCGCGCCCACCACGACCGCGTCATAGGTGTGATCGATGATCTTGTAGGCGGTCATGCGAGCGGTGCTCCGGCAGCAAAGGCGATCTTGAGGATCGAGAAGATGGCGATGGCGGCGCTGCCCAGCGTGAAGAAGGTGAGCAGCAGCATCAGCGCGACGCGCATGGCGCCGTGCTGGTAATCCTCGATCAGCACCTGCAGCCCCATGCGGAAATGATAAAAGGTGCTGGCGACGAGCAGGATCATCGGCACGGCCGCAATCGGGCTGCCGAGCCAGGCGACGAGCGTTTCATAATCATGCGCCGGCAGCCGCGCCATCGAGGCGAAGAACCACAGCATCAGCAACAGATTACCGGCGGCGGTCAGCCGCTGGTGCCACCAGTGATGCGCGCCTTCGTTAGACGAGCCGAGACCGCGCACGCGGCCGAGTTCGGTTCCGCTACCCATGATTATTTCCCCGCCAGCAGATAGGCCCAATAGGCGATGGTCAGCACGATCGACACGATCATGGTCGATTGCGCCCACAGCTTGTTGGATTTGAGTTCATAACCGGCCCCGGTATCGAGCACGAAATGACGAATGCCGCTGGCCATATGCTGGAAGAAGGCAAGCGTGAGGCCAATACCGAACAAATACCCTAGCGGGTTGAGCGCGCCCGATTTGAGCGTGAACACGTCGAGGAACTGCGCATAGGTCGCAGAACCTCCGGCAAGTGCCGCCAGCCACCACACGAACAGCACGGTGCCGACCGTCGCCATGCCATCCCCTGTCACGCGGTGCAGGATGGAGACGAGCATATGCGGCCCCCATTTCCAGATGCTGAGATGCGGAGAGCGCGGGCGTGCGACGGGGTGTGGGCTGGCCAAGACGAAATCCTTGCTTGCTGTGGCGCCGTATTAGCCGCGAGCCGCCCCGATGCAAGCCGCCACGCACCCGCCCTGGTGGTCAATCCGCGCGCGATTGCCGCTTTTGGCAATTATTTGGTGTGAATCCGCATCTGCAGCCGACCCTAACCAGCCCTTAACCAAATCGCGATAGCAGGGCACATCGAACATTCAGGGATCGCCATCACCGGCGGGCCCGCAGGGAGGTGAACAGTTGAACAGCCATGATCTGCCCGTCATCGGCACCATCGCGGCGAAGGTTGACCTCGCGGCCCGGCTTCGCGTGTTCGATTTCGACGGATCGCTCGCTAGCGCCTCGCGCGATGTGTGGGCAACGCTGCAAGGCGATGGCCCGGCAATTGCCGAGGCCTATTGGCAACAATGGCTGAACTGCTTTCGCGACGAGCGCAACTGGGCACCGCACGAAACCGCCAAGATGATCGATCTGGGTGTGGTCTTCCTGCGCAACCGCTTCCTCGACACTGCCGGTCATGCCTGGGTCGAATCGATCGAGCGATCGGTGGCATCGGCCTATGTCGGTGGCGTATCGCCAATGGCATTGCTTTCAATGATCAACGTAAGCGACCGCGCCGCGCTCGATGTGTTGATGCGCCGCATGGACCGCACCGATTCCCGGCTGCCGCTGATGATCGACACCTTGCTGCGCCTGTCGGCGCTTGAGGGCGAGATTACCGTGGCGATTTATAGCGCTTACCGCGAGCACAGCGCTGGCGTCGCGCGTGACCGGCTGGCATCCGAATTCCGCGATGGCATCGCGACGATGGTGGAAAGCGTAACGCAAGAAGGCGGGCTGTTGCGGGCGCAGGCCGGCCAAACCTCCAATTCAACGCGCGGCATGCTCGGCAAGACGAGCGAAGTCGCGGCCGCTGCCGAGCAATCGGCGATTGCGATGCGCGAGGCGGCGCACACCGCCGCCGGGCTCATCCGTGCGATCGAGGATGCGCGGATCGAGGTAGAGGCCGCCGCCGATATCGCGACGCGCGCCAGCGGCCAGGCGGGCACGGCCGTCGGCATGTCGGAAATGCTCTCTGAGCACGCCAAGTCGATCGAATCGATCCTCGGCCTCATCCGCGACATCGCCGGACAAACCAATTTGCTGGCGCTCAATGCGACGATCGAAGCGGCGCGCGCGGGTGATGCCGGGCGCGGCTTTGCCGTCGTCGCGCAGGAAGTGAAGAGCCTCGCCAACCAGACCGCACGCGCCACCGACGATATCGCCGCCAAGATCGCCGCGATCCAGTCCGCCACGCGCTCGACCGTCGAGACCAACGCCTCGATCCGCTCGACCGTGTCGGAAGTGCAGGCCTCCGCCGAAAAAATCCGTCGCGCCATGGAAATCCAGGCACAGACCGTCACCGCGATCACGGCATCGGTCGATGAAACCGCACTCGCCGCCGATTCGATGTCGAACACCATCGCCACCATCCGCGAGGATACCGAAACCGTCGCGAGCGATATCGACCGCGTCGGCCAGGGCCTCGACGCCTTCGACGCGCGCCTCGGTGCGCTGAAGGCAACCGCGAGCGAATTTATTTCGAAGGTGGCGGCCTGAAAAATCTTCTGTCCCTTCTCCCTGAAGGGAGAAGGGTACCGCAGCTTGGCAGCTCCGCCGCCTAGCGAAGGTTCGATGAGGGTGTTCCGCCCCCTCGAGCGCGCAATCCCCTCACCCAGCGCAGACTAGAGCCGTGCCGAAGAAGCGCGGCCCAAGTCTGCGCAACCAGTTCGGGGTGATCAGCACCCCGTACTGATCACCCCGAACTCCCGACGGGAGAGGGATAGGTGGACGTCAGCTTGTGGTGGAGTTCGGGCGGGCAGCTTTCGGCAAGAGGTCGCAAATAGCGGGCATTG
>CAZXBM010000127.1:0-3979 GCA_964638495.1 uncultured Stakelama sp. | reverse complement strand
ATTCAGCGCGTTCGATCTTGCTGCACTGCACCATTCGCGCTATATTGAGTGTATGAAGCAGCCAGAAGCCCAGGGCGATGACAATGCGCCAACCGGCCCCGTGCCCACCATCCTTGAAGCGATCGTGCGGCGCCTGTGCCTGAGTGCCGTCTATAATCGCGGCGTGGTGACGCTTGCGCCGCACATCTTGTACACCAAGCATGATGAACTGCATGTCGATGCGGTGGCCATCGAACGCGACGGCAAGCCGCCACGCGAAATCAAGCTCGGTACCTATCGGCTGAGCGGGCTGGGCGAATTGAAGGTGATGGATCGGCCGTTTGTGCCCGTGGAGCAGTTTGCGCCGCTTGAAGAGCGCTATCAGGGTGTGACGCTGATGATGGTGGATCGGGCCTGAGTGGGGATTTGGGTGGCAGGTTTGCGCCTATTGGTTCCGTTTCACATGCTTCCTCTGTCGTCACCCCAGACTTGTTCCGGGGTCCACCGCGCCATCATTGCTGCCTTCGCGGGATGTGACGTGGACCCCGAAACTAGTCCGGGGTGACGGATTTTATGTGGAGAATTTCAATTCCACCATACTAGGCGCATGGTCCGACCCCTGCGAGCGACGGATATGACCTTACGCCGCAATGTGCTCTGCTGGTTTCGGTCCATTCACCATGGCAAGGACGAAGAGGGCGAGGCCGCTTGATATTGTCCATACCAAGATGCGGTCCATAAAGCGCGCATGCTGCGTGGTGTGCTGCATGAACACGATTATCCAGCCAACGATCAAGAGATTGGAACTGGCAAGCGCGATCGCGCGCGCTTTGATCGCGGGGCGACCCAAGCCGACGAGCGTACGCGTTGCCCAAATGCCCGCCGTTACGCTGACACCCAGCATGAGCAGCGTCATGAAGGTCTCGCCCGCGGCCAATGCGTCGAGATTTATCAAAAGCTCCCTCATCAGCTCTTTCAAGCCCGTCGGCGTGGCGTCCCCGAATGCAGGCGTCGCCACAAGCCCCATGCGAAACGCCAGCTGCTGCAGCGTGTCGTTGATAAAACCAGGGCCGAACACGATGACGACAAGAACCGCTTTGATCAAAAACACGACGACGCTCGCGACGAGAAACGCCACCACTGCAAGACCGATTGACCGGGCAAGCGGCTCGCGCGCTGACGCGTCAGACGGCCGCAGAGCAAAAGGTAATGCCCCAATCAGCACCGCTAGGCCAAGCGGGATACCACCCGTCAGAAATTCGAAAATAATCGTGAGCGCGCCGAATATGGCTGCCGCAGTGGGGATTTGCCGCGTGTCGATGCCCCCACGCGCCGACCCGATCGCAAGAAACAGCAGGAAGCCGATAAGCACCATGTCCGACGGCCCGTGCGCCAGCGACTGGCCAAAGGTCTCGAGACCATAGAACCGCAAGACAATGAAGAATGTCGTCAGCCAGAAGCACCCCTCTTCAACCCTTTGTCCCTTCGTCATCGTGATGATCGTTTGCGCAATGCCGAGCATCAGCATGAAGACGATGATACCCGAATAAAGGTGGCGGATGCCCGAAACAGAAACGACAGCGAGGAAAAGGCGCGTCAGGACCGTGTGACCATGAAGATACCGATGGTAGAATCCTCCCGGTCGCGTGATCGTCTGTCCGGATGCGATGGCGGCCGTATCCCCGCACGGTGTCGTGGTTTCCGCCGACGGGGAAATATCCAGGGGCGATATAACGAGTTGCTCTGTCGTCGCGCGTCGGTCGATTGCCTGATGAAGTACCAGGCAATCATTCCACTGATGCGCGCCAATGTCGGTATTGCCGAGCAGGAAGGCGTCTTTGTCCCCCGTGACGACGCCCCGCACAAAGGCCTCATGGACGCGCGCGAGCTCGACGGCGTTGTCGGTCCTCAGACTGAGGATGCTCAGCACAAAAAAGATCAGGGTGACGAGACTTGCCCAGGCAGTTGCCGTGACACAGGCCCGCAGAAAGTCTCGATTGATCAGGGCTCGAACATGCCGTGCCCCAGCAACATAGGACGAATTCGCAGCGTTTGCGGGCTGTTGCAATCCGTATCTCCCGTTTTCGGTCAAGACGAACTCGCATAAATTTGGTTAAAACCAGTTTAAGATAATTTTGACGCCCGACGCTGCCTGCGATGCGACGGCGTCCCATCGGCGGGTGTGCGGTCGAGGACGACCGAGCGGTGTGACCCGCTCTCGGCGCACCATGACCGCAGCTTGACAGCGGCGGACACGACGCTTGGCTCGCGTCCCGCCGCAAAGACGGCTGCACGCCAGACTTTGCACTGCGTCAACCCAAGTTGCGTCACGCCGAACTCGATCACCCGAGCGTGACGAAGCTGTCCATCACCCGCTTGCGACCGGCCGAATCGAAATCTATCTCAAGCTTGTTGCCTTCGATCTCGGCGATCTGGCCATAACCGAATTTCTGATGGAAGACCCGCAAACCGACTGAAACGTCGCTGCGTCCCTTGTTGCCGAAACTGACCGCGCTCGCCCGCGATTCGACGATTCGAGAGGGTTCCCGCGTAAAGGTGCGGCTGCTGAATGAGCCCCCCGGATTGCCCGTGCTGACCGCCGTCGTGCCGGCGGCGCGCTGCCAGCCCGGCCCGCGCCCGGTGCCGCGCGCGACATCCGCGAACGGATCAGCCCGGTCGGACCAGTTGGCGCGCCACAGGCTCTCGCCGCCGGTCATGCTGGTTTCGCTATCGACATGCGCGGGTGGAAGCTCGCCAACGAATCGGCTGGGGATGCTGGAGGTCCACTGGCCGTAAATGCGGCGATTGGCGGCGTGGAGGATGATGGCACGCCGCCGCGCCCGGGTGATCGCGACATAGGCCAGGCGGCGCTCTTCCTCCAGGCTGGCGAGGCCGCCTTCATCGATCGCGCGTTGCGAGGGGAACAGGCCTTCCTCCCAGCCGACGAGGAAGACGGTGTCGTACTCCAGGCCCTTGGCGGCGTGGATCGTCATGATCGTGACCTTGGCGTCTTCGGCCTGCGCCTCATTGTCCATGACGAGGCTAACATGCTCGAGAAAGGCGCCGAGATTTTCATACTCTTCCATCGCGCGGACGAGTTCTGAGAGGTTTTCGAGACGGCCCGAGGCTTCGGTTGATTTCTCCGCCTGGAGGACGGCGGTGTAGCCGCTTTCGTCGAGGATCTGGCGGGCGAGTTCGGGGTGGGGCAGGTCGGCGGCCATCTGGCGCCAGCGCGCCATGTCGATGACGAAATTGCTTAAGGAGCGGCGCGCCTGTGGGGTCAGCTCATCGGTATCGAGGATACGCGCGGCGGCGGTGGTGAGGGGGATGCCTTCGGCGCGGGCGAGCTGGTGGACCTTCTGCACCGCCTTGTCGCCGAGCCCGCGCTTGGGGACGTTGACGATGCGCTCAAAGGCGAGGTCGTCGGCGGGCTGGCTGACGACGCGCAGATAAGCGAGCGCATCGCGGATTTCGGCGCGCTCGTAGAAGCGGAAGCCGCCGACGATGCGGTAAGGCATGCCGATGGCGATGAAGCGATCCTCGAACTCGCGGGTCTGGTGCTGGGCGCGGACGAGGATGGCGATGTCGTCGAGCGACTTGCCGCTGCGTTGGGCGCTTTCGATCTCGTCGCCGACGCGGCGGGCTTCTTCGGGGCCGTCCCAGATGCCGAGCACCTTGACCTTCTCGCCCTCCGTCGCCTCGGTCCATAGCGTCTTGCCGAGGCGGCCTGAGTTGTTGGCGATGACTCCGCTTGCGGCGGCGAGGATGTGCGGGGTGCTGCGATAATTTTGTTCGAGCTTGATGACCTTGGCGCCGGGGAAGTCTTTCTCAAACTTCAGGATGTTTTCCACCTGCGCGCCGCGCCAGGAATAGATGGACTGGTCATCATCACCCACGCAGCAGATATTCTTGCGCTCCTGCGCGAGCAGGCGGAGCCAGAGATATTGGACGCTGTTGGTGTCCTGATATTCGTCGACCATGATGTAGCGGAAGCGCTGCT
>CAZXBM010000126.1:0-4189 GCA_964638495.1 uncultured Stakelama sp. | reverse complement strand
AACGGCGTGCAGGGCATGGCGCTCAATCTTGAGGCCGACAATGTCGGCGTCGTGATCTTCGGCTCTGACAGCCAGATCAAGGAAGGCGACGTCGTCAAGCGCACCGGCACGATCGTCGACGTGCCGATCGGCAAGGGCCTGCTCGGCCGCGTGGTCGATGGCCTCGGCAACCCGATTGACGGCAAGGGCCCGATCGTTTCCGACCAGCGCAGCCGCGTCGAAGTCAAGGCGCCGGGCATCATCCCGCGCACCTCGGTGCACGAACCCGTCCAGACCGGCCTGAAGGCCATCGACGCGCTCGTCCCCGTCGGCCGTGGCCAGCGCGAGCTGATCATCGGCGATCGCCAGACCGGCAAGACCGCCGTCGCGATCGATACCTTCATCAACCAGAAGAACGCGAACGCTGGCGATGACGAGAGCAAGAAGCTCTATTGCATCTATGTCGCGATCGGCCAGAAGCGCTCCACGGTGGCGCAGATCGTCCGCCAGCTCGAGGAATCGGGCGCGATGGAATATACCATCGTCGTCGCCGCAACCGCGTCCGAGCCTGCCCCGCTGCAGTTCCTCGCGCCCTATACCGGCTGCGCGATGGGCGAATATTTCCGCGACAATGGCATGCATGCCCTCATCGTTTATGACGATCTGTCGAAGCAGGCAGTCGCCTATCGTCAGATGTCGCTGCTGCTGCGCCGCCCGCCGGGCCGCGAAGCCTATCCCGGCGACGTGTTCTATCTCCACTCGCGCCTGCTTGAGCGCGCGGCGAAGATGAACAGCGACAACGGCTCGGGCTCGCTCACCGCGCTGCCGATCATCGAGACGCAGGCGGGCGACGTGTCGGCGTACATCCCGACCAACGTGATCTCGATCACCGATGGCCAGATTTTCCTTGAAACCGACCTGTTCTTTGCCGGCATCCGCCCCGCAATCAACGTCGGCCTGTCAGTCAGCCGCGTCGGCTCGGCCGCACAGACCAAGGCGATGAAGAAGGTGTCGGGCAGCATCAAGCTCGAGCTCGCGCAGTACCGCGAAATGGCGGCCTTCGCGCAGTTCGGGTCGGACCTCGACGCCTCGACGCAAAAGCTGCTCAACCGCGGCGCACGCCTGACGGAATTGCTCAAGCAGGCGCAGTTCTCGCCCATGCCGTTCGAAGAGCAGACCGTGTCGATCTTCGCTGGCACCAACGGCTTTATCGACAACGTCCCTGTCAACGCGGTGACGCGCTTCGAGGCGGCAATGCTCGCCGATATGCGCGCCAACCACGCCGACATTCTCACGGACATCCGCGAGAAGAGGGACCTGTCGAAGGAAACGACCGAAGCGCTCAAGACCGCGCTTGGGGCATTCGCCAAGTCGTTCGCATAAGATTGGAACGATGAGCCTTTTTGCCATCCTTGCTGCGTGGATCGCGCTGGCGACCGTGGCGACTGTGTCCCCCGGGCCTGATACGGCGCTGGTGATTGCACAGTCGGCACGGCGCGGGCGTCGCGCCGGGCTGATGGTCGCGCTCGGCATCGGCGTCGGCAATCTCTGGTATGCCTTGCTGTTTGGCTTTGGGCTGATGAGCCTGCTCGCCGCCCAGCCGATGGTCTTTGCGATCGTTAAGCTCGTCGGTGCCGCCTATCTGGCCTGGATTGGCTTCAAGATGCTGCGTGCAGCACTCGCCGGCACAGCGCATGATGCCAAGGTGACCGCCAAGGGATCGCCCTTCGTTCAGGGATTTGTGACCAACATTTTCAATCCCAAAATCGCCTTGTTCTTTCTGGCCGCAATCCCACAATTCGCTGGCAATGGCCCCGATGCCCCGGCGATCGGCGTCGCGCTGATCGTCATCAACGGCATCATCAACATGCTTTGGCTCACCATCGTCGCCACGGGCGTGGAACGGGCGGGAGCCAAGCTTCAGCAGTCAAACGTCATGCGCTGGCTTGAAGGCATTATCGGCGTCGCGCTGATGGGCATCGCCACGCGCGTCGCGTTTAGCAGGAACCACTAAATGGCATCGCTCAAGGCCCTTAAGATCCGCATCGGCTCGGTCAAGTCGACGCAGAAGATCACGCGAGCGATGAAGACCGTCGCTGCTGCCAAACTGCGTCGTGCGCAGGAAGCCGCCGTCGCCGCGCGTCCCTATGCGCAGCGGCTGGAGGCGGTGATGGCCTCGCTCGCCTCGAAGGTGACGGTCAGCGAATCATCGCCGAAACTGCTCGCGGGCACCGGCAAGGACCAGGTTCACCTGCTTGTCGTCGCCACGTCCGAACGTGGCCTGGCCGGTGGTTTCAACACCAACATCGTGCGCCTCGCCCGCCGCAAGGCAGACGAGCTGATCGCCGAGGGCAAGACCGTCCGTTTCTATCTCGCCGGTCGCAAGGCGCGCGTGCTCAGCCGTTTCTACCCGGCAATGATCCACACCGACCGCGACATGAGCGGTGCCCGCAACCCAGCCTTCGCGCACGCGCATGCGCTCGCCGAAGACCTGATGACTCGCTTCGAAGCAGGCGAGTTCGACGTCGCGCACCTGTTCTATTCAAACTTCCGCTCGGCGCTGGTGCAGGAACCCGTCGTCCAGCAGATCATCCCTGTCCCTCTGCCGACCGCATCCGCCGCATCGGCAACCTCCTCGCTGGCCGCCGTTGAATATGAGCCCGATGAGGAGTCGATTCTCGCCGAGTTGCTACCGCGCAACATCGCCATCCAGCTCTACGGCGCGATGCTGGAAAACAACGCCGGTTTCTACGGCGCGCAGATGACCGCGATGGACAATGCCACGCGCAACGCCGGCGATATGATCAATCGCCTCACGATTCAGTATAACCGCACCCGCCAGGCCGCGATCACGACCGAGCTGGTGGAAATCATTTCGGGCGCAGAAGCGCTCTAAACAGTTCCCTCTGCGCGAAAGCGCGCACGATATCGGAAGCAAGGAAAGAACGATGGCAACCGCAGCCCCGACCGCAGAAAAGCCCGCCCGTAAGCCGCGTGTAGTAAAGCCCAAGGCCGATGTGCCCGGCACGCCGCCGCTGGCAACGACCAACAATGTTGGCCGCATCAGCCAGGTGATCGGCGCCGTCGTCGACGTGACCTTCGAGAATGATCTGCCGGCGATCTTGAACGCGCTTGAAACCAGCAACAACGGCAACCGCCTCGTGCTCGAAGTCGCCCAGCATCTCGGTGAAAACACCGTCCGCACGATCGCCATGGACGCGACCGAGGGCCTGACGCGCGGCCAGACCGTCACCGACACCGGATCGCAGATTCGCGTCCCCGTCGGCCCCAAGACGCTTGGCCGCATCCTCAACGTAATCGGCGAGCCGATCGACGAGCGAGGCGAGGTTGGCCACACCGATACGATGCCGATCCACGCCCCTGCCCCGCTGTTCGTCGATCAGTCGACCGAGAGCGCCATTCTCGTCACGGGCATCAAGGTCATCGATCTGCTCGCGCCTTATGCCAAGGGCGGCAAGATCGGCCTGTTCGGCGGCGCTGGCGTCGGCAAGACCGTGCTGATCCAGGAACTGATCAACAACATCGCCAAGGGGCACGGCGGCACCTCGGTGTTCGCCGGCGTCGGCGAGCGCACCCGCGAGGGCAACGATCTCTATCACGAGTTCCTCGATGCAGGCGTCATCGCCAAGAACGAGGCCGGTGAGGCGATCTCCGAAGGCTCCAAGGTGGCCTTGGTCTATGGCCAGATGAACGAGCCCCCCGGCGCGCGTGCCCGCGTTGCGCTCTCGGGCCTGACCATCGCTGAATATTTCCGCGATGTCGAAGGCCAGGACGTGCTGTTCTTCGTCGACAACATCTTCCGCTTCACGCAAGCCGGTTCGGAAGTGTCGGCACTGCTCGGTCGTATTCCGTCGGCCGTGGGCTATCAGCCAACACTGTCGACTGACATGGGCGCGCTGCAGGAACGCATTACGTCCACCAACAAGGGCTCGATCACCTCGGTGCAGGCAATCTACGTGCCTGCCGACGATTTGACCGATCCGGCGCCTGCCACGTCGTTCGCCCACTTGGACGCGACGACCGTGCTCAACCGCGCGATCTCGGAACTGGGCATCTACCCCGCCGTCGATCCGCTCGATTCGACCAGCCGCGTGCTCGAACCCCGCGTCGTCGGCCAGGTGCATTACGACACCGCCCGCGCCGTCCAGTCGGTGCTGCAGAAGTACAAGTCGCTGCAGGACATCATCGC
>CAZXBM010000125.1:0-4231 GCA_964638495.1 uncultured Stakelama sp. | reverse complement strand
TGGTCAGCGCGAACAACCTGTTCGATGTCGATGCCCGCCGCCATGCGAGCTTCCTGAAGGATTTCGCGCCGCTCGCCGGGCGCGATATTCGGATCACTGCGCGGTTCAGCCTCTAGACGCAATGACAGGTCGAGCCGTTAGCCAACCAGCAGCGGCTCAATCACGCTCACCAGCAGCCACCCGGCCAGCCCCAGCAAAATCAGCAGCGTCCCCACGATGCCGATCGAGCGCGCAGGGCCTGGGGGGCCGGGCGGATTGAACAGGCCGATTGCGTTGAGCAGGCGACACAACACGAATCCGGCCGCAAGTCCGCCAAGGACAAGGGCATTGACGTGGCTCGCTTCGAGCAGACCAATGAGGGTGATGCCGATCGGCATATATTCGGCCAGATTGCCATGGGCGCGGATCGAGGACACGAGGTCCTGATGGCCGGCGTCACCAAAGGGGGCCCGGTATTTCAGCCTGAGGCGGATGGTGTAGATGGCCAACGCGACCAGTAACAGCGCAAGCGCTGCCGCGGTCAGCGGGGTAATGATCAGGTTCATGGCGGCCCCTTTGTTTCGGGGCCGACTCTAGGAAGTTTCGGCGTGCGCGTAAATCAGGCGGCGCGGCGGCTGGTTGCCTGAAGGAAAGCCCGGGCAGCGCGCTGCGCTTCGGCAATTTCGCGCGCGGTCATGCCTTCGGCGATATCGGCGCGGCATTGCTGGGCTGATTCGCTGCCGGCGACGGATGCCAGATTGAACCATTTATGCGCTTCGATCAGGTCGATGCCGACACCGGCTGCGCCCGTTGAATACACCATCCCCAGATCATAACATGCGTTGCAATCGCCCCGGGCCGCATCGGCGATCCGGCTTTCGATCAGGAACGTTGCGCTCTTGAGGCTGCTGCCCATTTCGCCACTCCTTTGACGGTGGGGGATTCCCCCGTCCACGATTCGGAGTTTGGCCGAAGAGCTTCAACAAATGGTTAACGCAATTAACCTTATTTTGCGGGGTCCACCGCGATGTTGTCGATCAGGCGCGTGCCCGCGATCCGGGCGGCGGCCAGCAGCCGCGCAGGGCGCGTCGCCTGGGCCAGTGGCGCGAGGGTTTCTGCATCGGCCAGCGCCACATAATCGACCGTTTCGAACCCCCCACCGATAAGCGCCTGTTGCGCCGCCGCCAGCGCATCGAGCACGTCCGTGCCCTTGCCGATGGCGCGCGCTGCCTCACCCAGCGCTCGTGGCAGCGCGACGGCGCGCGCGCGGTCTTCGGGTGCCAGATAGGCGTTGCGCGACGACAGCGCCAAGCCATCGTCGTCGCGCTGGGTGGGGACGCCGATGATGTCGATGCCAAAATCCAGATCGGCAACCATGCGCCGGATGACCTGGAGCTGCTGGTAATCCTTCTCGCCAAACAAGGCGATATCTGGCCGGACCTGGTTGAACAGCTTGGCAACGACGGTCGCCACACCGTCAAAATGCCCGGGGCGGGCCGCCCCGTCCAGCCAGTCGCTAACGCCCGATACGCTGATGTTGCTGGCAAAGCCGGTGGGATACATCTCTTCGACGCCTGGCATCCACAAGATCGCGCAGCCAGCATCGGCGAGCATGCGGGCATCCTGCTTCTCCCGGCGGGGGTAGCGCGCCAGATCTTCATTCGGGCCAAATTGGAGCGGATTGACGAAGATCGACGCAACGACGGTATCGGCGACCAGCTTGGCCGCCTCGATCAACGCGATGTGCCCGGCGTGCAGTGCCCCCATCGTCGGCACCAACGCGATCCGTGCACCGCTGGCGCGCTGGTCCGCAAGTGTCCCACGCAGAGAATTGAGCTGATGGATGGTTTGCACGCGTGCATGGCTTTCGATAAGGACCGGGCGCGCCTTCTATGGGCGGTACGCCAACCGATCAACCAGGGATGCGACCGGGCTTGTCCAACAGTTCGACCAATACGCACGTCATCGTGTTCGCCAACGAAAAGGGCGGCACCGGCAAATCGACCACCGCGGTGCATGTGGCCATAGCGCTTGCCGCCAGGGGCTCGCGCGTTGCCGCTTATGATCTTGATCATCGCCAGCGGACAATGGGGCGATATCTCGACAATCGGGCGGAGACGAGCAAGCGGATCGGCCGCGATCTGCCGATGCCCCGGCATGCCACACATGATGGGGAAAGCCTGCCCCGGTTCACCGAGCAGCTCGACGAGCTGACACAGGGCTGTGATTTCCTCGTGATCGACACGCCCGGCCGCGACGATCGGTTCGCGCGTATGGCCGCGCAGCGCGCCGACACGCTGGTGACGCCGATGAATGACAGCTTTGTCGATTTCGATCTTATCGGCCAGGTCGATCCGGTGACTTACAAGGTCACCCGCCCCAGCTTTTATGCCGAGCTGATCTGGGATGCGCGCAAAGCGCGCGCCAAGGCGGATGGATCGACGATTGATTGGGTCGTTTTGCGCAACCGGCTCCAGCACATCGAGGCGCGCAACATGCGTCGGGTGTCCGAAGCGCTTGACCAGCTGTCCAAGCGCGTCGGCTTCCGCATCATTCCCGGGCTCGGCGAGCGCGTTATCTATCGCGAACTCTTTCCCAAGGGGCTGACGATGATTGATTCGCGCGATTTCGGCGAGATGGGCCTCGCGCATGTGGCTGCCCGGCAAGAGCTTCGCGAGATGATGTCGGCGCTTGCCCTGCCCGAACCGGCATTGCCCCTGTTCGCATGACGGGACTGTTCGCATGATGGGACTGTTCACCTGATGATCATGGTCGCCTGATGATCAAGCTGCTGATCGCACTTGCGGTCGTCATCGCAGGCTGGCTGATATGGCGCGGCCCCGGCAAGCGGCGGCCACCTGGCACGCCGATCAAGCCAGGCCGACCCGCCTCGCCAGAGGTGATCGAGGCACGCCGGGTGCTTGGGGTGGATGACGCCGCGAGCGACAATGACATTCGCGCTGCCTATCGCCGCCTTGCCGCCGTTGTTCATCCGGACCGGGGTGGATCAGCCGAGCTTGCCCGGCAGGTCAACGCCGCCCGCGACATTCTCATCGATCGCGGACCTGATTCAGCCGCTTGAACGTTTCACTCCCTTTCAACGCCCATAGCCGCACGGAGCCCCCCAGATGACCCATCAATTCAACCGCACCTCCCTGCGGGAATATGACATTCGCGGTATCGTCGGTAAAACGCTTGGGCCTGCCGATGCGATGGCGATCGGCCGGGGCTTTGCCACGCGGGTGCGGCGCGCCGGCGGCACCCGCGTGGCGGTGGGCTATGATGGGCGGCACACCTCACCCGCACTCGAAACAGCGCTGATCGAAGGGCTCACGGCCAGCGGCGTGGATGTGGTGCGCATTGGCATGGGGCCAACGCCGATGCTGTACTACGCCGAGGCGACGCTAGAGGTGGATGGCGGCATCCAGATAACGGGCAGCCATAATCCCGCAGAGTATAATGGCTTCAAGATGGTACTGCAGCACGCGCCGTTTTTCGGTGCCGATATTCAGGACCTTGCCCGGCTGGCCGCAGAAGGCGACTGGGAAAGCGGCGACGGCGTTGTGAGCGAGGTCGATATCGTCGACGACTATGTCGGCAGGCTGATGGCGGGCTATGCGGGCGGCGCCTATCGGATTGGCTGGGATGCGGGCAACGGCGCGTCCGGCCCAGTGATCGAGAAGCTCACCAAGCTGCTGCCGGGTGAGCATCACCTGCTGTTCACCGATGTCGACGGTAATTTTCCCAACCATCACCCTGATCCCACCGAAGAAAAGAACCTGGCCGATCTCAAGGCGCTGGTCGCTGAGAAGAAGCTCGATTTTGGTTTGGCTTTTGACGGTGATGGCGACCGCATCGGCGCGATCGATGGCGAAGGCCGCGTGATCTGGGGCGATCAGATCCTGTCCATTTTGGCCGTACCTGTGCTGCGCGAATTGCCGGGCGCGACCATCATCGCCGATGTGAAGGCATCCCAGATGCTATATGACCGGATTTCGGAACTGGGCGGTGTGCCGCTGATGTGGAAAACGGGGCATTCGCTGATCAAGACGAAGATGAAGGAAACCCACGCGCCGCTGGCCGGTGAAATGAGCGGGCACATCTTTTTCGCGCATGAATTTTATGGCTTTGACGATGCGCAATATGCCGCCGTCCGGCTGATCCGCGCGGTCCACATGATCGGCAAATCGATGACCGAGATCAGGGGCGCGATGCCCGCCTTCGTCAACACGCCCGAAATGCGATTCCAGGT
>CAZXBM010000124.1:0-4247 GCA_964638495.1 uncultured Stakelama sp. | reverse complement strand
CGGCCGGTGAATGTCGGCTTTTCGGGCGGCGAGAAGAAGCGCAACGAGATGGTGCAGATGGGCATCATCGCGCCGCGCCTTGCGATCCTCGACGAGACTGATAGCGGGCTCGACATCGATGCGTTGCGCGCGGTGGGTGACGGTATCAACCGGATCATGCGCGCGCCGGACAAGGCAGTGATCCTGATCACGCATTACCAGCGGCTGCTCGATTATGTCCGCCCCGATTTCGTGCATATCCTGAGCGGCGGGCGGATCGTGAAGACCGGTGGGCCGGAACTCGCGCTCGAGCTTGAGGCTGAGGGTTATGCCGGGGTGACCGCATGAGCATCCTGATCGCGCTTGCCCTGCAATCGGCGGTCGTCGCGCCTGCAGGTGCCGACACGGTCGAGCAGGATATCGTCGTCACAGCGAGCAAGCTGGATCGCTGGAAGGGCAAATTCTCGCTCCGGGGCGAGAAGTTCAAGTGCAAGACCACACAGACATCGGGCGACAAGGCGATCGACCCCATCGGCTGCGCGGCGATCGTCCAGTGTATCGAGCCGCACCGCGCGGAGCTCAGGCAAAGCGACGATAAAGCGTTGGGCGTACCCGCCCAGATCGCGATCAAGCAGGCGATTTTCGATGCACTCGGCCCCTGCGTCCGCGATACGCGCAAGGCTATGGTCGCTGACTTCGTGGCGAAGCGACGGGCGGCAGTCCAATGACGCTGGCGCTCCCCACCCGCCGTGATGAATCCTGGCGCTATTCCGACCTCGACGCGGTCGCCTCGGTCTGGCCGGTGCCCGCACCCGAACGGATCGAGGTTGCGCCGGGCGCAGAGATTGCGCGCGTGATCGTGCAGGATGCCGGTGCCGATGTCGTTGCGATCCATGATTATGCGGTGGTTCTCGGCGCGGGCGCTCGGGCGACATTCCATGTGCTCAATACTGGTGGCAGGCTCGGGCGGGTGACGATTGATGTCACGCTGCACGACGGCGCGCATTTCGAGCTTGGCGCAGCGATGCTCGGCGGCGGCGATCAGACGCTCGAGATCGTGACGACGATGCGCCACATCGAGCCCAACGCGACCAGCAACCAGGTCGTGCGATCGGTGCTCGGTGGGCGGGCGACCGGCAGTTATCTCGGCAAGGTCGCGGTCGCGCGACATGCGCAGAAGACCGATGCGTCACAAAGCGTGAAGGCGATGCTGCTCGCGCGCACCGCGACCGCCAATGCCAAGCCCGAGCTGGAAATCTATGCCGATGACGTGAAGTGCGCGCACGGGGCGACGGTCGGCGAGTTGGACGCAAACGCGTTGTTCTACCTGATGAGCCGGGGCATTGCGCCGGCGGAAGCGAAGGCGCTGCTGCTGCGCGGGTTCATCGCGGGGGTGTTCGACGATGTGGCGGACGCGGTCGCGAGGGAGCAACTGGAAGCAGCGGCAAGCGCGGCATTGGAGCGGATGTTGTGAACGTGCTGACGTCGCTCCATCGCGGTGGTCACCGCGCCGATTTCCCCGGCATCGGCGACTGGCACTATCTCGATACCGCCGCCACCGCGCAGAAGCCGCAAGTCGTGATCGATGCGATCGCGCGCGGCTATGGCGCCGATTACGCGACGGTGCATCGCGGCGTGTACAAGCGCTCTGCCGACATGACGCTTGCCTATGAGGCGGCGCGCCGGCGCGTCGCCGAGTTCATCGGTGCGGCTTCCGAGAACGAGATCGTGTTTGTGCGCGGCGCGACCGAGGGGATCAATCTGATCGCCACCTGCTGGGCCGGCCAGCAACTGAAGGCGGGCGACCGCATCCTGCTGAGCCAGCTTGAACATCACAGTAATATCGTGCCGTGGCAGATGATCGCCGAGAAAGTGGGCGCCGAGATTGACGTGATCCCGCTGACCGATGATCACCAGATCGATTTGGACGCAATGACGGCGATGATCACGCCGGCGCACAAGCTGGTCGCGCTGGCGCATGTCTCCAACGTGCTGGGTTCAGTGCTCGATTGCGCGCGTGCGGCGGCCATCGCGCATTCGGTTGGCGCAAAGCTCCTGCTCGACGGGTGCCAGGCGGTGCCGCGCATGGCGGTTGATGTGCAGGCACTCGACTGCGATTTCTATGTCTTTTCAGCGCACAAGCTTTATGGCCCCACGGGGTTCGGCGTGCTGTGGGTCCGGCCCGAAATTCTGGCGGCGATGCCCCCCTATCAGGGCGGCGGCGCGATGATCGACCGGGTGTCGTTCGAGCGCACCACCTATGCCCCGCCGCCGGGCCGGTTTGAGGCTGGCACGCCGCATATTATCGGCGCGATCGGGCTGCATGCTGCGATCGATTATGTTGAAAGCGTCGGGCTGGCGGCGATCCACGCGCATGAAGCGGCACTGGTCGCGCAGACGCGGGCGGCGCTGTCGCAAATCAACTCGGTGCGGCTGTTTGGCCCGGCGGAGTCGGCCGGCATCGTCAGCTTTGCGATTGAGGGGGTGCATCCGCACGATATCGGCACCATCTTGGATGAGGAAGGCGTGGCGGTCCGCGCAGGGCACCACTGCGCGCAGCCGCTGATGGCGTCGCTCGGCATCGACGCGACCGCGCGCGCGAGCTTTGGGATTTATAATGATGCCAGTGATGTCGAGGCGCTGGTGCGGGGAATCGAACGGGTTACGAGGATATTCGGATGAACGAAGAGCGCAAGATCGAGGTCGAGGAAGTCAACGCGGTAGAGGCGCCGCCGCGCGCCCGCGTCGAAGATGCCGTCGCAGGCGGTGAACGCCAGCGCGACTATCTCGAAGGGTTTCTGGCGCAGAAACCCGGAGGCGTCTCCCACGCAGCGCCGGGGGGCGAGACCTATGAAGCGGTCGTCGCCGCGCTCAAGGACATTTATGATCCCGAGATCCCGGTGAATATTTACGATCTCGGGCTGATCTACGGCGTCGATGTCACCGATGACGGGCATGCGGTGGTGACGATGACGCTGACGACGCCGCATTGCCCGGTGGCGGAAACAATGCCGGCCGAGGTCGAAATTCGGGTCGGCGCGGTGCCGGGGGTGGGGTCAGCTGAAGTCAATCTGGTGTGGGAGCCCGCCTGGGACCCCGCCAAGATGAGCGACGAGGCACGGCTTGAAATGGGCATGCTGTAATTTCTAGGCCCCTCCCCTTCAGGGGAGGGGTTGGGGT
Source organism: uncultured Stakelama sp. (assembly GCA_964638495.1). Lineage (GTDB taxonomy): Bacteria > Pseudomonadota > Alphaproteobacteria > Sphingomonadales > Sphingomonadaceae > Sphingomonas. The sequence goes on along the minus strand of CAZXBM010000124.1, from coordinate 1,088 downwards.
GGGGGCTGTCCCCAAGCGCAGACTCGGTGAGACTGAAAGCCCCCACCCCCAACCCCTCCCCTAAAGGAGAGGGGCTTAAGGAGAAGAACATGACTGATGTGAAAACCCGCCAGCGCCCCGCCGCGCTCAACCTGACGCCCGCCGCCGAAGCGCGGATCGCGGACCTGATGGCACGCGCGCCCGAAGGGGCGATCGGCGTGAAGCTCTCCACGCCGCGACGGGGATGCTCAGGCTTGGCCTATTCGGTCGATTATGTGAATGACGCGAAACCCTTTGACGAGCGGATCGACACCCCCGGCGGCACGTTGTTCGTCGATGGCGGATCGATCCTGTACCTGGTCGGCAGCAAGATGGACTGGGTCGAGGATGATTTCGCCGCCGGCTTCACCTTCGAGAACCCCAACGCCAAGGGCGCATGCGGGTGCGGCGAGAGCTTTACCGTCTGAGCACCCGGTCGTCATTGCGAGCGCAGCGAAGCAATCCAGCGCCGCGCGTGGGACACTGGTTTGCGTCGCTGCGCTCGCAATGACGACCTAATTTTTGATGGGCGCCTTCTTCAACAACGCCGTCCGCAAACACTCGCACACCACCTCGCCGCGCTGGTTGATCATCCGGTGCCGCCACGTCACCAGCCCGGCATCGGCGCGCGATTTGCTCTCGCGCAGCTCTGTGACGTCGCTGGTCGCGTGCAGCGTGTCGCCGATGAAGACCGGCTTGGGCATGACCAGCTTGTCATAACCCAGGTTCGCCACAAGCGTGCCCATCGTCGTTTCGGCGACCGTGATGCCCACCATCAGGCTGAAGGTGAAGGTGCCATTGACGAGGATCTGCCCGAACTCGCTCGCGCGCGCGGCCTCTGCATCGAGGTGCAGCGGCTGCGGATTATGCGTCATCGTAGACCAGAGCAGATTGTCGGTCTCGGTCACCGTGCGGCGTAAGGGGTGTTCGATGGTTTCGCCGATTAGCCATTCGTCGTAATATTTGCCGGGCATTTTCTATATCCAGTTTGGTTGCTGCTTCCCTCTCCCTTGAGGGAGTTCGGGGTCGGCCATGCCCCCGGCATGGCCTAAACAATGCGGGGCATTGTT
>CAZXBM010000123.1:0-4303 GCA_964638495.1 uncultured Stakelama sp. | reverse complement strand
CCGTTGACCACCATCCTCAGCCAGCTCGAGCAGCGACTTCTTCAACAGAATACGCCCTGATTGTCGCCGTTCAGCGCGTCGATCTGTGCCTCTAAAACCCGCCGCTCATGCGCGCTCGCTGTTGCGCGCCCATGAAGGTCAGCACATGATACAATTCGATCAGACGGCTTTTGGGCAACGAGCTTCGAATAGCTGACGGTCGGTGTTTGCGAATGAAGAATGACCGTTGTCGCTCCAGCCGCTGCCGGTCAGGGCCCATTTTCAGCTTGTTGAAATTAGCCGTTGGTTGAGCAATCGCAGCTCAATTTGACACGCCTTGAGATCGAGTGACAGGATTACTTCGATGCTGACAAGCTTTAATGACAATCAGAGAGCCGCCTCAAAAGCCATATTGCCAAGACACTCTCACTTGCCGGGGCTCGACCAGGTGCAGATGAAAATCGTCGGCACCAGCGGCCAGTTCGCCCTGGACTCTCCTTCAGGCCACAATCGGCGCGCGGCTGAACCATCGGATCGGCCAATCATGGCTTGATGTTGGGCCAATGCCAGATAGGCTGCGCTTTTCCGGGGGAGTGCTCAATGAAGCTGTCATCGATCGTGCCATTTGCGCTGTTTGCCGTTGCAACCCCCGCGATCGCGCAACAGGCAGCACCGCGCATCCTGCAACAGCCGTCGCTCAGCGCCGATCGGATCGCCTTCGTCAACGCAGGCGACCTGTGGACCGCCCCGAGAACCGGCGGTGCCGCAACGCGGCTGACGACCGGCGTGGGCATCGAAAGTGCGCCGATCTTCTCCCCCGATGGCCGCACGATCGCGTTTACCGGCGAGTATGACGGCAACGTCGATGTCTATACGATTCCCGTGACGGGCGGCGTGCCACGGCGGATGACGTGGCATCCAGGGGCCGATGCGGCAGTGGCGTGGTCGCCCGATGGCAAGCGTATCCTGTTCCGCTCCAACCGCAGCAGCGCGAGCCGGTACACCCAGATTTTTGAAATACCCGCCAGCGGCGGCGTGCCGAAGGCGTTGCCGCTGCCGATGGCATTTTCGGGCCAGCTTTCCGCCGATGGCGGGTCGATCGCTTATAACCCGCTCGCGCCCGCATTTTCGGCTGATTTCACCAGCTATGTCGCGTGGGGCAATTATCGCGGCGGGCGCGCTGGCAGCATCTCGATCACGACGCTGAACGGCCTCGATAGCGTCCAGGTGCCGCATACCGAGGCGGCGGATTTCTCTCCCACGTGGCTCGGCGGCAAGCTTTATTTCCTGTCGGGGCGCGGCGGGCCGATCGGCGTGTATGTCTATGATCCGGTGACCAAGGCGGTGGCGGAGGTGTATCGCAATCCCGGGCCGTCAGACATTCGGTCGCTGACAACCGATGGGACCACGCTCGCGTTCGATCGGCTGGGCGAGTTGTACACGCTCGTGCCGGGCAGCGCGCCACAGCGGCTCGCGATCACCGTCGATGGCGACATGCCCGATGTGCGGCCGCGCGTCGCCAGTGTGGCAGATGAAGTGCTGAGCGTCCGCCTATCGCCTACCGGCGTGCGTGCGGTGGTGGAGGCGCACGGCGAAATCCTGTCGGTGCCAGTCAAGGAAGGCATGATCCGCAACATTTCCAATAGCGCGGGCACGATGGAGCGCACCCCGGTGTGGAGTCCAGATGGCCAGTCAATCGCTTATTTCTCCGATGAGGGCGGGCTATACGCGCTGCACGTCGCCGGGCAGACAGGGGCGAGTGATGCTGGCAAGGGCGCAGTGCGCAAGTTCAAGTTGGCGGCCGAACCGGCCTATTATTTCGATCCGCTCTGGGCGCCCGATTCGAAGAAGATCGCGTTTCGCGACAACCGGCTCAACACTTGGGTGCTCGATCTGACCAGCGGCCGCCTGTCGCGCGCGGGCGAGCCCGATGTATTCGGCGGCTTTGCTGCGCAGCCCGAAGGGATGGCATGGTCGCCTGATTCGGCGTGGCTGGCCTTCCCGCGGACCGTTCCGAATCATTTCCAGGTGCTGATGCTCCACTCCCTCGCCACGGGACAGAGCACACAACTCACCGATGCGATGGCCAATGCCAGTTTCCCCGCCTTCGACCGAGGGGGTAAATATCTCTACTTCCTAGCGAGCAACAACGCCGGCGCCACGCGCCACGGGCTCGATATGACGAGCAATCTCTACCAGCCAACGTCCTCCGTTTACGCGCTCTCGCTCGCCCGCGCGACGCCGTCGCCGATCGCACCAGAGACGAATGATGAAAAAGTCGCCGGGGCCGCCCCCGCCAAGCCCGCCGGTGAAGGCAAGGAAAAATCGAAACCCGCAGCACCTAAGCCCGTCACGACCGTGGTCGATCTCGCCGGGCTGAGCACCGATGCCATCGCCCGGCGAATCGTCGCGATGCCGCTGCCTGCTGCCGATTACCGTGACCTTCAAGCAGGGAAGGCAGGATCGCTCTACGTGCTCGCCGCTGCCGAGTCGAACGGGGCGGACAACGACAATCCCGCCGCAGCGACGCTCAAACGCTGGACGCTCGACGACAAGAAGGCCGCGACGCTGGCCGAAAAGGTTTTGCGCTATGAAGTCAGCGCCGATGCGGAGATGATACTAGTCGCCTTCGCGCCACCCGGCGCCCCCCCTCCCGCGCCGGGCAGTCGCGCGCCGCAGCCGATTTATGTCGTCGCCCCGGCAGACAAGCCGGTCAAACCGGGCGATCCTGATACCACGCTCCGGCTTGGCCCTTTGTCCGCCCGCATCGATCCGCCCGCCGAATGGGCACAGATGTACCGTGAAGTTTGGCGCGTTCAGCGGGCCTATTTCTACGCCCCCAATTTCCATGGGTATGACATGGACGCCGCCGAAAAACGGCTGCTTCCCTATCTCGCTGGGGTCCAGTCGCGATCCGATCTCAACTATGTATTCCAGGAAATGCTGACCGGCCTTTCGGTAGGCCATTTGCGCGGATCGGGCGGGGCGATCCCCGCCGCGCGCCGGGTGCCGGGCGGCCTGCTGGGAGCGGACTATACCGTCAGCAACAATCGCTATTGCATCGCCAAAATCTATGACGGCGGGTCCTGGTCGCCCGAGGCTAAGGCCCCGCTCGCGCAGCCAGGGCTTAGTATCGCAGCGGGTGATTGCATCACCAGCATCAACGGCGCCGAATTGACCGCCGATATCGACATCCAGCAGCCGCTCGAGGGGATGGCCGGGCAAGCGGTGGTGATCGGCATCGCGCCCGGCTCCGGTGGTGCTGCACGCAACGTCACGGTTGTGCCAATCGCCAGCGAGGCGCGGCTGCGCAACCTCGATTGGATCGACGGCAACCAGCGCCGCGTTTCGCAGCTTTCTGGAGGCAAGCTCGCCTACGTCTACATGCCCGATACCGGCAATGGCGGCTTCACCAGCTTCAACCGCTATTTTTTCGCACAAACCGACAAATCGGGCGTCATCCTCGATGATCGCTTCAATGGCGGCGGGCAGGCGGCCGATTATGTGATCGAGGTGCTCGCGCGCAAGACGACCAACTATTGGTACCCGCGCTATGGCGCGATCGATCGCACCCCAGCGGCATCGATCAACGGCCCCAAGGTAATGGTGGTGAACGAAGTCTCGGCCTCGGGTGGGGATATGATGCCCTGGCTGTTTCGCGACCGCGGGCTTGGGCCACTGGTGGGCAAGCGCACCTGGGGCGGGCTTGTCGGCATCGGTTCGATCCCGCCGCTGATCGATGGCGGTTCAGTCACCAGCCCCTCGGTTGGCTTCTTCAGCCCCAAGCGCGATTGGGACGTTGAGAACAAGGGCGTAGAAGCTGATTACATTGTCGATCAGGACCCGAAACTCGTCGCCCAGGGCAAGGACCCGCAACTCGACACTGCCGTCGCGCTCGCGATGGAGGCATTGGCGAAATCACCCGTTCCCGTGCCAGCTCGTCCGACATTTCCGGACTATAGCAAGGTCAGCGGCAACTGAGCTGAAGTGGCGACGCGGGAAGATGGTCCGCACCGTCATGTCCTTTAGCCGCTGCGACGCTTTATCGCTCCAGTTCGGCGCGTGGTATCAGCCAAAATCGCACAATGAACTGCTTTTTAAGTCTGCGTTACCCAAAGCAAATTGCTGCGAACGATCAGGCCAATGGGGTCGATATCGACCGGGCGATCCGCTGCGACTAAGAAAGCTGCCCGTCGGGTTTCGGCGGCGATGATGGAGCCGACGAACGGCAATGTCTGGGTCGAGAACCGCCAGGCGGCTTCGCGTCCTTATTCTGTTGAAAAACTCCCTCTTGCGATCGTGATAAAGTCCTGATTCAGTTTTC
>CAZXBM010000122.1:0-4415 GCA_964638495.1 uncultured Stakelama sp. | reverse complement strand
GAGGGCATAGCGTGGATGGTACGCTAAACAACGCTAAGCGCGAACAATAAGCGAACGCTTAGGCGACGCGGCTATCCAGGGGCAGATTAAGGGCCTTTCGGCCAGCGGAAGCGGCGGCGCGATCCCAGAGGAAATCGCCGGAAAAGGCAATATGCTCCCAGCCAACCGGGGAGGTATGGACAAGCAGATCATCGGGGAGCGGGACCGCTGCTGATCGAAGATGTTGAGCGGCGGCGTCCATGTAGATCGTGTTCCAGTAGACGATTGCGGCGATGACGAGATTGAGGCCGGATGCCCGATATTGCTGCGCTTCATGACTGCGATCGATGATGCGGCCCTGACGAAATGTGTAGATCGCCTGCGTCAGGGCATGGCGCTGTTCGCTGTTGTTAAGACCGGCATGGCATCGCCGGCGCAGATTGGGATTTTCCAGCCAGTCCAGCATGAACAGGGTCCGCTCGATCTTGCCAATTTCCTGTAGCGCGACGTCGAGCTGGTTTTGCCGCTCATAGGCGGCGAGCTTTCGCAGCATGACCGATGGCGCGACATGGCCGGACTTGATCGAACCAACGAGGCGTAGCACATCGTCCCATTGTTCACCGATGATGTCGGTGCGGATACGCTTGCCCAACAGCGGGGCAATGGAAGGATAGGCCGTGACCGGCGCAATCGGCGTGAGCCGCCTGTCCGGAAAGTCGCGAAGGCGCGGGCAGAAGCGGAAACCCAGCATCGCGCACAGGGCGAAGACATGATCGGTCGCCCCGCCGGTGTCGGTGTAGTGCTCGACGATTTTCAGATCGGTGCCGTGGCTCGTGAGGCCGTCGAGGACATAGGGCGCCTCATGCGTCGCCGCTGAGATCACGTTGATGTGATAGGGCGCGCGCTGATCGGAAACATGAGTGTAAAAGCTGAAGCCATGATCGACCCCATAGCGGGCGTTGATATCGCCCCCCGATGCACCGCGCTTCGCGCCCCTGAAGAACTGGCCATCGGAACTGGACGTGGTGCCGTCGCCCCATATTCGCGAGAATGGCAGGCGGTGATGCGCGTTGATGAGGACTGCCAGCGCCGCGCCGTAGCTGTCGTCGCGGATATAGGCGTCATGGGTCCACAGGAGCTGATCGCGCGTAACGCCCTGGCTCGCAGCGGCCATGCGCGACAGGCCGAGATTGGTAGCGTCGGCTAGGATAGTGGCGAGCAGCGCGTTTTCATTGGGACACGGCTCGCCGGTGCGCAGGTTGGTGAACGCCGCGAGAAAGCCGGTTTCCTGCGCCACCTCATGCAGCAGCTCGGTGATACGGATGCGCGGCATCATCGCGTCGAGCCGATCGGCCAGAGCTTCGGCGTCGGGCGTCACTATCGTGCGAACGGGGGATATTTGGAGGCGGTCGTCGCGGTATCGCACACCCTCCAGAGCATCACGCTTAAGGCGCTGGGCAAATTTCTTCAGCCGCCAGTCCATTTCGCGGCCCCGTTGTTCGAGCCATTCGCCGGCTGTGGGTGGCAGGCCGAGAGCCGATACGATCGGCTTCGCCTTCGGTTCGCTGAGCAGGTAGCTGTCGAACCGGCGGTATCCCGCCGATCGCTCTACCCAGACATCGCCGGAACGCAGCTTGTTGCGCAGATGCGCGATCGTCGCGATTTCCCAGAGCCGCCGGTTGATCTTGCCGTCATCGCACACGACAACTTTCCGCCATTCCTTGCGGAAGGGCATCGGAGGGTCGGCAGGCAGATCGCGTTTGCCCGACTTGTTGAGGTCGCGCAGCATTTCGATGGCAGCGATCGTTTTCGCGCTACCCTTTCCGGCCCTGAATTGGAGCGCATCAAGCAGGTCAGGGGCGAACTTGCGCAACGTCGCGTAACGGTCGGCCGCGACCGTCAGCGGATCAAGGCTGGCGGTTTCCGCGATCGTCGCTACTTCCGGCCTCGCCTTCAGGAGGGTGTTCCACCCGACCGATGCGTCCAGGGCCTCTATCGGATCTTCGCCGGTATCGACCGCATCGGTGAGCGCGTCGATCGTCCTGCGAAAGATCAGCATCAGCCGCGCCACGTTCTTCGACGTGGTGGCATAGCTGCGCGCCTGGGCGTTCTTCGCGCGGGTGAAGATGCTGCCGATCAGCTTGTCCGCCATTTCCAGGGCGCTGTCGGTCAGTCGTTCCTCGAGGTCGAGCAGGAAGGCGACAAGCGTGGCGCGTCGGCGGGAGGGGATATATCGCTCGATCATATAGGCAGGCGAAGCGCGGCCTTCCCTGACATATTGCCGAAATCGGTCCGCATGGATGCGGCCAGCCACGTCCGGAGAGATGCCGATATTCCGCACTTGCCGCAGGCGGTCGAGAATCTGGCGGATATGATCAGGCCTGACCGCGATGGGAATGGTCTTGAGCGAGGCGAGCTGGCTCATGCCGCCGGCGTCGTCAAAGAGTTGGTCAATAGCGTGGACCTGTTCGGCGCTGAGATCGGCGGTCAGGCTGTAGGCTGCCTGCTTGCGGGCACGTGCGCGTCCCGCGCTGCTGGCTCGTTCGATGGTGGAGATGGACGGCAGCAGAATTCGGGCCTCGCGCAGGGCAGATACAACGCCGGTCGCAATCGTCATCCCCTTGTCGGTCGCCCACGCCATCTTCGCGGCTGCTTCGATCATGAAGGGAATATCCGCGCGGGTCGGCCCCCGAAGACCCAAACGCGCCGCCAGCTCACGGGCATGGTCCGTCATCGTCTGATCCCGCGCCGCATAGTTGGCCAGGTCTGTTACATGAAGACCAAGCTGCTCCGCGACGAAGGCGGCGAGATCATGAGGTATTGCTCCCCTGTCCTGTATCAACTGCGCCAGTGTGATGCCCGGGTGGCGCAAGAGCGCGAGTTGCAGCGCCACGCCCAACTGATTCCGTCGCTCCCGTCGTGCGCCGATGATCTCGATGTCCGCAGGCTCGAAGGTATAGAGTCGGGCCAGATGGTCACGATCGGTCGGGATAGCGAGGATCTGATCGCGCTCGCTTTCGGTCAGGAGCTGATGCTTGCGCTTCGTCATGCCGATTCCCGTCCACAAAAGGTCATTTGTTCCTATGGACAGCCGTGAGTAAAGAGACATAGTATGTGGACGGATATAGATGGGGCGAAGCGGTCGCCCTTCATAGCGTCCACAGAACGACCGTTTGGGAGACGCGCGGCATGGGCGATATTCTGGGCTATGCCCGCGTCAGCACCGGCGATCAGGACGTAGCCGGCCAGACCATGCGTCTGGAGAAGGCCGGCGCCATCAAGGTGTTTACCGACGTCATGTCGGGCAAGAGCATGGAGCGCCCCGGTCTGGCCGAGCTGATCGCTTATGCTCGCAAAGGCGATACGCTGGCGGTGGTCCGCCTCGATCGGCTCGGGCGCTCACTGGCCGAATTGCTTGCCGCGGTCGAGACGCTGCGCGGCCAGGGCATCGCGCTCCTGAGCCTTGAGGAAAAGATCGACACATCGTCAGCCGCTGGGGAACTCATCTTCCACGTGTTCGGAGCGATTGCCCATTTCGAGCGGCGGCTGATCTCCGAACGGACCCGGGACGGCATCGCAGCCGCGCGCGCCAAGGGCAAGCAGCCTGGCCGTCAGCCGCTCGACATGTCCAAGGTGGATGCGGCCATCAAACTGGTCGAAGCCCGTATCTCGCCGACAGAGGCAGCTCGGCAACTCGGCATTGGCCGGTCGACCATCTATCGCGAAATGCGCCGGATGGGCGTGGAGCGACCCGCTTGAACGGCATGCAATATATTGCGGAACTGACAATGCTGTTGTCCCAGGATCGCTGGAGGATGGAAGCGTTGGACGCTGTCCGTATCCTACATCTCAACGATGGCTGGATTGGCGCCGGCTTCGTTCGCAATGCAGTATGGGATCATCTTCACGGCTATGCCGATTCCGAAGTCGCCAACGATATCGACGTCATCTGGTTTGATGGTTGCGAGCTGGCTTATGAAACCGACGTGAGTATCGAGCAGAAACTAAAGGTCTGCTTACCAGCGCTCGACTGGTCAGTGAAAAATCAGGCACGGATGCATTTGCGCAACGGCGATCAGCCATACATCTCTGTCGCCGATGCAATGTGCAATTGGCCAGAAACGGCGACAGCCACCGCTGTCCGCATTGGCGATAATGGAAATCTCGAGGTTCTGGCACCCTTTGGTCTCGACGACCTGTTCACGATGCGCTTGAGACCGACCCCTCGCTTTGCTTCCGAAAAGCATCATATATTCCAGCAGAGGCTAGCAGATAAACGATGGCTGGCACGCTACCCCATGCTTCAAATCCTGCCTGGCTGACACCGAACCCTGTTTGTTCTCCCTTAGCGTTGTTTGGCGTACCATCCACGCGATGCCCTCGTTTGGGCGGCCGATCCAGGAGACCCCCATGACCGACCTATTCTCGACGGCCGA
>CAZXBM010000121.1:0-4504 GCA_964638495.1 uncultured Stakelama sp. | reverse complement strand
GCGTCATAGTCGCGGATGCTCCGCAGCAATTCGGCCTGGGCACGAAAGTTGCGAAAGAGGCTGACGTCGCCGATCAAGTCCTGGACGCCGATGGTCATAACGACCCGATTGTGGCCGGGCTGGGTGAGATGCTGACGAAGCACGTCGTTCAAATGCGCGATGGTGGAAGTGCGATGCGCCGCTGGGGCAGGGGCAGCTTGGTTGTCGGACATAAGCGGATATCCTCTACTGTTCCAAACCCCGCCGATCGGGGTCTTTCAACAAGGACCGGCGCGCCGGGGCACAGTGGGCGCGCGCACCCGCAGGGTCGAAACGCAGAGGAGAAACCCGGTCACGGGTTTGCGCGAGCCTACGCCTCGGCAAGAACCGGGCATGGTGATGACCCCATCCATTCGGCGACCTTGAACGTCAGGCTATCGCCGGGCCGTTCGGCATTGCTGGACCGGTGCTGTGCAGAAAGACTATCGTCCGCTTGTGATGACCGCCGCGCTCCACACCCTCTGGCCGATCTGGGTGAGAACCGTCGGCGCCATGCAGCGACGCAACATCCTTGTCCGCAGCCAATGCCGGCGGTGCGGAGCCCTGATGCGGGTCGATCCGGTGGACCTCGTCGCGCGGCACGGGGCTGGATGGTCGCTGATCGATGCCCAAGAAAGGTGCCGAATGGTCGCTTGTGACGGCGCGGTCTTCTATCTCGCATCCCGCACGTACGGCGCGCCGTGGCGCGTGCTGCTCGGTGACGAAGCGTTGAAGGAGACGCTCGCCGAAGGTCCGGCGCCGGTCACCGCCGAGGCGCTCGTCCGGCTGGCGGTCGCGCAGTAGGCGCGAATACCTTTTCAGCGAGGGATCGTTACCCGTAGGGCCGAGACCCGGCACGGGGCTCGGGGCACCAGCCTAGAGCCCGGTCCGGCGCAGCCGGTGCCCGAACGCCCTTAAGGCAATTGCCCGAACAACTTGCCCAGGATCAGGTCGAGCGCCAGGATCCTCTCGAATTTCCCCTTTGCGATCATCCGGTGCATCGGACGTTCGTTTTTCTTGCCCAACGACGTCCCCTTGCTGTGTTTGGCGATCATGTTCGCGCTGATATCGGGCAGCGGTTCACCCGGCTCACCCCCGAACCAGAGATAATGGTCGAATACGAGGTCTGGCGTCACGACGATCCACAGGACACACCCGCTCGGCGTGTCCATTAGCTTGGCGTTGATCTTTACGGCGTCGGTCTTGCCGCCCACCGTCTTGGTCTTGAACTGGATATGCCGCGTGGCGTTGCGATACCCCATTACTTGGGGCTCGCCGCCGGCATCGAACTCGGATCGCAGCACCTCGACGCAGGGCACGCCCAACTGCCAGAGCCGCCGCAGCGCTTCCCCCACGAAGATATGTTCGACAATGCGTTCCCGAAAGCGTCGAGTTGATAAAATGCGCGCTGGCTTGGTCGGTTACATTTTCGAAGGGCTCAAACGAGAAGGGGCGGGGGCGAAGCCCCCGCCTTGAGGTCAGGCGAAGGGATCATATTCGTTGACGATCGAAACGTCGCCGTCGCAATCGTCTGCGGTGATGACGGCAAACTGGGTTCCGATGGCGATGACCATTGTTGCCACCATGAGGTTCTTCGAGAGGCTGAGTGCGCTGCGGCGGGCGGTCCAAATGTCGGTGAACATATCGAGGCTCCTTGGCTAAGCCGGCGGGTTCATCCCGCTCGACTGGCGCCCGAAGTGTCGATCTCGTGGCCGCGATCATCTTTTGGCGGCACGGCAAAAGGCCGTAGCGCGAGCGTACGGACCCTTTACGGGTCGATCGTATGAGGCCGCGGGAGCGACCAAGGATTGCGCCTCAAAGAGCGGGTGAAGCTGCCGGGTTGGTCGGAACGATGCTCCCCTGTGTTGACGGAGCCCGGCCCGGATCAGCGCTTACCGCGCGCTGAGGCATGTCCGCCTCTCAGGGGCATCATTGACGAACCCTGCGATGAAGCTTGGTCAGCGCCAGAAGAAGCTGGAACACGCAGTGCGCCGCGCTTGACGATGGCGCGAAATCAGAGCGCTGTGTTCCAGGGATTGATGACGCCCAGCCCGGCGGCTTCGAACGGGCTCGTGTCGCGGGTGGCAACCATCAGGCCATGTGCGGCCGCAGTGGCAGCGATATAGCCATCGGCCGTTGCAATCGCTCTTCCTGCCTCCTTCGCCAAGACCATCACTTGGGCAAAAGCCCGCGATGCGCCCAGGTCGAACGGCAGGATGCGATTATCGAACAGGGGCAATACGTCCTGCTCCAACCGCAGATCGAGCGTGTCGCGTCGCTTGCCGACCGGCATGGCGGCAATGCCGAAACGAAGCTCGGCGACGGTTACAGCCGAAAGGTAAAGCGTGTCGATCGCTTGAGCATCGATCCATGCCAGGACACGCGGATCGGGCAGGGGCTTCCAAGCCTCGGATATCAGGTTGGTGTCGAGCAGGATCACTCGAAGCGCATCGGCGCGGCGGGCGTCTTGTCCCGTAGCTGCGCGAAATGCTCTGCTTCTGCATCGCTCATAATAGCCTCGCGGCCGATGGCGGCCAGCAAAGATCCCAGCCTGACACGATCTGTCGGCCGCGCGGCCAGCTCGAGGATTTCGCGCATTTCGGCCTCAGCGCTGCGACCGTGATTTGCCGCTCTCACCTTCAAGGCGCGGTATGTCTCATCGGACAGGTTGCGGATTGTGACGGCAGCCATGGTTGATAGCACTCCCGCGGTGATTGAAATTGTTGATAGCAAGATGGCAGAAATGCTATCACTTAGCAATGCGCCCGAGCGCTTCGCTACTGCCGATCCGAACGTGACATTGCGGCATGCTAGCGAGGCCACTCCCTGGCACCCTGTCGAGTTCGCATTGAGAAATCCGGCCGCGAACATGCGAAAAGGCCCGGTGGCTGTCGCCACCGGGCCATCCCGCCTCAGAAGGGGATGTCGTCGTCTTCGGTCGTGTCGTTGCCGTTGCCCGACTGTTCCGATGCCTGGCGCGCGCGGGTGAGGAAGGTGACCTCGTCGGCGATGATCTCGGTGCCGTAGCGCTTGACGTCGCCCTGGTCGGTCCAGCTGGTGTAGTGGATGCGGCCGCGGACCATGACCTTCATGCCCTTGGCGACATACTCCTCGACGGTCTTGCCGACGCCGTTGAAGCAGGTGATCCGGTGCCACTCGGTGTCCTCGACGCGGTAGCCGTCGCGATCCTTGATGACCTTGCCGTCGCTGTCGCGCTTGGGCCGTGAGGTGGCTAGGGAGAAGTGGGTAATCTTGGTGCCGCCCTGCGTGGTGCGGGCTTCCGGGGTGGCGCCGACGTTGCCGGCGAGGATGACGATGTTCTGCATGTCGAGGTTTCCTTATCTGTCGGCCGAGGGATGATCCCTTCGACTGATCCCCGAAGAAGGCGGCCAGGACGGTGCCTCCACCGCAGCGCGCGAGCGCGAAAGGGGAACCTCGAGACAAGGGGTGGTGCGGGCAGCCGTGGAACACGGCAACTCGGCCCGTAGGATCGCGGGTTGGAGGCGCCGGACGGCCGACTTAGGGGTCAGGTGAAAGAGAAGGGATTATCTCTTTGTGCCGTCACGACGACGGGAAACTATGCAGTATGGAAATCGATGCTCGCCTGTGTCGGCGCCCGGGAGTTCGGGTCACGGTCGCCAACTCCCCCACGTCCTGCCAACCTCCGGGCAACAACCAGCTACTGATCAACTGGATTGCCTCCGGCTTCGGCTGAGGACACTGTGGAGACCGGCCGCCAACCACGCCGTGGCAGTTTCAAGCCGATTGGCTGCCAACGCAGAAGGTGGGTTCCTCGGGCATCCGACACAGCATGATCGCGGCGAAATCGACTGCGAACCAGCGGCAGAGAGGAATGCTACCCGGTTACCAACGACCGACCGATCGGCCGATACGGTTTGGGAAACGACCACGTGACCGATGGCGATCAGCGTTCATGCGGCAACGGCAAAACGCGTGTTGATGGGACTTTTCTGCCGTTGCCGTCTAAGGATGTGAACGGCGGCTTCCGGCGGGACCGGTCATTCCACGGCGTCGATTACAGGGGTCGGAACAGCCAAGACTGGGCCGATATCGGACTGGCCGCTTAGGAACCGCGGACCGAGGATAGCGGCTATTCGGCACACAAGTTTCCTTAGCGCTCGCGACGTTGTCTAAGTCTAACATTGGGATATCGTATAGTCGCGCCAAGCTGGTCCCAATCATCAGCGGCTAGGCAACGGTGATGCCGCTGTCGCGCCCGCTCCTGATCTTAGTTCCGGCATGCCTGTTGACGGCCTGTGGCAGCAAGCCGAGTGCCGCGCCTCCCGCACCGGCCAAGGCCGAAGCCGTTGCGCATGAGAGCGATTTGCTGCGGCTGACGTTGACTCGCGAGGCGCAGGCGCGGCTGGGAATCACCACGATGAAGGTCGGCGCGGGCAGCGCCAATGTGACGCGCGCGACCAGCGGCGAGATCGTCGTGCCCGCAGGCGTCGGTGGCGTGCCGACC
>CAZXBM010000120.1:0-4869 GCA_964638495.1 uncultured Stakelama sp. | reverse complement strand
GATAAGCGGCTGCTTGGCTTATGTAGGTTTTCTGTTCCGTTGCTACTCAAACCCCGTCGATGCCTTCGGCGAGCTGTTCAGGGGCAAGGTCGGCAATCTCGTCCGTGCCGAACAAATGGATGAGCAGTTGATCAAAGTCCATGGCCGTCCTTAGCTGAGCCGCGATCCGCGCCAAACCCGCCAGTCGAAGCCACCTGGCCGACAGCGCAGAGGGTTATAGGCGGACAGGCAATTCATCATACCTTTAGTTTAGCTGACGGGTTCGAGACCTGTGATAGCGGCTGTTTGCTGCACCTAAACGAGCGCGTACTTACAGGCGGTGATAAGCTCGATTTGATTGGGCGCGTTTGGGGCATGAAGGCGCAGTCGGACTAGCGCTGTTTCTTGGTGGTTGTGGCGGTAAAGTCGGGGTCCTTTTTGGCGACCCAATCAACGAATTTGCGGATGGCGGGATTGGCCAGCAGAGCCGCTACATCCATGCCGTGGCGCTCGAGTTCGGAATTGGTGAAATTCGCTGTCACTGTCTGCTGACAGATGGGGTGCATCGGCACGATATCACGGCCGCCCCGACTTTTCGGCACAGGATGGTGCCAGATGACGGTTTTGCCAGTAGGCCGACCGCATAGCCAGCAAGGCGCTACAGTCGCCGGCGGCTCATCGTCGCGCTTGTGGTCTTCGTATGAACCGTGTTTCGAATGCTTGCGCGCCATGCGTTTGTCCGACTTTGCGCGCCGATCATCGGCCGCGCAGGCAACGCCATTACACCAAGGCCTGGTCGATCCCGAGCGGGAATGCAGGGCTCAGGCAGCTAAACTGGGGCGGCATCGGCGGCCGGGAAAACCCACGGGTGACACTTTACCTGCGACGTTCGGTAAAGTGTCACGAGTGGCTAAAAATCGGGATGTTGCAGGTAGTGGATTCACAAATGAGTACGGCTGTGCTTGTAATGTTCCATGTTCCAGCCCGACCTCTTCGCGAAGAACGTTGTCGCCGACGCTAGCAAATTGAGCGCTGGGCCGGTCACGTCTCGCAAATTGACAAAGAGGGCCCCAGGGCAATCTGGTCCATCATCCGGCGGAAGGGATAACGATCTCGATCTGCCTTCGGTCTTGGAGCGGCTGGCCCGCATTTCGGCGCGTCCGCGATATACCTTCATGGTGCTGAACCTCATCGCTCGCGCTGCAGGCGAGTCCGACAGTGCCGGACCCTATATCCGCGAAGGCGCGCGCGCGATCCCGGTCAGGGACTGGCTGAGCGACGCCCTGATGCCGATGGCGCAACGCGATGCGCGCCGGCTTGCCGTGGTCGAGCAGGTCCGCGCGGATCTGAGCGGCAGGGGCGCGCTACCGACCGATGTAACTTGCGCAAAGCAGATGATTGCTGACGAGGTGCGTACGAGGCTTCGTCATTCTGGCCGCACTAACGTCAGCCGTGCCGTGTCGGATCTGGTTCGTGCTGGACTGCTGCATCGGCACTATCAAGGCTACCGGGTCGACCACGAAAACCGCGGAGCCGGTCGCGAAGCGGTCTATACGATTGCGCCCTCTGTTAAGCGTGCGCTTGGGAAAGCAGCATAAGTTATTGATATATTTAACATAAGATATATTATCGGATCGACTGATTGATGCCGTGTGCAGCAGTGGAACGCTCGGTGCTCAGCCCGCAAAGCGCCTCTTTCATGGGATCGATACGCTGTCGACTTTCAACGTCGGTTTCGCCGGCACTTCGACGAGCCGGTGGTCACGTCATAGGCATCGACATTTTCTATAATCTGGCATAAGTACGTTCATGCCATTTTGAATGAGGTGTCATTCGTGCACGAAACTATGGACATCCGGATTGCGGAGAATGGCCGCATGGTTCTGCCGCGCTCGGCGCGCAAAGCGCTTGGCGTCACAGGTGCGGGGGTTGTGGTGCTGTCGATCGACGGCGACAATGTAAAGCTGACATCGATACATCAGAGCATCAAACGCGCTCAGGACCTGTACCGCCAGCACGCGACGAACGACCTTCCGGTTGATGACTTCATCGCCGAGCGCCGGGCCGAAACGGCACGCGAAGACCTCGACTAGGCATGGCAGCGGTCGTTTTTGACGCCTCGGCGATATTGGCGCTCCTACGCGATGAGCCGGGCGGCGATATTGTCGCGCAGTATATTGGTGACGGGCTCATTTCGGCGGTCAATTTGCAGGAAGTGATCAAGGGCCTACTCCGCCGTGACGTGCCCATCGATGCGGCGCTGGCGATGCTGGACGCACTGCATCTTGAGGTGCGTCCGCACGGCCGAACCGACGCCATTGCCGCAGCCAAGCTCTACCCAGTCACCAAAGAATTCGGCAGCGGCCTCGGTGATCGAACCTGCATCGCCCTGGCGATCGCCGAAGGGTTGCCCGTTGTTACGGCAGATCAGCAATGGGCACGTATCGACGTGCCGGGCCTCAAGCTTCTGCTGGCGCGGTGACGGGTTGCCGCACCGCGCGCGAGCTACCAGGATCCCATAAGTCGTTGAGATGCGGTCAGTCGTGCCGCCGGCCGGAGGAGTTGAGAACCGGTCGCAGTTCGCCGTATTTTTGCTCCTGTTCAACGGCGTGGGGGTGGATCGACTGATTCCTCGACCCAAGATCGCCGTCATGGCAAACGTTTCCGACAACGGGCAGCTGGCCGCGATCAGCGAATTCGAGCAACGCTCAAAGCACGCAGAGACGCTCGATCAATTGTCGGCGCTAGTCGATGACATCGTCAAAGAATCTGGCTTCCGGTGGTTTGCCTTGGTCCACAATGTCGATTTGGCCAGGCGCAGCAGCAAGGCCCTGTTGCTGACGACCTATCCGGAAGCGTGGGTAGAGGAAATAATCGAAGATCGACTTTATCTGGACGATCCAGTCCACGCCGCCTGTGCAAGGTCACCTTCAGGTTTGACGTGGGACCGGATCGAGGATTTCATCACGGTGAGCCCACGGCAGGCCACGATTCTCGAGCGGGGCCGCGCTCATGGCCTAGACGCAGGTTTCACGATGCCGATCCGCGTCAGCGATGAGCCAGAGGCGATGTTTACGGTGTCTCGATCGGGCGCCGACGAAGTGACGAGCGACGAGGTGTTGGTGGCTCGTCTCATCGGCACTGTGGCCTTCGATCGCGGACGATCGATCCTTGGCGACGATCGCCAGGTGTATGCGCCAGTGGCGCTCAGCCCCCGCCAGATTGAGTGTATTGCGTTGGTCGCGCAGGGCAAAAGCGATTGGGAGTGCGCGCAGATCCTTGGCCTCGGCCGCGACACGGTTCACGAATATGTTGAGGCTGCCCGCCGTCGCTACGGTGTTCGCAGGCGAACCCAGTTGGTCTTGCGGGCAGTACGTGACGGCCATCTGAACATCGACGCCTTGATCTGACCGCGCGCGGATCAGACCGCTCCATTTTGATGCGGTAATTTTATCAACGAACCGTGGTGGCAGAACAAGCGGTAGGGGTTCGAGCTCGTTCCCCGCAGACCGATGCGTTGCCGCTCATAGCCTTTGCGATCAGCATCAACGTGTACGTCAGCACGACGCACCGATCAATTTGCCGTCGCCGGGTGATCACAGGCGCCACCCCCAGCTTTTCTCTCATCGCAAGAAGAAAACCGCGTGACCCCCCTGACCGGGGGGATTGTCCCGGAGCGGCATAATCGGTTCAAAAGGCTAGCGATTTCGAGATTTCAAATGCCGCAATCCAAGCCCTGTTTGGGGCTGCGACATGGAGTAGGAAGATGCCGCGCCGTCGTTACGCCTTAGCCACGCCTTTAAAGGCGATCTGCTTGCTAGTGGCACAAGCGCCCACGAACCCAGGCGGTCGGCGATGATCCTCGATATCGCCACCGTCGTCGCGCTTGCACACCAATGTGCGCCATCGGTGGCGGCGGAAACGCTCGTTTCGGTCGTCCACACCGAAAGCCATTTCAATCCCTATGCGATCGGCATCAACGCCAAGGGCGTTGCAGCCCCTGACCCGGCTAGCCGGGCATCGGCGGCCGCCGCCGCACGGAGATTGATCGCCCGCGGCTATAACATTGATCTGGGGTTGGGGCAGATCAACAGCGCCAATCTCAAATGGCTCGGGCTTTCGGTAGAAGATGCTTTTGACCCCTGCCGCAACCTTGCCGCCGCAGCGCGCGTGTTGTCGGGCAACTATCTGAGCGTCGTCCGCTCGAGCCCGTCGACAGAAGCGGCGATCGCGACCGCTATGTCGATGTACAATACCGGCAGCCGCTCGCGCGGCTTTGGCAATGGCTATGTCGGCCGCGTCTATGCCTCATCGACTTTCGTCGTCCCGGCAATACGGCACGGCCTAGCGCCGACCCCGCCCACCACCCCTGCCCCGCCACCAGCTCTTGGCACGCAAGCGCCAGCGGCATCAGCGCCGACCATCACGGTTGACTGGGACACATCGGCGGATGCGCAAACGGCCAAATTGATGGTCTTCGGCAGTGCATCCAGCAGCTCACAGAAAGGACAATCCGAATGACCGCTTATGCGACAACCTCCGCCGTTTGGCTCACTCCGCGCCGACGCGCGTTCACACAATATCTGGCGCTGGCCGTCACCGTCTTGGCGGTGTCGTTGCTGCTGACCGATCCGGCCTATGCTCAGGCGGCAGACGGCGTCACCTCGATGGCCGAGAACATCAAGGCATGGCTGACCGGGACATTCGCCAAGACGATTGCGGTGATCGCGGTCGTCATCGTCGGCTTCATGTTTTTTACTGGTCGGGCAAGCCTCGGGCTCCTGGTCACGGTGATCGTCGGGATCTTCATCGTGTTCAGCGCGCAGTGGATCGTCGATACCATCACCGGCGGCGCGTGAGTACGGCGCCGTGGACGACGAGAAGCTCCGG
>CAZXBM010000119.1:0-4980 GCA_964638495.1 uncultured Stakelama sp. | reverse complement strand
GCGCCTTGCCATCCTGCATCATCGCCTCGATCGAATAGGTCGCAACAGCACCGGGGAAGCGCTCATTCTCCGGCTTCTCGCCCGCCACCACCGGCATCGCCACGCACTCCTCGGCGAAGCTGCGATAGACTTCGAGCATCTTCAATGTTTCCTCGCGCGCCTCGGCCTCGGTTGCGTGCGCGGTGTGGCCCTCCTGCCAGAGGAATTCCGTGGTGCGCAGGAACATCCGCGTGCGCATTTCCCAGCGCACGACATTGGCCCATTGGTTGATCAGCACCGGGAGATCGCGCCATGACTGGATCCAGCGGGCAAAGGCGGTGCCAATGACGGTCTCGGACGTCGGCCGCACGACCAGCGGTTCCTCCAGCTTGGCGGTCGGATCGGGCATCAGCCCGCCCTTGCCGTCGCTCACCAGCCGGTGATGCGTAACGACCGCCATTTCCTTGGCGAAGCCGTCGACATGCTCGGCCTCCTTCTCGAAATAGGAGAGCGGAATGAAGAGCGGGAAGTAGCAATTTTCATGCCCCGTCGCCTTGATGCGATCATCAAGCAGACGCTGGATGCGTTCCCAGATGCCATAGCCCCAGGGCCGGATGACCATGCAGCCGCGCACGCCCGATTCCTCGGCGAGGTCAGCCTCGGTGATGACGGATTGATACCATTCGGCGAAATTGGCGTCGCGGGTGACGGAGAGTGCGTGCTTGATCATGCGACAAGCGATTAGCGCCACTTTGCATCCGCGTCACCCCGGGGTTGTTGTTGTCGCCTCGGTTGAGCATAGGCTGGGGCAATGGCTGCCCCTTCTACCGATCGACTGCTGCTCGCAGTCGCGCTCCGACTGATGTCGGTCGCACTGTTTGCGAGCATGAACGCGCTGATCAAGCTGTGCGAAGTGCGCGGGGCAACATTGGGGGAAATCATGTTTTTCCGCCAGTTTGGCGCGGCGTGCCTGATGGTCGTGGTGCTGATGGCCGGCCCCGGGCTGGCGACAGTCAAGACGGCGCGGTTTGGCGCGCATGTGCTGCGCATGGTGATCGGGGTCGTGTCGATGGCGTTTACCTTCACGTGCATCCTGATGCTGCCGCTCGCCGAATCGACGACAATCGGCTTTACCATGCCGATCTTCGCGACGATTTTGGGCGCACTGATCCTGCGCGAACCGACCGGGTGGCACCGCTGGCTGGCCGTGGTGACCGGCTTTATCGGCGTGCTGATCGTCGCGCAGCCCGGCGGCAGCCATTTCCCGCTGCTCGGCGCACTGAGCGGGCTGGTTGCCGCGATGCTGACGGCAGGCATCTCGATCCTGCTGCGCCAGATCGCCCGGACCGAGAGCACCTTGACGACCGTCTTCTGGTTCTCGGCGCTGTCGCTGCTGCCGCTTGGCATCGTCTATGCCTTTGTCTGGCAGCCGCATGCGATGATCGTCTGGGTCCTGCTACTAGCGGCCGGGGTGGTCGGCGGCGTCGCCCAGCTGGCGATGACTGGGGCCATCCGCTTTGGCCCGGTGTCGGTCGTCGTGCCGATGGATTATTCGTCGCTGATCTGGGCGACGCTCTATGGCTGGCTGCTGTTCAATGTGCTGCCCACGCCCGCGACCTGGATCGGTGCGCCGATCATCATCGCAAGCGGTCTTTACATCGTATGGCGCGAGCATGTGCGCCGCCAGGAAGAGACGCTGCAGGCAATCGTCTGATCCTAGCGCCGGCGATAGACAAGGATGAGGTTGTTGGCTGGCATTTCGATCAATTGATCGAACATCAGCCCCTGTGCTTCCGCAGCCTGGGTTACATCTTCGACATGGCGCAGTCCCCATGCCGGGTCGCGGGCGCGCAGGGACTCATCAAAACCTTCGTTACTTGGGGCGGTTTCTACGCCGTGGCGGCGATAAGGACCATAAAGGATCAGCGGCCCGTGCATTGGCAGCAGCCTGGCCGCGCCAGCAACCAGCCCCAGCGTGGCGGCCCACGGGCTGATATGCACCATGTTGATGCACAGCAAGGCGTCCGCCGCGTCGATCGGCCAGTCGGGCGAAGCCGCATCGATCGCAATCGGTGCGCGCACATTGGAGAGTTCGGCAGTCCAGGCGGCAATCGATTCGCGCGCGCTGGCATCAGGATCGCTCGGCTGCCAGTCATGCCCGCACAATATATGCGCGAAATAGCCGCAATGTTCACCGCTGCCGCTGGCGATTTCCAGTATCAGGCCGCGCACCGGCAGCACATCGGCCAGGACGGCCGCGATCGCTTCACGATTGCGTAGCGTGGCGGGGGCGTGCTTGCGCACATCGCCATTGTCTTCGGCAACGATCCAGGGGGTTGGGTCAGCCATGATACGCCTCGCTTGTCGGTTGCCAGAGCGCTAGACGAGCGACCGGGCTTTGCAAGGGGGCAGAAATGGCCGAGGTCGATCGAGGCGCGGGAATATTGTTTCCGCCGCCCTTCATATTCGTGGGGCTGCTGCTGGGGCCGGTGATCGATCTGCTCTTGGGGCTGCCCCCGTTACCCATCCCGGGGGGCCTCAGCATGATCTTCCTGTTCCCCGGCTTCATCTTGATCGGCATCGCGATCGGGCTTTTCCGGCGCAACGGCGAAAATCCCAACCCCGCCACCGTGACCAGCGGCATCATCGACACAGGCATTTATGCGCGGACGCGCAATCCAATGTATTTGGGGATGGCGATCGCCTATTTGGGGCTCGCGATCTTGCTGCACAGCATGCCCTCGCTGCTGTTATGGCCAGTCGCGTTGTTCATCGTCAGCACGCAGGTCATCTCCCGCGAGGAGCGCTATCTGGAGGCGAAATTCGGCCAGGCCTATCGCGACTATACGGCCCGCGTCAGACGTTGGCTTTAACCGCGCGACAGCCGCGCCGCTTCGAGCAACGACCGCGCCCGCAGATACATCTCAAGGCGCTGCACGGTGAAGAGGCCGAGCGCCATGACGATCAACATTTCGGTCAACACCAGCGCGTTCAGATGAAGCGGCCCCCCGCCGCCCGCCAAGCTGCGCGCGCCCAATCGCACCGCCACCAGCGCGACGAGCAGGATAAGGGCACCGGCTGATGCGCGTTGGTGCAGCGCCTGCGTTGCCGGATCGATCTCGATATGCATCAACCGGCCACGCTGCCAGCCGATTCCTGCGCCAACCAACAGGGAAACACCGCACAACGCCCATTGCCATCCAGACGGCGGAAATTCGAACAACGTGGCACTTGCGACCACCAGATAAAGCGCCGGCAGTATCCAAAGCCGTTCGATCTTTAATGGCCGCGCCCGGCTCAGTCGGCGCATTCGCACCGCCAGGACGAACGCGATGATCGCGGCGGTGATGACATAGCCGATCCATTGCTGGGGATGCATTGAATCAACCGGCATTGCGCCCACCCGTCGATCGCCAAACAACGCGCGACAACAGCAGGTGGAGGAACAATCCTGCAGGGCCTGCCAGAAAAGTCAGCAGCAATACCGGTGCCTGCACCCCGCGATGGATTTCGCGCCGGTCGGCATCTTCGGCGATCCAGAGGCCAGTGAACAAATCGAGCGCCAGATAATGCGTCCAGCCGGTGACTACGCCGCCATCGCTGGCGAAGATCGCCCTGATGCCCGCGATGGTCGAGAAATCAGGCGCGGGCCCGGTCGTCGCGCCGAACCCTATCGTCAACGCGGTGGCGACCAGCACGACATAGAAGAAGCTCAAACCGCCAGCGCCCATCAGCCGCAACCCATTGATGATGCCATGGCGGCGCGGTGCCAGGATCAGCACCAGCCAAAACAGCAGCGCAGCAAGATTCACCGCCTGGAATAGCGCCGCCCAGGTCATTCTTATTCGGCCGCTTCGGCCAGCGGCGAATCCTTCCACACCAGCACCGGCTTGCGTGCCGCCAGCGTCTCGTCGAGCCGGGCGCGCGGGGCGAAGTGGGGGGCCGATTTCAGGCTCGCATCGCCAGCCTTGGCGCGCATCGCCACCGATCGCAGCGCGCCGATGAACTGGTCCATCGCCGCCTTCGATTCGGTCTCGGTCGGCTCCACCAGCATTGCGCCGTGAACGACGAGCGGGAAATAGACCGTCATCGGGTGGAAGCCCTCGTCGATCAGCCCCTTGGCGATATCGAGCGTGGTGAAGCCATCCGCCATGCCATTATCGCTGAACAGCGCCTCATGCATGCACGGCCCGCTCGCGGCGAAGGGCGCATCGAGCACGCCTTCCAGGCTGCGCAGCACATAATTGGCGTTGAGCACGGCATCCTCGGCCACCTGCCGCAGACCATCCGCGCCGTGGCTCAGGATATAGCTGAGCGCCCGGGTGAACATGCCCATCTGGCCGTGGAACGCGACCATGCGGCCAAAGCTGTTCAGCGGCCCGCCGAAATGCGTGCGCTCAAAGGCGTCGGCATCGGCTTCCTCGATCAGGTGAACAATGCCGTCGGCGGTGCGGGCGGTATAGGGCAGCGGACCGAACGGCGACAGCGCCTTCGACAGCACGACCGGGCCAGAGCCGGGGCCGCCGCCGCCATGCGGGGTGGAGAAGGTCTTGTGGAGATTGATGTGCATCGCATCGACGCCGAGATCGCCTGGCCGAACGCGGCCGACAATGGCGTTGAAGTTGGCGCCGTCGCAATAGACATAGCCGCCGGCCGCGTGGACTGCGTCCGAGATGTCCTTCAGGTCACGCTCGAACAGGCCGCAGGTATTGGGGTTGGTGATCATCACGCCCGCCACGTCCGGCCCGAGCCGGGCCTTAAGCGCGGCGGTATCGACCCGGCCTTCGGGCGTCGCGGGGATGTCTTCCACCTGATAACCCGCGAATGCCGCCGTCGCGGGATTGGTGCCGTGGGCCGATTCAGGGACCAGGATGACGTTGCGGTGCCCCTCACCCCGCGCTTCCAGCGCCGCCTTGATGCACAATATGCCGCAAAGCTCGCCGTGTGCGCCCGCCTTGGGGCTCATGGCGACGCCGTGCATGCCCGTGAGCTTGATCAGCC
>CAZXBM010000118.1:0-5043 GCA_964638495.1 uncultured Stakelama sp. | reverse complement strand
CGAAATTGCCCTGCCCATCGACGAGCGGGTAACGCAGCGCGAAATCCTGCGCGAGGCGCACCATCGCGTCATAGACCGACTGATCGCCATGCGGGTGATATTTGCCGATGACGTCACCGACGACACGCGCGCACTTCTTGTAGCCCTGCGCCGGATCGAGCTTGAGCAGCCGCATCGCCCAGAGCAGGCGGCGGTGCACTGGCTTCAACCCGTCGCGAACATCCGGCAGCGAGCGCGCGGTGATCGTCGACATCGCATAAACGAGGTAGCGCTCACTGAGCGCACTATCGAAGGGCGCATCAGTCTGGCCGGGAATCGGGTCCGGCTGGGGTGCCGGGGCGTCGGGATCAAGCAGGTCGGTGGTCATTGTCTGCTGGTGGATAGCGATGCGGCGAGCGCAAGGCCAGTCGCCCAATTTTGTTCAAAATGTGGCAAGGGGCTTTATCATAGTTAGGTAGTAGGATATAAAACAACTTCCACGTGAGAGGGAGCGATGAGCATGCGATTCAGGATGGTTCTCGTTACAGTGTTGATTTTGGCCGGATGTTCGCCAAGGACTGATAGTGCGCGCGAAACGGTTACCGACAACGCTACGGTAAGCGGGATGGACGCCTCCGGCCCCGGCGTTGCCGTCACCGCCGCCCCCGGAGTCGCCTTCGCCTATGATTATCTCTTCCGCCTCCCCGGCCAGGGCATCGCCCGTGCACAGGAGGCGCATGCCCAGGCCTGCGAAAAGCTCGGCATCACACGCTGCCGGATCACCGGCATGCATTATGCGGTCGGCGAGGACCCCGCCGACGTCACCGCCACGCTCGACCTGAAGCTCGAGCCAAGCATCGCACGCAAATTCGGCACCGACGGAATCGACACCATCGTCAAGGCGGGCGGCAAGCTGGGCGGCGCGGATATCACCGGCAGCGACGCGGGCGGCGCAATCAAGGCGATCGATCGTCGCATCGCCGAAGGGCGCGCCGAATTGCAGGACATCGAGCAAAAGCTCGCCAAGCTGCCCGCCAAGGCACCCGAGCGTTTCACGCTGATCCAGCGCGCAACCGAACTTCGCGAGCAATTTGCCCAGGTAATGGCGAACCGCACCGACCAGGTCGACAGCCTCGCCACCACCCCCATGACCTTCCGCTACACCGCCTCCAGCGCCATTCCCGGCTTCGATTCGGGCGCGCCGCTCTACACCGGCTATCTGATCGGCAAACAGTCGCTGCTCTTCGCGCTCACCGTGCTCATCGTGGTCATCGGCGTCGGCACGCCATGGCTGGCGTTCGCGCTGCTGTTCGGCTGGCTCTACCGGGTCAGCGGGTTGCGGGCATTGCGCCGCCGCTGGAAAGGCCCAGCCACAACGTGATCGTCCTGACCGGCGGACTCGCATCAGTTCGCCGGTCGGGCTAGGCCGGTGAAATGAGATGGATACCCTTGGCATCGCTTGTCCTGCTGCTGTCAGTGCTGGCGTCAATGACTGATTTGCCTAAGCTCCTCTCCTGGCCCGATTTGGCTGGCCGTGCGCGCCCTGCGCCGGATGCGACGATCAGCTATGGCGACGATCCCTACCAGAAGGTCGATGTCTGGTTGCCCAACGGCGACAGCGTGCACCCTGTCGTGCTGATGGTGCATGGCGGCTGCTGGCAGACGCAGATCGCCGATCGCACGCTGATGAACTGGATCGCCGATGATCTGCGCAAGCGGGGGATCGCGGTGTGGAACATCGATTATCGCGGAGTCGATCGACCCGGCGGCGGCTATCCGGGGACCTTCAACGATGTCGCAGCGGCGAGCGATGCGATGGCGACCAATGCCGCGCGGCTTCGCCTCGACCTGGCACATGTAGTGGCTGTCGGGCATTCGGCGGGTGGGCATCTGGCGCTGTGGCTGGCGGGCCGTGCGCGCCTGCCGGCAGATAGTAAGCTGCGTAGCGCGCATCCGCTGAAGATAAGGCATGTCGTCAGCCTGGGCGGCCTGCCCGACCTGGAGGCGACGGCGGCGAGCCCGGACAATGGCTGCGGCACCGAGGTGGTCGCCCGGCTCACCGGCCCCGCCTCCCCCGCGCACGCTGACGTCTTCGCCGACACATCGATTCCGCGGCTGATGCCGATCGGCGTACCGGCTGATCTGGTGAATGGCGAAGACGACCGGATTATCCCGATGCGCCTAGGAACTGGTTATATCGATCAGGCGACCAAGGCTGGCGACACGGCCGTGCTCCACCGCGTTGCGCAGACCGGCCATGTCGAGCTCATCGCGCCTGAGAGTGCCGCCTGGGCAACCAGCGTCAAGCTGATCGAGGCGGCACTGAAGCGATGACGCATGACGAAGCGCAGGCGCTGGATGCTGCCGATCCGCTGCGCGCCTTTCGTGACCGGTTCGCCCTGCCGGCGGGGGTGATATATCTCGACGGCAATTCGCTGGGCGCGCTGCCTAAGGCGACGATGCCGCTGCTCGCTGGCGTCATCGAGACGCAATGGGGTGACCGGCTGATCCGCAGCTGGAACGAGGGCTGGATTGACGCGCCGCAGCGAATTGGCGGAAAGATCGCCAAACTGATCGGTGCGGGCGCGGATGAGGTGATCGCGTGCGATTCGACGTCTGCCAATCTATTCAAGCTGATCGTCGCGGCATTGCGCCATGACGCTTTCCGCACGACCATCGTCACGGAAACCGGCAATTTCCCGACCGACCTGCACATCGCCGAAGGCGCGGCGGCCTGCGTACCGGGTGCAAGGGTGCGCGCGGTGCCGCGTGCGCAGATTGCCGAGGCAATCGACGAGAACACCGCGCTGCTGCTGCTGACCCATGTCCATTACAAGACCGCCGAGCGCTTCGACATGGCCGAATGGACCGCGCGGGCGCACGCGGCAGGCGCGCTGATATTGTGGGACCTGAGCCATAGTGCCGGCGCCGTTCCAGTCGATCTGAACGGCACGGGTGCCGATCTGGCGGTTGGCTGCGGGTATAAATATCTGAACGGCGGACCGGGTGCCCCTGCTTATCTGTTTGTCGCGCGGCACTTGCAGTCTTTGATGGCCAATCCGCTCTCGGGATGGATGGGCCATGCCGCCCCCTTTGACTTTCGCGATGATTATGCGCCTGCCCCCGGCATCAAGCGCTGGTTGACGGGTACACCGCCGATCCTCGGCATGGCGGCGCTGGAGGCGGGAATCGACGTGATGCTGGAAGCTGACCCCCAAGCGATTGCGGCGAAGAGCACCGCACTGTTCGATCTTGCCGCGTCAATCGGCACATCGCTTGGCCTCGACTGCATCAGCCCGCGCGACCCGGCACGGCGCGGCAGCCATATCGCGTTTCGCCATCCGCATGCTTATGCGCTGTGCCAGGCGCTGATTGCGCGCGGTGTGATCGGCGATTTTCGCGAGCCCGACGTTCTCCGCCTGGGGCTGACGCCGTTATATCTTGGCTATGACGATCTCGTCACCGCCGGCGATATTCTCGCTGAGACGCTGGAGAGCGGCGCCTATCTGGCGCCCGCACTCGCCGAACGGCGAGCGGTCACCTGACTGGCGATCAGCCACTGCGATTGCGCGTGGCCAGTGCTTTCGATATAGCGATGTCTTGATGCCTCGGACCGCGCGATATGTTACATCGCGTGACCGGGGCCGATCTTTTTTGCGCAATGTTATCAAAGGTACTGCCGCCATGGCTCGCCGCCGCCAAATCTACGAAGGCAAGGCCAAGATCCTCTATGAGGGTCCGGAGCCAGGCACGCTGATCCAGTATTTCAAGGACGACGCGACCGCCTTCAACGCCCAGAAAAAAGGCACCATCAGCGGCAAGGGCGTGCTGAACAACCGGATTTCCGAGCATATCTTCACCCTGCTCGCGACGATCGGCGTGCCGACGCACTTCATTCGCCGTCTCAACATGCGCGAGCAGCTCATTCGCCAGGTTGAAATCGTGCCGATCGAGGTGGTGGTGCGCAACGTCGTCGCAGGCTCGCTCGCCAAGCGGTTGGGGATCGAGGAAGGCACGCAGCTGCCGCGCACGATCATCGAATATTACTACAAGGACGACGCGCTCGGCGATCCAATGATCACCGAGGAGCATATCTCCTGCTTCGGCTGGGCGAGCCAAGAAGAGATGCACGACATCGCCGATCTGGCGATCCGCGTGAATGATTTCCTTTGCGGGCTGTTCGCCGGTATCGGCATCCGCTTGGTCGACTTCAAGCTCGAATTCGGCCGCATCTGGGACAATGATTACGCCCGCATCATCCTCGCGGACGAGATCAGCCCTGATGGCTGCCGGCTGTGGGACATGACGACGGGCGAGAAGCTCGACAAGGATCGCTTCCGCCGTGATCTGGGCGGCGAAGTCGAGGCCTATCAGGAGGTCGCACGGCGGCTCGGGCTGCTGCCCGAAGGCGTCGACAGTGCGGTACTCGATCTGGAAGAGCATCGGCAAAAGCGCGGCAAGTGATGGTTGCAGCCGGGGGCGCGCCCCGGCATAGCGATCGGCATCAAGCCATCTGACGCGGAACCTGGCCCATGAAACTGCGCATCGTCGTCACCCTCAAGCCCGGCGTTCTCGATCCGCAGGGCAAGGCGATTCACAAGGCATTGAAGGGGCTCGGTTTTCCCGGCGTCAACGATGTGCGCGCGGGCAAGCTGATCGAGCTCGACGTCGCCGATGACACGAGCGACGCGCAGGTGGACGAGATGTGCCGCAAGCTACTCGCGAACACGGTGATCGAGAATTACCGGATCGAACACGCATGAAAACCGCCGTCATCGTCTTCCCCGGCTCCAACTGCGACCGCGATATCGCCGTCGCGCTGGAAGCGGTGACGGGGGTGAAGCCCTTCATGGTCTGGCACGGCGAGACCGATCTGCCGGCGGGCGTGGGTGCGGTCGCACTGCCGGGAGGATTTTCCTATGGGGATTATCTCCGCTGCGGCGCGATTGCTGCGCGGTCGGCGATCATCCCGGCAGTCGTTGCGGCGGCCGAGCGCGGCGTGCCGGTAATCGGCATCTGCAACGGCTTTCAGGTGCTGACCGAAATCGGCCTGTTGCCCGGCGC
>CAZXBM010000117.1:0-5371 GCA_964638495.1 uncultured Stakelama sp. | reverse complement strand
AGCTCGTTGCCGATATAGCGATCGAGGAAATCCTTGCGCGGCACTTTGTGGCGCTCGGCGAGGCGCAGCATCTGCCCGCCCAATGCCGTCAGCCGACGGTTGAAGGCATAGAGCTGATCGACCAGGAATTCGATCTTGGCGTTGTGGAACTGAACGCTTTCCACTTCCGCCGTCAGCTCCTCGCGGAGCTTCTGATACTTACGCTCATCAGCATTGGAAAGTTCGCCGCCCGCCGCCATCGCGTCGAGCCGCCCCGTCTGCATCTTGGAAAATTTCTTGTAGAGCGCGGTGATGTTGGCGAATTTTTCCAGCGCCTGCGGCTTCAGCTGCTCTTCCATCTGGGCGAGCGAAAGCGTGTTGTCTTCTTCTTCATCGTCTGATGGCCGCGGCGTGCGCCGCTCGGTCATCGAATCCTCGTCCTCGTCAACCGATGCCTCTTCAGGCTCGGCTTCTTCCTTGAACGAAGGGCCGGCATTTTTTTCTGAAATCTCTCCGTCGGCCGAATCATCGTCGTCGGTCAGTGATTCGGGCGCAGGGTCCTTGGAAAGCATCGCATCGAGATCGATGATCTCGCGCAGCTGCATCGTGCCCTCGTTGAGCGCGGTCGACCAATCGATGATCGCATTGAAGGTGATCGGGCTTTCGCAAAGCCCCAGGATCATCGTGTCGCGACCTGCCTCGATCCGCTTGGCGATGGCGATTTCGCCTTCGCGGCTCAGCAGTTCGACCGCACCCATCTCGCGCAGATACATCCGCACCGGATCATCGGTGCGATCGATCGTTTCCTTCTTTTTTTCGAGCGCAGGCGCGGATTCCTCAGCCGTATCAACCGATTCGACCTCTTCCTCGGGCGAATCCTCGGTGTCCGGATCGTCGCCGGCTTCTTCATTCTCGACGATGTTGATGCCCATCTCGCTCAGCGCCGAAGTAATGTCCTCGATCTGGTCGGAGGTCATATCCTGCGGCAGCCCCTCGTTGAGCTGGTCATAGGTGATGTAGCCACGCTTCTTGGCGCGGCCGATCAGTTTCTTGATCGACGCGTCGTTCAAGTCGATCAGCGGCGCGTCCCCGGATTCATTGGGTTCAGTCACGTCCGCCATAGTCGCCTTCGCCATTAATTGCCCTCAGTATCAAGAGTTCGTGCGTCTTCGTTCGCTTGGCACAGATTTGCAAGCCGCACCTCCAACGCCTGTCGTTCCTTCACCAGCGCGACTTGCCGCTCAAACGCCTCTTCCGAGAAACGCATGACAAGCGCGGCGGTCGCATCGGCCAGCGCTTCGTCCACCTCGGGCCGCGCGACCAGTATCGAAATTGCCTCGCCCAAATCGGCACTTGCGCGTCTGGGCTCAGCCAATTTTTGGGTGAACGAATAGGGTGTTGCATCGGCCCGGAGCAAATCTGTCGCCATTTGATCAAATCCGGATGCGGCCAATATGGTGCGCAACCGCTCGCTATCAAGCGCCTGATCTTCAAGTGCCACATCGACCACCGCCTCAAACAGCCGCCCCAGGGCACCCCCGGCGAATCGCAGCGAGCCCAAAACCTCCACATGCCGTGCAATTTCGGCCGGGTGGCGGATGAGGCCGGCCAGCACCGCCTTGGCCAGCACGGGATCGATGCCGCTGGCCTTTACGCCTTGCGCTTGTGGATGGTCACCACCGGCGGGCGGGGCAGGGCGCCATTTGCCGTTCTTTTGCCCGCCTGCAGCACGGGGCGCATTCCACACGCGCGGTGGCGGCGCGAAATGTGCGTCGAACCGCTGCCGGAAGTCGCTTAGATATTCATGCTTCACTGACGCATCGACAATCGTCTGTGCCAGTTCATTCAGTCGTTGCTTCAATCCGGCGCGTTCCTCGGGTGTACCGAGCGGTCCTGCCGCCAATTCGCTTGCCCATAGGCGTTCAACCAGCGGCTGGGTTTCGCAGAGCACCGCCTCAAACGCGGCCGGCCCCTTGGCGCGGACCAGATCGTCCGGGTCCTGTCCGGGCGGCAAGGTCGCAAAGGCGAGCGAACGCCCCGGGGCCAGCATCGGCAGCGCCCGGTGCGCGGCGCGGATGGCGGCTTTCTGCCCCGCTGCGTCGCCATCGAAGCACAGGATCGGCACGTCGCTCAGCCGCCACAGCCGCTCGAGCTGCGCCTCGGTGAGCGCGGTGCCGAGCGGCGCCACCGTCTCGCCGAATCCCGCCTGGGCGAGTGCAATCACGTCCATATAACCCTCAACCACGATCACCCGGCCAGCCTTCCGGCTCGCCGCCGCCGCGCGATCGAGATTGTAGAGCGTGCGCCCCTTGTCGAACAGCGGTGTATCGGGCGAATTGAGGTACTTAGGCTCGCCATCTCCGATCACCCGGCCGCCAAAGGCAATCACCCGCCCGCGCGGATCGCGGATGGGAATCATCAGCCGCCCGCGGAACCGGTCATATGGTTCCTTTTCATCGACCTTGATCAGCAACCCGGCCTCGATCAGCAGCGGATCGCCATAACCCTTCAATTGCGCCCGCAACTTACCCCGCGAATCGGGCGAGAAACCAAGGCCAAACGCCTGCGCCGTCTCCGCCCTGATCCCGCGCTTTTCCAACACCGCGCGCGCCTCGCCACCCGCCAATCCTGTCAACTGATGTGTAAACCAAAGCGCGGCCTCATCCATCGCCTCATACAAACCCTTGGCCGCTTCCGCCTTTTCGGCCGATCGCGGGTCCATCGCCGGCAATTCCATCCCCGCCGTCTGCGCGAGTTCCTTCACCGCATCCATGAACGGCAACCCGCGCTGATCGGTCATCCAGCGGATCGCATCGCCATGTGCCGAACAACCGAAGCAGTGGTAAAACGCCTTGTCGTCATTGACGTAAAAGCTCGGCGTCTTCTCATTGTGGAACGGGCAACACCCCTTGAACTCGCGCCCCGCCTTGGTGAGTTTAACCGTCTTGCCCACAAGCGCAGACAACAGGGTGCGTGCGCGTAGCTCGTCGAGGAATTGGGCGGAAAGGCTCACCTCAGCTCAACGCCGCCTTCACCAGCCCGCTCGCCTTGCTCATGTCAAGTGAGGTCGCGTGCCGTGCCTTCAGTTCGGCCATTACGCGGCCCATGTCCTTCATGCCATCCGCGCCGAGCTCGGCCTTGATCGCCAGAATCGCGGCGGTCGTTTCCGCCTCGCTCATCTGTTGCGGCAGAAACGCCTCGATCACCGCGATCTCGGCGGCTTCGGCGTCGGCGAGTTCCTGGCGATTGCCCTTGACGTACATCTCAATCGATTCGCGGCGCTGCTTCACCATTTTCTGCAGCACTTCGACCACCAGCACATTATCGTCATCGGGGGATTTGCCGGTGCGGGCTTCGATATCGCGGTTCTTGATCGACGACTGGATCAGGCGGATGGTGGCGGTGCCGGCCTTGTCCCCGCCCTTCATGGCGGTGACGAGCGCGGTCTTGATGTCGTCGCGAATCATTTTCGGTCCTTTTCGGTAATCCTTACCCCTAGCGCGACGCGACGATTTTTAACAGATTGACGCTTCGGCGATGCGTCTCTAGCGACGGCGTCTTAGCGACATCGAAAAGCTTACCAGGAGCGCCCCAACCAATGGCCGACGCCAAACCCATGCCTGCGCCCGATGGAGCCACCGGCGTTTTGGTGCTCGCGAACGGTGAAGTCGCATGGGGCAGGGGCTTCGGCGCGGAAGGCGCGGCGGTGGGCGAGGTGTGCTTCCACACCGCGATGACGGGCTATCAGGAGATCATGACCGACCCGAGCTTTGCCGGGCAGATCATCACCTTCACCTTCCCGCATATCGGCAATGTCGGTGCCAATGCCGATGATATCGAGGCCGACGATCCCCATGCGCTCGGCATGATCGTGCGTGAGGATGTGACCGCGCCGAGCAATTTCCGCTCGGTCGAGCCACTCGACGCGTGGATGAAGAAGCACAACCGCATCGGCCTGTCCGGCATCGATACGCGCGCCCTAACTCGCCGAATCCGGAGCGGCGGCGCGCCCAACGGGGTGATCGCGCATGCCGCCGACGGGAAGTTCGACATTCCCGCGCTGCTTGCCCAGGCGCAGGGCTGGCCAGGGCTTGAGGGCATGGACCTCGCCATCGATGTGACCACCGAGACGCATTTCGGCTGGGAAGGCGGCGTGTGGCGGCTGGGGCAGGGGTATGATGCCGTGAAGCCCCTCCCTGAAAGGGAGAGGCCGGGGGTGGGTCGGCCCGTGGAGAGCGCAGCACCCGCCCCAAGCCTACCCACCCCCAACCCCTCCCTGGACAGGGAGGGGAGTAAGAAACCCCATGTCGTTGCCATCGATTACGGTGCCAAGCGCAACATCTACCGCAACCTCGTCGCCGCCGGCGCCCGCGTCTCGGTCCTCCCGGCGACCGCGACCTTCGATCAGGTAATGGCACTCGCGCCCGACGGCATTTTCCTCTCCAACGGCCCCGGCGACCCCGCCGCGACCGGCGAATACGCCGTCCCCGTCATCCGCCAGCTGCTGGAGACGAAGCTTCCGCTGTTCGGCATTTGTCTGGGCCATCAGCTCCTGGCACTCGCCGTCGGCGGACAGACGACCAAGATGTTCCAGGGCCACCGCGGCGCCAACCACCCGGTCAAGCGGCTGAGCGACGGCGCGGTCGAAATCACCAGCATGAACCACGGCTTCGCGGTGGAGCGGGATTCGCTGCCCGAGGGGTTGCGCGAAACGCATGTGTCGCTGTTCGACGGGAGTAATGCGGGGATCGAGCTGGAAGGCGGGCGGGCGTTCAGCGTGCAATATCACCCGGAGGCGAGCCCGGGGCCGCAGGATAGCTTGTATTTGTTTGAGCGGTTTGTGGGGATGATGCAGTGAGCGCCCTATTTGCTTTGGCTGCTGGGCTTATGTCGCTCAGCGCAGAGACGGACGGCAAGAAGCTAATTCTTGAGTTCCCAGATGGTGTGCGAGGCGGCTTTGGTAAGATCCAGGGAAACGCGCCATATGGCGCTGATTTGACGATCGAAAAAATGGTACGCCGATGTGGGGCTCGAAACGTCGTATATGTCAACAATATAAGTCACCGCGTGTACTTTATTGCGGACAGTACGATAGCAGACAATGAGGTTGTTGCTTGCATCAAGCGACGTAGCTCGTGGCACTTCTCTGCTGGAATTGGCTCGTGGGGTTCAGGGGATGTTCTGCCCAGTTCTGATGAATCTGCTTTCAGACAGTTTTGGACGGATCTGGACGTCCCACCAAAAAAGGCCCGTTGATGCGCCAACGCGTGGACATCTGCCCAATCTCCGCCCTCAGCGAACGCGCAGCTCCCTCTCCCCGGCGGGGAGAGGGCTGGGGTGAGGGGGAGCGCGCTCTTGCGCGCGTGGAACGGGGGTTTGGGGTACAAGCGGG
>CAZXBM010000116.1:0-5463 GCA_964638495.1 uncultured Stakelama sp. | reverse complement strand
GAGGTTGGCGGTTTCCGCGATGCTCGCCACTTCCGGCCTCGCCTTCATCAGGGTGTTCCACCCGACCGATGCGTCCAGGACCTCAATTGGATCTTCGCCAGTATCGACCGCATCGGTCAGCGCATCGATCGTTCTGCGAAAGATCAGCATCAGCCGCGCCACGTTCTTCGATGTGGCGGCATAGCTACGCGCCTGGGCATTCTTCGCGCGGGTGAAGATGCTGCCGATCAGCTTGTCCGCCATCTCCAGAGCGCTGTCGGTCAGCTGCTCTTCAAGATCGAGCAGGAAGGCAACCAGCGTGGCGCGCCGCCGGGAGGGAACGTATCGCTCGATCATATAGGCAGGCGATGCACGGCCTTCCCGGACATATTGCCGGAAGCGGTCGAGCTGCGCCACGCCGATGTCGAGCAAGGGCTTCAACAGGCGATCGAGCGCCACCGGTGCATCCACCGCGTCCACCACCGCCCCAAGGAGCGCGCCGTACCGCTCGGCCTGGACCGTGAAACTCGCGGCGGCGAGCCCGGTGACGGCAAGGTCGTCCAACGCGGTGCGATAGGCGGTCTCGAAGGCAGCGAACGCCTCCTGCAGCGTATCGGCGGTCGCCGCGCTGGCGAGCTCGTCCGCTGCCACGCCGGCCAGAGCCTGCTTCCAGGCCTTGGTGATCGATTCGGCTCGCGATCGCGGGGGAGCGAAGCAGCCGCGCTCGCGCGACCCTTCCGGCTCGAAGGTGGTGCGGTCGTGGAGGTCGATCCCGCCCGTCTTGAAGCGGCCGATGCCCGGACGGCTCGCGCGACACTGGACTAGCGGTGTTCCCGCGTTGTTGGTGCGCAGGCGGTCGAGATCAGTGTGGAGGCCCATGCCCACGGCCTTCGGATTGCACTCCCAGACCAGGCGCAGCTCCGAGGTCTTGACCGGCACCGGCCCTTCGCGGGTCTCGAGCCATACCTTGAAGCTCAGCTGCCGGCTCCGGCGGCTCGAGGCGTCCGGGGTTCGCTTGGCGAAGCCGGCGATGTCATCGCGGAATTCGAGATAGTCGAATGCCTTGACGTTTCTGAATTCCACCAGGCCCCTCAGCGCCGCGTCGAGCCCATGATAGCGCCTCGCGAAGAAGGTGCAGACTTCGTTGTTGAGCGGAAGGAAGCTGACTTCGCTACGTTCAAGCCCTTCTACCACCAGGATCTGTTCGGCGGCGCTGCCGGCCTGATAGATTCGGCGGATGCACTGGACCAGACCATCGAGAAGATCGCGGCATTCGACGCGCTGGCCGAAGATGAAGCGCTCCCACAGCGCGGCGAGGCGCTGGTCCTCGCGCAGCTCATGGGCATGCGCCGCATAGAATGCCTCGTCCTCGGGCGTCTTTGTGGGGTTCTGGCGGCGCTGCTCGACGAAGATCCTGAGATAGTCGCGCTCGGCGTCGGTCAGCAGCTCGCGGTCCCGGATCCGATAGAAATCATGGGTTTCCTGGCCAAGCGAGCGGCCTTCGCTCTTCTGCGCTTCCTCGAAGAATTGCTGGAGCTCGGACCAGTCGGTGTGGAAGAGCGCGAAGGAAGCTTCGCTCGCGCCGTCGGGGGCATCGATATAGGCCTCGATCGCGCTTTGGACTTCCTCGCGCATCTGCTCGCGCAGCTCGTCAAGCTTTTCGCGCAGCTTCGCGCGGCCCGGGAGCGGCATCTGGCTGCGATCGCGCTTGGCGATGTAGCAATCGCGGCGCCAATGCGCCTCGAAGCGCGAGCGCCACTGCGAGGGCTGGTGCCGGCGCGCGGGCGGCAGGTCGTCGAACAGCCCGTCGAAGCGCGGCAGCCGAAGCGCGGGCAAGGAGCGGCCGAGCGACCGCGACAGCGTCTCGCCGCCGGCGAGCGCCGCGGCGGTGGCCGAGACGAACTGCGCCACCTGCCGCAAGCCCGCCCGGTGCATGCGCAGCAATGTCGTCAGCGCCGCCTGCCACTCGACCTTGGTCTCATCCGCCAGCGACAGCGTCTCGGCCGCGATGTCGATCCAGCGCCCCGCGCGACCTTCATCGAGGAGCGCCTCGGCATCGAGCGGCTCCACCTGCGCCATCGACTGCATTTGGCTGTCGTCGGCGAGCACCATCAGCCGGCCTTCGCGCGGGCATTCGGCATGGCGCAGATAGGTGGTCGCGTGGTCGGTCAGATGCTCGGGCTTGACGCCTTCTAGCCCTTCGAACCGATAGCGCGGCAGACAAATCTCGAGCCGCGGCGCAAGATGGGGATCGCTGTCCACCGCCTCCACGATCGCCAGCACCTCGTCGGGGGCCATGGCATGCACCAGGAACCGTGCGCAGCCGGTCTCGTTCGCACCCTGGTCGAGCGTGGTCTGGATCAGCCCGGCGGCAAGCCGCCCGATCAGCGACAGCTCGGCGGTCATGCCGCCTTCTCCGCGAAGGGGTTGATCACATAGGCGCAGGCGTCCGACAGCCGCTTGAGCAAGCCCATGCTGCTCAGCCGGGCCTCGAGGCGCGCGCGGTTGCGCTCGAAGCTCGTGTCGTCGAAATCGGCCGCGGCCAGCGCGTCCTTGGCCTCCATCGGCCCGAAGACCAGCCCGTAATGGGCGTAGAGGTCGGTCAGGAACTTGCCGAATTCGGTGCGGCCGGGAATCTGTTCGCACGCACCGAGCCTGAGACCAGCACGCCATATTCGCTGCGCTGGCGCATGGGGCTGCGCTCCGTCCTGTTCGACAACAGCCAGCTCGGCAGGCTGGCCGAGGAGAAGCTCGACGACGAGAGCCTGTGGCAGGAATGGTTCAAGGAGATGGCACGGGCAGCCGCGCCGCCGGCGGAAGGCTTCGACTATCTCAAGCAGCGCTTCCCGCGCTTCCAGGATTTCGTTGAGCTGGTGGGCCTGGTGCGCCAGACCGCGCTCGAGACCTCAAACAATGTCCGCTGGTCCTCGCGCTTCATCTTCCCGTTCGGGGTCAACGCGATCTACAGCGACGCGATCATCCAGCAGCGCTCGCCCAAGCGCGACTATACCAATTTCGGCCGCACCGGCGAGCTTCTCTATCTGATGGTCACAAGGGCGCGCGGCGGCGAGGCACTCAAGCCGCACTTCGAGAAATTGTTCGATCCCGATCTTCCCAAGAACCGGCTGATCGGCCTGTTGTGCGCCGATACCGATCAGCGCGCCCCGCTCGAGATGCCGGGGAACAGCTTTCTTCCCTATCGCAGCCATCCGACATTCGATCGGCTGGCGGAAGACTGGACCGCGATCTTCAAGCTCGGCCTTCCCGGCCAGGACGCCTATCAGCATCTGGCGCCGCTCAGCAGCCTGCACGTGCTGCTCTACGCCCTGGAGACGGCCGCCGCGACGGTGGACCTGCCGCGCCCGAGCCTGGTGTGCGAGATCATCGCGCCGAGGCGCGAGCTCGTCCGGCAGCGCTCGATCGCGTCCTATTACGGCAATGACGCGCTGAGCCGCCAGGCCGCCGAAGCGTATGCCGAACGCCTGATCGCAAGCGAGGACTGGCGCGACGTGCATGATCCCGAGCTTCCCGAGAGCGAGCGGCTCCAGCTCGCCGCCGATCTGCTCGAGCGCGACTTCGGCTATGCGCCCAAGGAGCTGCATGTCGCCACGCCCGAGGATCTGCTGCTGCAGTTCCGTCAGGCGCTCGAAGCCAAGCATGACGACAATTGGAGCTCGGTCCATTTGAGCTATGGCAAGGGAATCGGGCTGGTGTCGAGCCGCGGCACCAACCGTAATCGTTACGCCCCCACCGACGAGTTGCTGAAGACGCTGGTGATGGCGCGTGTTGCCGCACGTCGGTACTCGATCTCTCCGACGGCAATACCGGGCGCATCTTCCGCCTCGTCGAGACGTTGGCTATTCGTGCGATCGAGAACGGCAGCGAATGCATCGAGGCCAGCGACCTCGATGCCGACGACCTCTTGATGCCTTCGGTCAGCATGAAGGTGATTGCCCAGCGCCGAGCGCGAACGCGGGCCAGGGGAAGAGTGTGAGCCGTGTCGGGCGCGCTGCCGATCGCGGCACGGCCTCATCCTGACGAGCTCATCTCCTCCTGGCTGGCGCGCATCGCCGCTTGTTATGAGGTGTCCATCACTGATTTGCGGCAGGAGCTATCCCCGGGCAGTTCGGGCACCAAGGTCAGAGCGGACGTAGAATGGAAAGGGTCGGAGGCGAAATCCGCGGCGCAACGGCTCCGCGTCGATCAGGAGGCGATCATGCGCCTCGCCCTGAAGCGCCGCTGGCCGTGGCTGGTGGCCGCCTGGTTGCCACGAACCGACGGAAAAGGGCGAGCGCGAGGCGAGCTCGATCTCGCCTGGTGCCATGTCTGCCTTGCCGAAGGCCACGCCACAGGTGGCGCCTACCTCGATGCCGAAGCGGCGCTCCCGCTCGTCTTCTGTCGCCGGCACGGCACTTGGCGGCAGGACTTCTGCCGCCGCTGTCAGCCCCACCATGAGCCCCGCTTCAGCTGGCGGAGCCGGATCGAGTTCACCTGCACCGACTGCGGCGTACCTCTCAGAACAAACCATTGGAGCGGCCCGAAACCCGCGTCAGAATGTCCGTCGGAGGATGTGCCCCGCGCTTTGAACCTCCTGTTCGCATTCGATGGCGAGTTGCGGAAGGCGCTGCTCGGCAGATCTGCGTCGCTGACCGGGGTAGGGCAGGTCTCGGCTCGGCAATTCCTCGCCGTGTTGCACGGGCTCACGCGAGCCTTGCTGGCGCCCGACATCAATCGCACCAGCCGCATAAATCTGTTCAACAGCCCGTTGCTGTCAAACATGCCCGATCACGACCCGCAAACCTGGGAAGAGCAGCCCTTTCACGAACTCTCGCCTGCGTATCGTGCTCACGTCTCATGCGCTGTCATCGCACTGCTGTCGGACGAGCCGGTCAGCCGCCTGATGTCGGGCGTGAGGCCCGCTTACGAATGGCATTCGCTCGAATGGCTGCTCGCCAGCACGCCCAAATGGGTACAAGCGATGTTGATCCAGAACTGCAAAGATTGGCCGGCACCGCTGCGCGTTCGGGTTGGCCTGCACCATAGTCGAACTGGGCTGGACGTTGCCGACATTTTGGCGCAGTTTCATGTGTGGCTCGCGGAGCAAGAGCAACGCCAGCGCGAGCGGGTGTCGCTGATCGGATGATGGCCGCCAGAGCGGTCTAAGTGCTTCGACCGTAAAGCAAATCCGTCAGTCCGATAACATTGATTATGTAAAATCTGGTCGTGGTTTACGCTGTTAATTGGCCTCGCTTGGCTTCGAGCTGGGTCGAGTGAGCCAGCGCGGCGAGAGCTTCATCACTTCGCAAGCATCGGAAATAGTCAATTCTTTTAGGCAGTTCAGTTGTGAGACCTACGGCGCAATCGCGATGCTGGACAGGTCCATCGCAGTATTGATCGGCACCCCGGCTTCCTTTCGCTCTGAATAGCGATCGACCAGTTGCACAGTATGCGCGCGCAGCAGCACCGTGAACCGCACCAGCTCCT
>CAZXBM010000115.1:0-5813 GCA_964638495.1 uncultured Stakelama sp. | reverse complement strand
GCGATGCAGTCGAGGGGGCAGGGGTGTAGCCCGCATAATCAAGCGCATAGCTGTCGCAATCCTCGCCCCAGCCGCCGTCCTTGTTCTGGATCGACACCAGCCAGTCGACCGCGCGCTCCATCGTCGGCGCCTTGGGGCTCACCCCCGCTGCATTGAGCGCACACAGCACCGACCAGGTGCCGTAAATATAGTTCACCCCCCAGCGCCCGAACCACGACCCGTCAGGCATCTGCTCCTCGGCCAGATAGGCGAGCGCCGCCTTCATCCGCGGCGACTCGGTCTCGCCCAGCTGCGCCATCATCGATACGCAGCGCGCGGTCACGTCGCTCGTCGGCGGATCGAGCAGCGCGCCGTGATCGGCAAAGGGGATATTGTTGAGATAATGAAAGCTGTTGTCGGCATCGAACGCACCAAAGCCGCCATTCTTGGATTGCAGTCCCACCGTCCATTCATTGCCGCGCGCAATCGCTTCATCATAGCCACCCGACAGCGCCAGCCGGTCCTTCGCCCGGTCCATCGCCATCACCACCACGGCCGTGTCATCAAGATCGGGGTAATGCGCGTTATTATACTGGAACGCCCAGCCGCCCGGCCGCACATCGGGCTTCACCTCGGCCCAGTCGCCCTTCACGTCGAGCACCTGAAGCGGCTTGAGCCATGCGAGCGCGGCCTGCGCGCGCCGCTCATTCTCGTCACCGCCCGCCTCCAGCATCGCGTGTGCCGCAAGGGCCGTATCCCACACCGGCGAGACGCAGGGCTGGCAATAGGCCTCGTCCTCCTTGATCACGAGTAGCTTCTCGACCGACTGCCGCGCAATCGCCCGGTGCGGGTGATCCGCCGCATAGCCCAGGCAATCGAACATCATCACGCTGTTCGCCATCGCCGGATAGATCGCGCCCAGCCCGTCCTCGCCGTTCAGCCGCTCAGTTACGAAGTCGATGCACCGCTGCACCGCCGTGTCGCGCAGACCCTTGGGCCACAGTGGCTCGGCGCGCTTCAGCACCCAGTCCAGCCCGCCGAAAAACAGCTGCCATGAACGCTTGACCCCTTCGGCCTGGCTCTTGAGCGGCGCGGCCTTCTGCGTGTACAGTTCGTCGACCTTCACGCCCGAAGGGTTCTTCGCCACAGGTTGCTTTGCCGCCAGCACCAGCAGCGGTACGATCACCGTCCGCGCCCAATAGGACATTTTGGACAGATGCACCGGAAACCAGCGCGGCAGCAGAATCAGCTCCACCGGCATCGTCGGCACGACGCTCCACGGCCCGGCCCCGAACAACGCGAGCTGGATGCGCGTGAAAACATTCACCGCCGCCGCGCCGCCCGCCGCATGGATCGCCGCCCGCGCCCGCGCCATGTGCGGCGCATCAATGTCGTCGCCGATCATCTTGAGCGCATAATAGGCCTTCACGCTCGCCGAGGTATCGAACGCACCCCCGTGAAACAGCGGCCACCCGCCATGCGCGCCCTGAATGCGGCGCAGATAATTGCCGATCTTGGCCTCCAGGACCAAATCGCGCGGCTCGCCCAGATAATGCTTCAGCAGCACGAACTCGGCGGGGATGGTCGCGTCCGCCTCCAGCTCGAACACCCAGTGCCCGTCGGCCTTCTGCGCGCGTGACAGCGCCTCGGCTGCCCGATCGGTGCAGGCGTCGATCGCGGCGAGCGGATCGGCAATGTCAGCGATAGCGGTGGCAATAGTCGGCATGCATCCCCCGAAGAATCGTCGCTTACTTACACTGATGTCAGCGCATCGCCAAGTGCGCCGCGCGCGCGCCCGACCGTATCGCGCCCTCGATCGTCGCGGGCAGGCGCGTTTGCGTCCAGTCCCCCGCCAGGAACAGGTTGCGCCAGCGCGTCGCCACCCCCGGTCGCCGGGCATCTTGCGCAGGCGTCGCGGCAAAGGTCGCGCGCTTTTCCTTCACCACCTGCCAGCGTGGCAGATCGGCAGATAGTCCCAAAGTGGCACAGATTTCCGCCCAGATCAGCCGGGCCAGATCCTCACGATTGTCGTCGATCACCTCGTCCGCGCCGCTGATCGTCACCGAGATGCGGTCGCCATGGCACACCACCCATTGCGATGTCGCGCCGATCAGCGCGGTAATCGGCGGCGCGCCCGGCGGCGGCGGATAGTTGAAATGCGCGCTCAAAATCGAACAAAAGGCGTCGGGCACCGTCAAATCCGGCACCAGTTCCGCCGCCACCCAGGGCGGCACGGCCAGGATGACGGCGTCGTCGTCCACTGGCTCCACCCCCTTGCCGTAATCGAGCCCCGTCACCCGGTCGCCCTCAAACGCCAGCGCGCGCAGCCGGGCGCCGAACCGCGCCTCGGTGCCGCGTTCGCGCAGATAGCTGAGTGCGGGATCGACAAACACCGCATCCAGCGTCGGCATGGCGACCATCGTCCGGCACGCCAACCCGCCGCGCGCGAAGGATTCCATCAGGAAGCGCCCCGCCAGCCAGGCAGACCCTTGCGCTGGCGGGCAATTCAGCACCGCCAGCATCATCGGGTCGACCACGCGCTCCCAGAATATGCCGCGATCCTTGACGACATCGCCAATCGTCGTGGCTCCGCGTCGCGCCAGCACCAGCTTCGCCAGCGCCAGATGGTCCACCACCCCCGTCCCCGGCGTGCGCCGTCGCCGGTCGAACACCCAGGTCGGAAAGCGCCCGTCATTCACCGCCAGCGTCCAGCGGGTGTCGTCGCGCACATCGTGAAAGGCGAAGTCGGCATGCTCGGGTCCTTCCAGCGCATCCGCCGTCCCGATCGTCTCAAGAAAGCGCCCGACCGCCTGGTTGCCCGAAAAGACGAAGTGATTGCCATTATCGATCACCAGATCGAGCGCCTTGTCGTGATAGCTTCGGCACCGCCCGCCCGCGCGCGGTGCGCCGTCCGCAAGGTCAACCTGCCAGCCAGCCCGCGTCAACTCGACCGCCGCCGAGAGCCCCGCCATCCCCGCGCCAATGATATGGGCCTTCAAAGGATCAACGCCGTCGACGCAAGATTATCACGCTTCCCCGGCGAAGACCGGGGCCCAGTTTCGCATCGCTGCGGCAGGTGCGCTGCGCGCCGGTGCATCGACCAGCGCGACTGGGCCCCGGCCTTCGCCGGGGAAGCACGGGGTCGGCAAAAAGACAGAAAATTCTCGCGCGACAGCGTCACCGAAACAGCCACAATTTCCCGACCGTGAAAATCAGCGCCGCCTTGTTCACCTTGATCCGCTCGCGCGGCGGGCCCCAGCCCACGGCCTGCATCCGCCCAAGGATCTTGTGGTACACGGCGGCCATCAGCTTGGGTGCGATCAGATGGCCCTTGGGCCTGCGCTTCAAAATGGCTTCCGCCGCCAGATAATGCTGC
Organism: uncultured Stakelama sp.; assembly: GCA_964638495.1. Classification (GTDB taxonomy): domain Bacteria; phylum Pseudomonadota; class Alphaproteobacteria; order Sphingomonadales; family Sphingomonadaceae; genus Sphingomonas. The sequence goes on along the minus strand of CAZXBM010000115.1, from coordinate 2,458 downwards.
TCGGCGAGCGCAGCCAGATCACGACAGGCCGCATCGATCTTGGGGGACTGCGCCACGCTCGCCGGGCTGCTCATGTCGACGCCAGCCGCCGCCAGATGCTCGCGGGCCAGATAGACCCGGCCAATCGCTGCATCCTCATCGATGTCGCGCAGGATGTTGGTGAACTGCAGCGCCCGGCCCAGATGATGGGCAAGCGCCAGCCCTTCGGCATCGTCCATGCCGAATATCTTCACCGAAAGCCGCCCGACAGCCGACGCCACCCGGTCGCAATACAGGTCAAGCTCGTCAAAGCTCGGATAGCGCACGAAATCAGCGGTGTCGGTCGCCATGCCGTCGATCACCGCATGGAAATCAGCCCGTGCCAGCCCAAAGCGGCGCACGGCTTCGGCAACCAGCGCCGCTTGCCCCGGGTCGCGCCCGGCGTAAAGCGAATCGATATCAGCGCGCCACCGGTCGAGCGCTGCCGCGCGGTCCGCGCGCGCCCCCTCCTCGTCATCGGCGATGTCATCAACGATCCGGCAAAAGCCATACACCGCATACATCGCCTCGCGTTCGGCCTTGGGCAGCACGCGCATCCCGGCGTAAAAGCTGCTGCCGGATACCTGCGCCTGCAGTGCCGCCGGCGTGTTGTCAGGGTTCATGCGGCCAGCCTTTTCGCCGATGTTTTGACGGCCGCCCAGGCAGCGAGCCCGGCCATTTCGATCTTGCCGTGGTGGACCCGCTCGCTCAGCGGATCGCGCGTCAGCAGCCGGCGCGTCAGGCTCTCGGCCAGCCGCTGGATGATGGCGACCTCCACCGCCAGCCGCTTGTCCTTGATCTGGCCCGAAAATACCGATGATTGGCGGAGCAGGCCCAGCGTGCGTTCGGCCATGTCGACAATCACGGATCGCAGCGCCGGGGAGGCACGGTCCGCCCCCAGCTCCTCCACCGATGCCCCGGCGGCGGCGAGCATGTCGGTCGGGATATAGACGCGGTCGATTGCGCGGTAATCCTTCCCGCAATCCTGCAGATGGTTGATCACCTGCAACGCAGCGCACAGCGCGTCTGATGCCGCCCATGTCGCGCGGTCTTCATGATGGACGTCGAGTACATAGCGCCCGACCGGCATCGCGGAAACGCGGCAATAATCGATCAGCGACTCCCATGTCGCGTGGCGGTTGACGGTGCAATCCTGCTCAAAGGCGGTCAGCAGGTCGAGCCCGTGCTGCGGCGATAGCCGGTAGCTGGCCAGCACGCCGCGCAGCGCCAGCGCTTCGGCGTTGGTGTCGCTCGTCCCCGCCAGGGTCGATCGCATCGCGCCAAGCAGCGCCAGCCGCGCCTCGGCGCTTGCCGCTTCGTTGTCCGCCACGTCATCGGCGGCGCGGGCGAAATGATAGAACGCCATCACTGGCGCGCGGTGTTCGGGCTTCAGCAGGAAGCTGGCGACCGGGAAATTTTCGTCCTTATGTCCCTTGCCAGAGCCGAGCGCTGCGGCAGAAGCGGTAGATGGCGCGGCGGTCATGCCCCGAGCGCCGCTTGCGCGCGGCCCTTCCACATCCCGCCGCGCCCGCGCCAATGCGCCCAGGCACTGGCAAAGGTGCAGCCGGCATAGAAGAGCGCAATGCCGGGCAGCGCCACGCCCCATAAGGGCGATCGGCGATAGAAACGCAGCATCGGTTGAAATGCGATTGCCATCAGTGCCCAGGCTCCCAGTCCCAGCCACCGCGCATAGCCCTCGCCGAACAGGGTGAGCAAGACCGGGCCGAGGTAAATCAGCGAAAGCCCAAAAATCGTACCAATCAAGGCGAATGGCGAATAGCCGAGCTGGGCATAGGCTGAGCGCGATATCATCGCTGCGACCGATCCCCAGCTGTCATACACGCGGATGCTCACTGATCGGTCGGTCAGGCCAAGCCACACCCGGCCCTGCCGCTTCATCAGCGCGCCAAACGCGCAATCGTCGATCAGCGCGTTACGCACCGCGCCAATCCCGCCTGCGCGCTCAAGCGCCACCCGTTCGGCGAGCATGCACCCGCCAGCCGCCGCGCCGACGCCGGTCGGCTTGTTCACCGCGCCAAAGGGATAGAGCATCTGGAAGAACCACACAAAAGCGGGGATCAGGGCGCGCTCGGCCCTGCTCTCGCAGCGCAGCCGCGCCATCAGCGTCACCAGGACGCGGCTGTCCCCCACCGCGCGCGTCACCAGCGTGCGCAGCGTATCGGGCGCATGCGCAATATCGGCATCGGTCAGCCATAGATAATCGGGCATGTGGCCCGCCGCGATGATCCCCTGCGACACCGCCCATAATTTGCCCGTCCAACCGGGCGCGAGCGGCTGGCCTGAGAGGATCGTCAGGCGTTCAAGCCCATTAAGCCCCTCCCCTTTAGGGGAGGGGTTGGGGTGGGGGCTCTCCGCCGGCGCAGCCGCGGTGAGTCGCCCAGCCCGCACCCCCAACCCCTCCCCGCAAGGGGCGCGGCGC
>CAZXBM010000114.1:0-6017 GCA_964638495.1 uncultured Stakelama sp. | reverse complement strand
AGCGTGAATCACATTTGAGCAGCCGCTTCAACACATTCTCAAACGGACTCTAACATCCCGTCACCGCGCAGACCTGTGCAGGCGACCATCCTCAACTGCTACTTGGTGCAATCACCGCCTATAAGCCCAATAATTCTAGTGTTAAAATAGATGGATAGGAGCGAATCGCCGGGTCAGAGCGGCAACCTGAATCATCGATTACCCAAAATGGGTATATAAAAACGCGATCGCCAGCGCCAAAATGGACCCCTTATCTGGTGAACGCTAGGCCGATTCGCGCGTGGGTATCTGCCCGATCGTAATCGGTGAGTGCCTCGCCATAGCCATGATAGGCCTCACCGAAGACATACAGGCCAATATCGCCAAGCCCGAGCCGCTTGATCGGATAGGATAAGAACACTTCGCCGGCACCCTGGCGGGACCCCGGGTTCCCCCGCGCGAACAGCGCCATCTTCAGCCCATCGTCCTGCGTGATCGAGACGCCCAGACCACCATAGCCGTAGTAGCGCTCGATATCCGGGGTTGCGCCTTGCTGGCCGACATAGACCCACCCTTGCGGCGAGACATCGAGGTTCCAGCGGCGACCAAGCGAGAAACGGTGGTTGAGCCGCACGAAGATGCGGTTGATGTCGACCGAATCGGTCAGTCCACCGCCGTTGGAATCATGCCGGTAGCCAAGGGCGACGCGGGTCGCAGGATCAACTGGCACATCAACAAAGGCCTCGGGGCTGTAGTTGATGGCGCGGATTGGCCCGGATGGCTGGTCGATGGCCCACAGGATCGTCTGCGTGTAAGCGACCTTGAGATAGGAGGCAGGCCCATCTGCGGCCAGGGGCTGGAATGCGAAGCTCAACTGCACCTTGGCACCTGCGCCATCGGCACCGACCACGCCATAGGTCGGCTCAAACGCGCTGAAGCGGCTGAGAAAGCCATTGGCCGGTCCGCGCCCGGTGATCGATTCGTCTTCGCCTGCAACAGCGACCCGCGCGCGCTCCGCAACGGGTTCGACCGGGCGCAGCACCGGTGCGAGGCGGTAGCGCAGCTTGACGAAGCCGCCCGCTGGAATGGGCCCGACATCTGCCGTCGACCGAATCAGTTCAAGCGTCAGCGCGCTCCCATCGCGACTGATGGTTTGCAGCGTGGCCGGGGCCTCCACGGGTGCGCCTTGGCGACCCTCGTTGATCAGAAATACATCAACCCCGCTCAACGCCGCCGCCGGATTGGCGGGCGGCTCGACAAGGGGGCGAAGCTGGGCAGTGGCAGGCGCGGCGACGGCAAACAGCGGCGCGGCTAAAAGGACGATTCGCATGGACGAAGGGTCTGGCACGCGACAATGACAGATGCGAGACGTCTTTCGTGCTGGCAGCGGCGGCGGCGGCGCGCTAATCCCCCAAGATGCGCGTGACCCAAGCCGATATCGCCCTTGCTGAGCGCCTTGCCGATGCGGCCGGCGCCGCCATCCGCCCCTATTTCCGCGCGCCACACGGGCTGGAGATCAAGTCCGATCATTCGCCCGTGACGCTGGCCGATCGCGAGGCCGAAGCGGCGATGCGCCAGATGATCGAGGCGGCTTTCCCCGACGATTCGATCATCGGTGAGGAATATGGCGTGCGGGAAGGATCAAGCGGGCGCGCCTGGGTGCTTGACCCCGTCGATGGCACGCGCGCCTTTGTGTCCGGCCGCCCCATCTTCGGCACGCTGATTGGCCTGATGATCGATGGCTGGCCGATGCTGGGTGTTATCGACCAGCCCATCCTGCGCGAACGCTGGCTGGGGGTGATCGGCAAGCCAACGCTGTTCAACGGCATGCCCGTCAGCACCCGGCCTTGTGCCGCGCTGGCTGGTGCTGCGCTTGCCACCACGAGCCCGCATGCCTTTAGCGAGCATGAGGCCGATCATTTCCTGGCGCTTGCCCAAGCCGTGGCGGGCGGCAAGATGCGGCAGGGGCCGATCTATGGCGGCGATTGCTATAATTATGGCTGCCTTGCCTCGGGCCAGCTCGATATCGTCGTCGAGGCCGGGTTGAAGGTGCATGATTTCGTGGCGCTCGTGCCGGTGGTGGAGGGTGCCGGTGGGCGCATGTGCGACTGGCACGGCGACCCGCTGACCGGTGACAGCACCGGCGAGGTGATTGCGGCGGGCGATCCCGCGCGGATCGAGGAAATCGTCGAAGCGCTCGCCTGCCACGGGCATTGAGCGGCTAGAAGATCCCCAGGAACTTCTTGCGCTGATCCTTGCGCTGACCGCGCGTGCTGTTGCCGTTTTCCGATTTCGCCGTGGTGCCGCGCCCGACATCATCGCGCGGCAGGCCCTTGGTCGTACGCTGGGCGGTGGCTGTGGCACCACGCAGGATCGGACCACAGGCGGCCGATTTGGCATCGCCGATATCGACAAACGCCAGCACCGAGGCGAGCGGCGTGGCGACCAGCCCGAGCGCGACCGCCGCCCCACCGCGCAACAACAGGTCGCTACTGATCACATTGATGCCAGGCTTGGCGAAGTAACCGCCGACGCCGACCGGCGACTGGCCCGACAGGAGACTGAAGCGCTTCCCATCCGCCCGGAAGGAGAGATCGACCGCCTCGTTGCGGAAGCTGAAGCCGCCACGGCCGACCATGACGCTCTTGCTGGTATCGATCAGGATCGGATCAGCAGCAGCCACGCCATTGCGGACAGTAAAGCCAATCAGCCCGCAATTGATCTGCACGGGCTCTTTCAGCTTTCCCTCGAACATCTTGTAGACAAAAGTCCCCAGGTCGAGCTCGGCGAGCTGCACGTTGCGCGTCCAGAAGCTGCCCTTGGGCAGGACGATGGCGATGCGACCATCCGCACTGGCCAGCGACCGGGCGACGCTGTTGCCGGTGCCCGTCATCTTGATCCGCGCCTTCAGCGTGCCGGTCGTGCCTGATTCCTCAACACCAAAACCGCCGAGCAACCGCCCCATCGGGGTCGGCGAGAGGCGGATGTCGTAATCAGTGAAGACCGGTGATTTGCGGGCGTTGATAATGATGTCAGAGGCGAGATGGCCCTGTGCCACATCAAAGCTGAGCGGCGACAGCTTGAGCAGGCTGTTATCGAGGCTGAGCGTCAGCGCGACATTGGATACCGGCAGGCTTTTCGCGCGGATGCTGCGCGCGGTGTAGCGCACATCGGCATCGAAATTCTTGAGCGCCTCCACCGCCAGAGGCGAATCGGGCAGCAGTCGAGGCGTTCCGGAGACTTGGCGAACTGTGCCGGCACCGCCCTTTGCCGCGACACGCTCCACATCATAACCGATAAAGGGTGCGATATCGACGATATCGAGCACGCGCGTAGCAAGCGTTGCGGTGAGGAGCATTCTGGGCTCGAGCATCTTGATGGTGAACTTGCCGGCAAGATCACTTTCGCCGAAATGGCCAACCAAGCGCGTGAAGCGCCATTCGTCCCCCGCCTTCGTGATCGCCGAGCGCAGCCGGTACGCCCGCGTATCAGGCACCGCGATGCCGCCCACGCGGAACAGATCACCCATGTTCCACCCGCGAACATCGACGTGCAGATCTGCCCCTTCGAGCTCGGTTGCGCCCGGGAGCGTACCGGTAATCTCGGCGCGCGTGCGCGCGGCGTTGATCGCAAGCGCGAGCTGATTGTTGCCGCCGGCAATGGTGGCGTTGGGCGACAGCAGCGCGCCGTACAGCGTAAAGGGCGTCCGCCGGGCCACACCGCTGCCAGAGAAGCGCACCGCGTTCATCACCTGCCGGACTTGGGCGCGAATCGTGCGGACGGCGATGTCCGCCGACAGCTGCATCTTGGGATCGCGGTAGCGAATCATAGTCCCGTCGATCACCGCTGTCTTGATCAACGGCAGGTCGAGCGGCTTGGCATTGCCGCTGAAGGTCCAGCTGTTGCGGCGGTGGGTCTTGTCCCATTCAAGGTTGATCGCGGCACCCTCGAGCGCCAGCCAATTCACCCGCCGTTTGCCGAACAAGAGGCTGAACGTTGCGATGTTGGTGTCGATGGTGCGGGCGGTGAAAAAATCGCCCTTGCCCACCCAATCAGGGTTGGAAACACGCATCCCTTCGGCGTAGAATTTTACGTTGAAAGGATTGAAATATAACTGAAAATCGCCGCCTACCTGCACCTGGCGCTGGCTGAAATTGCTCGTGATTCGCTCAAACGGATGCTTCAGGAAGCGGCCCTTGGTGACAAAAAGAATCGCCCACCCAAGCACCAGCAAGCCGATGATGCTGGTCAACGCAGCGATCAGCGCCGCCACCGGCGTGCCGATTCGCGCCTGCCTGCCATGTCCACGGCGATGCCCGGGGCGATCCACCGCATCAGTGTGCAGTGCAGGAATATCCTGATAACTCATGCGGCCATAACAACAGGCTTGGGCGAACGTTCCGCTATCCGCCGGTTGCAAAGCCGCAGCGCTTCGTCTATGCGCCCGCCTTTCCGCGAGTAAGAGGAACTGCCCGGCCGGTATGGGCTGCCGTGGCCGTTCATAAATCGTCGCGCAAACAAGGAGACGAAAATGCCCAAACTCAAGACCAAGAGCGGCGTCAAAAAGCGCTTCAAGCTCACGGCGACCGGGAAGCTGAAACATGGTGTCGCAGGCAAGCGCCACCGGCTGATCAGCCATAACGGCAAATATATTCGCCAGAATCGCGGCACCAAGGTCCTGTCAAAGGCCGACACCGCAACCGTGAAGGCCTGGGCGCCTTACGGTCTCGGTTAAGCAGGAGATCTAGGAAATGGCACGCGTCAAACGGGGTGTAACCACCCGCGCCAAACATAAGCGGATTTTGGAATCAGCGAAGGGCTATTATGGCCGTCGCAAGAACACGATCCGCATCGCCCGCCAGGCCGTCGAAAAGGCCGGGCAATATGCCTATCGCGACCGCAAGGTGAAGAAGCGCTCGTTCCGCGCGCTCTGGATCCAGCGTATCAACGCAGCGGTTCGTGCCGAGGGCATGACTTACGGCACCTTCATGCACGGGCTGAAGCTCGCAGGCGTCGAACTCGACCGGAAGGTCCTGGCCGACATCGCCATGCATGAGGGCGCAGCGTTTAGCGGCATCATTGCGCAAGCAAAGGCGGCTCTGCCCCAGGCCGCCTGAGCGACCTGAGCGCACAGTGAACATAGGGCGTCGGTGGCATCACCGGCGCCCTTTTTCTTTGACAGGAGAGGCCGGATGCAGCTGCTTGCCATCACCGACGCGCATTTCGACTGGTTGCTTGGCGAAAGCGAGCCGCCGCCAGGCGCGCCGCGCCTGCCCAAGGGCGGGTTTGCCGAGCGTGAGATCATTGTGCTGATGCGCAGCGTCGCCCGCGAAGTGAGCGGTGAAGCGGTGTGGCTGATGGTGTCGGACGGCGAGGTGGTCGGCATGATCAGCATCAAGGCGCGCGACGAAAAGGGCCGCTGGGACATTGGCTATGGCGTCGCCCCCTCACGCGAGGGGCGCGGCCACGCGACCGCCGCCGTCGCTGCGCTGAAGGAACGAGCGCGGGCATTGGGCGCGCGCGGCTTGACCGCGGAAACCTTGCCCGACAGTGGAGCATCTCCGCAGGTGCTTCGCCGCAACGGCTTCACCTGCACAGGGCAATTCGACCACCCGGAAGACGGCATCGTCGATCAGTGGCTAGTGGAATGGGCAGCATGACCGAACTCGACCAAATGCAGACCGACATGCTTTCCGCCATCGATGCGGCGAGCGGGCTCGATGCGCTTGATGCCGTGCGCGTCCATGCGCTCGGCAAGACAGGCACCGTGACGGCGGTGCTCAAGTCGCTCGGCGCGATGACGCCCGAAGAGCGCTTGACGCGCGGGCCCGCGATCCACGCTTTGCGCGAGGCGATCGCCGCTGCCATCGCCACGCGCAAGGCGGCGCTGGAGCGCGCCGATCTCGACGCACGCCTCGCCCGCGAGACAATCGACATGACGCTGCCCGCCGAACCGGCGCTGACCGGCAGCATCCACCCGGTGAGCCAGGTGATGGACGAACTCGCCGAGATCTTCGCCGATCTGGGCTTCGCGGTCG
>CAZXBM010000113.1:0-6033 GCA_964638495.1 uncultured Stakelama sp. | reverse complement strand
AATTCGCGAAGACGAACGACAAGTTCGAAATCGTGGGTGGGGCGATGGGCGCGACCGCCCTTGACGTTGACGGTGTGAAGGCGCTCGCAACGCTGCCCTCGCTGGATGAACTGCGTGCCAAGATCCTCGGCTTGCTGGTGGCCCCTGCCACCAAGCTGGCGACGATCACGCAGGCCCCGGCAGCGCAGCTCGCGCGCGTTCTTTCCGCCTATGCGGAGAAGGAAGCAGCCTGATTTTCGGGTGATTTTGTTTTGACCTGACAACGATGGGGCCCTGCACAATGTCAGCGCCCCGAACTGGAGACTACACATGGCAGACCTGAACGCGCTCGTAGAGAGCCTGAGCGAACTGACCGTCCTCGAAGCCGCTGAGCTTTCGAAGATGCTCGAAGAGAAGTGGGGCGTTTCGGCCGCAGCAGCGGTTGCAGCACCTGCAGCTGGTGGTGGCGGTGCCGCAGCCCCAGCAGTTGAAGAGAAGACCGAGTTCGACGTGATCCTCACCGGCGACGGTGGCAAGAAGATCAACGTCATCAAGGAAGTCCGCGCCATCACCGGCCTGGGCCTGACCGAAGCCAAGACGCTCGTTGAATCGGCTCCCAAGGCCGTCAAGGAAGGCGTTTCGAAGGATGAGGCCGAGAAGGTCAAGAAGCAGCTTGAAGAAGCTGGCGCGACCGTCGAGCTCAAGTAATCGGCGCTGGCGGGGTGGCGAAAGCCAAGCCCGCCGACCCGCTACGTTCGAAATAAAGGGGCGGCCCGCCTGGGTCGCCCCTTTTTTCGTGATCTGGTGGTGCCAAAGGTAATGAAGCGGCAGGCCCGCGTCGGCCGCCACCAAGGCACATGGCGGGCCAATGATCCGCGCCCTGATCAAGACAGGCAATGTTGCATTCGAGCCGAGCGCTGCAAGTTGCAGAACACAACATCCATCCCGTCTGACGCTAATTATTGGCAGAGTCAGCCATCATGCCTGAAAATCATTCCTAAAATGGGTGAGTGTTTTCAACCGCCGCCCGATGGAGTGCTTTTCCTTGAAAATCTGGATGTACCTGCTCACCTCGGCGCCAATGATTGTCGCCGGCGCGACGGCGGCGCATGCCGCTGAGACAAGCAACCCGGCGCCAGCCGTGCCGGACACTGCGGCGGTGGCGGCAGAGCCAGCCCCCCAGGCCGCTGACGCCGCGCCCAGCGATACGGTGTCGACCGGCGTCGCCAAAGGGCGCGACCGGCTTGACAGCGCGACGTCAACCAGCCTGCTGCGCGAGGCGGAAATCGCCAAGCTCGCGCCGCGTTCAATCGGCGATCTGCTGCGCAACATCCCCGGCCTGCGTTCCGAAGCGACGACCGGTGACGGCAATTCCAGCATGTCGATCCGCGGCCTGCCGCTTGCCTCGAGTGGCGCCAAGTTCGTGCAGTTGCAGGAAGACGGGCTGCCAGTCCTCGAGTTCGGCGACATTCAAGGTGCCGGGGCTGACAATTTCCTGCGCACCGATCTCAACCTGTCTCAGGTAGAGGTGATCCGTGGCGGATCGGCCTCCACCTTTGCGTCCAATTCGCCGGGCGGCATCATCAACTTCATCTCGAAAACAGGCGATGTCGAGGGTGGCTCGATCGCGCTGACGGCAGGGCTAGACTATGGCGACTACCGGGCGGATTTCGATTATGGCGCACGCCTGACCGATACCGTCCGTTTCCATATCGGCGGCTTTTATCACCAGGGCGAAGGCCCGCGACGCACCGGCTATGACGCGCAGAAAGGCGGCCAGATCAAGCTGAACGTCACCAAGGAATTTACCGGCGGCTATATCCGGCTGTACGGCAAGTTTCTTGACGATCGCACCCCGTTCTACGATGCCGTTCCGTTCCGCATCACTGGCACAAACGCCCAACCCAAGCTGGCGGCACTCCCCGGCTTTGATGGCCGCGAGGATGCCGTGCTGTCGCGCTTTGTCCGCACCAATCTGGTGCTGGACGGCAACAACAACCCCGTGGTGCACGATCTCGCCGAGGGACAGCACAGCAAGCTGAAATCGATCGGGCTGGAGACCCAAGCCGATCTGCACGGCTGGACCGTCAGCGAGCGCTTCCGCTATGCCGACATTTCCGGCGCGCTGGTTTCACCGTTCACCAGCGCCTATTTGCCCGCAACCTCGGCGGCGGCGCTGCTCGGCGGGCCGGGCGCAACGCTTTCTTATGCCAATGGCCCCAATGCAGGCCAGGCAATCACATCACCCTCTACCCTGAACGGCAACGGCCTGATCGCGGCACTCAACGTGGTCGATCTGCGCATCAACGATTACAGCAACATCACCAACGACATCCGGGCGAGCCGGGTATGGCAGGTTGGCGACGGCAAGCTGACGACGACCGTCGGCTTTTATAACGCGCGCCAGACCATCGACCGGGATACCTTCTGGACCACGCAGATTGCCGATGTGGTAGGCGGCGGTAATGCGGCGCTCATCAACATTACCGATCGCACCGGGCGCACGCTCACCCAGAATGGCGTCTATGCCTATAATCTGGCGCTCGCAGGCGGTACGCGGCGACGCACCAACCGGCTCAATTATGCCGTCAATGCCCCCTTTGCCTCGCTGAATTACCACATCGGCCGGGTCGCGATCGGCGGCAGCCTGCGGTATGATTACGGCACTGCCCAGGGCCAGATCTTTGGGTCGGACCTTGGCGGCGGGCGCGTCGGCACGGTTGCGCGTGACATCACGGGTGACGGGGTTATTGGCTTTGCCGAACAGCGGGTCGGCGTAACGCCGCTCGGCTCGCCAGCACCCGTCGACTATTCCTATGGCTATTTGTCTTATTCGACGGGGGTCAATTTCCGTATCGCCGATCCGCTCGCGGTCTTTGCCCGGTATAGCCGAGGCGCGCGGGCCAATGCCGACCGCATCCTGTTTAGCACCATCGTCAGCAACAATGATGGCAGGCTGCTGATGTCGTCCGCTGGCGTTGATCCGGTCACGCAGGCCGAGGTCGGCGTAAAATATCGAACATCGGCGCTGACGCTGAACCTCACCGGCTTTTGGGCAAAGGCGCAGGACAGCAATGTCGATCAGATCGCCAACGTGCCGATCTCCCGCGAATACAAGGCGCTCGGGCTGGAATTCGAGGGTGGCTACCGGATCGGCCCTTTCAGCCTGACCGCAGGCGCGACACTGACCGATGCCGAGATCGCGCGTGATCGCATCAACAAGGCGATCGAGGGGAACACGCCGCGCCACCAGGCAACGTTCATCTTCCAGGCAACCCCGCAAATCACCACATCCCGCTTCAGCGTGGGCGCGGTGTTCATCGGCACGACGGACAGCTTTGCGCAGGACGACAATGTCTTGAAGATGCCGGGTTATGTCACAGCGAACGGCTTTGCGCAGTACCGCGTGGCCGAACGGTTGCTGCTTTCGGTGAACGCCAACAACATGTTCGACACGATCGCGGTAGCCTCAATCGACGATACCGTCTTCCCAGCATCCGGGGTCGTGCGGGCGCGTGTGCTGAATGGCCGTACGGTATCGGCAACGCTTCGGTTCGATTTCTGATCGCAGACGAGGGCCGGACCACATTGGGTCCGGCCCCCGGCCCGTGGAGGCAACCTTGTGCCTCTAGGGACGGGTCCCCGCGACCATCGCCGCCGATTGATCCACCGGCACCACCGGCAACCACACCGCACTCGGCATTGCCCCACCCCGCTCGAGCGTGATCGTCGCCTTCTGATAGTCTTCCTTCTTGGCGAGGAAGATGTTGGGCACATATTTCTGCGGGTTGCGATCATAAAGCGGGAACAGCGAGGACTGGACCTGCACCATGATGCGGTGGCCGGGCTTGAACACATGGTTCACCGTTGGCAGCCGGAACTTGTAGCGCTGCACCTTGCCTGCCGGGATCGCGCTCGGCTTGGCGAAGCTGTCGCGGTAACGGCCGCGGAAGATGTCGAGCGAGACGGCGAGCTGATAGCCGCCCATCTTCGCGTCGCCCGCCACCTCGTCAGGATAAACGTCGATCACCTTTACCACGAAATCCCCATCCGTACCGGTCGTCTTGGCAACGATGTCCGCGATCGGCGCGCCTGATATGCGCACCGCGCTGGTGAGTGGTGGCGTCTGATAGGTCATCACATCGGGACGACCATCGGCGCTGCGCTGGTCCTGCACCAGCCAGTCCGGCCAGCGCCCGTCATCAAAATTCACCGGGCGGGGCAGATGCGGCACTGGCTTGTCGGGATCGGAGACATAGCTGTCTTCCCCCGCCGGTGCTTTCTCGAACCCGAGCCGGCCATTGCCCTGCAGATAGAGCGGCGTCAGCGGTGCCGCGCAGCCGCTTTCGCAGGCGAGCGGCCAATTGGCGAAGTGATCCCAGTGGTTCTCGCCGGTATTATAGATGGTGGCCGCAGGCAGCGTGATGGCGGGGCCATCCTTCAGATAGCGGTTGAACAGCGGCAGGACCATCTGCTCGCGGAACTGAGCCGCGGTGTCGCCATTCCATTTGAAGGGCCCAAGCTCCCTGCCCTCGCGGTTGATCTGGCTGTGCCGCCACGGGCCCATCACCAGAAAGTTGTTGCCGGTCTTACCCTTGGCCTTCAGCGCTTCCCAAGCGGTGATCGCCCCATAGATATCCTCCTGGTCCCACAGGCCCTGTTCCCAGATCGTCGGCACGTTGGAGGGATTGGCAGCGAGCATCTTGTCGAGCGCCTGGCCCTGCCAGAATTCATCATAGGCCGGGTGCGCGACCATCTTCTGCCACGCTGGCAACTGATCGAAACCCGATGCCTTGGCCCATTCGGCAGCGCCACCGAGGCGGCGAAACTCCTCATAATTGTCATAGATGCCAGTCACAGGGTTCTGGCCGGCACCCTTGTAGCCCGTCTGCGAGGCGATCCAACCGATGTTGGCGAGGCGGAAAGCGCCGTAATGGAACCAGTCATCGCCCATCCAGCCATCAATCATCGGGCTTTCGGGCGCGGCCACCTTCAGCGCCGGGTGCGGGGCGAGCAGCGCCATCACCACGGTGAAGCCCTCATAGGAAGAGCCGATCATCCCGACCTTGCCGTTCGATTCCGGCAGGTTCGTCTTGTTCACCAGCCAATCGATCGTGTCATAGCCATCGGTGACATGATCGGTCTTGGTCGTGTTGAGCGGGCCGATCACTGGCCGGGTGACGACATAATCGCCTTCCGACTTATACTTGCCGCGGACGTCCTGATAGACGCGGATATAGCCTGCATTGACGAAGACCTCGTCCGACAGCGGCAGGGTGGAAATGAGCTTCGGGCTGTCCATCCGGTTGGCGCGCGCGGTGGCGTTATAGGGTGTGCGGGTCAGCACGATGGGCGCGTTGCTGACGCCCTTGGGGATGAGGATGACGGTATAGAGCCTGGCGCCGTCACGCATCGGCACCATCGCCTCGCGCCGGATATAATCATTCTCGGTGGCGGGCGGCGCGAAATTGGCGGGGACGTCGCCGCCTGTCGACGCGTCGGCGGGGGCCTGTTGCGCGAGACTTGGCGCGGCCAAAATGGAGGCCGCCATGCCGAGACCGATGAAAAAACGTTTTGACGATAACGACATGCAGCACTCCAGCCAGATAGCGAATGCGCGATACTGTCACGCTCGCCAGCCGGTGCAAGCCCGGATCGGTTGGGATCGACGCTCACCAGCTTTGGGTGCCCTGCTCGCGCCGAGCCAAACCGGCCCGGGTGGCGCGCCCTATCGGCGGCGCCAATCGACGCTTTCGGCGATCAATGGCGTCGCGGCGTTTGACATATCCAACACACGCCCATATATCGCGTCCTCCACCACAGCTTTCGGGAAATGAGGCGCAGTCGCGCAGTGCCTCGATCGTATTGGAAATTGTGGTATCAGAGACGCTACAGCTGCGGTCCCGATGAAGGGACACGCAGCTTTTTGTGTCTCTGGCGTGCCCGATAATATTGGCTGATTGAGGCAAAAAACTCCATGGCATCGAAAATGATCGAGGGCGGCACCGCAAAGCGCCGCATCCGCAAGGTGTTCGGCAATATCCACGAAGTGGT
>CAZXBM010000112.1:0-6079 GCA_964638495.1 uncultured Stakelama sp. | reverse complement strand
GTGGAACGGGGTGACGCCTGCGGCCTTTATGGCGACCAGATCAGCCGGTTGCGGCACGCTCAATGACGGGCTCGCTTGAGCGAATTTGTCCTAGAAAATTGATTGTCCGTGTCATCGACGCAGGGACGGAGCGCGTCTTAAATTCCTCTAAACTCGACGCAAATATGCGATCGATCATGGGGGAGGATGTCGATGTTGGCCTATCGAGGATTCGCGCGGAACGCTGTACGGGCTTTCATCATCGGCACAGGCTCGATGCTCGCGCTTGGCTGGGCAACCTGCGCTCAGGCCAAAACGGCCGATACCGTCATCGCGGCGGCACAAGATGACCAAGAACCATCAGCATCGGACGGTAGCCGGGTCGATGATATCGTCGTTACTGCACGGCGGCGAAGCGAATCGCTTCAAAACGTACCGATTGCCGTTTCGGCTTACAGCGCCAATCGGCTCGACAAGCTGCAGGCAAAGGATCTGTCGGGCATTCAATATTCGACGCCCAACCTCTATCTGGATCAGGGCGATGCCTCTAACGCGGTGATCTATATCCGCGGTATCGGCCAGAACGACTCACTGGCTTTTGCCGATCCCAGTGTCGGCGTTTATGTCGACGACGTGTTCGTCGCGCGCACGCAGGCGGCGTTTCTAGACCTGTTCGACGTCGAGCGGGTGGAAGTGCTCCGCGGCCCACAAGGCACGCTTTATGGACGCAACACGATTGGTGGAGCGATCAAGTTCGTCTCCAAACGGCCGCCCAAGAAGCTCGATGGGTATCTCGAGGCTGGCTACGGCAATTTCAACACCGTGTCGCTGAAGGGCAGGGTCGGTGGACCGATCGCGGGCGATGTCCTGCGCGGCAATATCGCCTTCGCGTTTGACCGGCGCGACGGGTATAATTTCAACAGCTTCACCGGCAGCCGCGACGGCGATGTCCGCCGCTATGCCGGGCGCGCATCCTTGCTCTACACGCCCACCGACCGTTTGGAGTTCCTCCTGACGGGCGACGTCAAGTTCGACCGCCCCGACACCTCACGTAGCCCGGTCCGCCAGACGCCGATCACCGTTGCAACTGCGTCCGGGCTGACCACCTTTCCAGCGGGCACCAACCCTTATGTCGTCGATACCAATGCCAATGGCCTGTCCGACCAGGACGGTTACGGCGTATCGCTGACGACCAATTTTACGGCGAGTGACAGCCTGACGTTATCGTCGATCACGGCGTATCGCGCGTTCAATTTCAACCTCAACCTCGACACCGACGGCAGCCGGGCTGCGGTGCTCGATATTCTGCTACGGCAGCGCGAGAACCAATTCAGCCAGGAATTGCGGCTGAATTTTGATAATCATGCCGGGCTGACGTTTACTGGCGGACTCTATTATTTCCATGATCGCGACGACACATTTTCTGGCTTTGATGATCGCGCGGCGACGATCTTTGGCTTTCCCGTTACGCTGTTCGGTTTTCCTCCATCGGCGCTGGCCGATACGTTTCAAGTCACCGATTCCTATGCCGCGTTTGGAGACGCGACCTATGCGATCACCAGCACGCTGACGATCGAGGCAGGGCTGCGCTACACATCCGAAGACCGCAGTTCGCGCCGCGATTTCGAGAATTTCTTTGGCCCGACGGTGTCGGTCATCAACAACGAGCCGCCCTTCATGGCGGGGGCCGGGGTGCCGGGGACGCGGATTTCCGGCAAGGTGAATTTCGGTGCCTGGACGCCAAAGGCGACCTTGTCATTCAAGCCGAACAGCGACGTCCTGCTCTATGCGACCGTCGCGCGCGGGTTCAAGGCTGGCGGCTTCGACGGTCGCGCGTCCACCAATTTCGGCTTTACGCCATTCCGCCCCGAATATGTCTGGAGCTATGAAGGCGGTGCCAAGACCAGCTGGCTCGGCGGGCGGCTGATCGCCAATGCCGCCATCTTCTACAATGACTATACCGACATTCAGGTGACGTCTTTTGGTGCCGATCCCGTCACCGGCGTGTTTGTCAGCCGGTTCACCAATGCGGCCAAGGCGCGGACCTATGGTGCGGAGCTGGAACTGCTGGCGCAACCAACCCGGCAATTGTCGCTTGAGGGATCGGTGGGGTATCTCAATGCGCGCTACGATACGTTCGATATCCTGGTCGGCGGCGTCGTGACGGATGTAAGCGACCGGGCACTGGTCAACGCCCCGCGCTGGAATGCCAGCCTGGGGGCCAGCTACAAGGTGCCGCTGGGCGGGGCATTGATCGGCACGCTGCATGTAGATGGTGCCTACCGGAGCCGGGTCGCCACCGAAATCACCGATTCGCCGGTGCTCGCCCAGCCGGACTATGCGCTGCTCAATGCCTTTGTCGAAGTGGGGACGGCAGATGGCAAATGGCAACTCCGGGCCGGGGTGAAGAACCTGACCGACCGGCCAGTCCGCACCCAGGGTTTCAATCTCGCCGATTTCCCGGGCGTGCAGGTGAATTTCTTTGGCGCGCCACGCACCTATGACCTTCGCCTTTCGTATCGCTTTTGATCATGGTCGATGATCAGACAGCGGCCTTGCTCGCCGAGCTGGCGGAGATGGCGGAGGCCCAGATGGCGGGCCAGCGCTTCGGCGACATCAGGGATGCGCGTGCCTATTCGGCGTCGGTGTTCAAGGCCTTTGCCGGTCCGGACGATCATGCCGGAGAGGTGGTGGTCACAGACATCACGGTGGACGGTGCTGACGGGATGCGACCGGCGCGGTGCTATCGGCCAACGAGCGCCGGCTCATCGCCGCTGCCGGTCGTCCTATTCTTCCACGGTGGTGGCTGGGTGCTGGGCGATCTTGACAGCTATGACGGGCTGATGCGCAGCCTGACCGCGCTCAGCGGCGCTCAGTTCATCAGCGTCGATTACCGGCTAGCGCCCGAACATCCGTTCCCCGCCGGGCTGAATGACGCGATCGCCGCAATCCACTGGGTCGTCGCCAATGCCGCCGACCTCAACATCGATCCCGCGCGACTCGGTGTCATGGGGGACAGTGCGGGCGGCAATCTGGCCGCGTGCGCCTGCCAGCAAATTGTCGCGGCCGGATCGCCGACCATTAGTGCCCAGTATCTGATCTATCCCGTGATCGATACCGGTGCCGATCATCAGGCCTATCCATCGCGGATCGCCTTTGGCGATGGCGATTACCTGCTCACGCGCGATGCCATCGACGCGACGCGGGCCTGGTATCTCTCCGCTGGTGAAGCGACCAACGACCCGAGGATCACGCCGATCCTGGTGCCGGACCTTTCGAAGCTGCCGCACAGTTTCGTGCTGACCGCCGGGTATGATCCGCTGCGCGATGAGGGGCGGGCCTATGCCGACCGGCTGTCGGCGGCGGGCGTCGACACACGATATTGCTGCTTTGAGAACACGATTCACGCCTTTGTGTCGTTCGGCGTGCTCGATGTTGCGCGCACCGCGCGAGAAGAGATCGCCGACGATATTCGACGCACGTTGCAGGGGTGATCGAACGAGCCAGCGCCGCAGACAACAGACATACACGCCACACACAAAGGGAGACGATCATGACGATGTTCAGCACGTTCCGTCGTATAGTTGTAGGGCATACTGCCAGGGCGCTGGCGGCCGTGGCGGTGCTGGTGATGCCGACCACCGCTATCGCTGGGCCGACGACCCTGGAGCAGACCTTCAGCAGTGGGATCGGCAATGGCTGGGTCAGGGTCGAACGCTGGCGCGACACGCTGAGCGCGTTCACCCAGGAAGCCTTTCCGCCCGATGGACGCGGCAATCAGACCGGTCAGCGTGCAACCTTTTTCGGCACGGCGCGACCGAGTTCCGCGCGCTTCCTGATGTATTATGCGCCGGGTTGGAACACCGGCACCAAACCCGTGCCCGTCCTGCTCGTCCATGGTGCCAATCAGGATGCCGATGTCGCCTGGGCCAATCCCAATGATGCCGGTCCCTATGGTTGCGGTCGCTACAGCTGCCCGACCAGCGGGCTGATGCAGACGCTGTCCTCGTCGGGATACAAGGTCTTCGCGATCGGCCTCGCGCACAAGAACGGTGACGGCTATTTCGCGTCCGAAGAAATCGCGGATGCCATCGCCATCGTCAAAAGCCGAACCGGCGCGACCAAGGTCAATGTCGTCGCCTGGTCGAAAGCTGCATCAAACGCCCGCATGTATGTGTCGTCAGTGCGCAAAACCTGGGGCACGGCGTATCGTGGCGATGTCGATCAACTCTTGCTCCTTGGCGGTGCCAACAATGGGATTGATCTGTCGTTTCGGCATGGCTGGACCTTCAGCCTTGTCGTTTATCCGGCATGCGGCGGCGTCATCAACGGTCCGACCCCGCACGACCGGCTGGTTTGCTTCGGTATCAACACGCCCGGTTCGGAATGGACGTATGCGTCGACCTATTTCCCCGGCTCGGCACAGCTGCTGAAGCGCTGGGACAGCAGCTATGCCCTGCCTGCCTATGAGCAGGATTGGTACACGACCTATTATGGCGGCAACGGCTATTACAGCAGCGGCCCAGGCATCAACGCCTATCTCAGCCGATCGCTTGTCGATACCATCCGCGCCTTCGCCGTGCCATCGGGGGTCAGGGTGCACAATCTGTGCGGTAATCAGAACGACATCGCCCTGTTGCACAACGAACATACCGGCCCGTCCGACGGCGTCGTGTTCATCGCGAGTTGCCGCGACACCACGGGCATCGTTACTGATGCCGGGAGCGCGACGATCGCCGTCAACCATCTGGAACTCGGCTGGGAGCCGCTTGCGCGAAGTCAAATCCTTGCCTGGCTAGGCTGACGCTCAATTGGCAGCGGGCGGAAAAGGGTGGCCTGTTGATGCGCCCTTGGCCGCTCGCGGGGCGGGTTCACCAGTGAACTTCCCTGTCTGGCTGATGCCAGCGGACGACCGCTCGCCTTTCACCTGAAGGTCGGCGAGGCGGCGGATCGCAAGGCCCATGAAAGCTTCCTAATTATGTCCATATCGCCGCCGCCAGACACTGGTTGAAATTTGTGCAAGCCGCCTAGCGGCCGCAAACCCATTCGTTCGTAGGACCCGTCCTGCAGGTTCGACAGCATTGGTGACTTGCCGCCCTCCCTTGCGCCGTTCGGCGATGTTGTCTGGCATCCCGAAAGGGGCCGAAGCGGCTCAATGAACGAACGACGGAAGCTGGGAACCCGCAATCGACCTTTAAGTGGCCGCAACTGGGTCGTCACTTCGCTGGCTGGGGCGATCATGCACTCGAACGAGCCATACTCCTTGCTTTTGCACGCCTGCCCAAGCCACAATGCCGAGAGGGGGCTGGAGGTGAACAAGAAAGCAATTGGTGTATTCGCGGCAGTGATCGTGGTGTGCGTGGCTTTCTACATCGCTTCGCCGTTTATAGCAGTCCATCAGTTCCGTAATGCTGCGCTTGCGGCCGATGTAGATGGCTTGGATTCTACTATCGATTTTCCAGCGGTCCGCGAGAGCCTGAAGTCCCAGGTCACCGTCGCCCTGACATCTAAAATGGCCGCCGATCCTCAGATGAAAAACAACCCCTTTGCGGGATTGGGCGCGCTGTTTGTGCCAACCATAGTCGGCAAGATGGTCGACGGATTTGTAACGCCCGAAGGCATCTCAACTTTAGTGAAGCAGGGTCGCTTAAAGTCGCAGCAGGCCGATCCACAGGGAACGCTCAAATCGGATGTTCACTACAGTTACGCCTACCGCAGCTTGGACCGATTCGCCGTGACGATCGAGGCACCCGACACAAAGAAAGAGGCGGCGCCCAGCCTAGTGTTTGAGCGGCGCGGCTTGTTTTCATGGAAGCTGATCCGCCTGGAACTTCCCGGGAACGCTTTGGGCACTCGACCTTCCGGTGCGGCGATCGAGGGCCCCTGATAGTACTCATCTGTGCGTAATGGGCCGCTTTAGCTGTGTTAGCGACCGCAACTATATGAGCAGGCGTCCGGTTGCAGGAATCTGGTCAGGAGCCCTGAGCGTCTGCCTTTGGGTCTTCCCCACCGTGAATCTGCCAATCGGCTATCCACTCCAATTCGGTAAGCGGTGTTCAGCGCCCACCTTGTAGGCGATGGCTGTTCGGGCAGAGTACGC
>CAZXBM010000111.1:0-6444 GCA_964638495.1 uncultured Stakelama sp. | reverse complement strand
CGGCGGCCTGAACTTACCTCACCGCGAGCGCCAATCCCGCGCAGCGGGTTCGTGCGACGGCCCAAGGGCTAGACGACCGAAACTGGTGGAAAGCGGACGTTAGATGCCACCCATTGCGTTGCCCATAATCGACGCCGCGATCCATGAGACTATGAGCAGCACAAATGCCATAATCCAACGCGTCGCACCCCGGTTGAATGCTACACCGAGCGCAAATGGTAAAACTATCATCCATGTGACGTGCCAAGGACTTGGAGGCATTGCCAGCCTCACCGTAGCGAAGGTAACGAATGAGATAAGAAGCGCGACGAACGCGATCTGCGCGGAATGCCAACGCTGTCGAATGAGGTTGGCGGTGGCGTTCATGCCGCGATCTTCGCGACAATCGCGAATGTCCGCAAGTGGGCGGTAGCCAACAGGCCGCTTTTTATGAGTCTACAGCCTAATGACCATAGCGCGTTTTCAGCATCGCCCAAGCGGCGCGCAGGCCGAGCGCCTCGCCACCCTTCGGGCGACCGGGCTTGGCGACTGGGCGCCAGGCGAAGGTGTCGAGATGCGCCCACAATGTTCCCTTGGGAACGAAACGGCGCAGGAATAGCGCCGCCGTAATCGTTCCGGCAAAGCCACTGTCGGGGGCATTCACCAAATCGGCAATGTCGGATTTCAGCATCTCGTCATAGCCGTCCCACAATGGCAGCCGCCACAGCGGATCATGCACGGCTTGCCCGGCGGCGATGAGGGCGTCTGCCAATCCATCGTCA
This sequence comes from uncultured Stakelama sp., assembly GCA_964638495.1. Lineage (GTDB taxonomy): Bacteria > Pseudomonadota > Alphaproteobacteria > Sphingomonadales > Sphingomonadaceae > Sphingomonas. The sequence continues at coordinate 5,683 of CAZXBM010000111.1, read as the reverse complement.
TTGCTGAAAGTCGCGGGCAGATCGGGCCCAAGGGCAACGCGCGCTGCCCCTGTCAGCGTGGCGAAATCCAGCATCAGCTCCGGCTTTTCCTCGCCCGCCCGCGTCAAGGCATCGCCGAGGATGAGCCGCCCCTCGGCATCGGTGTTGGTATTTTCTACCGTCAGTCCCTTGCGGGTCGGCAGCACGTCGCCCGGACGAAAGGCATTGCCGGCAATCGCATTTTCCACCGCCGGAATCAGCAAATGCAGCCTTACCTTCAATCGCCCGCCCATGATGAGACCGGCAAGCGCCAGCGCATGCGCCGCGCCGCCCATGTCCTTCTTCATCAGCCGCATGCCCGATGATGGCTTGATGTCGAGCCCGCCCGAATCGAAACACACACCCTTGCCGATAATGGCGATGCGTGGATGGGCGGGATCGCCCCATTCGAGTTCTATCAGCCGGGGCGCGCGATCTCGCGTTGCCGCCTGGCCGACGATGTGGATCATGGGATAGCCGGTTACCAGCGCATCGCCGCGGGTAACCGTCAGCGTGGCACCGTGCGCCGATGCCAACGCCTCGGCCTCCGCCTCCAGCGCCGCCGGTCCCAGGTCCGACGCGCCGATATTGACCAGATCGCGCACCGTTGCAGTCGCCGTCGCCAGCCGAATCGTCTCGTCGATAAACGCCACGTCGGATGTCAGCAGCACCCGTGGACCAGCCGGTGCCTCGTCCTGGCGATATCGATCGAACCGATGCTGGGCGAGCAGCCAGCCCAATCCTGCCGCACCGACGGTACCGTTTTTCAGCCGATAATTGCCCTCGGGCAGGACATCGCCCTGCGAGGCAATCCGCCACGGTGATGTTTCCGCCTCGTCGCAAACGAGCAACGCGGACCAGTCCTCGGGCGCATCGCCCGGCAGGATCGCGCGGTTGCCTGCCTTGCCCGTCACCTTTTGCGCCGCAAGAATGGCGCGGACACGCGGTGGCTGGGTGCCGAGCCAGGCCTCGAAATCATCGGGGTGGACGACATCGATCAGCCGGGCGGGCTGACCAAGATCGGGTTGCAGTAGCGCGCTGAAATCGGTCATTGGGCAGGCATGACCAGAAACTGCTCGTAGCGGCCCTGATCGCCCGGCTCGGCATAGGTGATGATCGTCAATTTACGATCGGGATAGGTCACCCGGTAATTGCGATTGACGAAGCCGCCACGCAGGCGGGGCGGGCCCAGCACGTCAAAGCTTGTCGGCTGCCCGAGCGGCGAAAGCGAGGCGCGATAATCCTCGGCTGCCGTGCCGTTGAAGAAATAGTTCCAGTCCTCGGTCATCTTGGTCTTGTCGAGCGTCCCGGCGCGCATCGAATCGAAGATCGCCCGGGCCTGCGCGGTCTTGGCGACTTCGGGATCGGTGACGGCAGGGGCGGGTTTGGCCGGCAGGATCAGCGACGCAAGCCCGGCCGCAATCGTGCCCTGTGCGTCCCCGAAATCGGCATTCACCGCGACGACGATCGCCGCCTTATCATCGGGGAACACGATGTTCTCGGTGAGGAACCCGACAGCCTCGCCGCCATGCTCGATGAACCGACGACCGTCTGCCCCCACCCGAACAACGACGCCCAGCCCATAATTGGTGTTGCGGCCGTCGGGCAGGACAACCGGCGTTTCCTGCGCCACCCAGTCGTCTGCAGGCAAGATGGTGCGGTTGATGCGGGCGATGTCCCACTTGGCAAGATCGGTTGGCGACATCGACAACTCGCCCGCCGCAAACAGCCACCCATAGGCGGCTGGTTGCGCCACTCTCACCGGGCCCAATGCATAGCGATGATAGCCTTGAGGATCGCTTTTGCCGGTTGCGAGATCCTGGTCCTTGGCGGTGATCTTTAGCGGCTTGAAGACATTGGCCTCGAGGAACTTGATCAGCGACATCCCCGCCACTTTTTCAATGATCATCCCGGCCACGACATAGCCGGTGTTGGAGTATTGCCATTTGGTCCCCGGCGCATAATCCAGTGGCTTCTTGGCCCAGCGATCGACGATTTTCTGCGGTGTCGTCGGCGTTTCCATCGCCTGGAAGCTGTAATCTTGCGGCCAGTAATCCTGGAGGCCGGATGTATGGCTCAGGAGTTGGCGAAGCTTGATCTTGTCGCCATCGGTGATGCCCGGCAGATATTTGTCGACGGTGTCATCAAGGCTCAATTTCCCTTGGTTCTCAAGCAGTAGAAGCGCTGCGGCGGTGAACTGCTTGGAGACTGATGCGATCTGGTAGGGCGCAGTTACGGTTGCTGTCTTCAGCGTTTCGGATTGCTTGCCATAGGCCTTGGCAAAGACGATCTCGCCGCCCCGCACGATCGCGATAGAGGCCGAGGGAACCCCGGTGTTGGCCAGGCTGTCGGTGACCATCTTGTCGATCTTGGCGGTTTCATCCGCGGTGATCGCCTGCGCCATCGCGGTACTCGACGTCGCGGTGGCAACCAAGGCTAGCATGGAAGAAGCCAGGCAAAAACGCATCAAACAATCCCCACAAAATCAGCGATGGCGCTTTCTTGCAGATCGCGCCGCAGCGCGCCAGAGGCGCGCGCCTGTCCGATAGCGGCGCGCGTGATCAGGCCACGGCTCCGAAATTCCAAGCGCTGGTTACAGCGTAAAGGCAAAGAAGATGATGGTCGCTGTCGCCATCACGGCGGTGGCGCTCCAGCCGAGCAGCGTCGGCCCAATTGGCAAGGTAAGCCGCCCCATCGCGCGGGGATTGCGCACGATCAACATCATCATCACCATCAGCGGGACAGCGAGGATCCCGTTGATCACTGCCGCCCAATAAAGCGCACGCACGGGATCGATGCCGATGGCGTTGAGCGACGATCCCGCCAGCGTCGTCATCGCAATCGTCGCATAGAAGATGCGCGCATCAAGCGGTTTTGAATCGAGGCTGCCGCGCACGCCGAGCATTTCTGTGACCGCATAGGCAGCTGAACCCGCCAATACGGGTACCGCAAGCAGCCCGGTACCGATGATGCCCAGCGCAAACATCGCGAAGGCGAATTGTCCGGCGATCGGCCGCAATGCCTCGGCCGCCTGGGACGATGTCGTAATCGTGTGGATGCCATGGGCGTTGAGCGTTGCAGCGGTGGCAAACACAATGGCGAGCGACACGATGGTGCTGAAGGCCATGCCCGTCAGCGTATCCAGCCTGATCCGCGCAATCTCCGGCCCGGCCTCTCGCGGGGTGATGCACAGCGGCTTGGCGTGCCGCCGATGCTCTTCCTCCACTTCCTGCCCCGCCTGCCAGAAGAACAGATAAGGGCTGATTGTCGTGCCCAATATCGCGACAAAGGCGGTGGCATAGGCCGCATTCCACTGGATTTCGGGGACAACCAATGATCGGAGCGCCCGGCCCCAAGGCACGCCGGCCACCATCACCACCGCGACATAGGTGAACAACGACAATGTCGTCCATTTCAGGATGGACGAATAGCGCGGATAGCGCATCGCCACTTCCAGCGCGACGCACACAATCCCGAACAGCACCGTGTAAAGCCCGGCATTGCCACCCGTCAGCAGTTGCAGAGCGGCGCCCATCGCGCTCAGATCAGCCCCCAGATTGACGATGTTGGCGATCAGCAGCAGCGATACCATGGTCCACAATACCGGGCGCGGATAATGCCGGCGCAGGTTGCGGGCGATGCCAGCGCCGGTCACGCGTCCAATCTCGGCCGCGACCTGCTGGATCGCCACCATCAACGGAAAGGTGAGGACAAACGTCCATGCAAGGCCATAGCCGAATTCCGCGCCGACCTGGCTGTGCGTGCCAATGCCGCTTGGATCATCATCGGCGGCTCCGGTAATCAGGCCGGGGCCGAGCCGCACGAGCAGCCCCTTCAGCCCGGTTTGGGGCGTATCGCGCTCGCCGGTTTCGGTTGGTGTGGAATCGCCCAAGGCGGTGGTCCTCGCGGCCGAAGCGGCACGGTTCCGGTCAGCGCTCGCCTAGCATCAATTCCTGGTCGATAGCGAGGCGATTGTCAGCCGGTGACGGGCACGCCAAACAGATCATGCTCGTCGGCATCCTCGATTTCCACCGCGACGATGTCACCCTGGGCGAGATGCCCCGCATCGCGCAGGTGGACCTCACCGTCGATCTCGGGCGCATCAGCCTGCGATCGACCGGTTGCGCCGCCGCTGTCCTCATCGACCGCGTCGATGATTACATCGAGCGTGCGGCCAACTTTGGCGGCCAACTTTTCAGCCGAAATTCGTGCCGTCAGTTCCATCAGCCGCGCATAGCGCTCTTCCTTCACCTCTTCCGGCACAGGATCGGGCAGGTCATTGGCGGCCGCGCCCTCAACGGGCTCAAAGCGGAATGCACCGACGCGGTCGAGCTGGGCCTCCTGCAGCCAGTCCATCAGATACGCAAAATCGCTTTCCGTCTCGCCCGGAAAGCCGACCACGAAGGTCGACCGGATCGCGATGTCAGGGCAGATCGCGCGCCAATTCTTGATGCGCCCCAGCACCTTGGCGTCGTTGGCGGGCCGCTTCATTGCACGCAGTACGCTGGGGGAGGCGTGCTGGAAGGGAATATCGAGATAGGGCGTCACCAGACCCTCGGCCATCAGCGGCACGACCTGATCGACATGCGGATAGGGATAGACATAATGCAGCCGCACCCAAACTGGATCGTCGGGCGCCCCGAGCGACCCGAGCGCGCGCGCCAGATCGGTCATGTGCGCACGAACCTCGCGGCCATGCCATTCGCGCGGCTGATGGCGAATATCGACGCCGTACGCCGATGTGTCCTGGCTAATGACGAGCAACTCGCGCGTGCCCGCCGCGACCAGCTTCTCCGCCTCACGCAGGATCGCGTCGGGCCGGCGGCTGACCAGATCGCCGCGCAGGCTGGGGATGATGCAGAAGGCGCAACGATGGTTACAGCCCTCGGAAATCTTCAAATAGCTGTAATGGCGCGGTGTCAGCTTCAGCCCGCTTTCGGGGACCAAGTTGAGAAAGGCGTTTGGCGGCATCGGCGCTGCATCATGCACCGCGCCCACCACTTCCTCATATTGATGCGCCCCCGTCACCGCGAGCACATTGGGGAATTTGGCGCGGATCATCTCCGCTTCCTTGCCCATGCAGCCGGTGACGATGACGCGGCCATTCTCGGCAATCGCCTCACCGATCGCCTCGAGCGATTCTTCCTTGGCGGAATCGAGAAACCCGCACGTATTGACCAGCACGACGTCTGCGCCCGCATAATCGGGCGACATCTGATAGCCGTCGCTGCGCAGCTTGGTCAGGATGCGCTCGCTATCGACGAGATTCTTCGGGCAGCCGAGCGAGACCATGCCGATTTTCGGCGGGGAGGGGAGAATTGTTGCCATGGGAGGGGCCGCATGTAGGCTGGTTCAAGGGAATTTTCTAGCCATGCTGTCCCACCCCTCATAGGCTTCCCCGGCGAAGGCCGGGGCCCAGGCTCGGTTACGCTGATGATTGCAGAACAAGCCTATGTTTACATCATGGCCAGCCAGCGCAACGGCACGCTCTATCTCGGCTCGACTGACAATCTGGCGAGGCGCGTGTGGGAACATCGCAACGCTGTTATCGAGGGCTTCACGAAACGCTACGGATGCAAGTTGCTGGTCTGGTACGAGGCGCATGAAGACCTTGATCTGCCCCCTTCTGAGTGGTCCAAGATATCTGTTATTTTGGATGATGAAG
>CAZXBM010000110.1:0-6561 GCA_964638495.1 uncultured Stakelama sp. | reverse complement strand
CCGAAATCGCTGTCGAGGCTGCGTTCATGCACCTCGTCGAACAGCACCGCCGATACCCCCCTCAGTTCGGGATCGGCCTGGATGCGGTTGATGAAGATACCCTCGGTCATCACGGTCACGCGCGTCGCGGCCGATCGCTTGCTGTCCATGCGCGTGGCATAGCCGAAGCGCTGGCCGACGCCCTCCCCCGCCTGTTCCGCCATCCGCTCGGCCGCCGCACGCGCGGCAAGGCGACGGGGGGAGAGCAGCAGGATCTCGCCGGTGCACCAGTCCTCGCCCAGCAAGGCGGGGGCGACGGCGGTCGTCTTGCCGGCACCCGGCGGAGCGACCAGCACGGCGTTGGCGCCAGACCGCAGCGCAGTCAGCAATTCGGGCAGGACGGCATGGATCGGCAGGGTCACGCGCCTGTCCTTACCGGGTGGCGGTTGCGAGCGCTATGGTAGTGCCTGTGGAGGGAGAGCCTTGGTTCGCGCAGAGGCGCTGAGGACGCAGAGGTGTTGCACTTGTCGGTGCGCGCAGCGCTTTCAAAACCATTTTGGCACGGCGGCGGTGCCGCGCCCGCCCGTTGCAACTTCTTCTCCGCGTCCTCCGCGCCTCTGCGCGAACCGATTCTTCTTAGACGTCGGATCAGAAAACTGCCGTTCGGCTTTCGCCCAATTGCGGACATGGCGCTTGCGCGTGGGTCACCAGCTAGCGAGCCTAGCTGGGTTGGTCCGGAATCAGTGAGAGATTTAAATCATCTAGTAATTTTCGCGCCTTAAACAGATTTAAGGAGATCACCTTTGCTCACGCCCTTCGGATTTGCGACTTTTGGCATTTTAGGGCTCCTTGCTTGGGCACTCTTCCCGTCTTCTCGACGTGGTGCCGGTTCGGCTGTCGGGTGCGTTCTGGGTGCGATTGTGTTGGGTCCATTCTTAGCAGTGGCTGGGATTGCGCTTCTATTCGTAATGAGCGTTCCCATCCGTTAGCTTCCGGGCCGCTTTCCAACAAAACCCGCCATCACCTTTACGAGTTTGCGCCCTAGTAAGCCCGCGCGATCGCGAACTCCACCGCCTCCACCATCGCCGCCTTGGCCTTGCTGTTGCCGAAGCAGCCAAGCGAATCGATCGCGCGCTGGCCATAATGGCGCGCGCGCGCCAGCGTATCGGCCACCGCATGGGTCGATTGGATCAGCGATACCGCATGGGTCAGGTCTTCGTCGCTATCCCGACGGCCCTCGATCGCATCCTTCCAGAAAGCGCGCTCCTCGGGGCTGCCCCGCGCATAGGCAAGGATCACCGGCAGCGTCATCTTGCCTTCGCGGAAATCGTCGCCGGCGTCCTTGCCCATGGTGCCGGCGTCGGACACATAATCGATCGCGTCGTCGACGAGCTGGAAGGCAATGCCCAGGTTGCGTCCATAGGCATCCAACGCGGCTTCCTCGGCATCGGGTCGTTCGGCGACAACGGCGGCAATCCGGCAAGCGGCAGCAAACAGCGCCGCCGTCTTCGCACCGATGATATCGAGATAACGCTCCTCGGCCAGATCGATCCGCCGCGTCGCGGTCAGCTGGTTGACCTCGCCTTCGGCAATCACCGCGCTTGCATTGCTGAGGATACGCAGCACTTTCTGGCTGCCATCCTCAACCATCAGCTCGAACGAGCGACTGAACAGGAAATCGCCGACCAACACGGTGGCCGGGTTGCCCCAGATATTGTTGGCCGTCCGCCGCCCGCGCCTCAAATCCGATCCGTCGACCACATCGTCATGCAACAACGTCGCGGTATGGATGAATTCCACCGCGGCGGCGAGCCGGTGGTGCCGCGTGCCGGTATACCCAAGCAGCGCCGCGCTCGCGAGCGTCAGCATCGGCCGCATTCGCTTGCCCCCGCTCGCGATCAAATGCCCGGCAAGTTCAGGAATGAGCGGGATTTGCGATTGCATGCGATCAAGGATCACCGCGTTGACGAGGTTCATGTCCATCGCCACCAGCGACACCATCGGATCGAGGGACGGCTGCGGCCGTGGATCGATGCGGTGGATGGTCGCTGTCATGATAGCCGCGATGTGGCGGCTCGCACGCGCAAAGGCAAGGGGATGGCGCTTGCGCACGGGCACTTCGCCCCGCAAAAAGGGTCAACCAGACCATATGGGGGCGCACCGTGCCGGATCAGTTACTCAGCAGTTACCGCCAGAGCATCGACAATATCGACGCCGCGCTGGTTTTCATGCTCGCTGAGCGGTTCAAGGTGACCAAGGCCGTCGGCGCGCACAAGGCCGAGCACGGCCTGCCCCCGGCCGATCCCAATCGCGAGGTGGAGCAGATCGCCCGACTGCGCGCGCTTGCCCGCGATGCCGATCTCGACCCCGATTTCAGCGAGAAATTCCTGCGCTTCATCATCGACGAGGTGATCCGCCACCATGAAAAGGTGCAGCGTTGAGCGGGCCGACGCTCGCCGGATCCTGCCTGTGCGGCAGCGTTCGTTTCACCGTGACCGGGGCGCTGGCCAACGTGGCGGCCTGCCACTGCCGTCAATGCCGCAAGCAGAGCGGCCATTATTGGGCAGCTGCCAGTGTCCCAAGCGCTTCGCTATCGATGATCGCAGACGATACGCTGAACTGGTACCAATCTTCTGCGACGGCACGGCGCGGCTTTTGCGCCGATTGCGGATCGTTCCTCTTTTGGGAAGCGACCGACTCCGACAAAATCGATGTCGCGATGGGCGCGTTCGACGGACCAACGGGTACGCCGCTCGACCGACATATCTTCGTTGCCGACAAGGGGGACTATTACGCCATCGCTGACGGACTACCGCAGCGCGACCAATAGGCGCATGCCTTTATCCGACGCTGCGATCAGCTTCCCGAGCCAAGGCCGCCTTGCGCAACCCCGCCACTTCCTGCGCCTGCCAGATGAGCATGCCCGGCACGCCAATCGCCAGATCGCGTGCGCGCTTGACCAGCGACAAGGAGAGACCAATGCCCGGCGGCAGGCCGAAAATGGGGCCGATCAGCACATAGGCGGCCTCCTGCACACCGACGCCGCCGGGAATGGCAAAGGCGACAGTGCGCAGCGTGAAGATGAGCGCCTCGATCGTCAGTACCGAGGTGAGCGGCAGGGCAAGCCCCATGAAACGCAGCGCCATCCACGCGCCGGCAGCGCTGAACGCCCAGGCCAGCAGGTGCAGCAGGAAGGCCGCGATCACGCGGGCGCGGTGGCGGTAAATTGCGTCGAGCTCGGCGGTGAGCGCGCTCATTGTCGATACTGATTGCGGCAAAAGGCGCCCTGCCAGCCCCTGCGCCATGCGCAGCACCGGCCGCTGAGCGAAGGCGAACAGCGCCATGATCGCCGCCATCACCCCCACGCCGCCGAGCACCAGCGGCCAGAGCTCCGGCGATGCCGCGCCATTGGTGAGCGCAAGTGCCAGCATGGCGACGCCGAACAAGGTGAAGACGAGTTGGGCGGCCAGCTCGGTCGTCTGGTCGGCGATAAGCGACGCATAGACCAAAGACTCGCGCATGCCGCCGCTCACCGCGGTGCGCGCGCCGACGACGAGTCCGCCGAATTGCGAAAAGGGCAGCACATCGGTCGCCGCCTCACGCGTCGTGCGCGCCCAGGCGAAGGTGCCGAGCTGCCGCCGCTCGACGCCCGGCGCCACCGCCAGCCACGCCGCACCCAGGATCGTCAGATTGATGCCCGTCCACCCCATCAGCACCGCAAAGCCGAGCAGGCCGATGCTCGAGACGCCCGCTACCACCTGCTGCCACCCCGTCGCGCCGATGAGCCAGACGGCAGCGACAAGCCCGACGACCGTCAGGCCGAGCGCGAGATATTTCAGCATTGGACGCGCGCCGGCAGCGTCGCGGCGGTCATCCCGCCGCGTGCTTGCGCCGCCGGAGGAAATCGAAAAATTCAACGCCCTCACGCAAGCGCCGGCCCATCATGCCGGGCGTCGTGAACATCTCGCCAACGATCCCGCCGATCTTCGACGGGCGGAAATAGAAGCTCTTGTAGAAGCCCGGCACCGCATCGAAGATTTCGCTGCTGGGCAGATGGCCATAGCTGAGCTGCGCGATCTGGTCGCCGCCATCGTTGAGCAGATGGTTGTTGTTGTCGAACCAGCCATTCTCGGTCGCCTGCTTGTACAAGAAGGTGCCGGGATAAGGTGCCGCCAGCGACACCTGGATGGTGTGCGGATTGACTTCCTTGGCGAAGAGCAACGTTTCCTGGATGGTCTCGCGCGTCTCGCCGGGCAGGCCGAGGATGAAGGTGCCGTGGACCTTGATGCCAAGCGCGTGGCAATCCTTGGCGAACTGCTTGGCGACTTCGACGCGCAGGCCCTTCTTGATGTTGTGCAGAATCTGCTGGTTACCGCTTTCATAGCCGACGAGCAGCACGCGCAGCCCGCCGTCCTTCATCGCCTTCAGCGTCTTGTACGGCACGTTCGCCTTTGCATTGCACGACCAGGTCACGCCGAGCTTGCCGAGTTCCCTGGCGAGTTCCTCGACGCGCGGGAGATTGTCGGTCAGCGTATCGTCGTCGAAGAAGAATTCCTTCACATCGGGCCACGCCTTCATGGCGTATTTCACTTCCTCGATGACATGGCCGATGCTGCGCACGCGGTAATTATGCCCGCCAACGGTCTGCGGCCACAGGCAGAAGGTGCAGCGCGATTTGCAGCCGCGCCCAGTGTAAAACGAGATATACGGGTGGAGCAGATAGCCGCCATAATATTTCGTGTGATCCAGATCGCGCTTGTAGACCGGCGTCACGAAGGGCAGCAGATCCATGTTGGTCAGAACCTCGCGGTCCTCGTTATGGACGATCACGCCTTCCGAATTGCGATAGCTGATGCCCTTGATCTGGCTGAGCGGCTGATCCTGCGCGACATCGAGGATGGTGAAATCAAATTCGTTGCGCGCGACGAAATCGATCACAGGTGCCGCTTCGAGGCTGCCCTGCGCGTCGACGGCGACCTTCGATCCGATCATGCCGATCTTCAGATCGGGATTGAGCGCCTTCAGCATCTTCGCAGCCTTGACGTCCTGGTTGAACGACGGCGTCGAGGTGTGAAGCACGACGAGATCGCGCTGCGTCGCCTCATGCTTGATGTCGTCAAAGCTCTGGCCGTGCGCGGGCGCGTCGATCAGCTTCGATCCCTCGACCAGCGCGGCCGGCTGTGCCAGCCAGGTCGGATACCAGAAGGATTTCACTTCGCGCTTCATCTGATAGCGCGCACCGGCGCCGCCGTCATAGCCGTCAAAAGAGGGCGCCTGGAGAAACAGGGAGCGCATCATAGTCAGTCAACCTTCATCACGATTGCAATCGTCCGTCGCGGGTTACCCGGAATTGCGAGCCTCGCCAATCGACTTTGTGCACAAAAAAGGTCGCACAAAACAAGGCAAAGGATAGCAGATCGCGAATCAGCACCAGCGAAAGCGGACCAGACACGGTGCCTGATGCCCGATCGAGCCTGATCCGCACGAACAATCTTGCCGCAGCGGCAAGCCCCAACACCGCCAGCGATGGAATGGAACCGCCAGCTACCAGCGTGGCGAGCAGCGCCAACGGCAGCGTGTGGACGATGATGCTGCCCGCAAATCCGGCGGGATCGATCCGGAAGATCGTCACCGTCCACCGCATTTCATGCGCGACCAGCGCGGCGAGACTCGATTCGGAACAGCCATGCGTGATAAAGAACGGTGGCAACACGGTTTTCAGCCCCAGCCCGCGTACCGCCGCGCCAATTGCGTAATCATCGGCCAGCACGTCGCCAAACGCCGCAAAGCCGCCAATCCGCTCCAGCGCCTCGCGCGTGAAAGCCATGGTCGGCCCCAGTGTCGGCTTGGCCATGCCAAGCGCCACCCCCATCATCACGCTCGGCATGAAGCGATAGGAAATGTCCATCGCGGCGAGCGTCGACCAGAAGCCGGCATCGCCGCGCCCGACATGCAGGCAGCTCGCCAGCGCCACGCCCGGTTCGGCCAGCGCCACCGCCAGCCGGCGCAGCACATCGGGTGCCCAGGCAACGTCGCTGTCGGCGATGATAACAATCTCGTGGCGGCCGCGTTCGTCCATATTGGCGAGGTTGGATAGTTTGTTATTGGCACCGTGCCGCCGGTCGCTGACCACGATCTCGATATCCGCATCCGGATACGGCGCGCGGGCAGCAGCAATCACTGCCAGCGCCGGATCATCGGGCTGGCGCGTGCCAAAGATGATCTGCACAGCACCGGGATAGTCCTGCATGAACAGCGACTCGAGATTGGCGGCGAGCGCCGGCTCAGTGCCGTGGACGGGCTTGAGCACGGTGATGGCGGGCCATTGCTCCAACACCGGCGCTGGGGCCGTCGGTCGCGCCAGCATCGCAGCAGCGATGTTGAAGATCGCGCCCGCCACCGCCATCGCCATCATCAGAATAGACAGGATTGCGAGCACCATCCGCCGACACCTCCCGCGCAGGCATCATCGCGCGCGTCAGCCCCGTCTAGGCTGGGAGCGGCGAAATGGGAACGTCGGCTTTCGCCCCTATTCTGTTGAAGAAGTCGCTGCTCGAGCTGGCTGAGGATGGTGGTCAACGG
>CAZXBM010000109.1:0-6630 GCA_964638495.1 uncultured Stakelama sp. | reverse complement strand
CCCCCAGGCCCCTTGCGTTCAGCAATGTTCAGCTCTGCTCACTAGCGAACGGCGTGCGGGCAAACCCACCACCAGCCCCTTTCGCGAGCAGGCGGCGCTATAGCCATGCTGACCGGGGCGGTCAATGGCGTGTTGGCGCAGATTTCATGCTCGGCGAATATCCGAAGAATTATCGTGGCTGCACGACCGCTTAACGCGACATCAACCACGGCGGCGCAATAAGCGCTCAATGTCACCTTTGCTTGCCCTTAGCTATCCCCTGCCCCACGGGAATCGGTACCGCACGCTGCCGCCCGTGGCGGCGACGCTGGCGGCTGCCTGGTTCCTGCATCTCGCGTTATATCCCGCCGACATTGTGGCTGCGCTGTTGTGGATCGCCGCCAGCGGCCTTCTTTCCCTGGCAACGGCATACCTGCTCAACGCGGTCGACCTCACCACGCGAGTTGACCGGCGTTACCTTGCTATTCTGCTGCCGTGCGTTGGGATCGAGGTAGCGCTGGTAGAACCCGCAACGCTGCTTGCGGGGGCGGCATCGCTGATGGCGCTCACGGCTGCCGTCAACCGGTGCCATCGCGCCATGCTGTTCTGGTTCGGTATGTCGCTGGCATTCCACGCGCAGGCCGCCCTGCTTTTTCCGTTTGCTCTAGCGGTGCTCATCCACCGGCGAATACCCCTGCACCTGTGGTTGATTGCGCCCTTAGTAGTGGCCCCTGTGATCACCGCCCTCACGCTGGCAGGCTGGCCACAGAGCGGGCTTGCCGGCTTCGGGGCGCAGGCGCTGTCGCTGACAGATTTGTCGATGGGTGCGCCGACGCTGTGGGCGATCGTCAATGTCCTGATCACGAGCGATACACCACCGCTTTTGGGGCTTGCGGTTACAGCGAGCATCGGCGCGGTTGCGGCCTATATCGCTCGGTTTTCCGCCCTGCCGCTCCATCGCGGGGGCCTGATGCCCGCAGCGCTCCTGTCGTTGCTCATCACAGCCGGGCTGATGCCCTATATGGCTGCCCACTGCTTCTTTCTGGCCAACATCATCGCGCTTGTCGGAGCAGTGAGCGTGACTGATCGCGAGCGTCTTGATAGCGCGATGCTACTTCAAGCCGGGTCGATGCTGGCACTGCTTGCGCAGGCGACCGGAGCCGCCTCGTTCGCAGCAGTCGGCGCAATACCCGTAATGGTCGCCACCTGGCGGGTGGCCAGGCCGCTGTTGCAGCCGGCAGCCAATGATAATCCGCTCCTGCAACGCAGGGTTTGAGCGGCGGCGATTCCGCCGGAACCGGAAGATGTGTTAGCGTCATCGCCGAGTCGATAATTCGGACCACGGGCGAGGTATCTATGAGCATGTTCAATAATGGCGGGCGGTCTTCGCGCGATGCTGGCACCAACACCCTGCCCGCCGCAGCAAGCCACGCCAACGGCAAGCGTGGCATGTTTTCAGTGCTCGGGGCCGATGTCGTCATCACGGGCAATATCAGTGCGACAGCCGATCTTCATATCGAAGGACGCGTCGACGGCGACGTCAATTGCGGCGCGCTGGTGCAGGGCGGAGAAAGCCGGATCGCCGGCAGCGTCCGCGCGGAAACGGCCCGCTTGGCCGGCACCGTCGAAGGCACCGTTTCAGTCCGTACCTTGGTCGTCGAGCGCGCCGCGCGGATCAATGGCGATGTGGAATATGAGACGATCTCGATTGAAAATGGCGCAAGCATCGATGGCCGCCTGAAACATATCACCGTCGAATCGGGCAAAAGCTTTTCGGGTGCACAGGCAGCACTCGCCGCACCAGCGGGGCGCACAATGGAGACGGTCCACCTCGTTTCGTCGAGCGAAGCCGCCGCCTGACGCGAATTGATCGCTACGCGGGCCCTTTCCTGTTCAGCCGGAAAGCGCCCGCCAGACGTCAACGCTATTTAACGCGTTCGCCGCCTTTGATGACGGCGCTGGGATGTTCAAGCAGCGTCACGTCGGCCAATGGATCGCCCGTCACCGCGACCATATCGCCATAGCGGCCAACCGCGATCGCGCCGACATCCTCCGTCCTACCCAGCGCGTCAGCCGCGTTGCTGGTCGCCGCCCTGATCGCCTGAAGCGGCGTCATGCCCCATTGGACCATCTTGGCGAACTGCTTGCCATTGTCGCCGTGCGGATAAACGCCTGCATCGCTGCCGAAAACCATCGGCACCCCAGCCTTGACCGCGCGCTGGAAGGTCTGGCGTTGCTTCAGGCCGATTATCTTTTCCTTGTCGAGACTTTCCTGCTCGGTGCCATTGGCGGTGCCGGTCGCCAGAATATAATCGTCGTTATAGATATCCATGCTGAACCAGGTGCGGCGTTCGGCGGCGAGCTTGATCGTCTCGTCGGAGGCGAGGCTGGCATGCTCGATCGTGTCGATGCCGGCCAGGATCGCGGTGCGGATGCCCTTGTCGCCATGCGCATGCGCCGCCACGCGGATTTCGAGCAAATGCGCTTCATCGGCAATCGCCTTCATCTCCTCAAGGCTCAGCTGCTGCCCGCCGACGCTGTCGCCCAATGAGAAGACGCCGCCGGTCGCGCAGATCTTGATCACCTGCGCGCCATATTTGTGCAGCCAGCGCACCTTGGCGCGGGCCTCGTCGGGCGAATTGATCACCGATGGCTGCTTCTTGTCGAGCGAGGGCGGCAAGCTGTTGTCGTCGCAATGCCCGCCCGTCGCCCCGATGGCATAGGCCGCCGCCGTAATACGAGGGCCAACAATCCAGCCACCGTCGATGGCCTCACGCAGGCCGACATCGCCAAAGTCAGCCGAGCCGACATTGCGCACCGAGGTGAACCCCGCCTCCAGCGTCTTCTTGGCATTGGCAACGCCGACCGCCTGCCAGAAGCTGTCGGTGTATTGCAGGCTGCGATAGCCACCGATTTCGGCGAGCGAGGTCAGATGGACGTGCATGTCGATCAGCCCGGGCAAAATCGTCTGGCCCTGCAAGTCGATATGCTTGACGTTGCTGCCCCATTTGACGGTGCGGGCATCTGCCACACTGGTGATGCGGCCATCGGTAATGAACACTGCGGGATGCTCCACCATCTTGCCCGCGATCACATCAACCATCCGGTCGGCGGTGACGACGACGGTTTCGGCCGCAGCCGGCAGTGCGATCGATGCCAGCAGCGCCGCACCCAGAAACTTCAGCATCATTGGTCGCCCCTTGTTATATCGTCGAATCAGATATGTAGCGCGCGACCATAAGCGGCGAGCACGCTTTCGTGCATCATTTCGCTCAGCGTCGGGTGCGGGAAGACGGTTTCCATCAGTTCCTGCTCGGTCGTCTCCAGCGTCTTGCCCACGGTGTAGCCCTGGATCAGCTCTGTCACCTCGGCGCCGATCATGTGCGCGCCCAGCAACTCGCCGGTCTTCGCGTCGAACACCGTCTTCACGAAACCCTCCGCCTCGCCCAGCGCAATCGCCTTGCCGTTGCCGATGAAGGGGAAGTTGCCGACCTTCACCTCGTAGCCGGCCTCCTTTGCCTTCGCCTCGGTGAGGCCCACGCTCGCAATCTGCGGATGGCAATAGGTGCAGCCCGGAATGTTCTTCGGGTCCATCGCGTGCGGATGCCCGCCTGCGATAGCCTCGGCGGCGATCACGCCCTCATGGCTAGCCTTGTGCGCGAGCCAGGGCGGCGCGGTGATGTCGCCGATCGCCCATAGCCCGGCCACATTGGTGCGGCACATCGGATCGGTTTTCAGGAAGCCCCGGTCCATCGCGACGCCCAGCGCCTCCAGCCCGATATTCTCGGTATTGGGCACAATGCCGATGGCCACGATGCAATGGCTGAACTCGCCCTCGACGACCTTCCCGTCCTTGCCCTTGATCGCGGCCTTCACCCCCGTGGCGGTGGCGGCGAGCTTGTCGACCCCTGCCCCGGTCATGATCGTCATGCCCTGCTTCTTCAGTGCCTTTTCCAGGAACGCGGAGACATCCGCATCCTCCACCGGCACGATCCGGTCGAGCATTTCCACCACCGTCACCTCGGCGCCCATATCGTTGTAGAAGCTCGCAAATTCGATGCCGATCGCCCCCGATCCGATCACCAGCAGCTTGGTCGGCATCTCAGGCGGCACCATCGCGTGGCGATAGGTCCAGATGCGCTTACCGTCAGCGGGCGCGAACGGCAGGTCGCGGGCGCGCGCACCAGTTGCCAGGATGATGTTCTTGGCCGAGATTTCCTCGGTCTTGCCATCCTTCGTCACCGCAATGCTGCTGGCGGAGGTCAGCTTGCCCTCGCCCATATGCACGGTGATCTTGTTCTTCTTCATCAGGTGCGTCACGCCCTGGTTGAGCTGCTTGGCCACCCCGCGCGATCGCTTGACCACCGCCGCGATATCCGCGCTGATCTTCTCCGCGACCAGGCCATAATCCTTGGCATGCTGCATATAATGGAAGATCTCAGCCGATCGCAGCAGCGCCTTGGTCGGGATGCAGCCCCAGTTGAGGCAGATGCCGCCGAGCAGCTCGCGCTCGACGATCGCGACCTTCAGGCCAAGCTGGCTCGCCCGGATCGCGGCGACATAACCGCCGGGGCCGGAACCAAGCACGATGAGGTCGTAAGAATCAGCCATAACAAGCTCCTGGGGAGGGAGGATCAGACAAACTGCTCGCCGAGCACGCGCGGGCGGCGATGCTCGTCGAGCGCGACAAAGGTGAAGCGCGCCTGGGTCACGAGGCAACTTTCCTCGGCATGCCGGTCGCGCCGCCAGCTCTGCACCTCGATCGTCATTGAGGTGCGGCCGACGCGGGCGAGATCGGCATAGACCGATACTTCGTCACCGACGAACACAGGCGCGTGGAATTTCATGCCCTCCACCGCGATCGTCACCGCCCGCCCCTTGGCATGGCGCGCGGCAACCAGCCCGGCGGCGGAGTCCATCAGGCTCATCAGCCAGCCACCGAAGATGTCGCCATAGGCATTGGCGTCTGCCGGCATCGCCGTCACGCGGATTGCCAGCCGGTCCACGAGCGGCATTGGGTCTGACAAGCAGTCAGGCATTGTTGCCGATCAGCGCCCAGGCGGCGGCATCGGGCGTCGACCACTTGTGTGTCGCATCGCCGCCGGCGTGCTTGGGATCGGCGGGATCGCGCCCGTCAAACACCACCTCATGGCCAGCAGCCGCGATCGTCGGGGCAATTGCGCCGCCGACCCGGCCGGTGCCGATAACGGCCAACTTCAAGCGTTTTCTCCTCGCTTTGCGCCCCGCGCAACGGCACGGTCTGCCAGCCATGCGGCCCGCATTGGCTGATATCCCATGCCGATGATGAAGGCGATGGCGACGTAATCGATCAACCAAATCTCATGCCGGGCAAGCGGCACTGCCCAGGCCGACAGCGCCGCGATGATGACCGCAGCAAACAGCCCGAGCACGACATGGAAAACTTCGATTGCAAAGCGCATCGCGCTGCCTTTCAGGCAATCATGCCCAGGGGGTTTTCGACGAGTGTTTTCAGCGCCTGCATCAGTTGCGCGCCATCAGCGCCATCGATCGCGCGGTGATCGAAGCTGCCGGTGACCGACATCACGGTCGCCACGCCTAGCGCATCATCGACGATATAAGGCCGCTTCTCGCCCGCGCCGACCGCCAGGATCATGCCCTGTGGCGGGTTGATAACGGCATCGAACGCCTTGATTCCGAACATACCCATGTTCGAAATGGACGCGGTGCCGCCCTGATATTCGGCCGGCTGCAACTTGCCGTCCTTGGCGCGCTGGGCGAGATCCTTCATCTCGGTGGCGATCGCCGACATGCTCTTGTTGGCGGCGTCCTTGATGATGGGCGTGATGAGACCACCGGGGATCGACACCGCCACCGCGATATCGGCGCGGCTGTATTTGACGAGCTGATCGCCGAGGAAGGTGACGTTGCACTTGGGCACTTGCACCAGCGCGACAGCCAGCGCCTTGATCAGCAGGTCGTTGACGGACAGCTTTACACCTCGAAGCTCGAGTGCCTTGTTGAGCTCCCCGCGCAATTTAAGAAGCGAATCCAACCGGATATCGACGGTGAGATAGATATGCGGGATCGTCGACTTCGCCTCGGTGAGGCGGCGCGCGATTGTCTTACGCATGTTCGACAGCTTCTCGATCTCGTGCGGGATGCTCTCGTCCCAGGCAACGGGCGCGGCGGGGCGTGGTGCGTCTGCTGTCGGCGCTGAAGCGGCCGCAGGTGCCGAAGCCAACGGCGTGGGCATTACAACTGCTGGAGTAACTGCTTGAATAGTCACGACATCCGCCTTGACAATTCGGCCATTGGGGCCCGTGCCTGCCAGACCGGACAGATCGACGCCCTTTTCCGCTGCAATCCGCCGCGCGAGCGGGCTTGCCTTCACGCGGTCGCCGTCGGCTGCCGCCACAGCTGTCTTGACCGGTTCGGGAGCCGGCGCTGGCGCCGCCGCAGGCACCGGATCGGCAACAGGCGCAGGCGCGGGCGACGCTTTCGCGGCCGAAGATGCACCGGAATCGTCATCTTCCTGCACGAGAATGGCGATAACTGTACCGACTTTTACATTATCTGTGCCTTCCGCGACCAGAATCTCGGCAATCACCCCTTCGTCGACCGCTTCGAATTCCATCGTCGCCTTGTCGGTCTCGATTTCGGCCATCAGGT
>CAZXBM010000108.1:0-6639 GCA_964638495.1 uncultured Stakelama sp. | reverse complement strand
TGGTCAAACTCGCCTCAATGCGCCTGTGGCTGCGCGCTTATGAGTTTACGGCCTAATTGTTTGATCCCGCGGTGTGGTGGTACGATGGATCAACACGCATGGCGGGAGGAGCTATGGGCCAAGTTTTACACGGCAGCGCCACGACGACTGAGGCAGTCCGTCGAGCGATACAGCGGAGTGAAGAGAGCGTAAGGGCGCTCGCCCGCCGTCACGGGATCAGTCCGACGACAGTGCAGAAGTGGCGCAAGCGGGTGCATACCGCCGATGCCCGGATGGGGCCGAAGGCCATTCATTCCACCGTCCTCACGACCGAGGAGGAGGCGATGGTTGTGGCGTTTCGTCGCCATACGCTGCTGCCGCTCGACGACTGTCTCTACGCCCTGCAGGCCACGATTCCGCACCTGACCCGCTCGGCGCTGCACCGTTGCTTGCAGCGCAATGGCATCAGCCGATTGCCCAATGTGACCGGCGACAAGCCTGCGAAGCAGACGTTCAAGGCATATCCGATCGGCTACTTCCACATCGATATCGCCGAGGTTCGCACGGAAGAAGGCAAGCTCCACCTCTATGTCGGGATCGATCGCACTTCGAAGTTCGCCTTCGCGCAATTGCACGAGAAGGCGGACCGGCCCACCGCCGTGGCATTCCTGGAGGCGTTGCTCGAGGCCGTGCCCTACGATCTCCACACCATCCTGACGGACAACGGCATCCAGTTCGCCGACCTACCGCGCAATCGCGATGGCTGGACCGCGAGACTCCGCATGCACCGCTTCGACCAAATCTGCGCCGAACACGGCATCGAGCATCGGCTCACCAAGCCGAACCATCCGTGGACAAATGGGCAGGTCGAGCGGATGAACAGAACTATCAAAGACGCAACCGTCAAACGCTACCACTACGATAGCCACGACCAGCTCCGCCAGCACCTCCAGCTCTTCATCGACGCCTACAATCACGGTCGCCGATTGAAGACCCTACGTGGCCTCACGCCATACGAATATGTCGCTCGCATCTGGACAGAAGAACCAACCCGATTCAAAATCGACCCGTACCGCCACACAACGGGACTAAACACCTAATACATAGCTTCAAAAGCGACTCAAAATCCAGTTTCGCAAGAAGTGTGGGTTCGATTCCCACCGCCCGCACGATCGAAAAACCGAATTGTTTTCATAGAGTCGATGCGAGCGTCGGACTGAAGTGGCTCGTCGCGCACGCCTCCATTGCCACAATGCAGGGTGTCTGTTCGCGCAGGACCGTCTCGAGCTTTGCGCGCGAAACCAACCGGTTGAATAGAACCGCTCCTCCCGCAGCGGTCGCGCAGACCTGGAAGCTGCGCTTGGCAAGATCGATCGCGAGAATGTGAACGTCAGTCATCTGCTCCCCCTTCTCCAGCGCAATATCGCGCCGGTCTGGCATCACACGATGCCGGGCGAAGGGGGCATCCACCCCATCAGTTCAGGTTCCGCTTCGCTCCACCTCCGGGCGACACTGGCGATGGAGGTGACAATGCACTAACAATCAACACGGACCACTCAGCGGTGCCCGGTCAATTCAATTATGCTCTTATCGACCGCAACTGCGGGGGTAAGTGATCCATAGACAGCTGTCCTATCGATTACTCTCCGATCTATCGATGTCCAGCGAACGGCGGTTCATCGCTGATTTCTTGTTCTCCGTCAGCTTCAAGCGAACAAATAGAGAACTTTGGGCCACCAACCCGCCGGATTTAAATTAATCCCACACCAATCGCGCCTCAAATTACTATAATTAGGGATAGCGAAGACTTCGGCATCGGGCCGGATTTACCTTAGTGATTAAACTGACAATCTTTGCCTGTCAGGCTGCGTCAGACAAGAAGTGAGATATCCGGATGATCAAACGGCAAGAAGCGAACCGGCGAATGACCAAGGAAGAAATCGCGCTCCGCATTCGCATTTACAGCAAAAGCGGACAATTCGAACAGGCATTGCGTACAGTGTGGGGACGCGCTGGTACAATTATCATGTCAACGACAGAGAAGCAATTGCGCCTGGATTTGCTTGGCGTGACGTCTTACGTGCCGGCCGATCGAGCCGAATCCACACTCACGGCGGCGCTAAGATCGA
The DNA here is from genome assembly GCA_964638495.1 of uncultured Stakelama sp. Lineage (GTDB taxonomy): Bacteria > Pseudomonadota > Alphaproteobacteria > Sphingomonadales > Sphingomonadaceae > Sphingomonas. The sequence continues at coordinate 4,531 of CAZXBM010000108.1, read as the reverse complement.
TCCCGCCTCGCTGGCTCAATCCAATTGATGAAGACTGGATCGCGATTTTCACAAAGGGCGGCACGATCGTTGCCGAGCTGGGGATTCCTGCTCCGATTGTAGCTGATTCGCTAACGAGGACAGCACGCAAGGTTTCGGACGCGCTACAAGCTGAGTTCGCCGACGATCACGCCTTTGTATTCATGGCGCTGCACACCGCGCAACGAATGTACATGATCGACTTGGAACTCATCCTTTCGCAAATCGGAATCCTCCGCCGCGCCGAAGCTGCGCAGGCGCTGGGCGAGCGCGGTCAAGCCCATTTGTGCGATGTCAGAACAATGATTGAGGAGTCGATGGGTGACGCCGCTGCCTTGAAGGAACTTACCGTCCATACCACTCGCGCGGCCCGCAATACGCTGTTACGAACGAGCGAAGTGGCGACTGCTGCAGAGGAATCTGCGACGGCGATGCGCGACGCCGCGCGCATCTCCGGGGGGCTGATCCGCGCGATCGACGATGTACGCAACGAGGTCGAAGCCGCTGCGGAAATCGCTACCCGTGCCTCGTCACAAGCAGGCGTTGCCGTGGGCATGTCGGAGGCGCTGAGCGAACATGCCAAGTCGATCGAATCGATCCTATGCCTCATCCGCAACGTCGCCGGGCAGACCAATTTGCTCGCCCTAAACGCTACGATCGAGGCGGCGCGCGCCGGGGACGCTGGGCGGGGTTTCGCCATCGTTGCGCAGGAAGTAAAGAGCCTCGCCAAACAGACCGCGCGGGCGACCGACGAGATCGCTGCCAAGATCGCAGCGATCCAGGCCGCTACGTGTTCAACCGTCGAAACCAGCGCATCGATTAAATCCATCGTCGCTGAGGTGCAGGAGGGTGCTAACCGCATCCGCTCTGCAATGGTGGCGCAAGCGCAGACCGTTACCGCGATAACCGCAGCGGTCGACGAAACCGCGCTTGCCGCTGATACCATGTCCAATACCATCGCCGCGATCCGCGAAGACGCCGAGACGGTCAACAACGAAGTCACAGGCCTGGAAGGCCGTGTTCACGCGCTTGACGAGCGGCTGGGGCGCGTCCGCGAGACGACCGGGACGTTCGTGGAGGACATGGCATCGGGGCGGCTGGTCGGGTGATCCCAGCGTCCTACGTTGCGCGGGGAACAATGCGGTGGAACTTCCCGTTGAACGCACGCTTCTGCGGTCTCGATTCACACCCCGTCAAAAGATGGCGCTTTTTTTAAATGAGTTCAACATTTTGTGCCCCTAGTTTAGGAGTTGGGTCTCGCTCGGGCACCTATTCTCAGCCACATGACAGCCTGAGCCCTTCGCCTGTGGCAGCGTCACGATGAACTGAGTTCCACTGCCTGGCTCGGAGCGACAGGAAATCGACCCGTTCTGCGTTAGGACCGCCTTGCGCACGATCGCAAGTCCCAGCCCCGTTCCGCTGAACTCATCCTTGTTGTGCAAGCGTCGCAGCGGCTTGAAGATATCGGTCAGATATTGCTCCTCAATGCCGATGCCATTGTCCCGGACCATGATGTCGCAATGACCGTTTCCAGCGGCAATCTGAATGGATACTGTCGGCACAGGGGATTGATTATATTTCAGCCCATTGATGACAAGATTCTGCAATATCTGGGCGAGGAGGGCCTTGTTGGCGAACAAGCTGCAGTCGGCCGCGATCTCGACTCTACCGTTGCGTTGCGCAATATAGTTACTCAGCGACGTACAAACCTCCTCGGCGACGCTGCCGATATGTACATCCGTACAGGACACCGTCTGGCTGAGCACCGCATAGTCAAGCATTGTGTCGACAAGCTCGGCGAGGCGTCCCGACGCCGACTGGATGAAGCGCAGAAACATTGCCGCTTCTCCAGTCGGCTCCGGCTCTATCTGGGCCATTAGCAAGTCGGAAAATATTGATATCTGGCGTAACGGTTGTTTGATGTCGTGGGCAAGCGCGAAGGCGAAGGTTTCGAGGTCTTCGCGCTGCCGATCGATGATCATCCTTTGCGACATTGCCTGCATGACCTGCTCGCATACCCGGCGCAGGACACCCGCCGACAGACGCGCTTTGGGTATATAGTCGTTAACGCCCCCCTTGAGTACGCTGGCCGCCAGCATTTCATCCCCCACCCCGGTGACCAGGATAATCGGCAGATAACGAAACGCTTGGCGCAGGGACCTTGCTGTGTCGAAGCCGCTCACGCCAGGCAGATTGTGATCGAGTACGACGCAGTCAAAGGTCTGGCGCGCGCACAGCGCCGCTACATCGGTCGCGTGTTCCAGGCAGACGATATGAGCCGCTGGATAGGCTTCCTCTGCAAAAAGGCGCAGCAGATCCAGAAACAGTGGATCGTCATCGATAAACAGGAGGGTGGGGTTCGCCATATCAATCTTTCGCGCAAATCGTGCCCGGTTGAGCGCAAGGTCCGGCTGAAAAGTCGCCATCCGGACCCCGTGTCACGCGATCAGATAAGGGCGATGACCTCGTCTAGCGCCATCGTCATCTTTTTCATCGTGTTTGGCTTGGACACGAACTGGACTGCGCCGCGCTTGCCGGCACGCCAGCGATCCTCCCTGCTACGTGACGTGCTGAGGACGATGGAGGGAAAGGCGACCGCGGCACGGTTACTGAGATCGCGCAGCAAGCCGAAGCCATCCTTGCGCGGCATTTGCAGATCGATCAGCGCCAGATCAGGCCGAAACTGGTGATTATCGATTAGCTCGAGCGCTTCCGCACCGTCGCGCGCATGTAGAATCTCGCCGACGCGGAGATTGTTGCGCAACGCGCGCTTGATCAGGAATGCATCGGCTTCGTCATCTTCTACCATGAGGATTTTCAGGCCCGCCTCCGCGTCGACGGTCGCCACAGAAATTCCACCGGGACAGTCCGGCAGGCAGCCCTCAACCGGCGCGACGAGGGCATCTGATGTTTGCGAATGCATGATCAATTCCTTTCAATCGGAAAAGCTGGATTTGTGAACACAACCGCAATATCCAACATTGTTGTTTGTTTGATGACAAATGTTCTGACCGTTTCAGTCAGAACAGGTTGGTTACGGATAAATCATTTAACAGTCAGTTTCTCACCTGAAACAAATGTAGAACTCTCATACCAAAGAATGAGATTAGAGGCTTATTATAGTTGAATTATACGGGTAAATACGGAATGCATTCGTCGACTTAAGCGGCGTCGAGCGATGTCTCAGACAAGGCAAGAATCGCCTGAGTCCGATTGTGCAGGCCAAGCCGGTTGAGAATGCCGGACATATGGCTTTTGACGGTGGTTTCCGACAGGTTCAGGTCCGCCGCAATTTGCTTGTTCAGCTTCCCCGTGGCAGCCGCCGACAGCACGCGCGCCTGTGCGGGCGTTAGGTCCGCGATCCTCTTGGCAATGTCCGGTGCGACCGGTTGTGTCGGGAAGACAGGCTTACCGGCCAGCACCGTTTGCAACTGGCCTTGAATGACCGCCATAGGACTCGATTTCGCGATAAAGCCGTCAGCGCCAACCCCGCGCACCAGGGCAATGGTGACGGGATCGGCCCGTGCGGAGATGACCACCAGCTGGGCGGTGGTCAGCCCGCGCAAGCGCGCAACGCCCTCGAAACTTTGCGTATCCGGCAGCTGGAGATCAAGCAATATCAGCCCGAACCGTCCGGTAGCCAGCATGCGACATGCCTCTGCCAGAGAGCCGACAGACAATAACTGGCCGCCACCCACCAGCGGCGGCAAGGCAAGCATGAGGGCGTCAGCGTACAGCGGATGGTCGTCCACGATCAGCGTTGCAATAGGCTGAGTTGACATGCGTCGAATCGCCTCCGTCAGCCGCGACGAGTCGTCGACCAGAGCAGCCGCAATTGGTCGGCAAGCGTGAGCGGGTCGAACGGTTTGGCGATGACCCCGCACGCGCCTAGTTCGAGATAGGCCTGCTCCTGGTGCTTTTGTGCTTTTGCCGTCATGAAAATCACAGGCACGTCGCCGCATCCCGGGAGTCGCTTGATACGATCATAGGTCTGCGGCCCATCCATGATTGGCAGCATCACGTCGAACAGCAACATTTGCGGCACAAAGTCCGCCGCTTGCTCGATCGCCTCCTGACCGGAACTGCAATGATGGACGATAAGACCGCCCATATCCTGCAAGGCTAAAATCGTCAGCTCCGAGATCAGCGGATCATCTTCCAGATACAAGATCCGCAGCAGCTGTTCAGCCATCCGCCTGCCTCCCCAATTCTGCTAGCTCAAGGTCATAAATCGGCAGTACAAAATGGAAAGTCGCGCCCTGCCCCTCGATGCTGTCGAAGGAGACCGTTCCGCCGAAGGCTTCGATCAGCGTCTTGGTAATGTTGAGGCCAAGCCCGCTGCCTCCTGCCTGGCGCGTCGTCGAATTGTCGGCCTGGGCGAAACGTCCGAAAATCTGCGAACGGAATGTTTCGGGTATGCCGGGACCGAAGTCGGTGACGGAAATGCGGATCGCGGTTGTGATCTGCCCCCTTCTGAGTGGTCCAAGATATCTGTTATTTTGGATGATGAAGG
>CAZXBM010000107.1:0-7268 GCA_964638495.1 uncultured Stakelama sp. | reverse complement strand
TCGATATTCGCCGGACTGGGCAGATCAAGGACCGCGAGGATATTGTCGGCAACACCACGCGGGTGAAGGTCGTCAAGAACAAGGTGGCACCGCCCTTCAAGCAGGTCGAGTTCGACATCATGTATGGGCAGGGCATTTCCAAGATTGGCGAGATTCTCGATCTCGGCGTGAAGGCTGGCCTGGTCGAGAAATCGGGCGCGTGGTTCTCCTATGACAGCGTGCGGATTGGCCAGGGGCGCGAGAACGCCAAGACCTATCTGAGCGAGCATCCCGACATGTCGGACCGGCTCGAACAGGCGATCCGCACACGCACCGACAAGGTTGCCGAGGAAATGATGGCCGGCCCCGAACCGGATTCCGACGACGACGACATGTAGGTTCTCCCGCGGCGTCGAGCCCCCCTGCATCGGGCGCTGCAACAACTGGAAAGGCCCGCCCACCCCGGCGGGCCTTTCATGTTTTGGGGCAAGGCGCGGATGCCCTGCGCTGGCGATTGGCGCTTGCGATTGGCGTTGGAGTTGACGTGGCGTTGGCGATCGGCGTTGGCGCTGCGCACGGCGGCTCCCACCACCTGCTGGTGAATGGGCAGGGCGGGGTAGGTCGCGCTCGACAATGCCCGGCGATGCGCTAGCGTACCCTGACAAGGAGAGTCCTGCCGATGACGATCATCGTCCACCATCTTGAAAACTCACGCTCGCAGCGCATCCTGTGGCTGATCGAGGAACTCGGGCTGGACTATGCGATCAAGCGCTATGAGCGCGATCCCAAGACGATGCTGGCGCCGGCTGCGCTGAAACAGGTCCATCCCCTGGGTAAATCGCCGATGATCGAAGATGACGGGCTGGTGATCATCGAAACCGGCGCGATCGTGGAGTATCTTGTCGGCAAGGCGGATGGCCGGTTTGGGCCAGGCCCGCACCGCGATTCGGTGCTGCGCTACCGGCAGTTCCTGCATTATGCCGAAGGATCGATGATGCCGCCGCTGTTCGCGATGCTCGTGGTTGCGCGGGTGCCCGTGTTCGGCAAGGCCGCGCTCAAGCGCCTGAAGCCGATGCTCGAGGTCCATTTCGATTATCTCGAGGCCGAACTCGCCAGCCGGCCATGGTTTGCAGGCGACGAGATCAGCGCGGCGGATGTGATGATGAGCTTCCCGCTCGAGGCAGCGCGCACCCGCGCCGGGCTCGATGCGTCCCGCCCGGCGATCACTGCCTGGCTCGACAAGATCCACGCGCGCCCGGCCTATCGCGCCGCGCTCAGCAAGGGCGGGCCATACGCTTATGCTTAGAGAATCGTGCCTTCATTCTGGATCACCCGTCACCCACGAGCGCAGCGAAGCAATCCAGCCTCACCGCTCGTGGCACGATGGATTGCTTCCCCCGGCTCAAGGCCGGGGTCGCAATGACGATTCATATTTCAAGCACGATGGTCTAGGCGCCAGTGGCGAGGCAATGCGGCGTCCGCGCCCGATGCCTTACCGCCGATCGTTCTGGCTTGCCTGGCTGAGCACAATACGCGCCGTTGATGCGGCATGGCGATTATGGACGGGCACGGAGGGCGGGGCCGGCATCCAGAACGTCGCGCGCTAAAGCATCGTGCCCTAATTCTGGATCACCCCTCACCCACGAGCGCAGCGAAGCAATCCAGCCTCACCGCTCGTGGCACGATGGATTGCTTCCCCTGCCTCAAGGCCGGGGTCGCAATGACGCGTCAACTAAATCGAAAGCGCCTCTAGGCACTCGCCTTGTGCGCCGGGGCGTGTGGGGGCTCGATCTCCGGGTCAGTCGGCGCATCCAGTGCGCCCTCCCATTTGGCAACAACAGCGGTTGCGACCGCATTGCCCACGACATTGGTGCCCGAGCGGCCCATGTCGAGGAATTGATCGACGGGCAAGATGAGCAATAGCCCCGCTTCCGGAATGCCGAACTGCCCCATGACGGCGGCGATTACCACGAGCGAGGCGCGCGGCACGCCGGCAATGCCCTTTGACGTGACCATCAGGACGAGCAGCATGATGATCTGCGTGCCGATCGACAGATCAATGCCATAGACGCGGGCGATGAACAGCGTCGCGAAGGTCATATACATCATCGACCCGTCAAGATTGAACGAGTAACCGAGCGGCAACACGAAGCTCGCAATCTTGGGTGGCACGCCGAACCGTTCGAGCGCCTCCAGCGTGCGGGGATAGGCCGCTTCGGACGAGGCAGTCGAGAAGGCGAGCAGGATCGGCTCGCGGATATAGCGGATCAGCGACAGCGCGCGCCGACCGATAAAGGCGTAGGCCGCACTGAACAGCAGCAGCCACAGTATGACGAGGCCGAGATAAAAGCTGCCGACGAACAGCCCCAGCGTAACGATGATGCCGAGCCCGTTCACGGCGATGGTCGCGGTGATGGCGGCGAATACGGCGAGCGGTGCGACGCGCATCACATAATCGGTGATCTGGAGCATCATCGCCGCCAGTGCTTCTGCACCCTTGACGATCGGTGTGCCGCGTTCGCCGATGGCGAGCAACGCCACACCAGCGAAGACCGAGAAAACGACGATCTGGATGATCTCATTGGTCGCCATCGCATCGACGATGGACGCGGGCACGACGTGCGTGATCCACTTGCTAAGATCGAACGCCGCCTTGTCGAGCCCCGCCGTCGCATCGGGCGCGGGCAGGGTGAAGCCGAAGCCGGTGCCAGGCGAAACCAGATCGATGATGAATTCAATGCCGTGAAACAGCAGGAGACCCAGGCTAAGCGACATCAGCGAGGCGGTGATGAACCAGCCCATCGTCCGCGCCCCGATCCGCCCCAGCGACGCCGTGTCCCCCATATGCGCGATGCCAACGACAAGGGTGGAAAACACCAATGGCGCGATGATCATCTTGATGAGGCGAAGGAAAATGGTGGTGATGATCGAAAATCCGCTGCCGATGTCCTTCAGCAGGACCGCAGCGGGTGCCGGCGCATCGATCCAGCCCCAAGAGGCCAGCACAGTGAGAAATCCGCGAAGCTGCTCGACGCCAAAATTGATCGCCGACCCAAGCAGCAGCCCCATCGCCAGGCCGATCAGAATGTAAAGCGTGAGGCGCTTGGCCATGAAAGTCTCCGGCAGGGATGGTCTGTTGGCACCTAGGAAGGGGATTGCCGTCGCGCGGTCAAGCGCCGTAACGCCGGAACGACACAGTAAAGGGGAAAATCGGTGGCTGCATCTGGGCTTGCATCGGGATTTGCGGTTGATCGGCGGGCGGTGCTGGGTGCTGCTGCCATGGCGCCGTTGGCGTTCACGCCCCGGCTTGCGACGGCTGCCGGCATGGCCAAGGCGGAAGCCGCAGGGCTGACCAATATGGCGGCTGGCTTGATGCCGATTTCGGTGGAGGAGCGGCAAGCCCGCATCAATCGGGCGCAGATGCTGATGCAGCGCCATCGGCTTGGTGCGATCATCATCGAGCCCGGATCGAGCCTCGACTATTTCACCGGGGTGCAATGGCATCGCAGCGAACGACTGACCGTGGCGATCATGCCAGCGAGTGGCGATCCCGTCATCATCACGCCGTTTTTCGAGGAGCCTTCCGTGCGGCAATCGCTGGCGGTACTGGCGACGGTGCGGGTGTGGCAGGAGGATGAAGACCCGATTGCGCTGGTCGCCGCTGTGCTGCGGGAACGCAATTTTGCCGGTCTGCCGATCGGCATGGAGGAAACGACACGCTTCTTTGCCAGCGACGGCGTTGCCCGTGCCCTGCCGACGATGACGTTGGTATCAGCCAATCCAGTGGTGCGCGGCGTGCGGATGATCAAAACGAGCGCCGAGCTGGCGCTGATGCAGGCGGCAAGCGATATCACGATCGCCGCCTATCGCTGGACCGCGCCACGGATCAAGGAAGGCATGACGCCCGCCGATATCGGCGCACTGATGGCAACGGCGACACGCGCGCTGGGTGGTGAGCCGGAGTTTGCGCTGATCCTGCTGGGCGAAGCGAGCGCCTATCCGCACGGATCCGGCAAGCCCCAGGCAGTGCGCGAGGGTGAGGTGGTACTGATGGACTGTGGCTGCACGGTGCATGGCTATCAATCCGATATCTCGCGCAGCTTCGTGCCCGGCAAGGCCAGTGCAGAGCAGCGCAAGGTGTGGGAACAGGTGGCGATGGGACAGCAAATCGCCCGCGCCGCCGCGAAGATCGGTGCGCCCGCCGGGTCAGTCGACGATGCGGTGCGGGTGCAGTATGAACGCTGGGGCTATGGCCCGCGCTACAAGCTGCCGGGGCTGTCGCACCGAACCGGCCACGGTATTGGCATGGACGGGCACGAGCCGGTTAATCTGGTGCATGGCGAGGCGACCCCGCTGGCCGCTGGCATGTGCTTTTCAAACGAACCGGGCATTTATCTACCGGGCAAGTTCGGCGTGCGCCTGGAGGATTGCTTCCACATGACTGAGGCGGGCCCTGTGTGGTTCAGCGTGCCGCCAGCCAGCATCGATCTGCCCTTTGGCTGATCAGATCAGCGGGGCCGACAGCGCTGCTGCATCGCCGCGCCAATTTTTGGTGACCATTTCGCGGTCTCGCGCGGCGGCGTCGGTTTGACCGAGCGCTGCAAGAATGTTGCCGCGTAGCCCCGTTGTCACCGGATCGAGCGGCCTGCGCGCCAGCGCGGCATTGGCCTGCACCAGCGCCTCGGCAGGGCGGCCGCTTTCGAGCAGGGCCGCGGCGAGGCTGCGCCGGACGGGATACCACCAGGCCGGGGGATCGGCATAATAAGTGACTGCCGCTGATTCCTCGAACTTGATGGCGCGCGTGAAGGCCTTGATGGCGATATCGGGCTGATGATCCAGCATGGCGGCGCGCCCGACCAGCACGAGCTGTGCGATCCGCACCATGTCGCGCGCTGCCGTCCAGCCCTTGGCACTGCCCGCTATCGTCTTGGTGCGTGGAGGCAGGGCGATGGCCGCCGCCTCGGCGCGAACGGCCGAGGCATTACCCATGCGCGCATAGGCCTCGCCGCGCGCATAATGCCAATAGGCCCGGACGAGCGGCACCTTGGCGCCCGGATCGGGCAAGGCGAGCACGGTGGCGGGTGGGGCAAAGCGCCCCTGGGCGGCGTAACCGGTGGCCGCAGCCATCATGCCATAGGGCGATTCGGGCGGATGACGACCGAGGGAGGCGAGCATTGCGTCGCTCAACACCAATGCATCATGCGCATCACCGGCAATAAGCGCGCCGCCGACGCCAAACTGGACATTGTGCGCGTGGTAATCGAGCCGCCAGATGCTGTCTGGCCCGGTGAGTTTGGCGGCGCGTGCATCGCCTTCTGCCAGGCCCGCCGCGCTGACATTGGCAATGGCCGCGTCATGATAGCGCCCGATCCAGTAAAAGGTGTGCGATGGCATGTGGATGAGGTGGCTGGCACCGGGGGCCAGGCCGGGTAGCCGGTTTGCAAAGGGCTCTGCGCGCTCGGGGAAGCCCATCGTCTCGGTGGCGTGGATGTAGAAATGGATCGCGGGCGTATAATCGGGATTGCGCTTTAACACCGTTTCGAGAAGCGCGATTGCGCGCGGCAGATTATCCTTGGTTTCATTGAGCAGCGCCGGGATCATCCAGGCGTCGGCGGCGATTGTGGCAAGTTCATCGCTCTCAGGATGCGCGCGGGCGATGGCGTCCATGGCGCGCGCAAAGGCCAGATCGCCCGCGCCCCTGCCGCCGCCATTGCGGTAGCGCAGCCTGAGCGCTGCGATCATCTGCTGTTCAAAGGGGGTGCCCGTCGCGGCCAGTCGCTCGGCGGTTTCGAGCTTTTTGGCCATCTTGACCATTGTGGCTGGATCGATCGGGAAATTGATTGTCGGGCCCTGCGACCAGGCGTTGCCCCAGACACACATCGCACAAAGTGGGTCGAGCCGTTCGGCCTCGGCAAAGGCGCCGGTCGCCGCTTGGTGAGCAAAGGCATGAGCCAGCTGCATGCCGTTGTTGAAAAAGGCCTGCGCGTTGGGCGTGGCGGCCACATCCATGCCGCCGGCTCCGAAGCCGGGCAAAATGCGTTCGACCGTCGGGGCGATCGTGTCATCGCCGCACAGGCTGTGGAGGCTGGGGGTGGAGATGGGGCCGGGCGCGGCGGCGGGGCCGGTGGCATCGGCGACGGGTGCCATCAGCAGCAGCAATGGCAGCATGACGAAGAAGCGCATCATCAATCCCCCTAGCGCAACGTTTATCACAGCTTTGGCCGCCGCGCACGCGTAAGGGATGGCGATCAAGGCCCGGTTCGCTCGTCATGGCAATGCGCGGCGACGCCTGTCAGGCGGAACCGGCTTTGGCCGGGTCGCGGTCGTCGAGCCAGTTCGCCAGCAGCCGATAGGAGAGCGGCGATTGCAGCCGAACGCCGATTTCACCGTCGGCCCACCAGCGCACGACTGCGCGGGCCGCCCCCAGCCCGTCGATGGCAACGATGACCGGCTCATCGAGCGCGAAACGCGTGGGGGTGTGGATGCCGACGCCGTTGATTGAGATGTTGGCGATATCGCCCTCAATCGTCTCGACGGTGCCGATGACCTTCACCTTGCCCGGCCTGACGAAACGCGGCGCGCGCGGCTGGTTGCGCAAGATTGACGGGCGTTCCTCGCGCAGCATGGCGGCGACGTCGATCTCTTCATCAAACTGGACGCCGGCCTCGCGCTCGTGGACCCAGCGGACGGTGGCTGGAATGCGCCGGTCAGATCGCGTTTCGACGAAAACGCGTGCACCCGATGGCGGGAGTCGATTGGCCTCGATCATCACCCCGCCCGAGGAAATATTACGAATGACGCAGATCTGGTCGCCTTCACGATCGATGAGACGACCGACGCGAAAGACGGAGATGTGGCGATTGCCGGTCCGTCGCTCGACGTAACCGCGCTTCCCATCGATCTCCATCGTCTTGGCGAAATCCATTCGTGCAGGTTCCCGTGGTGGCCAATCTCGGTGCACTGGCCCGATTCGAGGCGTGATGCGCTGGAATTGTCGTAGCAATATGGATACTTAAAGACAGTTAACTCGCCCCCACATTCCTAAGACGCGAGACGTGCAAGGGCGGATCGGGGACCGCAGCGGGGGCGGGATACGCGTTTCGCTTGAGCAAGACGCCTCGGCGTCCTAGATCGTCGCCATGACCTCGACAAATGACATCCGCCGATCGTTCCTCGATTATTTCGCCGCGCAGGGGCACAGCATTGTGCCTTCAGCGCCATTGGTGCCGCATAGTGATCCGACGCTGATGTTCGTGAATGCGGGCATGGTGCCGTTCAAGAACGTGTTC
>CAZXBM010000106.1:4874-7294 GCA_964638495.1 uncultured Stakelama sp. | reverse complement strand
AATTTTGAAGGCCGATCAGCCCCGAACGGGGTCAATATTGCAGGCCGATTCACAGCGGTGACAACTGGGCGGTGATCGCGACGCTCATCGAAAACTGCAAGCTCAGCGGCATCAACCCCCACGACTGGCTGACCCGCACCCTGACCGAACTCGCCAACGGTCACCCCGCCAACGACGTTGGCCGCCTTATGCCATGGACACCCGTGGCCTGAGCACACCGCTTACAAGGCAGCGAACAAGTTTTCACCCGAGGTGCGCACTCGTGCGGTGCGGATGATATCGGATCACGAGGAAGACTATCCGTCTCACTGGTCGGCCGTGGTGTCGGTTACCGCCAAGATCGGCTGCGCACCCCAGACCCTTCACGAGTGGATGAAGACGGCCGAGGTCGACGGCTAAGACAATACTTTAGCCGAGACGATCAATGGCCTTTGCAAGCCTGTCCTGAGCCTGTCGAAGGGGCCAAAGTGATCCACAAGCGGGGGCCATAGCGCAACTTCGGGGCCGTCCAATTCGCCACGCTGGAGTGGGCCGACTGGTTCAACCATCGGCGATTGCTGGAGCCGATCAGCAATATCCCGCCAGCAGAAGCCGAACAACGATACGATGCCATGCTGGACGACGCCCCTATGGCCGCGTAACTTAATCCAAATGGCCGCCGGCGGTCTCGTGGCGGTTCGAACGGTGGTTTATTGCCAAGCAGGATTCACTATGGCATTCGACCGGCGATGGTCACGTTACGGTCATTCAGAGTGGTGCAAATAGGGCTCACACGTACCTGCGTGATAAGAGGCCGCGACCTTGCCCCCTGCCCACCAAGGGGGACGCATTGACAGGCAGGGGACGCAATTCGACAGTGGTCATCGATAGCGGCGCACTCCCGTCGCAAATTGCCCAGGACGTGCAGCCACTCTGGCGATCACCAGTGGCATAGCATTAGCTAGGACAGGTTGAGTTATGGCTCTGAGCACAACAACGGCCGGGCAAGACGTCCCAACTGGCCGATCCTCGCCTTCAGGGGCGAGCCGAAAGGGTCGAAGGCCGGTGGAGCGCCAGCGCACGTGCATTATGGTGCTCGGCGTGCACCGATCTGGTACCAGCGCATTTTCGCGTGTGGCCAGCCTTTTGGGTTGCGCATTGCCCAGAGATCTTATGGCTCCAAGTGAGGGCAATACGATCGGGCATTGGGAATCGAACGTCGTTACCACGCTCAATGATCAGTTGCTGGAATCGGCTGGGAGCCGGTGGGACGATTGGCTGCCTCTGAACGACGACTGGAACGCTTCTGCGCTGCGCGAAGAATTTCTCGATCGGGCGATAGAGGTCATCGAGCAGGAATATGGTCAGTCGGCACTATTCGTCCTCAAGGACCCACGAATCTGCCGTATCGCGCCGTTATGGACAGAAGCCCTTACAGCATTAAAGGTTCGATCCGTTGTGGCGATGCCGGTCCGCAACCCACTCGAAGTTGCTGAATCGCTTGCCGCGCGCGATGGATCAGCGCCCGGCCATGGCCTGCTGGTTTGGCTGCGAAATGTGCTCGATGCGGAATTCGCCAGCCGCGATTTGCCGCGCCACGTGTTCAGTTACGAGAGCCTGCTGAATGATTGGGCCACCGTGTCCGAAAAGATGGAAAGCCAGACCGGCATAGTATGGCCCCGGAAAACGGTGCTTACGTCTGCTGAAATCGACGCATTCCTTGTGCCGGATGCTCGACACCAGCAGTATGATAGCAAGATAGCCCTCAGTCCCAGGACACCAATCTGGGTCAGGCAAACATATGCTATTTTGACACGATGGTGCGAACAGGGCGAAGATAAGCAAGATTATACGGCCTTAGACAGAATTCGCCAAGACTTTGACGCCTCTGCGCCGACCTTTGCCCAGCTCATTACTCAAGGCACTGTTAGGGGTGACGGCGTAGGTGAGGCCGGTCGGCGTCGTCGGTATCTGGAGGAGCAAGTCAAGCAGTTATCTGAATCATTATCTAACGCCCAAGAGCGAGAAGAGGCTGCAAGCCAGGCTCTGGCCGCGGCCGTCATAACGGCAGAATCCACCCGCAAGGACTGCGACGAGCTGGAGAGAGTGCTCGCAGAAACCGCTTCAGATCGAGATCACAATATCGCACTCCAAAACGCCGCAACACGCGAGCAATCACGATTGGCAGCCGAAGCCGAGGCTGCGCGACAGGCCTGCGCCGAGCTGGAGCAGGCTTTAGCAGGCACAGCGGCAGACCGAGACCACCACGTTTCGCTCGAAAATGCCGCCGCCGAAGAAAGGCAGCGCCTGGAAGCACAGCTCGCATTAGCCGCTGCGGAATCGCAGACGCGACGTGATCAACTTTCCCAGGCGACTGAAGCAGCAGCCGACCTTCAGAAAGACGTAAACAACCTCCGCGGCCAGCTCGCCGATCTGGAAGA
>CAZXBM010000106.1:0-4774 GCA_964638495.1 uncultured Stakelama sp. | reverse complement strand
CGCCAGCGCAGGCGAAAAACAGCGGCTCGAAGAAGAGGCGTCGCGCCTTCGCCAACAGCTCGATGAAACCGGCCAGCAGCTATCTGCGAGTGCGCGCAATCTAGCCGATCTGGAAGACGCCAGCGCAGGCGAAAAACAGCGGCTCGAAGAAGAGGCGTCGCGCCTTCGCCAAGGCATGCAAAGTCTGCAAAATGAGATGGCAACAGCCATGGAAACTATTGCTGCACGCAACGATGAACTTTTACGGATGCGTGAACTGGCAGATGACACGATCAATGACTTGAAAAATCGCCTCTCCGAATCGGAAAGCGCGCTCCTCCAGCGACAGGAGGAGGCGAGGCAACACTGGGCAGAAGTGACGGTCGAGCGACGCACCAACGAATTGCTCCGCATCGAGCTCGACCGTACCCGTGCGCGCCAGGATGTACTAGAAGGGAGAACCGTCGAGCTGGAGCGCATGTTGCAGGAGAGGGCACAGGCCGTCTTTTCTGCAGAGGTTCGGCTGATGGAAAGCGGATGGGCTGCCAAGGAAGCAGCAATGCGAGAGGCCCAGGTGCAAGGCTTACTCGTTCGCCAGGAGGCAGATCTCGAAAAACTGCGGTTGGACCAGCATAATGCGCTGGATCGTTTGTCTAGAAGCGAAGCCGAACTGGCGAAGTTGATCGGTCTGCAGCTGGAGCTTGAAGCATCGTTGCGTTCGACGGTAAAGCGGGCAGAGGCGGCAGAACGCTTGGCTGCGGCCGAGCCGCCCGCGGTTACGGCGCCAGTGGATCCCTCAATCGAAAACGAACGGAGCGCTGCGCTGGCCCGTGTCGGTCAGCGGCAACAAGAAGAGATTGCGCAGCTCACGGGGATTATCGCAGACGAGGCGAAGCGTCGCCGCACCCTGCAGAGTCGCGCTGAATGGTTGCGAGATTTTTCTGATTTGCAGCGCCGAGTGCCACGTTGGTGGGCATTCTTGTCTGCGAAGGC
Organism: uncultured Stakelama sp.; assembly: GCA_964638495.1. Classification (GTDB taxonomy): domain Bacteria; phylum Pseudomonadota; class Alphaproteobacteria; order Sphingomonadales; family Sphingomonadaceae; genus Sphingomonas. Next base: position 3,802 of record CAZXBM010000106.1, on the reverse strand, counting down.
CAAAGCGCACCGACTACGAGCAAAGGTAGAAGCTGCCGGGCTATTTGACGGCGCAGCATACCTGTCAAAATACCCCGATGTTGCTCAATCGGGGATGGACCCGTTGGTGCACTATTCGCGCCATGGCATTTTCGAGGATAGGTCTTGGTGACAAATTCGTTGAGGAATCGATAGTGATGAATATCTCTGACGAAGACGTTGCCGCTCTAAAAAGCTCCGGAGAGTTCGATGCCAATTGGTATTTGAACGAGTACCCAGATGTAGCGATGACCGGAATCGACCCGGAACGACACTATCTTTGGATTGGTCGACGGCTCGGTCGACGCCCTTCGTCGACAGAAAAGGTCACAGCGTCACAGGTGGCTATTCTGACTAAACGTGAGCCTGATGCTATACAAACTGTTGTGGAGACATCCCACGCTACGTCGACGTCGTTCGCAGCCCGCTTGGTCGAAAAGGCGAAAGCGCCGTTCAGACGTCGGGACAATGGCATCGATGCTGGCGTACTTGAAACTGTTGAGAAAAGCTTTGATGTCGACTATTATCTCACGGCCTATTCAGACGTTGCGAGTGCTGACGTCGATCCCGTTGAGCATTATTTACAGGCTGGTTGGAAAGAGGGGCGCGACCCTTCACTTGCTTTTTCAACTAAATACTATCTGGACAATAACCAGGACGTCGTCGCTGCCGGCATAAATCCATTTTACCACTATTTGGCCGCAGGCAAGGCAGAAGGCCGCATCGGGCGGCACGCACTTGGATTTCGCTGGGATATCCTATCACGGCTGAAAGCAGTTGCCGATCAGATCGCAGAATATAAATCGCACAGGGCCCCGGTATCCAGTGACCCGCGGGCAAGCTTGCAAAACAAACTTGAGCATGCGCTGTCGATGTATCGCAATAATGTCCTTCTATCGTTCTCGCATGATGATTACACGCGACATGTTGGCGGTGTCCAACTGCTGCTTCGCCGTGAATTAAAATTACTGCAGGCCAACGGCTACCTGCAGATCCATTTTTACCCGGTTCATGCACTGCCGTTCCTCGACACGTCGGGCGACGCCATCCAACTGGGCGTTCTGCTGAATGGAGAGCTGGCCGGGGTATTTCATCCGCAAGATGTCATCGCCTGCCTAGCGACCAACAATGATGCAACGCTAAACAGCAAGTTTGTGATCCATAATCTCCTGGGCCACAATATGGACCAGGTCATTGCAGTTATTAACGCCTGCGGAGCGCGAGAGGGTAGTTTCTGGATTCACGACTTCTCAGCTTTATATAATAATTTCAAACTTCTACGGAATGACGTAGAATATTCTGGTGTGCCAAAACCTGGCAGTTTGGCGTGGCAATTGTGCGAGTATGCACAGGCGGACTTTTCGCATCGTGATGAGTTTGCGAAGCTGTTCGACGCCTTCCCGATCGATCTCTTATCGCCTTCGCCGTCGGCGTTGGCGATCTGGCGCGAGACCGGGATCCATATTCCGCGCTCGAGCCGCGTGATCCCCCATGTCGCGCTGAATGATGTCGGCGTTGTCCCCCCCCCCTGTTCGGACGACATCCGCCCGCTCAGGGTCGGCTTTATCGGGTATCCTGCTGATCATAAGGGCTGGTCGGTATTTCAGGAGCTGGTTCTGCGTCTGGGTGATGACCCTCGGTATGAGTTTCATCACTTGGGCAAGGGACGCCGGGGCGGAATACCGGTCCACTACCGAGAGGTCGTGGCCTGCGAGAATGAGCCGGACCTGATGCGCACGGCGACTGCAGCACTCCAGCTGGATGTAGCGCTCATGTGGTCGATCTGGCCGGAAACCTTTTGCCTTACTGCATATGAAGCGCTCGCAGGTGGAGCGGCTATCGTAACAAACCAGTGCGCTGGAAATGTCGTCGATCTCGTCAAAACGTTGGGGCCCGGCCAGGTCCTGAAAAACGAGGCAGAGCTCGTCACCGCTTTCGAAACGGGCGATATTCTCAAATTCTCGCGTGCGCGCAGAGCCGTGCGGCATTATCGATTGGAGTATAGCGAAATGACCCTCGAACTGCTGGAGGGTAAGTCGTGAAAGTCTTGTGCTTTTCAAGCTTTAGCTTCAGCTATCTCAATCGCGCACGGGTGCTTTATCAAAGCCTGCGTCGTCATCATCCCGATTGGCACCTAGTAGCACTATTGACCGACAAAGTACCAACTGGCTTCGTATTCGACGTTGCCAACGAACCCTTCGACGAAGTGGTGTGGCACGATGGGCTAGATATCGAGAATGTCGAAAGCTGGCTCTTCAAGCACGATATTGTAGAGATCTGCACTGCGGTCAAAGGCCCATTTTTGGCGCAGGCGACGCGCCGCAATTTCGACGCGGTTATTTATCTTGATCCGGACACATGCCTTTTCAACTCGCTCGATCCAGTGATCGATCTATTGGACGAGTACGATATCGTTTTGACGCCCCATTTGCTCGAACCTGAGCACGACAGATTAGCGATCGTCGACAATGAAATATGCCCGATGTGGGCCGGGATCTTCAATTTAGGCTTCGTGGCAATCCGCACGAGTGGAGAAGGGGCGCGCTTTGCTGATTGGTGGAGCGACCGTTTGCGCCAATTCTGCTACGATGCACCAGCCACGGGGCTGTTCGTCGATCAAAAATGGTGCGATCACGTTCCCGTATTTTTTGACAAGGTAAAGATACTGAAGGATCCCGGCTACAATACCGCCAGTTGGAACGTCAACCAGCGGCAGATTACGGTGGATGCCACAGGCAATGTCAGGTCAAATGACAGCTTATTGAGATTTTGGCATTTTACCAAGCTCGGGCCGTTAGGTGATACGATGACGCGCCGTTATGCACGGGATCAGATTGTCGTTTATGAACTGTGGCGATGGTATCGCGCTCAAGTTGCAGCAGCAACGTCTAGCGATATCCCCGATCGTTATTGGGCATTCAGCAAATTCGCCGATGGTACGGCCATACAGCGTTCGCATCGTCTCTTGTATCGCGATCGCGTAGATCTGCAGAAGGCTTTCCCAAACCCTTTCGGAGTGGGACCGTCAGGCGCCTTTTCTGCGTGGTTGGAAGCCGAGGGACTGTTGAGCTGAGCTGGTGAGCCTTACCAACACGATTGCGTCGCTATCGTCTTCTGATCAGCGATGGCTTTTTGGACAAGCTCGCCGGCGCCCGCCAACAGGGTGGGCGAAGGGGCTAAACGCCTTTTAAAAAACCGGTGGCTTATCAGGCATACTTAGCTGCGATGAAATCATAAACGGTATACTCTAACGCATGTCGTTCTCGAAATTGGTCACGAAGTACTTTGTCTACTGATTTATCACGGACAGTTGAATTTTCATGGCCCAACATATCGGGAGTGAATATAAATCCGAGCTTGGACGCGATACGTGTCATCGATTGTTCGAGATGTTCTGTTAGGCCAATTTCTACGAATTGGCTTTCAATGACAGCCTCATAATTATCGGGGGTTATCGCGCACGGAAAGAAATCTAGGATATTCGATCGGTAGGTCTGAATATGCTGAACTATATCGTCACCCGGCACTTCCCGATGCGCCTCGAAAACGTCGCGCCAACGACGTAGGAAGAAATATGCTGAAAGCATTTGTTCAAATGGATCTCGCATGATGGTGATGAACTGAGTGGCGTTTGGATAATAGTCTTGCACTCCTAGCTGGCGGGCACGATTAAAGTGACCAAATATCGTGCTACGTGTTGAAAGTGGGGCCATTTCAAAAAGATCATGCTTAGAGTCCGTTTGAGAATGTGTTGAAGCGGCTGCTCAAATGTGATTCACGCTTG
>CAZXBM010000105.1:0-7365 GCA_964638495.1 uncultured Stakelama sp. | reverse complement strand
TCGAGGTGACGAGAAAGCCCTTGTCACCCAGCTCGCTGTTGATGTCGTTGAGGAAGCCGACGTCCGGAAGCGTTCCAGCCGCGGGTGCCCGCTCGAGTTCTACTCCCAATCGAGCGCTCCCTTTTTCCAGGCATAGGCCAGGCCAAGCGCTAGTTCGGCGATGAAGATCATCATCGAGAACCACGCCACCCAGCCGAGTTTGAACACGGACACCGCCCAGGGGTAAATGAAGGCGGCCTCCAGATCGAAGATGATGAACAGGATGGCGACGAGGTAAAAGCGCACGTCGAACTGGCTGCGGCTGTCCTCGAACGCGGGGAAGCCGCATTCATATTCGGTCAGCTTTTCAGGCGTCGGCTTGTGCGCGCCGGTCAGCCGCGAGACGGCCATCGGCGCAAACACGAAAACGCCCGACAGGGCGAGCGCCACGCCCAGAAAGAGCAGGATCGGCAAATACTGGGAAAGATCGACCAAAGCGGCTCTCTTTATGTCCAGAGGGAGGAATTGCGGCGCTTCTAGGACGATGGCTCCGGGTCGGCAAGGCCACGATGGTGCGGTTGCGAGGAAAACACACGCGCGCAAATAAAGTCACGCTTATTCAATGGATAATTCAAGGGTCATAAAGGCGTTATGCGGGCTTTCGGCATAATCGGCATAGGGCTCGCAATCAACGAAACCGAAGCGCCGGTACAATGCATGGGCGGGCACATAGGACGCGACGGTGCCGGTTTCCAGATTGAGTCGGTGCCAACCACGCGCCCTTGCCTCCTCGATCAGATGGCCGAGCAGACGCGCCGCGACGCCGCGCCGGAGATGAGCCGGGTGCGTGCGCATCGATTTCACTTCGCCCTCGCCTTGCCCCAGCGCCTTGAGCGCGGCGCATCCGAGCAAAGTTGCTCCTTCCCACAGGCTCCACAGCGTAACATCGGGCGCGCGAAGTGCGTCGGCCCCCAGGGCATAGGCGTGTTGCGCGGGCGTGCCTTCATGCGCTGCCGCCACATGCAACGCGATGAGCGCCTTGATATCTGCGCTCGTCACGTCATCCTCGATGATCGTGAAGTCAGGCAATGCGATCCCCCTCAAGACAGTAGCTCGTCCTTGTCGACGCCCCAGATGCGGTTCGCCTCGACATAGCCCGCTCGGCCGCGAACATCGAACCAGCACCAGCCCCGCGCGCACCGGCTGATACGGCCGACGACCCCCGGCGCGGCCCGCCACAACACCGGCGCATTGAAGCGAGGCGCCTGCAACAATTCCGCCGAGCTGCCCATGACGATGGCCGAGCGTTTGTCACTCAGCAAATTCCCCTGCATCCAGCCCTGCGCGCCATCGGGGTCCTCGACCTTGCGCCATTCCTTGTAGATATCGATCACCTTCACCGGCAGATCGGCCCGCTGATAGAGCCAACTGGCTGGAAAACTGCGCCCCGGGCCGGTGCGCATCCGTGCCTTGCTTGCCGAAATCGAGGCATAATAAGGCGGTTTGCGCTTTTGCGACTGCGCTGCGTCGATCGGGATGCCCGCCAGCAGCAAAATGGCTGCGCAAAGCAGCAGCCCGTTCCAAACTCGCATCGCTTACCCCTTATGGTCGTTGGTGCGGCGTGTACCTTGTTCGATGCCCAGGCTTCAACACCGTTGACGCCGCAATCCTAAGCCGCCAATCCATCGTTATGCCCGATTTGAGACGCCCCAGTCCCAAGCTTGCGAAACCCAAGGTGGTGGTGACGCGCGAACTCTCCGACCAGGTGATGGATCGGATGGAGCAGCTGTTCGACACCAGCAACAACCGCGGTGACACGCCGATGACGCGCGATGCGCTCGCCGCGGCGATGGCCGATTGCGATGTGCTGGTGCCGACGGTGACGGACGATATCGATGCCGCGCTGATTGCGGGCGCGGGCGAACGGCTGAAACTCATCGCCAATTTCGGGGCGGGTGTGAACCATATTGCGCTCAAGGCGGCGCGGGCGCGTGGCATTATCGTCACCAACACGCCGGGTGTGCTGACCGAAGACACCGCCGACATGACGATGGCGCTGATCGTCTCCGTCCCGCGCCGGCTGGAAGAGGGCGAAAAGCTGGTCCGATCAGGCCAATGGAAAGGCTGGAGCCCGGGCGGGATGCTTGGCCACCGGATTGGCGGCAAGGCGCTCGGCATCATCGGCATGGGGCGTATCGGGCAGGCCGTCGCGATGCGCGCGCGCGCCTTTGGCCTATCGGTCCATTATCATAACCGCCACCGCCTGCCGGCGGTGCTTGAGGCACAGCTCGCTGCGACCTGGCACGACTCGCTCGATGAGATGCTCGGCGCGATCGATATCCTGACGATCCACACACCGCGTAATGCAGATAGCGAAGGGCTACTCGACGCCCGGCGGATCGGGCTGATGCGGCCGCATGTCTATCTCATCAATGCCGCGCGCGGTGGCATTGTCGACGAAGAGGCGCTGGTTGACGCGCTGGAGGCGGGACGGCTGGCAGGTGCGGGCCTTGATGTGTGGCAGCACGAACCGCAGATCGACCCACGCCTGCTCGCGCTACCCAATGTGGTCATGCTGCCACATATGGGCTCGGCGACCTATGAAGGGCGGCTGGCGACGGGTGACAAGGTGATCACCAACATCCGCATGTGGGCAGACGGTCACCGCCCGCCCGACCAGGTGCTTGAAGGATGGGCTTAGCCCAACAACGCGCGGAATCGCCCGCTAACCTTGCCGGCCTCGCACCGCTCGTCATCGCCTGTGCATGTATTGCCGGGCCGGTTGTGGCGACCAAAGCCGTGCTCGATACCGCGCCCGCGCTGCCGGTACTGTTGATCCAGATCACCGCGAGCACGCTGGTGATGACGATCATTGCCTCGCAAAAAGGCCGGCTGCCACGGCTTCGCGATTGGCGGCTGGGCCTGCCCGGCCTGCTTCAGCCGGGGCTTTCCTATCTGCTCTTCTATCTCGGGCTCAAGCTCGTCCCGGCGAGCGTCGAAGGTCTGCTGGTCGCGCTCGAATCGGGCGTCGTCGCATTGCTCGCCTGGCCATTGCTCGGCGAGCGGCCGACCTGGCGCGTCATCGTTGCGGCGATTATTGGCGTGGCGGGCGTAGCACTACTAGGCGGAGCCATATCACCCGTTGCTGCCGTTTCGCCGCTGGGTGTTGCGTTGATCCTTTTAGGTGTCGTCTTTGCCGCGCTCGATACGATCGGGTCACGCTATTTGATGGCATCGGCCGATCCGCTGACGATGACGGTGGCAGGGCATTGGTTTGGGCTGGTGCTGGTCGCCGCTTCCACCGCCGCCACTGGCCCTTATAACTGGGCGCCCCTCCTCGCCCCTGCCACGCTGGGTCAGATCGCGGTCGCGGGGATCGTGGTACACGGCGTTGCGCTGTTTTTATTCAACAGCGCGTTGCATCACTTGCCGGCCTCGTTCGCGGCCGCGCTCTTCCCGCTGATCTCACTGATGACGGTGCTTGGGGGCGTACTGTTCCTAGGCGAGCAGTTGACGATCGTACAGCTGAGCGGCGGCGCTTTGGTGATCGGATCTGCAGTGCTTGTCGTGTGGTGCATCGAACGCCGCGAAAGCAAGGCGTTCGACCCGGCATAGCACCCGTCTTTCGATCCTGACGCCGCCGCAAGCCTCAGGCGACAACCTCAGCCACGCGATCAAAATCGCTGGCGTCGTGCCGCTCGGCGAGTTGCTTCGCCGGATCGCCGAACACCCGGTTGACCCGCGATCCGCGCTGCACCGCTTCGCGCGCGCCGATCTGATCGGTCCAGCGCTGGACATTCTTATAGTCGTGCAGGCCAAGGAAGTTGGCCGCATCATTATACGCCACGCGCAGCCCAGCACCGTACCATGGATAAATCGCCATATCGGCGATCGTGTACTCGTCGCCGATCATATATTCATGGGCAGCCAGATGCGTGTCGAGCACGTGCAGCTGGCGCTTCACCTCCATCGCGTAACGATCGATCGGATATTGCATCTTGTAGGGCGCGTAGGCGTAAAAATGGCCGAACCCGCCGCCTAAGAATGGCGTGGCGCCCATTTGCCACATCAACCAGTTGAAGGTTTCGGCGCGCTTGGCAGTGTCGGTCGGCAGGAACGCGCCGAACTTTTCCGCCAGATAGACCATCATCGATCCGCTTTCGAACAGGCGGATGACGGGATCGACCGAGTGATCGGCCATCGCGGGGATTTTTGAATTGGGATTGAGCGCGACAAAGCCGCTGCCGAACTGATCCCCCTCCCCGATCTTGATCAGCCAGGCATCATATTCGGCACCCGAATGGCCGGCGGCGAGCAGCTCTTCCAGCATGATGGTGACTTTGACGCCGTTGGGCGTGCCGAGCGAATAAAGCTGGATCGGATGCTTGCCGACGGGCAGCGCCTTCTCGTGTGTCGCGCCCGAAACCGGCCGGTTGATGTTGGCGAACTGCCCGCCATTGCCGGGCTCCCAGGTCCAGACGGCGGGCGGTACATAGCCGGCGGGCTGGTTCGCGGGGGTTTCGGTCGCGTCGGTCATGGGCTCTCTCCAATGGGCGCTCGGTCGATTGAGACCGCAATATGGGCTTCGCCGCTTAAATGGCTAGCCGGTGCGATGATTGAGCGCGCAAAAGCAAATCCATCGTTGCGGCGGGTGCGCTCATCGGCTATGGGCCGCGCCTTCCAATGCAATCGCAATGGAATCCTCGCGGGAGGCCGGCCTTCGGGTTGGCCGCTTGTACCGCTAAACTTGAATAGGGCGCTCCATGCAAATGGGCTCCCGATGAAAGAGTGAGACATGGCAAAAAAGATTACCGGCTATATCAAGCTGCAGGTGCCTGCAGGCAAGGCCAACCCCTCCCCGCCGATCGGCCCTGCTTTGGGTCAGCGCGGCGTGAACATCATGGAATTCTGCAAGGCGTTCAACGCGGCCACGGGCGGCGAGGAAGTCGGCATGCCGATCCCGACCGTGATCACCGTCTATGCCGATCGCAGCTTCTCGTTCGAGACGAAGACGCCGCCGGCATCGTTCCTCATCAAGAAGGCCGCTGGGCTCAAGTCGGGCTCCAAGGAGCCGGGCAAGGTTTCTGCGGGAACGATCGCGCGCTCGAAGCTGACCGAGATCGCGCAGACCAAGATGAAGGACCTGAACGCCAACGATATCGAAGCGGCGACCCGCATCATCGAAGGCAGCGCCCGCGCAATGGGCCTCGACGTGGTGGAGGGCTGATATCATGGCAAAGCTGACCAAGAAGGCAAAGACCCTCGCGACCGCGGTTGACCGCGAAAAGCTCTACGGCATCAACGAAGCGATCGCGCTGGCCAAGGCCAATGCGACATCGAAGTTCGATGAAACCATTGAAATCGCGCTGAACCTGGGCGTCGATCCCCGCCATGCCGACCAGATGGTGCGCGGTGTCGTCACCCTGCCCGCCGGCACCGGCAAGACGGTGCGCGTCGGCGTGTTCGCCAAGGGTGCCAAGGCTGACGAAGCCCGCGAAGCCGGTGCAGACGTCGTCGGTGCAGAAGACCTGATGGAGCTCGTTCAAGGCGGCACGATCGAATTCGATCGCTGCATTGCAACGCCTGACATGATGGGCGTCGTCGGTCGCCTCGGCAAGGTGCTGGGCCCCAAGGGCCTGATGCCGAACCCGAAGCTCGGCACCGTCACGATGAACGTCGCGGAAGCCGTGAAGGCAGCCAAGGGCGGCCAGATCGAATACCGCGTCGAAAAGGCGGGCATCATCCATGCAGGCCTAGGCAAGGCGAGCTTCACGCAGGAAGACCTGCGCCGCAACTTCGACGCGCTGGTCGATGCGGTGGTCAAGGCCAAGCCATCGGGCGCCAAGGGCAAATATGTCCGCAAGGTCGCGATCAGCTCCACCATGGGTGCGGGCGTGAAGGTCGACGTAGCGGAAGTCGCCGGCGCCTGATTGCCGCGCTGACGCATTGAAAGAATGACAAAGGGCTGGGAGCGATCCCGGCCCTTTTTCGTTGGCTGCCAGTATATTGCCGGTCTGGCCAAGCCAGTACCCCCGCGATATGGACAGCCCTGAAGAGCAAGGACGAGCGTCTTGGACGATAATACGCAGACCCGCGGTGGCGCTCCCGACGACGAACCGATCGTCATCCCCGATGCGATCGATTCCACGCTGAAGCCCAGTTCCGCGCTGGTGCCCAAAAAGCCGCTGATCATGCGCTTCGGCAAATGGATTCAGCCCAAGACCAATCGCTGGATCGCCAATTCGTCCAAGATCGGCGACCCTTCGATTATCGATACCGCGATCTTCCCGTGGGTGAAGATGGTCGAGGCCAGCTGGGAAATCATCCGCGCTGAAGCGATGGCCGCGCTGGTCGATCTGGAAAAGGTGCCGCCGCTCGCTAGCATCTCGCCCGATCATCGCCGCATCGCGCCGGCGGGGCGCTGGCGCTCGCTGTTTTTGATCGGCTATCGCTACCGCGATCCCGCCAATTGCACGAAATGCCCGCGCACGACCGAGATCGTCGAGCGCATCCCCGGGCTCAATTCCGCCTTTTTCTCGATCCTGGTGCCTGGCACACATATTCCGCCGCACACCGGCGTTACCAAGGCATTCCTCACCTGCCATCTTGGCATTCAGGTGCCCAAGGACAGCGCCAATTGCCGGATGCGCGTGATCGATGAATGGGTCGAGTGGCAGGAGGGCAAGGCGCTGATCTTCGACGATGTCGTCAATCACGAAGTGCGCAACGATACCGACGAAACGCGCATCGTGCTGCTTATCCAGTTCAAGCGGCCCGTCGGCATCGTGGGCAAGATCGTTGGCGGGTTGTTTCTGGAAGGAGTGCGCCGATCGCGCTTCGTGCAGGATGCGCGCAAGGGTATCGCCGCCTGGACCGCGGAGCGCGCCGGGGCCTGAGGCCATTGGAGCATCACGCTGCACAGGCGTGTCGCCCGTCATTGCGAGCGTAGCGAAGCAATCCAGCGACGCGCGTGGGACACTGGATTGCTTCGCTGCGCTCGCAATGACAAATGATTGTTTGCGCATGATGCGCCGGGCACTGCGCCGTTGACTTTGGCGCCAATATCGCTATTCGCGCCCCCTCACCCGGCATGAGCATGCTCGCGCCGGGTTGCCGTCCGAGACAGTAGGTGGCCGGAATCCTCCGTCCTTAATTTCCTGCCGAGACGGGGAATGGAATTTTTGCCGCGCGCGTCGCCTTTGGGCCCGTGCCGGCTTTCCGGGTGCCTTTTGGTCCCGGTTCCCATGCCCCATCGAATGGACACCCTGAATGCGGGGGATAGTCCCCCGTGTTCGGTTTGAACCGGGCAGATCGCACACCCGCGATCTGTTCAAAACGTGGAGAATGGCATGGATCGTGCTGAAAAGTCCGAACTCGTTGCCGAGC
>CAZXBM010000104.1:0-7721 GCA_964638495.1 uncultured Stakelama sp. | reverse complement strand
GTGAAGACCCGCAACCAGCTGATGGACGCGGCTTATCAGGACGACATCTATGTCGGCGACCGGACCATCGACAGCCACATCAAGCGCGTCCGCCGCAAGTTCCGGCAAGTGGCTCCGGAATTTGATGCGATTGAGACGCTTTATGGCGCGGGGTATCGATTCTCGGAGGAGTGAGGATCGCGAGAACGATCTTGCGCTACGCTGGTCGGGCCGGGTGTCGCTTACCCGGCGGATATTGGCGGTCAACATTTTCGCGCTGGCCATGCTCGCAGGTGGGTTCTTCTACCTCGACAGCTATCGCAGCCGTCTGCAGGACAGCCGGGTCGATCAGGCCAAGCGTGAGGCACGGCTGATTGCGGAAGCACTGGCGGCTGCAGATCCTGGGGCACGCGAAGCGCTGGCGATCAGCCTCGCGACGAGCACCGGCACAAGGCTGCGCCTGTTCGATGTCACCGGCGCCCAAACCGCCGATACCCGCGCCATGGGGCTCCGCAACTTCTCGCTGATCGATCCCGACAAGGAAAATTGGGGGCAGGACGCCGGGCGGTTCCTCGATGCGATGATCGATACCGTAGTGGGTGCCCAACGCGCGCCGCTCTATCGCGAGCGGCGCGCCGGCCAGACCTGGCCCGACGTGCCGGCCGCCCGTCAATCCGCCAAAACGGTTGCAACGGTGTGGCGCGCGCCTGACCGAACACCGATCATAACCGCGGCAGCCCCGCTGCCTGCAGGGGCGGTCGTCATGACCTCGATCAACGCGCGCGACATCACGCAGACGGTGCGACTTGAGCGCTTCCGCCTGAGTCTCGTGCTCATGGTGGTGACGCTGGCCTCGATTCTCCTCTCGCTGTTCCTCGCGCGCACAATCGTACGGCCCCTGCGTCGGCTTGCCCGCGCTGCGGTACGGGTGCGGCTGGGGCGCGCGCGCGAAGTCGTGGTGCCGCGCCTGCCCTCGCGCGGCGACGAGATCGGCATGCTGGCGCGGGCGCTATCTGACATGAGTCAGGCCCTGCGCGCGCGCATCGATGCGACAGAGGCCTTTGCCGCCGATGTAACGCATGAAATGAAGAACCCCCTGGCGTCGCTGCGTTCCGCCGTGGAAGGGCTTGGCCTGGTCAAGGACCCTGCGCTGCAGGAAAAACTATTGGCAATCGTGCGCGACGATGTTCACCGGCTCGACCGGCTGATCAGCGACATTTCAGAGGCATCGCGGCTCGACGCGCAGCTCAGCCGGGCGAAATTCGAGCCCGTCGATATCGCCGCGATGATTGCCGACCTCATCGGTGCGCGGACCGAACGGGGCATCGAACGTGGCGTGACGATGCATGTCGCGCTACCGGAGGGCGCAAGCCTGACGGTGATGGGAGAGGACTCGCGGCTCGAACGGGTGTTTGAAAACCTTATCGACAATGCGATTTCATTCTCGCCAGACGGCGGGATCATCACCATTGGGGTAACGAGCGATGGCCAGGAAGCCGTCGTGCGGGTCGATGATGAGGGGCCCGGCGTGCCCGAGGAAGCGCGCGAACAGGTGTTTCGGCGGTTTCAGTCAATCCGCCCGGATGGTGAAGAGTTTGGTAAGCATTCTGGGCTGGGTCTGGCCATTGCGCGGACCATCGTCGAGGGGCATCAAGGGGCAATTGCCGTCGAATCCCGCGACGACCGACTAAGCGGCGCTAGGTTTGTGGTAAGATTGCCGATCGCCGACAGGCACTGAACCAGGACCCACGATGACCATCGTCTCTTCTGAAACCCTGCATACCTCATGCATCGCCATCGGTGCGCGCGCCGTGCTCATCGAGGGGCGCTCGGGTGCCGGCAAATCGGACTTGGCGCTGCGCCTGATCGATCGCGGGGCGCAGCTGGTGAGCGACGATTACACTATCCTTCAGCGCACCGGCCAGTCGCTGATCGCCACCGCGCCGGCAACAATCGCGGGCAAGATCGAGGTGCGCGGCCTGGGCATTATTGACATGCCGTTTGTCGATCGGGTGCCAGTCGCCATGCTGATCATGCTGGCCGACGATCCGGAACGGATGCCGCTCGATCACCAAAGCCGCAAGATTGCCGGCGTCGAGATACCCGTCGTCGTCATCGCCGGGCATGACGCATCGGCACCAATCAAGGTGGAATTGGCGCTCAAGCGGCTGGACCAAGCCCGCCGATGAGCAAGGTGCCCAAAGATGTTCTGCTCGTTACCGGCATGTCCGGTGCCGGCAAATCGACGGTGTTGCGCACGCTTGAGGATTTGGGCTGGGAGGTCGTCGATAATCTGCCGTTGTTGCTGCTCGATCGGTTGCTGGCGACCGCGCTCCCCCCGGGCAGTGATGGCGACCGGCGCCCGCTCGCGATTGGCATCGGCGCGCAAACCCGCGATTTCGACCCCGACCGGATCGTCAAGCGCATCAAGCAGCTGCGGGCAGACCACGGCCATGACATTGGCACGCTGTTCCTCGATTGTGCCGGAAGCGAGCTGGAACGGCGCTATTCCGAAACGCGCCGACGCCACCCGCTGGCGCTGGATCGCCCGGCGGCGGACGGAATTGCGCATGAACGCGAATTGCTCGCACCACTCAGGCGCTGGGCCAATCGGCTTGTCGATACCACGACTCTGACCGCCAACGAGCTGGCGCAGCAAGTGCGCACCACCTTCAGCCGCGAGGGGTTGAGCGGCCCCACCCTGTCAGTCATGTCGTTCGGCTATGCACGCGGGCTGCCGCGCGATGCCGACCTCGTGCTGGACATGCGCTTCCTGCGCAATCCGCATTGGGACGAAAAGCTGCGCCCGTGCACTGGGCTCGACGCGGCGGTCGGCGCCTATATCGCCCAGGATTCCGCCTATAAGGAAGCAATGGCCGCGATTGATCAGCTCATCCTGCTGTTGCTTCCGCGCTACCGTGCCGAGGGAAAATCATATGTCAGCATCGCTTTCGGTTGTACCGGAGGCAGACATCGATCAGTGCATGTCGCCGAACGCATGGCAGAGCGGTTGCGCGACGCGGGATTTTCGCCCACGGTCGCGCACCGCGATCTGGCGGCGGCACCGCAGGATATGCTTGAAGGTGCACCGGCTGGACTGGGGGCTTTGTGACATTAAACGGGGATTTTTCAGAAGTGATCGGGCTTAGATGATCGGGTTGGTCCTTGTGACGCACGGTCGCCTTGCGGAAGAGTTTGTGACCGCGATGGAACATGTTGTCGGCAAACAAGATCGGATCGCGACGATCTCGATCGGGCCGGAAGACGACATGGAGGGGCGCCGCAGCGAGATTGCCACCGCCATCGCTGCTGTCGATGCCGGCCAGGGCGTCATCGTGCTGACCGACCTGTTCGGCGGCACCCCCAGCAACCTCGCGATTTCGCTGATGGTACCGGGCCGGGTCGAAGTGATTGCGGGCATCAATTTGCCCATGCTCATCAGACTGGAGGGCGCGCGCAAATCGCTGAAGGTGGTCGACGCCGTTGCCGCCGCGCGCGAGGCCGGCCGCAAATATATTTCCGTGGCGTCGGAAGTGTTGGGTGAAGCTGCCGCGTGAGCAAGGTTTTCCGCACCGTCACCATTGCCAACCGTCGTGGGCTGCACGCCCGCGCGAGCGCAAAATTCGTCACGCTGGCGCAGACGCAATCTGTTGAGGTCGCGGTCGTCAAGGATGGCGCGCCTGTCACCGGTACATCGATCATGGGGCTGATGATGCTGGGGGCCGCGATCGGCGATCACATCACCATCAGTGCCGAGGGGGAAGGCGCACAGGCCGCCGTCGACGCGCTGGCCGATCTGGTCGAGGCAAAGTTCGGCGAGGATTGATCCCGCCGATGCCGCGCGAGATCACCGCTTATTCCAATCCCCTGATCAAGCGCGTTCGCCTACTGCGCGAAAAGCGTCATCGCCGGGCAGAAGGGCTGTTCCTCGCCGAAGGCCTGCGTATCTTGACCGAGGCCCGCGAGACCGGGCGGCTCCCGCAGTTCCTGTTCTTTGCCCGCGAGAGTGCAGCGCATCCGCTGGTGCAGCGGCTCGTTGCCGATGTGGAGGCGCGTGGCGGCGAGGCAATCGAGACCGTCCCCGATATTCTGGCCAAGCTTTCCGGCAAGGACAATCCGCAGGCGGTAGTCGGGGTTTTTGCCGAGTTTTCGCACACGCTGGAAACGCTTGACCGCGCTGCCGCACCGATCTGGTTGGTCGCCGAGCGGCTACGCGATCCCGGCAATCTTGGTACCATCCTGCGGACCGGTGATGCTGTCGGGGCTGGCGCGCTGATCCTAGTCGGCGATTGCGTGGACCCATTCTCGGTCGAGGCTGTGCGGGCCAGCATGGGTGCGCTGTTCACGGTGCCGATCGTCCAGTGCGACTGGGACGCCTTTATCGGCTGGTTGCGCGCTGGACCGGGCCAACTGGTAGGGCTGAGCCTCGACACCGACCAGGGGTATCGCACCGCGACATATGCCGCCCCCACCTTCCTCCTCACCGGGAATGAAGCGCAGGGCATGCCGGCCGATTATGCGGCGGCCTGCGACCTGCTGGTCAAGATACCGATGCTCGGCAAGGCAGACAGCCTCAATGCAGCGGTCGCCACCGCCGTGATGGCTTATGAGGTACTGGCACGCCAGTAAGGCCGCTTGGTGCCCAGTCCGACATTGTCGGAAAATCCGCCGATCATTGGCTGAACCCGCCATCGACTACAATTGTCATCATTATATATATCAATAACTTATGTGTTTGGCATCAATAATGCAGTAACACAGATGCGGGCGATGCTCGCATGTTCGCATCTGTATAAGGATTGATCCAAAATGTTGGCATTCTCCTCTCCCTCACGCGCCTTCTTTGCTCTCGCCGGCGCTGCGCTTGTCATCACCGGCGGTGCCGCGTCGGCAGCATCGGCCAAGTCGCCTAAGGGCGAAACCGTGACCGTCTCGTCACGCGTCATGAAGGACGAAACGAGCAAATTGTGCATGCCCCGCAAAGACCCGGTGACCCGCAAGGATGGCGTGATGTGCCTGACGCGCGAAGGTTGGGCCGCGCAGGGCGTGACCATCATCGTGAAGTAACCGCTTCTCGACGTAACGCTGTCGTGAAGAACGGGCGCCCCCTGCTGCCAGCGTGGCTGCAGGGGGTAGCCGTTGTCAGCCTGTCGCCCGGATGGCCAATGCTTACTCGGCCGCCTCACCTACCTGCTCGATCAGCGGCACCGTTTCCCCATAGCGCGCGAGCGCCTCCACCGGAGGCACTTCCTCGATTTCGCGCGCGCCGGCCTCGATGTTCAGATCGCGAAACTTGCGCGCCGTAACGAGCGCACGACTCTCGAAACTCGACACGAAACTGTTGTAATTGTTGACCGCCGTCGTTAGTCCGCCGCCGACCTTGCGCAGATCTCCAGCCGCCTTGGCCAGCCGATCGTACAGCTCCTTGCCCAGTTCGCCGATCTGCCGCGCTTCCTTGGCAAGCTTTTCCTGCCGCCACACCGCCGCCACCGTCCGGGCAATGGCGATCAGGTTGGTCGGCGTGGCGAGCAGTACGCGCTTGTCGAAGGCGAAGTCCCACAGCGCGGAATCATGCTCCAGCGCCGCCGACAGGAAATGCTCGCCCGGCACGAACATGATGACAAAGTCGGGCGCATTGGCGAACTGACTCCAATAGGCCTTGTTGCCCAGGCCATTGATATGCGCCTTCATCGAGGCGGCATGCGCGGCGAGATGAAGCTGCCGCTCGCCCTCGTCGACCGCGCCGAACGCATCCTGATAGGCATTGAGCGAGACCTTGGCGTCGATCACGAGCGATTGCCCGCCGGGCACGTTGATGATGACGTCGGGCCGCAGCCGCGCGCCATCCTCGCCCGAGACATTCACCTCGGTCTGGAAATCGGCATGTTCGGAAAGGCCGCAGCTTTCCAGCACGTTGCGTAGCTGCTGCTCGCCCCAGCGCCCGCGCGCCTTGGGGGCGTTGCGCAGCGAATTGACGAGTTTCGCCGCCTCGCTCGAGACCTTCTCCTGCCCCACTCTCAGCCCTTCGAGCTGGCCCTTGAGCTCGCTAAAAGCACCTTTTCGTTCCGCCTCGATCTTGACGACGGTCTCTTCATACCGGGTCAGCCGATCGCTGACGGGTTGCAGCATCGATCGCAGATTTTGTCCGGCCGTTTCCTCGGATTGCTTGAAGCGCTCATCGGCGCGACGCAGGAAATTCTCCTGGGCATCGCTCAGCAGCTTGTTCGATACCTCGGCGAATTGCACCGCCATCAGTTCCTTGGCCTCGCGCAATTCAGCCAGCCGCGCTTCGAAGGCCCCTGCCTGCGCCTTGAGCGTCGCCAGATCAGTCCGCGCCGCATCCCGTTCGTCGCGCACCTGTTCGAGCGTCGCGCCAAGCGCGGCCACGCCCTTGGCGCGCTCCTCGGCACCGGCCAGATCAGTGATCGCCCGGCGGAATTCCTCTGTTCGCGAATCACGCTCTGCCCTCGCCTGCGCGGCCCCACGTCCGCCGAGGAACCAGCCAAGCGCCAGGCCGGCCACCAGCGCGGCGATGATGAGCAAAACAGCGACAGGGTCCAAAACGCACCTCGGCAAAACAGAACGAAGCGCGAACTTAGCTGTCACGATCGCGGCGAGCAAGGCCGATTCCGATGCCGCCCGGCCAACCGCGCAAATTGGGGCTCGCCATCCGCCAAGCGGCTGACCTATGACCCGGCAGCTAACAATCCCGATTGAGAGTAGCCCCCTATGAAGACCCGCGCCGCCGTCGCCTTTGAAGCCAAGAAGCCGCTCGAAATCGTCGAGCTCGATCTGGAAGGGCCAAAGGCGGGCGAGGTGCTGGTCGAGATCATGGCCACCGGCATCTGCCACACCGATGCCTATACGCTCGACGGGCTCGACAGCGAGGGCCTGTTCCCCAGCGTGCTCGGACATGAGGGCGCCGGCATCGTGCGGGAGGTGGGCGCGGGCGTCACATCGGTAAAGCCTGGCGATCACGTCATCCCGCTCTACACGCCCGAATGCCGCCAGTGTAAATCCTGCCTCAGCGGCAAGACCAATTTGTGCACCGCGATTCGCGCCACGCAGGGCAAGGGGCTGATGCCCGATGGCACCACCCGCTTCAGCTACAAGGGCCAGCCGATCTTCCATTATATGGGCTGCTCGACCTTCTCCAACTTCACCGTGCTGCCCGAGATTGCGGTCGCGAAAATCCGTGAGGACGCGCCGTTCAAGACGAGCTGCTATGTCGGTTGCGGCGTGACGACGGGCGTGGGCGCGGTGGTGAACACGGCCAAGGTGCAAGTCGGCGACAATGTCGTGGTGTTCGGGCTCGGCGGCATCGGGCTCAATGTGCTGCAGGGCGCGCGGATGGCGGGCGCGAGCATGATCATCGGCGTCGACATCAATCCTGCGCGCGAAGAATGGGGCCGGCGATTCGGCATGACGCACTTCGTCAACCCCAAGGAGGTCGACGATATCGTCGCACATCTCGTCGCGCTCACTGATGGCGGCGCTGATTATACCTTCGACTGCACCGGCAACACGACGGTGATGCGCCAGGCGCTGGAGGCGTGCCACCGCGGCTGGGGCACCAGCATTATCATCGGCGTGGCCGAAGCGGGCAAGGAAATCAGCACCCGCCCGTTCCAGCTCGTGACGGGCCGCAACTGGCGCGGCACCGCTTTCGGCGGCGCGAAAGGACGCACCGACGTGCCCAAGATCATCGACTGGTACATGAACGGCAAGATCGAGATCGACCC
>CAZXBM010000103.1:0-8110 GCA_964638495.1 uncultured Stakelama sp. | reverse complement strand
AATCATGGATCGCGACCATATCAGGCGCAGCATCCTGCACGATCACCCGCGCAATCTCCTCGCCCGCTGCAACCTCGATCCGTTCGGGCGCAGGCACGGGCCACACCGAGGCGACAGCCTCAAGATCGCTATACCGCCACGATTCATCGCGGCGCGTGGGGAGAAGCGCAACCGTCACAGCACGCGCCCCTTCTCCGCGTCTCCGCGCCCCCGCGTGAACAAATCTGACTCACGCGGAGGCGCGGAGACACGGAGGAAAAGAGGAATGCCTGCGGCGCTCACGCGGTCACCCCGGCATAGCCTTCCGCTTCCAACTCAAGCGCGAGTTCCGGCCCGCCGGTCTTCACGATCCGCCCGCCGCTGAGGATATGCACGAAATCGGGCGCGACATAATCGAGCAGCCGCTGGTAATGCGTGATCAGGATCACCGCCTTGTCCGGCGCGCGCATGATCCGGTTGATGCCGTCGCCGACCGCGCGGAGCGCATCGATGTCGAGGCCGCTATCGGTTTCGTCGAGGATCGCCAGCTTGGGCGCGATGATGCCCATCTGCACCATCTCGTTGCGCTTCTTCTCGCCGCCCGAAAAGCCGACATTCACCGGGCGCTTGAGCATGTCATAATCCATCCCGAGCCCGGCGGCCTGCGCCTTGGCAAGCTTCAGGAATTCGCCGCCCGACAGCGGTGCCTCGTCGCGGCCCTTGCGCTGCGCGTTGAGCGCCTCGCGCAGGAACTGGACGTTGGACACGCCGGGGATTTCGACCGGGTATTGAAAGCCGAGGAACAGGCCAGCGGCGGCGCGTTCGTGCGGGGCGAGGGCGAGCAGGTCCACCCAGTCGCCCTCCGTGCTCCGGCGCAGGCCGGAGCCCTGGCCAGCATCGCCAACGCTCCGGCCTTCGCCGGAGCACAAGGGGGGAGCGCGAAACCACACCTCCCCCGACGTCACCTCATACCCCGGCCGCCCGCCGAGCACATAGCCCAGCGTCGACTTGCCCGCGCCGTTCGGCCCCATGATCGCATGCACCTCGCCCGCATTGACGCTGAGCGAGAGGCCCTTGAGGATTTCCTTGCCGTCGATTTCGGCGTGGAGGTCAGTTATTTTGAGCACTAAATAATTCCTGCGAATATTGCTTAAACGCGTCAAATTTGCCAATCTTCTGATAGAAAACAACGGCGACAGTGAAGGCTAATCCCGAACGCCACCGTTCCACGCTAAGGCGTACGGATGCTTCGTCTTTGCCATAGATCTTAGCAACAAGTTGACTTGCGGCAGCGTCGGCGGCGACCCTTTTAGGCTCGCAGAGTCCAACCCAGGAGAAAGCGTCCGAGTTTCGGACCGTTTCGACATCCTTTCCAGCCTCCCACAGGCTGCCGAACATCGCTAAATCGTCTCGATAGCATTTTATATAATCGCGATAGATATCTACGAGCGCACTTTCATTTTTGCCTTTTAACTTTAGAATTTCACCCGTTGTCGAGCGAAAATGGCATATTTCTCCGCATTCTTTGGGCATAGCCTGCGGCTCGGATGCCAGAAGAAGCACACCCGCGAAGACTGCAAACAGCATCACCCCACGCTCCCCTCAAGCGAAATCCCCGACAACTGCTGGGCTTCCATGCTGACAGCCCCCACCCCCGGCCCCTCCCCTGAAGGGGAGGGGTGAAGTGCGCCCTTCTCAAGCCCCTCCCCTTCAGGAGCATCAGGTGAACCGTGCCCCGCACGGTTCAGGTCAGGCCGGGGGCCTGACCGACCTGATGCTGGGTTGGGGTGGGGGCTCTCCGCACATTCCAACGCCTGCAGGATCGCGACCTTCACGCCGTCAACATTGCGCATCACATCGTCATTCGTCACGCGCAGCACGCGAAATCCCCGTTCGGCCAGCACGTCATCGCGCACTCGGTCCTTCGCCTCGTCATGCGTATCGCCATCAACCTCTACAATCAGCGCCTTTTGCGGGCAGAGGAAGTCGGCGATAAACCAGCCGATCACCGATTGGCGGCGGAACTTGTGGCCGCCGAGTTGCGAATTGGACAGGTGCCGCCAAAGGCGCTTTTCCGGCTCGGTGGGGTTGCGGCGCATATCGGCGGCGCGTTCGTGCAACTTGGCGAGTTGCTCGACGGACAGGCCCCACCCCAAACCCCTCCCCTGAAGGGGAGGGGCTTCAGGTCGCCAGCCTTTGTCTAAGCCCCTCCCCTTCAGGGGAGGGGTTGGGGTGGGGAATGTCATCCAACCGACCCTTCCAACGAAATCCCCAGCAGCTTCTGCGCTTCCACCGCGAATTCCATCGGCAATTGCTGCAGCACTTCCTTCGCAAAGCCGTTCACGATCAGCGCCACCGCCGCTTCCTGGTCCAGCCCGCGCTGCATCGCGTAGAACAACTGGTCGTCGGAAATCTTCGACGTCGTCGCCTCATGCTCGATCTGCGCGCTCGGGTTGCGGACTTCGATGTACGGCACGGTATGCGCGCCGCACTGGTCGCCGAGCAGCAGCGAGTCGCACTGCGTGAAGTTGCGCACCCCTTCTGCGGTCGGCGACACGCGCACCAGCCCGCGATAGGTGTTGTCCGAACGTCCGGCGGAAATCCCCTTCGACACGATCGTCGAACGAGTGTTTTTGCCGAGGTGGATCATCTTGGTGCCGGTGTCGGCCTGCTGGCGGTTGTTGGTGACCGCGACCGAATAAAATTCGCCGACCGATCCGTCGCCCGCGAGCACGCACGACGGATATTTCCACGTAATCGCGCTGCCGGTTTCGACCTGCGTCCAGCTGACCTTGCTGTTCTTGCCCTGGCACAGCGCCCGCTTGGTCACGAAATTATAGATGCCGCCCAGCCCGTTCTCGTCGCCGGGATACCAGTTCTGCACGGTCGAATATTTGATCTCGGCATCGTCGAGCGCGACCAGTTCGACCACCGCCGCGTGCAGCTGGTTCTCATCGCGCATCGGCGCGGTGCAGCCTTCGAGGTAGCTCACATAGGCGCCCTTGTCGGCGACGATCAACGTGCGTTCGAACTGTCCGGTATTTTCGGCATTGATGCGGAAATAGGTGCTCAGCTCCATCGGGCAGCGCACGCCCTCGGGAATATAAACGAACGTCCCGTCGCTGAAGACCGCGCAGTTGAGCGCGGCGAAATAATTGTCGTGCATGGGGACGACCTTCCCCAGCCACTTCTTCACGAGATCGGGATATTCCTTGATCGCCTCGCTGATGCTGCGGAAGATGACGCCCGCTGCTTCCAGCTCCTTGCGAAAGGTCGTCGCGACCGAGACGCTGTCGAATACCGCATCCACCGCCACCCGGCGTGCGGGCAGTCCGCCTTCCTCACCGCCCTCCACGCCCGCGAGCAATTTCTGCTCGGCAATCGGGATGCCAAGCTTTTCGTACACCCGCAGGATTTCGGGGTCGACCTCGTCGAGCGAGCCGAGCTTGGGCTTGGCCTTGGGCTCAGCGTAATAATAGGCGTCCTGATAATCGATCGGCGTCAGGTCGAGCTTGGCCCAATCCGGGCTCTCCATCGTCAGCCAGTGGCGATACGCCTTCAGCCGCCAGTCGAGCATCCATTCGGGCTCGTTCTTCTTGGCGGAGATGAAGCGGACAGTGTCTTCGCTCAGCCCCTTGGGGGCGAATTCCTGCTCGATGTCCGAGCTGAAACCCCATTTATACTTCTTGTTGGCGGCGGCGATCGCCTCGGCATTCTTGGTGGCCATTATGCCATTTCCCTCGACAAATTCGCCAGCGACACACCCGCGAGCGCACCGCGCACCGCACCGTTCACGACATTCCAGTGTGGCTTCACGCGGCAGTTTTCCTCGATGATGCAGTCATGCCGGCCCTCATCGACGCACGACGTGAGCACGATCGGCCCCTCCACCGCCTCGATGATATCGGCGAGGCTGATGCTGGCGGGCGGGCGCGAGAGGCGAAATCCGCCGCCGGTGCCGCGCGTGCTCTCGATGAGGCCGGCGGCGGACAGACGGCTGACCAGTTTCTGCACCGTCGGCAGCGGAATGCCCGTCTCGTCGGCGAGCAGCGTCGCATTCAACCGGCCGCTCACGCCGCAATGGCGCGCGGCGGCGCTCATCATCACGACGGCGTAATCGGCAAGGCTGGAAAGGCGCATGACTTCCTAATCGGATAGATTTGATCCGATTGGTAGATGGCGACTGGGATGGCCTGCGTCAATCACTAACGGGTGGGTTCGGCCAAGGGGGAGAAGAATTTGTTCGCGCAGAGGCGCAGAGAACGCGGAGAAGATACCGGCGGCGACGATCAACAAAGGGTTTAAAGCGCTGCGCGCATGATTCCGCGAAACATCTCTGCGCTCTCTGCGCCTCTGCGCGAACCAAAGATCACCAGAACCCAAGCCCCGCCGCGCCTCAAGCGCAGGTTGCCACCCGGCCCCGCCCCTGCCACACGGCGCGGCATGTTCAACCTGCTCCGCCCCGCCCTGTTTTCGCTCGATGCCGAGCAGGCGCACGGCCTGACGATCAATGCCCTTGCCGGTTGGGGGAGGCTCGGCGCGCCCTTTGCTGCGCCGCTGCCCGATCCCATCCTGCGCAGCATCGTGGCCGGACTGGATTTCGCCAGCCCGCTTGGCCTGGCCGCCGGGGTCGACAAGAACGGTGCGGCGATCGACGGGTGGTTCGGGCTTGGTTTCGGCAGTGTCGAGGTCGGCACCCTCACCCCCCTGCCCCAGCCGGGCAATCCGCGCCCGCGCATCTTCCGGCTCGTCGAGGACCGCGCGATCATCAACCGGCTCGGCTTCAACAATGGCGGCATCGATGCGGCGCTGCCGCGCGCGAAGACGGCAAGGCGCAAGGGCGTGCTCGGCATCAATGTCGGCGCGAACAAGGACGCGGTCGATCGGATCGCCGATTATCGCACCGGCGTCTCCCGCGCAGCACCGATTGCCGATTATGTTACGATCAACATCAGTTCGCCCAACACACCGGGCTTGCGCGATCTGCAGCACGGCACCGCGCTGGCGGAGCTGCTTGCTGCGTGCGACGACGCGCGCGGCGACACACCGTTGTTCCTAAAAATCGCACCCGACCTCGATGCGCTCGCGCTCGATGGAATCGCCCGCGCGGCGATCGACCACCATGTCGATGCGCTGATCGTTGCCAACACCACCATTTCGCGCCCACCATCGCTCAAATCGCGCCATGCCGGCGAGAAGGGTGGGCTATCCGGCGCGCCGCTGGCAGCGCTGGCAAGGGCACGGCTGGCGGACGTGCGTCATGCCACGGGCGGTGGGGTCCCGCTGATATCGGTCGGCGGGATCGACAGCGCGGCAGAGGCCTATGCCCGCATCCGGGCCGGTGCGGCGCTTGTCCAGCTTTACAGCGCGCTGGTCTATCAAGGACCGGGGCTGGCCCGGCGGATCAATGCCGGGCTTGCAACCCTGCTCAGGCGCGACGGTTTTGCCGAAATCGGCGATGCCGTAGGTGCCGGTTGACGTTCGTGGCTTGCCTGCCCGGCAAACGCCGCTAGGTTCCCGCCCATGAAGAAGATGCTGATCGCGCTGTTCGCGCTGCTTGTGCCCGTTACCGTCCATGCGCAGGGCATTGTCTCCGCCGCTGATCCGCGCGCCGCCGCAGCCGGGCAGGAAATCCTGCGCGCAGGGGGCAGCGCGGCAGATGCGCAAATGGCGATGATGCTGGCGCTGACGGTGGTGGAGCCCCAATCAAGCGGCATCGGTGGCGGCGGATTCTTCGTCTATCAGGATGCCAAGACCGGCTTGCTCAGCACCATCGACGGCCGCGAAAAGGCACCGGCTGCGGCCACCCCGCAACGCTTCGTCAAGACGGACGGCAGCCCGGTTTCATTCTTTGATGCCGTCGCGGGCGGCAAATCGGTCGGCGTACCGGGCAACATCGCGCTGATGGCGATGGTGCATGCGCGCTGGGGCCGCTTGCCGTGGAAGGCACTGTTCGCGCCGGCCATCAAGCTCGCGACAGAGGGCTATACGGTCACCCCGCCAATGGCATCGAGCATGCGGTATCTGGCGACGGCCTGGAAGGATTTCCCGGCCACGGCGGCGCAATACACCCAGGATGGCAAGCCCTATGCGGTTGGGGAGACGATCAAGAACCCCGCGCTGGCCGCCACGCTGCAGCAGCTTGCCGATGCGGGGCCGGATGCGTTCTACAAGGGGGCCATCGCGCAGCAAATAGTCACCGCCGCTACCGGATCGACCCGTAACCCCAGCGACATCACGCTCGCCGATCTCAGCGCGTATGAGGCCAAGCAGCGACCCGCCGTGTGTGGCCATTACCGCGCCTATCGCATCTGCGGCATGGGCCCGCCCTCATCGGGCGCGACGACGGTGCTGCAGATTCTGGGCATGCTCGAACGCTTCGACATGAAGACGCTGGGCGCGGCCAATCCGGTATCGTGGCACCTGATCGGCGAGGCGATGCTGCTCGCTTATGCCGACCGCGAGAAATATCTGGGCGACCGCGATTTCATTGACGTGCCGGTCGCCGGGCTGATCGATCCGGCTTATATAAAGGCACGGTCGAGACTGATTTCGATGACGAGGACGATGGCCGCGCATGATGCGGGCACCCCCCCGGGCGCTGCCCCGCGCACTGCCGCGGTGCAGGCCGAAGTGCCCGGCACCACGCATTTCGTCTCCGTCGACCGCGAGGGCAGCGTGGCGACGATGACCTCCACCGTCGAAGGCCCCTTTGGCAGCCAGTTGCTGGCGGGCGGCTTCGTGCTCAACAACGAACTGACCGATTTTACCTTCGTGCCCGAAAAGGATGGTGCACCCGTTGCCAACCGGGTCGAGCCGGGCAAGCGGCCATTGTCGTCAATGTCCCCCACGATCGTTTATGACGACAGCGGCAAGCCGATCTTCACGGTGGGAGCAGCGGGCGGCAAGACCATCATCATGCAGGTCGCCAAGGCGTTGATCGCCCATCTCGATTGGGGCATGCCAGCACGCGAGGCGCTGGGGCTTGGCCTTGTCTATTTCAACGCCAAGGGGTTGGTCCTTGAAAAAGGGACGGCCGTTGAACCGATGAAGCCGACCCTGGAAAAATTGGGCCATGTTGTAACCATTGGGCCGCTTGGGCTGAAAGCCAATGCGGCCGAACGGACGCCAGCGGGCTGGGTGGGGGCGGCCGATCCACGCAGCGTTGGCGTGGCATTGATCGAGTAAGTAGTCCCGGTTTGGCCGGGTAGTTTGCAGTTAGTAAAGCGCAAGGCGTGCAAAAGCCGCGCCCAGGAGAGACGATGCGAAAGCTCGAACATTTCCCCAATCTCGTCACCATGTTCTTCACGCGCGTGCGCGAGCAAGGGGACAAGCCGTTTTTGTGGCACAAGACCGGCGGCAAATGGGTGTCGCGCAGTTGGCGTGAAGCAGGCGCGGAAGTCGCAAGCCTTGCAGCCGGGCTGAAGTCTATCGGCATTCAGCCGGGCGACCGCGTGATGCTGGTCTGCGAAAACCGCCCCGAATGGTGCATCAGCGATCTGGCGATCATGGCGGCGGGTGCGATCACCGTGCCAACCTACATCACCAATACCGAGCGCGATCACACCCACATCATCGCCAACAGCGGCGCCAAGGCCGTGATCGTCTCCAACGCAAAGCTCGCGCGCACGCTGCTCCCCGCCATTGTCCGCGCCAGCGAAGCACGGATCGTGATCGGCATCGAGGATCTGCGCATTGGCCAATCGGGCGACATGAGTTTCCACAACTGGCAAAAGCTGATCGCCGATCACCCGACCAACGCCGAGGCGTGCGAGGCGCAAGCCACCTTTAAGCGCGAAGACACCGCCTGCATTATCTACACCAGCGGCACCGGCGGCGCGCCGCGCGGGGTGATGCAGCACCACGGCGCGATCCTCCACAACGTCAATGGCTGCTGCACCGTCGTTGCCGAGGATTTAGGGTGGGAAGAGGAGGTGTTCCTGTCCTTCCTGCCGCTCAGCCACGCCTATGAACATACCGGCGGGCAATATCTGCCGATCGGCCTGGGCGCGCAAATCTATTATGCCGAAGGGCTGGACAAGCTCGCCTCCAATATCGAGGAGACGCGCCCCACGCTGATGGTCGTCGTGCCGCGCCTGTTCGAGGTGCTGCGCGCGCGGATGCTCAAGAC
>CAZXBM010000102.1:0-8330 GCA_964638495.1 uncultured Stakelama sp. | reverse complement strand
GGGTTCGGGCACCGCCGACTTTCCGACGCCTCACGGCGTCCGAAACTCTGAACGCCAGCCGACCGGCAGCTTTCGGAAGGAATCCCTGGAATACCTGCCGCATCAGCTACAGCAATGACAGCCATGGTCGCCTCGAGGTGGTGCCCGAGGCGTTGGACCCGACTGGCCGAGGCAAGCCACCCCAGTACAAGGCAGGCGCCGACCGGCCCCTCGGCGAATGTGGCGAGGGACTGGTGGCGGTGGCCGGCGCCACCATTTTCCCACGCCCGTTCAGACGTTACACCGCAGCGCGGTCAGCCGCTGTTTGGCACCTTCCTGGAGCACATCGGCCAGCTTTGAGAGGCCATTGCTGCCGCCAACCCCATCAGTGGCCGGGCGCGTTCGCGCTTACTGTCGTTTTCTTCAAGCGCTCGCAACGCCGGGGCGAGGGCAGGCGCGGCTTCCCCTTCGGCTGGAGACGGCGCGTGAGCCGCGACCAACTGCTGCTCGGCAAGCGCGCTCTAAAAATCATCAAAGGCCCCTTCACATTTTTTGTGGATGCCTGATCGCATGCATCATGGCGCAAGATATTGGGCGGCGAGGTGCCCGGCGTTCATTGCTAAAATTGGATGACGCCGCCCGGATCACGGCGACTTGGCAGCCGATAAACAGTTGAACGTCTTGGCTTTTTCTCAGACCATGAATCAGTGCAGCGCCAGTAGAAAGCCGCACACGCAAGCCGCGGCAGCAGGTAAACCAAGGACATTGGCGTTCCTTTGCAAAATGATCAAAATGACTGAACGGTAACTAGCTGGCGCGGCTTGGCCTGGCCTGATGTGTCGCCATCAATGGTGTATCTGGTGCCGCACCATGGCCCGCGATTTCACCGGGCTGAAGGTCCGCACGTGCGCCCGAGGAGAACGCATAGAGAAAGCTGAAGTGCCCGCCGCCTCAGCTTGAGTATGCTCATAAGCCGGGCGGCCTTTATCAACTGAATGCAAATGATGCTCAGCGACCCACCGCAGATCAGACGGCCCATGCTCTACAACATTCGCAAGGTCCCATATCTCGAATCGGCGGCCTGCCCCTACCAGAAGGACTGACCGCCCAATGTGCCCGCGCTCGCGCATGATAGGACCAATCGACAGTCGATCAGGATCGACAATTTCCCTCTGTTCGACAAATGTGAACGTGGTGCGCAACCAGCTATCATGTGCGGTGCGCGTGCCGCCCATCAACATACCCGCGCGCCAGTCGATGCCCCGCTGCTGCTCGGCGAAAAGTTCACTGTCATAGCCTACCAGGCAATGACCCTCTTCATGCAGCGCGAGGAACACATGCCCGTCGGGAGCCCCGCTCCCCAGCGCCTCCAAGAATAGTTTGGGAAGCACAAAACCTCCGTCGGCGTCGACTGCGGAAATCGCAGTCCCTATAAAAAAGCCTTCCATGTTTCCGATTCTCCATTCGGCGTTACAAGGATGGTTAACTACCGAGAGGATGTCGACGAAAGGCCGTAGTTACCCCACTCCGGCGTTTCCCTGATGGGGCTTTACTGAATGGATTCAGCGCGCTTGGCTGCGCGCGGCGTCGGGTTCATATCACAACGATGAGGCTCTGCAGCGCATCGCCACCATCATCCTTGACTGGCACCATGGGCCGGAACCAAGGATCGGCCGCATCATCCAGCATGCGCGCGATCTCCTGTTGCTTGCGCGCCTGCACTTCGCCCTGTCGCAAGGCATAATGCCCCGGCAGGTCTGCTACCCGCGCCGCAGCGGCAAATGCCGCTTACCAGCGGAGCAAGCGAGGCCCCACCAGCGCACCGGCCCCGGCCGCCAGCACCATGCCCAGCGTGTACCAGGTCAGCACGAAGGTTGCGGACACTTCAGGGCAGTGCAGCCCATAGATCGTGGCGGCGCATGCACCCGAGACAAGCCCGGCAGCAGCGCCCGCAGCTGACAATCTGGTCGGTGCCAGTGCTCGAAACGCCCAGAGCATGCCACCGAACACCGGCAGCGACAGCATTGCGACCCGGGCCGAGCATTCACGCCAGCTGCCGCCAAGCCACATGGGTAGCCACCCCCCGACCGGCGTTTCGGACAATTCGACGATCGCAGCGATAGCGAGCAAGGCGAAGGGTAACAGAATGAGCCAGGCATGGCGCATGCGTGGCGCATCTGGCCGGGCGACATGCAGCGTGGCAGCGAGCGCGATGAGCGCCAGCGAAATGGTATAGGCCCACTTCATCACGAAGCTGAAGGTCATCATCGCACCGGGAAGGTCTTCCCGAAAGCCCATCCACGACACCATCACCGCCAGCGCGGCCGCTCCACCACCGAGCAGGCCGATCGCCAGGCGCTGTTCTGCTGCATGGGGGGAAATGGCGCGGGTATCGGCGCTCAAGGATTGGATCAAATCTTCGGTACGCATTACTTGCCCTTCAGTCGTTCAGCGAGCGCCTTGAGCCCGCGGTGGACAGAAACCTTTACATCGGCCTCGCTGATACCCGCGCTCTCGGCAGCCTCAGCAACGCTCAGCCCATCAATCTTCGTCTGGCGGATTGCCCGCGCCTGTTTGGGCGAAATACCCTCCAGCAACTTATCGACATCCATTTGCGCAGACGCCGCGTCCTGAAATCCTTCCGCCATCAATATGTCTTCAAGTCCTTCGAACGACACGTTGTTTTTGGTTCGACGGAAATGATCAATCATCTTGTAGCGCGCCACCGCATAGGCCCAGGCCGTAAATGGCCGGTCGCGATCATAGCTCGCGCGCCTTGTGTGGATCGCAATCAACGTATCTTGCACCAGATCCTCGACATCATCACCGGCACCGCGCAAACGGCGACCGAAGAAGGAACGCAGCAATGGCAGCATCGCGGTCAGCAAAGCGTTTTGCGCGGCGGCGTCACCATCGAGCCCACGCACCATCAACGCCTTTAGCTGGCCCTCGCTCGACCTTCCCTGTGTTCCTGATAACGCCATTCGGTTCGTCCACGCGGAAGGTTACATTCGTGCCGCTACCAAGCGCGGATAGAATCTTTCGGCGCACTTGTAACCATCTTCCCCGTGTTCGCGAAGATGCTTCCACGACCTGCCTTTCGGGGCCTCCCAGGTTGTCGGGCGGCGCGATTTCCCCCAAGGGTCGCGCCGCCCGTTACTTGGCCACACTCTGGCCATCGACAAGCTTCACCGCATGCGCCATTCGATCAGGACGACATGTCTGACGGAGGAATGCCATGCGTGAAGCTGCCATTATCGCCACAGCCCGTACACCAATTGGCAAGGCCTATCGCGGCGGGTTCAACGCGACTGAGGCACCGGTCCTCGCCGGCCATGTCATGAATGCCGCGGTCGAGCGCGCGGGCATCGATCCCGTGCGCATCGACGAGGTGTTCTGGGGTGTCGGCAATCAATGGGGCACGCAAGGCGGCAATGCCGGCCGAATGGCGATCTTTGCGGGCCAACTGCCGCAATCGGTGCCCGCCTTCACCCTCGACCGTAAATGCGGATCGGGCCTGACCGCCGTCGCACTGGCAGCCCGCACGATCATGTGCGGCGAGGCCGATGTGGCGCTTGCAGGCGGCATGGAATCGGTCAGCATGACGGTGACGAAGGACGCGCCACGCTTTGTGAACCAATCCGTCGTGGCGCACGAGCCTGCCGCCTACATCCCCATGATCGAGACGGCAGAGATCGTCGCCGAAAGATATGGCATCACCCGCGAAGCGCAGGATGCCTATGGCGCGATGAGCCAGCAGCGCGCGGCGCGCGGTCTGGAGACCGGTGCATTCGTCGACGAGATCGCACCGATAACGGTTGATCGTGCACTTTTCGACAAGGAAGGAAGCCAGACCGGTTCCGAAACCATTACCGTTTCGCAGGACGAAGGCATCCGCCCCGGCACGACGCTTGACGGATTGCGCGGACTGAAGACGGTGTGGCCCGGCGGCCAGTTTACCGGGCCCGGCAGCAACGTCACTGCGGGCAATGCCAGCCAGTTGTCAGACGGTGCGAGCGCCCAGATCGTGATGGATCGGGCAACCGCTGTCGCCGAGGGCAAAGATATCCTGGGCATCTATCGCGGCTTTCAGTCCGCCGGCTGCGCGCCCGACGAAATGGGCATTGGACCGATATTTGCGATCCCCAAATTGCTCGAACGCGCCGGGCTATCTATCAGCGATATCGGCTTGTGGGAACTCAACGAGGCGTTCGCATCGCAATGCCTGTATTGCCGCGATAAGCTCGGCATTGATCCCGAGAAGTACAACGTCAATGGCGGTGCCATTGCGGTCGGCCATCCCTTTGGCATGACGGGCAGCCGCCTTGTGGGTCATGCGCTAATTGAGGGGCGGCGGCGCGGCGTACGCTATGTCGTGGTGTCGATGTGCACCGCCGGCGGCATGGGCGCTGCCGGGCTGTTTGAAATCGTCTAGTCGTTCCTCGCCTCGCCTGCCCGCTCTGCCAATACGGACCCCGTCTCTCCATGCGCGCCTTGATCGTCCTCGTTCATTATTTCGCCGCCGAAGCCAATCCGGGGCATGCCTCTGTCGATGGTGCGAGGCGGGCAGAACGCGCGGCAGTCGTCGAACGCGTGATCCGCGCCTATCGCGAGCATTTTGGCCGATCTGCCTCCATTCAGTTTCGCCCCGCCGCCTATGTCACCCGACCGGACAATGAGCTGACGATCGACATCCGCGTGCTATCGGTCGACAGCGCGTGCCTGGTCACCGATGCGGTCCGCCAGCGATACGGCGTGTCGCGCACCAATGCCGTGCTGGATAATCCGCGCATGCTGGGCTTTTGCGCGCACCAATTGTTCGCCAAATTTGCCGGGCAGTATGATTGGTACCTCTATAGCGAAGACGATCTGCTGGTTACCGATCCGATGATGTTCGACAAGCTGGCCTGGTTCAATACGACCTTTGGCGATGGCTGCATGCTGTCCCCCAACCGGTTCGAGCTAAACGCCAATGGGCCCGCCCCCAAAACCTATATCGACGGCGGGCAGCGCGAGGCATCCACAGCGCGCTTCCATGGCTATGTTCCGGGCAGTCCCGAGCTGCGCGCGGCCCCCCTGGGGCGTGAGCTGGTGTTCCGCCGTGCCACCAACCCGCATTCGGGGTTTGCCGCCATCACCAAGAGCCAGCTCGCGCACTGGATGGCCCAACCGCATTGGCTCGATCATGACGTCAGCTTCGTCTCGCCGCTGGAAAGCGCGGCTGGCCTTGGGCTCGCCAAGACCTTTGCCATCTACAAGGGCGATCCCCATTCGGCGGGGTTCTTCGAGGTGGAGCACCTCGACAACCGCCACTCGGGCTTCAAATGGCCGCTGATTGACAGCGCGCTTGCCGAGGTACCGCTGGTTTAGGCTAGCGCGGCCTGACGTCCATCCCCGTCCATTTTGCGGCAAAGGCCCACAGATCGGCGGCTTCCTCGATCACCTTGTCGGTCGGCTTGCCACTGCCGTGGCCGGCGCGCGTTTCGATACGCACCAGATGCGGCTTGGTGCCGATATCGGCTGCCTGGATGGCGGCTGCATATTTGAAGGTATGGCCCGGCACGACGCGGTCATCGGTGTCAGCGGTTGTCGCCAAAATCGCCGGGTAATCCCGCCCGGCCTTCACATTGTGATAAGGCGAATAGGCAAGCAACACCTTGAAATCGGCTTCTTTCGATGGATAGCCATAATCATCGACCCAATAACGCCCGGCGGTGAACCGATCGAAGCGCAGCATATCCATCACGCCCACCTGCGGCAGGGCCGCCGCAAACAGATCGGGCCGCTGGTTGACAACCGCGCCCACCAGAAGCCCACCATTGGACCCACCCTGAATCGCCAGCTTGTCCTTCGATGTGGTGCCCTGTGCGATCAGATACTCCCCTGCGGCAATGAAATCGTCGAACACATTCTGCTTGTTGGCGAGACGGCCGCCATCATGCCAGGGGCTGCCATATTCTCCCCCGCCCCGGATATTCGCGACAGCAAGCACCCCACCCTGCTCCATCCATGCAAGGCGCGTCGCCGAAAATGCCGGGGGGACGGAGACGTTGAACCCGCCATAGGCATAAAGCAGCGTCGGGGCCGGTCCCTTGGGCAAATCCTTGCCGTGAACCACGAACATCGGCACGCGCGTGCCATCCTTTGATGAATAGAATTGCTGCTCGACCACATAATCAGCGGGATTGAATGCAACCTTGGGGCTGGCCCAGCTGCTCGTCGCGCCTGTCTTAACATCGTAGCGATAGATCGTCGTGGGCGTGGCAAAGCTGGCGAAGGCGAAGAACGTCTCGCTGTCTTTGTCGTCGCCGCTAAACCCGCCGATCGCACCGATTCCCGGCAGCGGCACCGTGCCGAGCGGCTCCCCGGCGAGCGAGAAACGACGAACCTCGCTTTTCACATCGACCAGATATTCGGCAATCAGGATCCCGCCGATGATCCCGGCGCTGTCCAGTGTCGCCTTGTCCTCTGCAATCACTTGCTTGATCGTCGGCAAGCCAGGGCCTGCGCTGACATCCGTCGATACCAGGCGCAACCGGGCCGCGTCCTTGTTGGTCTTCCAATAAAAGGTGGCGCCGACATTGCCCGCTAGCGACCATTCATAATCGAGCCCCTCAAACACAGTGCGCGGCTTCGCGCCTGGCGTTGCCAGATTGAGGACATGGACCTCGTACCGGCTATCGGTGCCTTCGGTCGTCGTGATGACCAGCCAGTTCCCATCGTCAGTCACCTGCGCGATATGCCCGCGGCGTGGCTTGTCTGGCGTGGCATAGATCATCCGGTCCACCGACTGGGCAGTGCCGAGTCTGTGGAAATAGACCTTCTGGTTCTCGTTCAGCGCCTGAAACTTCTGGCCAGCGGCGGGCGCATCGAACGCCGAGTAATAAAAGCCGCTGCCGTCCTTGGCCCAGGCAAGCCCAGAGAACTTCACCCATTCGACCGTGTCGGCAAGGACCTGCCCGGTCTTTACGTCCAACACCTTCAGCGTGCGCCAATCAGTGCCGCCGTCCTGGATCGTGTAGAGTATTTTGCTGCCATCTTCCGATGGGGTCCATTCGCCGAGCGCCGTCGCCCCGTCCTTCGACCAGCCATTGGGATCGATCAGCACCCTGCCCTCACCGTCGACACTATCGCGAACGAACAGCACAGCCTGGTTCTGCAGCCCGCTATTGTGGCTATAGAAATAGCGGCCGCCCTTTTTATACGGCACGCCAAAGCGCTCATAATCGAGCAGCTGCTTCATCCGCGCCTTGAACACATCGCGTCCCGGCAGCGTTTCAAGATAAGCGTTGGTCGTCG
Organism: uncultured Stakelama sp.; assembly: GCA_964638495.1. Taxonomy (GTDB): domain Bacteria; phylum Pseudomonadota; class Alphaproteobacteria; order Sphingomonadales; family Sphingomonadaceae; genus Sphingomonas. The sequence continues at coordinate 1,052 of CAZXBM010000102.1, read as the reverse complement.
CTACTTCTGTGTCCACCCAGGCGCGCACCTCAGGATCAGTGCGCACGTCGTTTTCCAGCCAGCGATAAGGGTCTGCGACCTTCACGCCGAATTGCTCATCGACCTGATCGACGCGGCGTGTCTGCGGATAGGCGATCTTGGCGGTCATCTGGGTCTTGGACTCCAAAGGGGGCTGGGCAATCGCGGGGAGCGGCAGGGCGATCAGGATCAGCGGAAGAGCGCGGCGCATGACGGGGGAAGCTCCAGACATGGAAAAAGGAGCCGCACCCTAACAGGGACGACTCCTTTCTCAAGTAGCTGGAAGGCTATGGGAGAGGGCAATATCAGGGGCGATTACGCCGCCTGATCATAATCCTCGTCGCCCATCACGGGACCTGAATCCTGGCCCTTGGCGGACACGTCACGATCGACGAACTCGATGATCGCCATCGGGGCTGCGTCCGAACCGCGCGGGCCCATCTTGATGATACGGGTATAGCCGCCGTTGCGATCGGCATAACGGCTCGCCAGCACGTCGAACAGCTTCACGAGCTGGGCATCATCCAGAATGCGCGCATGCGCCAGGCGACGGTTGGAAAGGCCACCCTTCTTGGCAAGCGTGATCAGCTTTTCGACATAAGGCCGCAGTTCCTTCGCCTTGGCGACGGTGGTGACGATCTGTTCGTGCTTGATGAGCGCTGCCGACTGGTTACGGAACAGGGCTGTGCGGTGGGCCGAGGTCCGCGAGAGTTTACGACCGCCTACGCGATGGCGCATGATATCTTCCTTCGTTCGTTAGGGGGCCGTATCAGGTACCCCAGACCAGGTGGCGACGCGGACCACCCATTTTTTCGTCACCCCGGGCTTGACCCGGGGTCCCGCTTACTTGGCCCGCGTCCGAAGAGGCGGGACCCCGGGCCAAGCCCGGGGTGACGAGCCAAAAGGCTCAGCCCATAATCTCCTGCTCGAGCTTCTTGGCCATCTCTTCGATATTCTCAGGCGGCCAGCCCGGGATTTCCATGCCGAGGCGAAGACCCATGCTCGAAAGCACTTCCTTGATCTCGTTGAGCGAC
>CAZXBM010000101.1:0-8461 GCA_964638495.1 uncultured Stakelama sp. | reverse complement strand
CCCCCGCCGGACATTATCCGGCACCGTTGTTTCCGTGGAGCCCGGACTTTCCTCGCGCGCTCGAAAGCACCCGCGGCCGCCCGACCCTCTGGCAGTTCCCTGCCTTAGTCGTCCCCCTGCGGCTTTGGCAACAGCAGCGCGAGCAGGATCATGCGGCATTCCGCATCGAGCTCGCCGTCGATCAGTTCGGGGCGAAACCGACGCTGGAACGCCATGATCGCCGCCATCGGCTCGACCACATCATACCCAAAGCGCTCGAGCGCCAGCAGGAACCCTGCCTGCGTCCAGCCCGGATCCATCAAATTCTTGGTCGGGCGTGGTAAGGCGAGCCGCAGGCGCGCCAGCTTGCCCCAAGGGAAAAGCTCCCCCGGATCACGCTTGCGGGTCGGCGCAATGTCGGAATGGCCAACGATGTTGCCTCGCGTGATCTGGTACCTGTCCTTGATCTGCATCACGAGCTGGATCACCGAAGCGATCTGCTCGTCGGCAAAGGGCCGGTAGCCGAACTCGTGTCCCGGATTGACGATCTCGATTCCGATCGAGGCGCTGTTGATATCGTCGGCAATGTCGCGCCAGCGAGAGACGCCGGCATGCCAGGCACGTTTTTCCTCCGGTACAAGGCGCAGCACCGTGCCGTCTTCGGCAACGACATAATGGGCAGACACCTTTGCTTCGGGATCACGCAAGCGGGCGATCGCCGAATCGCCATCCTGCATGCCGGTGTAATGCAGCACGATCATGGTGATCGGCAGTCGCCGCTCATCGAAATTAGGGGACGGTGCGTCGATGATCGTCATTGGGAAGCAGCCCATCTGGCCCGCATCATCACGATCCCCAGGCCCAGCATCGCCATTGCGTCCCTTTGCACCATGTCGCCGACACCGGCGTGTCGAAAGACCTTTACGCGATAAAGACCGAAATCACCGTCGCTGCAAGCGTGATTGGAAAGCCGCGGCAAACGGCGACTGCCACGCACGATATCGAAGCGCGGCGAGCAGCGCGCTTAGCCGGTCGCTGCGCCGGGCATGCGCATCGCTACGTCCGTCCGCTCATAGAGCCCCCGAAACGAAGCGCTCGGCACAAAGGCATCGGTCTGGCCGATCACAGTCTCGCCCGCGCCCAGCACCAGATAGCCACCCGGCCTGATCGCATTGGACAACAAGTCAAAAACCCGCTTGCGCAACACCGGCGACAAATAGAGCAGCACGTTGCGGCACAAGATTACATCGAAGCGGCCCACTGGCGCCGAATCCGCCACCAGATTGTGCCGGCGATAGGTTACTTTGCGCAGCAGCTCGGCCCGCGCCGTCCAATCGGAATCCGATGATTCGAACCACTTAATCATCTGGCGGACCGGCAGACCGCGCTGAATTTCAAACTGCGAATAGCGCCCGATCTTGGCGCGCGAGACAGCCGCCTCGGAAACATCGGTTGCTAGTATTTCGGGCTCGACCATCCCCGTTTGCTCAAGCCTTTCGGCGAACAGCATTGCAAGAGACAGCGGCTCCTGCCCGTTCGAGCACGCCGCCGACCATATGCGCGGGCGTCTTCCGCTCTCGGCTTGCAGCGCGTCGACAGCCTTCACCAGCGTTTCGAGCACGCCAGCATCGCGGAAGAACGAGCTTTCCTGATTCAGGAGCGCATCGATGATTATCCCGGCGACCATCTCAGTCTGGTCATCAAGCAACTCCCCGACCAGTCCGTCCAGCGTTTCATGGCCGCGTGCGCGCAGCACCGGCTTGAGCGCCGTTTCGATGCGCCACGATCGATTGGCGGCAATCTGTTGACCGGTCCGCGCTTCCAGCAAGGCGGCAAGCACACTCATGGCCCCGGTGTAGGGAGCAGCAAAGCGCTGGTCGGCAATCATGAGGGCCGGCGCTGCTGTGCGACGAGGCGGCCAATGTCGCAGGGGGAGAGGATCGCAGTTGCCATCCCAGCCGATGCCACCGCACCGGGCATTCCCCATACAACCGACGACTGCTTATCCTGGACGACAATTGAACCGCCGGCGGCCGAAATCACTTTGGCACCATTCTCGCCGTCGCGGCCCATGCCGCTCAGCACGATGGCCAATGCCCGCGCGCCATAAACCTCGCCCACCGTCTCGAACATGGGATCGACCGAGGGCATGCAGCCGCTCTTGGATCGTTCCGTTGTCAGTTTTATGGCCACGCCCTTTGCATCTCGAACGCAGCGCAGATGCGCCTCGCCCGGCGCGACGATAATGTCGCCTGTGGCAATCCGCATGCCGTCCGTTGCGACAACACACCGACGACCGGCCAGCACAGCAATTTGGGCCGCAAAATAGGGCATGAATGATGCCGGCAGATGCTGGGTGATCAGCATGGGGATGGAACAGGTCGCCGGAATAGCGCGCAGCATCTGGCTCAATGCGTGGATGCCCCCCGTCGATGCGCCGATCGCGATGATGTCGAAATCGTCCGACGCCTGCGGCGCTGACGCCTCTGCCGGCACCGTCCGGCGCGACTGATGATTGCCTTGGATCAGCCGGGTTAGCTTTTCCTCCAGAACATCGCCGAATTTTCCCATCAGGTGCCCGACGCTGGGCTTTACCAGCGTGTCGGCGGCCCCAAGCGAGAGCGCCTGAATGGTGGCGGCCGCTCCATCAGCGCATGAGGAAGAGACCACGAGCACATGCGCACCCCGTCCGGCCACTATCAGGTCCGGCAGAGCGGTCAGGCCGTCGACCCCCGGCAATTCGATGTCCAGCAGGATGACGTGCACCTGGCTTGTCTGGAGATAGGCAAGCGCGGTCTGTGCGTCGCCAACGGCGCCAGCGACGACGAAGCGCTTCGTTTCGTCGATCATCCGCGTGATAACGGCCCGCGCGACAACCGAGTCGTCGACGATCAGGACCCGCCCGACCGGTGCGTCGAGGGCAGCCCGCAACGATGTCTTTTCATGGGTGGCCGGCACTGCGCTGGGTCCGTTCAGGCGACGCCAACGATCTGCAGTTTGCTTTCAAGGGTTTCGCGATCGAACGGCTTCATGACATATTCGTCGGCACCTGCCTCGATCGCGGCCCGGATATACGCCATGCCGTTTTCAGTTGTGCAAAAGACGACTTTTGGGCGGTGGGTGACGGCGCTTTCGCGCAGTGCGCGGAGGAAATCCATGCCGCTCATCACGGGCATGTTCCAGTCCAGCAGAATGACGTCGGGGGCTGACTGCAGGCAGGATTCCAGCGCTTCGCGCCCATCCCCCGCTTCAGACACCTGAAAATTGAGCGTTTCCAGAATATGCCGGGCGACCTTACGGATCACCTTGGAATCGTCGACCACCAGGCATGTCTTCATGTCATTCACCCTAAAAAGCGCTTCAAGCTATCATCTGCCCCAAAAGGGTAATCTTACCGTTAAAGGGCGTCGGCACTGGCTAGCCCGGGAATAAGTGAGCGCAGGTCGATCGCCAGCAACGGATCGCCACCGCGATCGATCACCCCGCATCCCGCTTTCCGCCACCCCCCATCAATCGCGATGCCGCCGGTAAGCGGCGCCAGCGAAAAAGCGGAGACATCGTCCAGCGTGTCGACGAGCAGGGCGTAATGATGCCCCTCGACCAAGGTGATAACCGCGCGACCACATTTTTTGGTCATTGCCGGCAGCCCAAGCGCGATCTGGGTGTCGATCACCGTCACCACCCTGCTACGCAGTGCCGCCAGGCCCCGTACTTCAGGGGCGGCCTGTGGTACGGGGGTTACGTCGCCGATATCGACCACCGATTCGACCTGATCTGAATCGATCGCAACGGCGCGGCCAGCGATGCGAGCGATGAGGTATAGTTTTTCCATCATCAGCCCCTTGCGCCTGCGCTGCGGTCAGACAGCGCCGCCAGCAAGGCAGCCCTGTCATATCGATAGATGCTGTCGTCGTCGCTGCTGCGCGGGGCCACGTCTTGCCGCAGCTTGACCACGGGCGCGTCGCTTGCCCCAGCGGCCAGGTCATCAGCCATCGCCAGCATCACGGAGGCGCGGACGCCTTCGGGCAATGCGGTTACCACGCGGTACCCGGCCGATTGCAACACCGGTCTCAGGAAACTGTCCATCCATCCAGTGCTTGCGCCGGTCAGGAGGCACACGGGCTGTGTTGCGTCCTGCGCTGCCGCACGCCCATTTGTGGCGAACAGCCAATGGATATCCAACACTTCGATCTGTTCGCCCTCGAGCACCATCACCCCGGCAACTGGCCCAGCGGTCCGCGCCGGCGACCAGGAATCGTCGATTGTAACGATGTCGAGCGCCTCGGCGATGGCGTAGCCAATTTCGGTCCGGCCGTCGGCGATGCGGAGCACTGCGATCCCGGCGCGCGCGGCAACAAGCTGCTGGCAATCGGCAACGCCGGTCAAAGGAATGAGCGCATCGTCGATCAGCAGCCGCAACTGGCCCGCTGCAAACCGCACGGATTGCGTGTCCACAAGCTCGACCCTGTCAACCACGGCAAGGGGAACGGCACGCCGCGTGCCATCCAAGTCGAGGAACAACAGGGCGGATGTCGCAGCGGCCTGGCTGCCGTCGCCAACTGCATCGTCCTCTTCGGTGGTGACCTCGCGGCTGAACTGGAGGCCGGAAGCGGCCGCCAGACCCGCAGAATCGAGGAGCAGCATCGGGCGGCCATTGTCGGGCAGCGTCTGGCCCGCATAGAGACCACAGGCCATTACTGCGGGGGTGGCCGGCTTTACGACCAGCTCCTCTGTGTCCAGTACCTCATCGACCGACAGTGCATAGCTGCCGCCCGTCACGCTCACGATGGCGAGCATATTCGGCACAGCCTTGTCGGTGCCCAAACCCAGGGCAGATGCCAGCGAAATCAACGGCAGCCTTCTGCCGCGCACTGTCGCCACGGGCGTGTCGCCCAACATGTCGATCCGAACGGCATCGCCGCGCACTCTGACGATTTCCTCGATCGCCTGGCGCGAGATCGCAAAGCGCTGGCCTGCTGCGCCAAGGACGATGGTGGAAATAATCGACAGTGTCAGCGGCACATGGATGGTCAGGCGCAGGCCTCGGCCCGGCATGTTGGTGAGCGCAACCCGGCCGCCAATCTGCTCGATATTGGCGCGCACCACGTCCATGCCGACCCCGCGACCGGAAATCGAGGTAACGACGTTTTTGCTCGACAGGCCCGGCTCGAACACTAGCTCGAGTTTGGCGTTGTCGGGTAACGCGCGCAGTTCAGCTTCGCTGCGCGCGCCGCTCTCCGCCATTTTGGTGATCAGGCGTTCCACGTCGATACCGCGACCATCATCGACGACTTCGATGATAATCTGGTTGCCGGATTGCCGGGCCGAAACGGTCAGACGGCCATTGTCTCGCTTACCGGCAGCACGCCGCTCGGAGAGCGACTCGATGCCGTGATCGATAGAATTGCGAACGATGTGGACGAGCGGATCACGCATCATCTCGATCATCTCGCGGTCCAGCTCGACATCCGATCCGTCGACCGTCAGCGTCACGGCCTTGCCCAGTTCCGCCGCTGTGTCGCGCACCATGCGCGGCAGGGCGGAAAACAGCGCCTCGATTTTCTGCATGCGCGTGCGCGTCACGGTATCGCGCATTTCGGCCACGGTTAGCGACAGACGATCGAGCGCCGCCTCGATCGCAGGCTCGATCGCCTCATAACGTAAGCGACGGGCGAGTTCGTTGCGGGCAAGCACCATGTCCGACATGCCACTCATCATCCGGTCGAGCAGATCGACACTCAGGCGCACGCTGCGGGTCGGCGCACGGCACACCAGCGCCGAAGGAGACTGGCTCGTTGCCGCTTCGGCACCTTTATTGAGCGCGGCGATCAGTAACTCCTCGCCCGAATCGTCAAGTGCCGCACCGGCATCGATCGCCTCGATGATCTCGCCGATTCGGTCGACAATGGCGAGTACGGCGTTGACCAATGCGGTATCTGGCGCGCGTTCTCCCGATCGGACAGCCGCCAGCACGTCCTCGGCGGCATGGCTCAGCCGGCTAAGGCGCGGCAGGTCGAGAAAACCGCAGCTTCCCTTCACTGTGTGGACAAAGCGAAAGATCGAGTCGAGGCGGTTGCGATCGCTCGGATCGGCTTCCCACATCACGATTTCACCCGCCAGCGCCTCCAGCGTCTCGCGGGTTTCAGCGATGAATTCCTGTAACAGATCGTCCATGAGCCCCCGGCGTGCCGTCTTGGCATGCCAGTCATGACGAAAAGCGGTTAAATTGAGGTTTACCCCGCGCTGATGACGGCGCCGAAGAGCAGAACCGGCGCATCGGGTTCGGAAACCTGCACGGTCCCGCCCCCCTCAGCGACCAGCGCATGGACCAGGTAGGCCGCCGCCGCCCGGGGTGTAACCACCATGTCGCCGCTTCCGCCGATCAGGGCATTGCGCAATTCGGTGTCGAGCACGATGCGGGGTCCGTCGCCACGCACCACGATTTCCACCTGGTCGCCAATCAGTTCCGCGCCAATATCGAGCTGCCCGCCCCGGATCAGGGCGTCGCCCGCGATCAGCGCGAGGTTGAGCAGCACCTTGACCGCAGGCTTGGGCAGTACGCCATCCTCCACCAGCCACCCCAGTTTCACGCGATGATTGTCGCCAAACAATCCCTCGATCGCAGCCCGCGCCTCGCGCGAATCGACCGTCTCGCCAAAGCCCCCCGCCGCACCAAAGGCGAGCCTGAAAAACTTCAGTTTGTTGGCGGAAGCCCGCGCGCTTTCGCCGAGCAATTCGAGGCAACGATTGCGCATTTCGGGATCATGCTCGTCGGCAAGCAGCTCCAGCCCGTTGTTGAGCGCGCCAACCGGGCTCAGCAGGTCATGGCACAGGCGCGAACAGAGCAGGCTGGCAAAATCGACGGAACTGATGGTCAAGGGGATCGCTCCAAAATATGCGCCTCTTTGACGCAGCATCGATCAAGCTGCAACCCGCATGGCGTCTGACCCGCCCCTGCCGAAATGCAGCGCCTTCGCCACAATATGGTTGAGCGGTCCGTCGGCAAGTCTGGAACATTACTCGATCCGCAGCGTCACCTCATCGAAACGCACTGCCGCCCCGTCGGCGGCAGTCGCGCGCCACGCCCGCATCTCGTCCCGGGTGATGATGAGCCACAGCGCTCCGGCTTCCGCCGCCGCGATGTCGCGCGCGGAAGGCATCGCCGGTCCGTAAGGGTGTGAGTGATAACACCCGATCATCCGCGCCCCACCCGTCCGCATCACCCGGTGCACTGCTATCAACGCGGCGGGATCGATCTCAAAACTGTCGCCCGGCGACGCAGACACGTTCCGGCACTGCCGCGCGTCGTCAATACGGGTCGCATCACCAAACAGCAGCCCGCAAATCTCCTCGCCCGGATGCGCTACCGCCTCCGCCCTTAGGTAATCGTACAGGGTGCTTGCAATTCCAACAGGCATTTCCATATCCGCGATAGATGGACCGGGGGGCAGAAATCATTCAAGTGCGCATCGCGGCCGGAGCCGATGGCTGGCGGCTCGATCGCGCGCTCGCAGACGGCGCTCCCAGCTTTTCGCGTGAACGCCTGAAATCCCTGATCCTGTCTGGCAATGTCGTGAGCGACGGCGGCAAGGCTGCGAACGACCCGTCCAGCAAGGCGACGAGCGGCCAGCTGTTCAACGTCACCCTGCCCGCCCCAACGCCGCTTGAGAATGAAGCGCAGGATATCGCGCTCAACATCGCCTATGAGGATGAGCACCTCATCGTCATCGACAAGCCCGCCGGGCTGGTGGTCCATCCCGCTGCCGGCAATCTTGATGGCACGCTTGTCAACGCGCTGCTGCACCACTGCGCTGGCCAGTTATCGGGCATTGGCGGCGTCGCGCGGCCCGGCATCGTCCACCGGATCGACAAGGATACATCGGGGCTGATGGTTGCCGCCAAATCCGATGTGGCGCATATTGGCCTCGCTGCGCAGTTCGCCGCGCATTCGATCGATCGGCGCTACAAAGCGATCGTCGCCGGTCGCCCGAGCCCTGTTGATGGCACTGTCAATGCGCCGCTCGGCCGGTCGCCCGCCAATCGCAAGAAGATGGCCATTGTCGAGGGCGGCAAGCATGCCATCACGCATTATCATGTGATCCGCGCCGGGCGTGATGCGTCGATGGTCGAATGTCGGCTGGAAACCGGGCGAACGCACCAAGTGCGCGTCCATATGGCGTCGATCGGCCACCCCTTGCTCGGCGATCCGGCTTACGGTAGAACAAAGCATGTCCATCGCGCCGTGCTGGATCGGCTTGGCTTCAGGCGCCAGGCGCTCCACGCCGCGCGTTTAGGCTTCGTTCATCCCGTTAAAAGTAACGCTTTGGCCTTTGAAAGCGAAATACCTGCCGACATGCAGGAACTCTACTATACACTCTTTAGTCTAGCTTGAGGCGCATTGGCCCGTTGGGCACGATGCGCCTTCGCATAAGGGAGATTTGATCATGGCAAGCGGCAGCAACGTCCCAGCGACGATTCCCGC
>CAZXBM010000100.1:0-8502 GCA_964638495.1 uncultured Stakelama sp. | reverse complement strand
AGGATTTCGGCGCAGACGACGGTGTCCTGGATGAAGTTCTTCGGCACGCCGCCGCCGATCATCAGCAGGCCGGTCGTGCCCGCCTTGATCTTGATATCGGTGAGTTCGCGGAAATCGGCGATCGCGTCGAGCACCATATAGGGCTTGCCAGCCTTCACTGAATCTACCTGATGCTTGACGAGCCCGAAGCCGGCCGAGCTGTCAACGAACGCCGGGCAGAAGATCGGCACGTCATGCTCATAGGCGAGCTTGACGAGGCTGTTGTCCTTCTTGCCATGCTCGACGAGGTACTTGCCCATCTCGCGGATGAAGGCGCGGCTGGAATAGGGGCGGGGCTCGAGCGTCTCGGCGATCTCGAAGATCGTATGATCGACGTGCTGAAGCTCTTCCTCGTCGATATAGGTATCATAGATCCGGTCGATCAGCAGCGAACGCAGCGTATCATCATCGGGCACTTCCAATGCCTGATAATGCTTGTGGCCGAGGCCTTCGAAGAAATCCATGTCGACGATGGTCGCGCCGGTGGCGACGACGCAATCGACCATGTTGTTGCGGATCAGCTCGGCATAAAGATCCATGCAGCCGCCGGCCGAGGTCGAGCCAGCGATCACCAGGCAGATCGTGCAATCGGGATCGGCCAGCATCTGGTTGTAGATGCCGGTGGCGCGCGAGAGATCGCGGCTGGTGAAGCTCATCTTGCCCATCGCTTCCACGATCGGGCGCGCATCGAAGCTGGTGATGTCGATATGCTCGACCTGAGTCGAAAGCAGCTCGGCTTTCCGCTGATCGTTAGTGCGGGTGGGGGTGAGCGTGTCGGTCATGAGTTTAGGTCTCCAAAGGCACAGCCGTACCCCGGCGGAGGCCGGGGTCCAGAACCGCAGGCGATTCGCTGCTTTGCTCTGGGCCCCGGCTTTCGCCGGGGCCCAGATACAGTATGTAAGGTGTTGTGTTACAGTGTGACGACGTTGGACGGCACGGCTTCTGCCTCGTCATCGAGGTAGAGCGACACCATCGGCTCATCATCGACGATCACCGTTTCGTCCGAGCCGAAGCCGTTGAACGCGGTGCGCATCGCCGAGCCATAGGCACCGAGCATGCCGATCTCGATATAGTCGCCCGCGCGGATATCGGCGGGAAGCATGAACGGCCCTGCCATGTGATCCATATCGTCGCAGGTTGGCCCATAGAAGCTGAACGCCATGTCCCGCGCATTCGAATCGGGTTCGCGCAGCAACGTTACCGGAAAGCGCCAGCCGACATGCGCTGCATCGAACAACGCGCCGTACGCGCCGTCGTTGATGTAGAGCTCATCACCACGCCGCTTTTCGACGCGGACGATGATCGAGCTGTACTCGGCGCACAGCGCACGACCCGGCTCGGCCCAAAGCTCAGCCGAATAGGAGATCGGCAGGCTTTCGAACGCGCGGTGGATCGTCGCGAAATAGCGCTCGAGCGGGGGCGGTTCCATGCCCGGATAGGACGAAGGAAACCCGCCGCCGACATCGACGACGTCGACCGTGACACCCGCATCGACAATGGCCGCGCGGACGCGCTCCATCGCCTGGGCATAGGCCTCTGGGGTCATCGCCTGCGAGCCGACATGGAAGCAGATGCCGAGCGCATCAGCCGCCTGACGAGCAGCGAACAGCAATTCCTTGGTCTCACCCGGGGCCGCGCCGAATTTCGACGCGAGGCTGAGCTTGCTATGCTCCGACGACACGCGCAGCCGCACGCAGAGCGTGAGATCGGTTGCGTTACGGGTCGCGGTCATGATCTTCGACAGCTCTTCCAGGCTGTCGAGCGAGAAGACACGGACGCCGTGCGTGAAATAGGCCTCTGCAATCGCTTCCTCGGCCTTGACCGGGTGCATGAAGCAGAGCGTGGCCTCAGGCAGCGTGCGCGCGACGAGCCGCACCTCGGCAATCGAGGCGACGTCGTAATGCGTGATGCCATTGTCCCACAGGATCTGCAGCAGATCCGGCGAGGGATTGGCCTTTACCGCATACATCGAACGACCCGGAAACTTCTCTGCGAAGAATCGGGCGGCCCGTGCCGCGGCATGGGGACGAACGAGCGTGACCGGCAATACCGGGCGCGTCGAAAGAGCGATTCCAATGGCGGAACCGACCTGGGGGCTAGCTAGCTCCCGCGTGCTATGATGCTTGTGCAACTCAAGGGACCTCCAAATGTCGTGAGACAAAACGAAAAAAGCTGCCTTGCGGTTGGAAGTCCCATGGGGCAGCGGAAGGGCGAAATAGGGTCGCTGTTCCGCGATGTAAATAGTTATTTGTGGGCCGAGGAATTTTTCATGACAATTTTGCGACAACCGACCCGGGCGGGGGTCCGCGATGCGGCGGCAAAGCTCGCCGCTATCGTGCCGTCGAGCCCCTTATTTATAGGCGAGATCAAGGGGTTTAGCGTCGCTTTCAAGGCCGAAAATCTGCAACCGGTTGGGGCGTTCAAATTGCGCGGTGCATGGCATCGGCTGACCGCAATCGATGCCGAATCGCGGGCGCGCGGCGTGGTGGCGTTCTCCTCAGGCAACCATGCGCAGGGAATCGCATGGGCCGCGAAACGGCTCGGCATGCCCGCGCTGATCGTGATGCCGAGCGACGCGCCCGCCGTGAAGCGCGAGGCGACGCTCGCGCTGGGGGCGGAAATCGTGAGCTATGACCGGGTGAGCGAGAGTCGCGAGAGGATCGCCGCCGGGTTGGCGGGCGCGCGCGGCGCGGTGCTGGTGCCGAGCTTCGATGATCCGTGGGTGATCGAAGGGCAGGGCAGTGCCGGGCTGGAAGCGACAGCGCAGATGCAGGCGCGGGGGCTGGGCGCGCCGACTCGGGTAATCGTGCCGTGTGGCGGGGGCGGGCTGGCGGCGGGGATTGTGCTGGCGCTGCCTGAGGCGGCGGTGACGGTGGTGGAGCCGGAGGGGTGGGACGATATGCGCCGCTCGCTGGAGGCGGGGTGGATCGAACCCGTCGGCCCCAACCCGCCGCCGACCGCGTGCGATTCGCTGCAAACCAAGGAGGTGTCGCCGCTGACCTTTGACGTGCTGTCGCGGCGCGGAGTGACGGGGGTGGCGGTGAGCGAGGCCGAAGTGGCAGCGGCGCAGCGCTGGGCGGCGGAAAAGCTGCGGCTGGTGGTGGAGCCCGGCGGCGCGGTGGCGCTGGCGGCGTTGCTCGCGGGCAAGGTGGAGTTGGGGGAGGGGATGCTGGTGATCTTGTCGGGCGGGAATGTCGATCCGGCGGCTTATGCCAAGGTGCTGGCGGGGGCGGATTGAGTCTTCTAACAACTTCGCTTCCCCGGCGAAGGCCGGGGTCCAGTCGCGCGATACCGGTCATTAAGCGTCATCTTCAGAAAACAAGCACCTTCGCAACTGGGGCCCGGCCTTCGCCGGGGATGCAATTAGGTCTATAGTGACCGCAGCATGACCACCCTCGAATCGCTCGCCCCCACCATCGCGATGCTCGCGGTATTTGCCTGCCTGATTGGCGGCGGGTGGATGGTGGTAAAGGGGGGCGACCGGAAGAAGGGGTGGCTGCTGCTGGTGATGGCGGCGGTGCTGCTAGGAAATGTGGTTATTTGGGTGGGGTGAGGGGGTGGCGATGTCGCGCTACACCCAGCCACCAACAAACCCGTCACCCCGGGCCTGACCCGGGGTCCCGCTGCCTTACTCCTCGCGATGCCGGAAGTTAGAAAAGCGGGACCCCGGGTCAAGCCCGGGGTGACGGATAGGGGAGGGGTGGTCATGGTTCAATTGCAGAAGTTCGCGTAACCGCCCACAAGCGCTGTATGACAACGCCCGCGACCATTATCCGGTGGACACCTACAGATCATACTCCAGAACTGCCGCTGAGCGCGTTCAATCTGACTTGGAGCTCGGACGGTCGGCTCATTTGCGAGGGGCTCTACCCTGATGGATTGAACGCCCCTTTAAGAGGTATCATCATTTCATTCGACGATACCCATGCCTTTATGGCGTTCGATGAATACTCGGACTATCTCGAGGGGATGAATGTAGCTGTTCCGGCATTGGCAGAGCCTGTCCCCTATGGCGGATGTTGGCCGTTTGTGGAGGTTCTCGCATCACCTTGGTTGATTGAGGTGGCGGCGCGGGACGCAGCCGTACAAGTCGCGGACTTCCGCCATTGGGCGATCCTGACGCGTAACCAGACCCTGCACATTATGGCGCGCTCTCATGCCGCACCGACTTTCGAGCGGTGGCTTGAATAGCGCTTCACAAATGCCCGCATCCACCAGATGAGGCCGAACGAGCTAGCCACCCGACATGGGCAAAGCCCATGTCGTCGGTCGGGGCGTTCGCCCCGCCGGCCGTGGTTCGCCGCGCGACGCGGATTAGCTGTCGCTAATCCGCTCGGCGAACCTCACTTAATCGGCGAGTTCGGGTCCAGCCGCATGTCGAGATAATTATCCACGCTCTCCATCAGCTCGGGCATTTCATGCTCGAAGAAATGGTTAGCGCGCGGCAGCACGTCGTGGTGGATGGTAATGTGCTTTTGCGTGCGCAGCTTGTCGACCAGCTTCTGCACGGCGAGTGGGGTCACCACCTCGTCGCCCTCGCCCTGGATGATGATGCCCGAGGACGGGCAGGGGGCGAGGAAGGTGAAATCATACATGTTGGCGGGTGGTGCTACCGAGATGAAGCCGCGGATTTCCGGGCGGCGCATCAGCAACTGCATGCCGATCCACGCGCCGAAGCTGACGCCGGCGATCCAGGTGGTCGAGGCTTCGGGATGGATGCTCTGCACCCAATCGAGCGCGCTGGCGGCATCAGACAATTCGCCCACGCCATTGTCGAAAATGCCCTGGCTCTTGCCGACGCCGCGAAAGTTGAAGCGCAGCGTGGCGAAACCGCGGCGCTGGAAGGTCTTGTAGAGCTCCTGCACGATCCGGTTGTTCATCGTGCCGCCCGAGGAGGGGTGCGGGTGCAGGATCATGGCGACAGGTGCGCGCGGGCGCGGCGGCGGCGAGAAACGGCCTTCGAGACGGCCATCGGGGCCGGGAAAAATGACTTCTGGCATGGGACCTGCTGACGTAAATGCGGGACGCGCGCGTGGCACGGGATGCGGGCCTATATAGGAAAGCCGCCGCTTGGCGCAATCATTGTGGGCGGCTAGGGGTGCGCACGTGAAAAAGCGCATCTATCTGGATCATGCCGCAACCACCCCGATGCGCCCCGAAGCCATCGCTGCGGTGGCCGAGGGGATGGCGCGCTGGGCCAATCCTTCCTCGCCGCATGCAGAGGGGCGCGCGGCGCGGGCGGCGCTGGAGGAGGCGCGGGCGCGGATCAAGGCGGCGCTCGGCTGGACGGGCGAGCTGATCTTCACGAGCGGCGCGAGCGAGGCGCTGTGGATTGCGCTGAACCGCGCGAAGGTGGAGCGGCGGATCGTGAGCGCGGTGGAGCATGATGCGGTGTTCCGCGCTGCGCCGGGGGCGGATGTCTTGCCGGTGCTGGGTCGCGATGCAGATGCTGCGGGCGAGCCCGATTGCGACTTTCTCGCGGGTTACCTGGCCAAGCCCGGCAAGGCGATCGTGGCTGTTCAGGCAATCAATTCTGAGACGGGCACGGGGCTAATCCCCTATGTCAGGCCGCCGGCAATCGAGGTGGTGCGGGCAGCGGGCGGGGTATTTCTCAGCGACTGCTCGCAACTGGGTGGCAAGGGCTCCCTGCCGAATGCCGATATCATCGTCATTTCCGCACACAAGCTTGGCGGTCCGCCGGGGGTTGGGGCGCTGCTGGTGCGCGATCTGGCGATGCTCGAGCCGGTCGGCGGGCATGAGTTTGGCTATCGGATGGGCACGGAAAATTTGCCTGGCATTCTGGGTTTTGCGGCGGCGCTTGAGGCCGGATCGGTTGAAGATTGGCCGACTAGCGCAGAGCAGCAGCTGGATTTCAAGAACGCTATCTGGAAGGTCGGCGAGGTCGTCAGCTCCGGTTCGCAGTGTTCGCATATCTACGCCATCGCCACACCCCACCTCTCCGCCGCCGCCCAACTGATCCGCTTCGATGCGATGGGGTTTGCCGTGTCGGCGGGGAGTGCGTGCTCCTCGGGGACGCTCAAGCGCAGTCGGGCACTGGCCGCATTCGGGGTGGATGAGGATACCGCCAGCCGCACGATCCGCGTCAGCTTTGGGTGGAACACCACGCCCGAGGAGATCGAAGCGTTTCGCGAGGCGTGGCTTGAGGTCGCGCATGACGCGGCGCGGCGGGCATGATCTATCTCGATTATCAGGCGACGACGCCGCTCGCGCCCGGGGCGTTGGAGGCGATGCTGCCGTGGCTCCGTGATCAGCATGCCAATCCGCACTCGTCGCACGCACCGGGTCGGGCGGCGAAGGCGGCGGTCGAGGTGGCGCGGGATCGGGTGGCGGCATTGCTGCCCACTGGGGGGGCGTTGGCTTTCACCAGCGGGGCTACCGAGGCGCTCAACTGGGCGATCAAGGGCACTTCGGGCCCGATCGTGACGATCGCGACCGAACATGCGGCGGTGCTCGATACGGTCGAGGCGCTGCAGCGGCAGGGGCGGGCGGTCACCGTCCTCCCGGTCGGTAGCGACGGGCTGGTCGATCTGGCGGCGGCTGAGCGGGCGATTGGCGCGGGCACCGGGCTGGTCGCGGCGATGCTCGTCAACAACGAGATTGGCGTCATGCAGCCAATTGCCGAACTGGCGGCAGTGGCGCATGCGGCGGGTGCGCTGATGCTGTGTGACGCGGTGCAGGGTTATGGCCGGACGCCGATTCCTAACGACTGCGATATGATCGCTGTGTCCGCCCATAAGATTCATGGACCGAAGGGCATTGGCGCGCTGTGGGTGCGCGACGGCATCATGATCGAGCCGCTGATGCATGGTGGAGGGCAAGAGCAGCTCGGCCGGTCGGGCACGCTGTCGCCCGCGCTTTGTGCCGGTTTTGGGGTTGCGGCCAAGCTGATGGCTGACCGTGGCGAGGCGGACGGCGCGCATGTTGAGCAGCTCTTCGGCATCGCACGGCAGCAATTCGGCCCCGGCTGGACAATCAACGGATCGAGCGGGCAGCGCTATGCCGGCAATCTCAATATCCAGCGCGACGGGCTCGATGTGGCGCGGTTGATGTCGGACCTGCGCGATATCGCCTTTTCCGCCGGGTCTGCCTGTGCCAGTGGATCGGGGCGATCAAGCCATGTGCTGCGCGCGATTGGCCTGAGCGAGCCGCAGGCGCGATCGAGCATCAGGCTGGGCGTTGGCCGCTATACGACGCAGGAGGAATGGGTGAGCGCGATCGACCGGATCAAGGCGGCTGCCGATGCGCAGGATATGATGGCATGATCTGCGTGCGTTTCATCGCCACCGATGGCAGCGTGCGGGAGGTTGAGGCCAATCCCGGCGACCGGCTGCTCGACGTGGCGCAGGCCGATGGCCAGCCGCTGGAGGGCACTTGCGAGGGGCAGATGGCGTGCTCCACCTGCCATGTGATCGTCGATGCCGATGATTTCGCCAAGCTGAAGCCCGCGCGTGAGGAGGAAGAGGACATGCTCGACCTGGCCGTGGGGGCGACTCGCAACAGCCGGCTTGCCTGCCAGATCTGGCTCGATGCCGATTGGGACAGCCTGACTGTGAAGCTGCCGCGCGAGATGCGGAACATGCAGGGGCGCTGAGACCGACGCCGATCAACGCGCGGCGCCCCCGCATCCTGGGCGATTGTTACAAAGGCTTGATCCGCTCCACCGACTCCCCCATATGCGCCGCGGGAGTCGGGCGGGCGTCGCCGTCGCCAACCTGGTCAGGGCCGGAAGGCAGCAGCCACAACGATTTCGCTGCGGGTCGTCCGGCTCCCACCGCGCAGCCAGCGAGAGGGCGATCGCATCGCGCCACGCTGGCCAGCGCGGCCGGCGGGGCAAGGCCCCGTCCGACGACACGGCTTTGCCGGGTCGCTTCCGCAGCGCCACCCACCACCCAACTTAACCCGCCAGACCCCTTCGACATCCGCCGCGCCTGCCCCTAGATAGATGGCGATGGCCGACTCTTCCTTCGATCTTGGCGAACCGCCTGCCCCTGCAAAGGCTGAGGCGTACCGCGTGCTGGCGCGCAAATATCGCCCGCAGAATTTTGACCAGCTGATCGGGCAGGATGCGATGGTCACGACGCTGGGCAATGCCATCAAGCGCGGGCGGCTGGCGCATGCGTTTTTGCTGACCGGTGTGCGCGGCGTGGGCAAGACATCGACCGCGCGGCTGATTGCCAAGGCGCTCAATTGCATCGGGCCGGATGGCGAGGGCGGGCCGACGATCGACCCGTGCGGGTTGTGCGAGCCGTGTCGCGCGATTGCCGAAGGGCGGCATATCGACGTGATCGAGATGGACGCCGCCAGCCACACAGGGGTGGACGATGTCCGCGAGATCATCGATGCATCGCGCTATTCTGCGGTCTCGGCGCGGTACAAGATTTATATCATCGACGAAGTGCACATGCTGTCGAAGAACGCCTTCAACGCGCTGCTGAAGACGCT
>CAZXBM010000099.1:0-8588 GCA_964638495.1 uncultured Stakelama sp. | reverse complement strand
GGAACAGGCACACGTCCGCCACATCATCGACCGTGCCGAGCCGCCCGAGCGGCACCGCGCGGGCGGACGCTGCCTTGGCTTCGGGGGTGGGGGCGAGGCGGTCCATGCCCTCGGTCCCGTCGATCGGCCCGGGCGACACCGAGTTCACCCGCACGCCCTCACGCCCCCATTCGATCGCGAGCGTTTTGGTGATCATGTCGACCCCCGCTTTGGCCGCGCAGACATGGACCTGGAATGCCATTGGGATCCAGGCCTGCGGGGCGGAGATGTTGATGATGGCAGCGCCCGGCTTGGTGAGGTGCTCATAGGCCGCGCGCATGACGTGGAAGGTGCCGAGCGTGTCGATCTCCAGCACCGATTTGAAACCATTGGGCGAGAGCCCCGCGGCCGGCACCGGAAAATTGCCCGCCGCGCCCGATATCAGCACGTCGATGGTGCCCCGCTCGGCACGGAAATGCTCGATCGCGGCTTTGACGGCATCGAAATCGCGAACGTCTAGGCTGTAGCCGAGCGCCTGCCTGTCGCCGTGGAGCGCGGCGACGGCGGCATCGACCTTGTCCTGGCTGCGGCTGGCCACCGCGAGAGTGGCACCGGCGCGCGCGAAGGATTTGGCGATGCCGAGGTTGATGCCCGACGTGCCGCCAAAGACGATGACGTTCTTGCCTGTGAAATCGAATGGCATTGATGATCCTCCCCGTTGTTCCTGCTTCCCCGGCGAAGGCCGGGGTCCAGTCCCGCGACATCGGTTGGCTAGCGTTTCGCTTAGTTACTCAAGCCATCGTCACTGGGCCCCGGCCTCCGCCGGGGAAGCGTTAGTCCGTTGCTTTCTCGATCCGCACCAGCACCGTCCCCTCGCTCACCTGCGCGCCGGGGGTGGCGCCCAGTTCCTCGACCGTCCCGTCGAACGGCGCGGTCAGGCTGTGCTCCATCTTCATCGCCTCAAGCGTCACGAGCCGCTGACCCTTGGTGACGCTCTCCCCCGCCGCGACATCGACCGCCGTGACGCGGCCCGGCATGGGGGAGAGGATTGCACCGTCTGCGGCGGTGCCGGTGGAAGTGCCCGAGACACGCCATGCCGATATGCTGTACGTCTGCCCTGCCTCGTTTATCAGCGCGCGGTCAGCAGGCTCATCCACCCGAAGATCGTTGCCGAGGTCACCGAGCGGGGCCGTGGTGGGCTCGCCATCCACCAGCACCAACGCGTAGTCGCGTGGCGGTGTACCGAGCCTGAAGCCGACCAGCCCGCCATTCCACGGTCCATTTTCGTAGGCGTTCGTATGCCAACGAATCACGGCCAGGCCGTGTTCCAACGCCGATGCTGACGGGATGCGCGGCGGGGTCAGCTCCTCAAGATTTCTGGCGATGAAGCCCGTGTCGATGTGCTCTGCTCGGAACGCCGGATGCGTCGCTGCACGGTAGAGAAAGCCCGCGTTCGTTCTCACCGGCGCGACATTGATGTTGGTCAGCTTGCTTCCAAGCACATCGATCGCCTCTTCACGGCTGCCCGCATGTGCGATCAGCTTGGCGATCATGGGATCGTAAAAGGGCGAAACTGTATCTCCCTGTTCCACGCCAGTTTCGACGCGGCCTTTGCCTGCGTGTAACGTCAGGTACTCGAGTCTACCAACGCTTGGCAA
Source organism: uncultured Stakelama sp. (assembly GCA_964638495.1). GTDB lineage: Bacteria > Pseudomonadota > Alphaproteobacteria > Sphingomonadales > Sphingomonadaceae > Sphingomonas. The sequence continues at coordinate 6,951 of CAZXBM010000099.1, read as the reverse complement.
AAACCCCTTCGCCGGGTCCTCCGCATACAACCGCGCCTCGATCGCCCAGCCATTGATGCGCAGCTCATCCTGCCGCTTCGGCAACACCTCCCCGCTCGCCACGCGCAGCTGCCATTCGACCAGGTCGACGCCGGTGATTTCCTCGGTCACCGGGTGTTCGACTTGCAACCGCGTGTTCATTTCCATGAACCAGATGCGGTCGGCGCGCAGGCCTTCGCTCGCGTCGGCGATGAACTCGATCGTGCCCGCCCCGACGTAGTCGACCGCTTTTGCTGCACGAATTGCTGCGCCGCAAATCGCCTCGCGGGTTGCAGCATCCATGCCCGGCGCGGGGGCTTCCTCGATCACTTTCTGGTGGCGGCGCTGCAAGCTACAGTCGCGTTCGAACAAATGGACGACATTGCCGTGCGTGTCGCCGAACACCTGCACTTCGATGTGGCGCGGCGAGAGGATGTATTTCTCGATCAGCACCCGGTCGTCGCCGAAGCTGGAGGCGGCCTCGCGCTTGCAGCTGGCGAGTTCGTCGAGGAAATGCTGCGCAGCATCGACGCGCCGCATGCCCTTGCCACCGCCGCCCGCGACGGCCTTGATCAGCACCGGATAACCGATCTTGCCCGCTTCGGCGGCGAGCACATCGGGTGACTGGTCCTCGCCCAGATAGCCCGGCGTAACGGGCACGCCAGCGGCGATCATGCGTTCCTTGGCGGCATCTTTCAGCCCCATCGCGCGGATCGAATCGGGACGGGGTCCGACCCAGATCAGGCCGGCGTCAATCACGCTTTGCGCGAAATCCGCGTTCTCGCTGAGGAAGCCATAGCCGGGGTGGATCGCCTCCGCGCCCGTCGCTTTGGCAGCGGCGATGATCTTCTCGCCCACCAGATAGCTTTCGCGGGCCGGCGACGCGCCGATATGCACCGCCTCATCAGCCTGGCGAACGTGCAGCGCCTTGGCATCGGCGTCCGAATAGACCGCGACGGTGCGCACCCCCATCGCTCGCGCGGTGCGGATGATGCGGCACGCAATCTCGCCGCGATTGGCGATGAGGAGCGACTTGATCACTTCATTCCTCGCAACCCGTGGTCCGGTTGGAGTAGGTGATGTTGGCGACCTTCCAGCTGCCACCCTCGCGGACCAGATCGAAATGGTCATAGCCGCAGTGGTGCAGCTTGCCGTCGATGTAGAAATTGAACCGGCCCCAGACGAGCGCGATATCGCCATCGATCTCGATCGCGGGATCGTAGAGCCGCTCTTCCAGCTTGGGCCCGCCGGGTTTCAGCCGCGCGATGAAGTCTGCCATCGTCAGGTGGACGATCTTGCGGCTGCCGTCAGCGCCTTCGTCCGCCACAAATAGATTGCCGTCCGCGCGCACCACTGGCCGCAGCAGCTCGCCATCGCCCGCGGCAATTGCGGCGAAGATGGCGTTGACTGGCACCATGACAGCCGAATCCACGCTGACGGCCGGAGGCGGCGGGGAGGGATTGCCCTTGGGCAAGGGCTGGATGGGGGTGATCTGGAGCAGGAGAGGGAGGAGGAAAAGGGGCATTGATCGTCCTTCTAATTCCTCCCCGAGCGTGTCTCGGGGACGGATTTTGGCGCGCGCGCGGCGCGGATGATGAGGAGGAACGTGATCACGGATGTGGCTCGGGATAGCCGTGCCGTTCGCTGAGAACACGAAGGATCGCGTTATTACCTTTCGTAAAGCGCTGCCCATTCCAGTCGCCTGTAGCAAGGTGCGCTGGGGCGTCGTCGGCCAGCACCATAGTAGGCAGGGATTGATTCGGATCGCCGATCAGGTCAACCACCCACGACCTTGGCCTTGGAAACGCAACCCGCACAACATCAAGCGTCGCTGGGCGTTCTATCGACATCAGCGCTCCTTCGAGCTGAGCGCAATATGGACAGTAGAAAATCTGCCCGGGCAGCTTGTCGTCGCGAAACGGTGATTCCAGCAAAAACAGCGTGTCTCTGATTAGTGACATAAACCCCTCACATCCGAAACACCCCAAACCGGGGTGCCTCCTCAACCGGCGCATTCAAACACGCCGCCAGCGACAGCCCCGGCACATCGCGCGTTTGCGCCGGATCGATGATGCCGTCGTCCCAAAACCTCGCTTCGGCCGTCACTTTTCAAAGCCGCCTTCGCGAACGGCTAGCACTCTGAACTCATAGGTCACTATTCCTAGTGCGGGAAGCTTGTCGTCCTTGATCAATTCCCTCGCCTGCGCCTCGTCAATACCCGAGGACCAGATCGTCATTCCCATGATTGGTAGTCCCTCGAACGCGCCACTGGCGATGGTCGTCCTATTGGCGGCGAGTTGGCGATAAATCGCCTGATGCGCGCGCGCTTCTTCCCCATACTTGGCGCGATCCGCGAAGTTTGGCCCGGCCCGCGTGATCATCACAAGATTGCGTGAAATCGGTTCGGCGTGCACTGACGGCGGGGATTGAGCGAGCGTAATCACCGGCATCGTCACCAAGGCGAGATACGAAATCCAATGTCGAAGTTTCATTTGATCAACTAGCCTCCTCATTTTACATCCGGAACACCCCAAACCGGGGCGCCTCCGGGATCGGCGCGTTCAAGCACGCCGCCAGCGACAACCCCAGCACATCGCGCGTCTGTGCCGGATCAATAATCCCGTCGTCCCACAGTCGCGCGGTGGCGTGCCAGGGGTTGCCCTCGTCCTCATATTTCTGGCGAATGGGTGCCTTGAAGGCTTCGGCTTCTTCCGGCGTCCACGTCTCCGCATCGCGGTGGACCGTCGCCAGCACGCTCGCCGCTTGTTCGCCGCCCATCACCGATATCCGCGCATTGGGCCAGGTGAACAGGAAGCGCGGCCCATAAGCCCGCCCGCACATGCCGTAATTGCCCGCGCCGAACGACCCGCCGATCAGCACGGTGATCTTGGGCACGCTCGCGGTCGCCACTGCCGTCACCAGTTTTGCGCCATGCTTGGCGATGCCTTCCGCCTCATACTTGCCGCCGACCATGAAGCCCGAGATATTCTGCAGGAACAGCAACGGAATCCGCCGCTGGCAGGCGATCTCGATGAAGTGCGCGCCTTTTTGCGCGCTCTCGCTGAACAGCACGCCATTATTGGCGAGGATCGCGACCGGCATCCCCCAGATATGGGCGAAGCCGCAAACGAGCGAGGTGCCGTAGAGCGATTTGAACTCGTGGAACTCGGATGCGTCGACCAGCCGGGCGATCACCTCATGCACGTCATAAGGCGCGCGGACATCGCTCGGCACGATGCCGTAAAGCTCCTCAGCCTCATGGCGCGGCGGTCGTGGCTCTTTCAGCGCGATGTCGGGGACGCGGTTGGCGGGCAGGGTCGAGACGATGTCCCGCACGATCGTCAGCGCATGTTCGTCATTCTCGGCAACATGATCGACCACGCCTGAGCGGCGGCCATGCGTGTCCGCCCCGCCCAGTTCCTCGGCCGAAATCACCTCGCCCGTCGCCGCCTTCACCAGCGGCGGTCCGGCCAGGAAAATCGTGCCTTGCCCGCGCACGATGATCGTCTCGTCGCTCATCGCGGGGACATAGGCACCGCCGGCCGTGCAGCTCCCCATCACACAGGCAATCTGCGGGATGCCGAGCGCCGACATATTGGCCTGGTTGAAGAAAATCCGGCCGAAATGGTCGCGATCGGGGAAGACTTCGGCCTGGTGCGGCAGGTTGGCCCCGCCTGAATCGACGAGGTAAATGCACGGCAGGCGGTTTTCCTGCGCGATTTCCTGCGCGCGCAGATGCTTCTTGACCGTCAGCGGGTAATAGGTGCCGCCCTTCACCGTCGCGTCGTTGCAGACGATCATGCATTGTCGGCCCGATACGCGACCGATGCCCGCGATCATCCCGGCACCGGGGATGTCCTCGCCATAAACCTCATGGGCCGCCAGCTGGCCGATTTCGAGAAACGGCGATCCCGGATCGAGCAACCGTTCCACGCGCTCCCGAGGAAGGAGTTTGCCGCGCGCCATGTGCCGTTCGCGACTCTTGTCGTTGCCGCCAAGTGCTGCCTTGGCCACATCGGCGCGCAGCCGCTCCACCAGCGCGCGGTTGTGTGTGGCATTGGCCCGAAACGTCTCACTGTCGGTGACGATCTTGGTTTCGAGCACCGGGGCGCTCATGCGGCTTCCTCTCTCTTGTCGAAACGCCTGCGTAGCCGCGCTCGGCGCGGTTGGGAAGCTGGCGCGGAACCCGTAGCCGGTGTAATGGCTTGGCCATAATCGATAAGGGGAAACTGGATGAGCCGTCGGGCAATTGTTGCGGGCATGCTGCTCGCCTGTGCGGGTACCATGGCGCTTGCGGCACCGCGCAAGGCAGCCGTGGTTCACGCCAGCGGCGTCGACCAGGTGGGGATCGACAAGGCCGTCAACCCGGGTGACGATTTTGACGGTTACGCCAATGGCGGATGGCGCGCGCGGACTGAAATCGCGCCTGACCGCGCCTTCAACAATACGTTTCTCCAAGTGTTCAAGGTGGCCGAAGCGCGGAATCGGGCCATTATCGATGCAGCGCTTGCGACAAGCCAGGCTGCGGGTAGCGACCAACAGAAAATCGCCGATTTCTACCGTGGTTATGTTGATACATCCGGCATCGAGCAGCGCGGCCTTGCGCCACTGAAGCCGGAGCTTGACGCGATTGCCGCCCTCACGGACAAGCGGGGCCTGTCGGCAATGCTGGGCGCAGACATTCGCGCCGATGTCGACCCACTGAATTCGACCAACTTCCAGACGGCCCATCTGTTTGGCGTGTTTGTCGCGCAAGGCCTGGAAACCCCCGCCAAGACAATGCCCTATCTGCTGCAGGGCGGGCTGGGCATGCCCGAGCGGGATTATTATCTGTCGCAAGAGGCTGAATCAGTCACGACGCGCGCCGCGTATCGTGCGTATGTCACGACAATATTCACGCTCGCCGGCATGAGCGATGCGGCGGCCCGCGCCGATCGGGTGATCGCGCTGGAGACCAAGATTGCTACCGCGCATCTCGACAATGTCGCCGCGCAAGACGTCCACAAGGCGAACAATCCATGGCAGCGTGCCGATTTCGACACGAAGGCCCCCGGCATCGATTGGAACGCGTTTTTTGGTGCAGCGCAGCTGGGCAACCAGCAGGAATTCATCGTCTGGATGCCTGGTGCGACGACCGGCTTGTCGGCGCTCGTCGCCAGCGAACCGCTCGCCAGCTGGCAGGATTGGCTCACGTTCCATCATATCGATGCGGTTGCGTCGGTCTTGCCCAAGGCGTTTGATGACGCGTCGTTTGATTTTTACGGCCGAGCATTGTCGGGCACGAGCCAGAAGCTCCCGCGCGACAAGCGCGCCATCGCCAATGTGAACGGCAACCTGTCCGACGCGGTCGGGCGCATCTATGCCGCTCGCTATTTTCCAGCATCGTCGAAGCGCGACATTCAAGCGATGGTAAAGAATATCCTTGCGGCCTTTGACAAGCGGGTGGCCGCGCTCAGCTGGATGACGCCCGCCACCAAGGCAGAGGCGCGCCACAAGATCGCGACGATGCGCGTTAGCGTTGGCTATCCGGATCATTGGCGTGATTATTCGGGGTTGACCGTCAAGGCGGACGATCCGGTCGGCAACCGCATCCGCGCGCAGCAGGCCGAGTATCGCTGGCAGCTCGCCAAACTCGCGCAGACGCCGGACAAGGGCGAATGGTGGCTGGCACCGCAAACCGTGAACGCCGTCAACCTGCCGCTGCAGAATGCGCTCAACTTCCCCGCAGCCATTCTGGAAGCGCCCTTCTACAATCCCAAAAGCGATGCGGCGGCCAATTACGGCTCGATCGGCGCGGTGATCGGCCATGAGATCAGCCACGGGTTCGACAATCTCGGCGCCGAGTTCGACGCTGGAGGGCGGCTGCGCAACTGGTGGACGCCAGAAGATTTTGCTCATTTCAAGGAGCAGGGGGCAGCGCTCGTCGCGCAGTATAGCGCCTATCAGGCGCTGCCCGGCCTCCATCTGAGTGGCGAACAGACATTGGGGGAGAACATCGCCGATGTCGCCGGGCTGACGGCCGCCTATGATGCCTATCATGCGTCGCTGAAGGGCAAGCCTGCGCCGGTGATTGGCGGGCTGACGGGCGACCAGCGCTTCTTCCTCGCCTATGCGCAGAGCTGGCGCGAGAAAGTGCGTGACAAGGCGCTGCGTGGCCAGGTTGCAACCGACGGGCATTCGCCGGGCCGTTTCCGAGCGCAGACCGTGCGCAACCTGGACGCGTGGTACAAGGCGTTCGGCGTCAAGCCCGGACAAAAGCTGCATCTGTCCCGCGAAAAGCGCGTGAAGGTGTGGTGAGGGGGGATAACGCTGAGGTTAGCTGAGAGTCATAACCACCTCAATCCTGATGCAAAAATCAAAAGTTTTGCATCAACGTGGGCTATCTCGATTTAATTCATCTTCGATGTAAGACGTGCTGGCTTGATAGATAGGTTGCGCGGAAATAACCCGATCGACAATAATCTCGCTGTTCGACATACCCATGTGGCCGTATCGCCCGGGATACGCTGTCTTTCGTCCCACGAAATCGATGGCAACAAGACGCGCGTCACTGCCCGATGAACGAAGGACGGGATTTTTTCTATTCTCGTTCCAGCCAAGCCATTCGCCATAAGCTGCAGGTGTCTTCATTCTATGGCGTATTTCAGATTTAACCCTACCAATATCGGAAAGTCCTTCGAAGAAGGTAGAGCCCTCAAACTGATCCAGCCAAATACCTCGGAAGCGTCTTGCGGGTTGCATCTTATAACACTGATCCAGAGGCAGGCCCTCTATGATATCAACGCCATCAATCTTTCGGCGAGAAGCGCACGAATAAATACCAAATAAGTTCAAAGGCAGGATACTTGCTGCTGCATCAATTGGATGACGATAAGCGGCTAGGTCGTGAACCCATAAATGGGATTCCCAAAGCGGCAATGATCTGATTCAGCG
>CAZXBM010000098.1:0-8773 GCA_964638495.1 uncultured Stakelama sp. | reverse complement strand
TGCTCCACAGGGCCTGGCATGGCTGCACCGGCCCCATCTCATCGCGTTGACATCTTTAACGCACGAAAGCGACGGACGCTGAAGCGCCGCCGACGACCGGTGTTTCGGAAGAGCAGGCGCTTAGGCCGACGAAACGCTGGTGTCAAGCGCTGCGGTCCTCGCTGCGTCGACAGTTTTACACTCTATGGCACATGGCCGCAATTGCGATGTTGGCGCATCTGCTCATCGAAGATGCCTCGAATGGGCGACGGAACGCCGATTAAGGGCTTGCACCACGCTCAGCGCTCAAACATGCTGGGTGCAAAGCAAACAGAGACGCCACCGACCAATGCCCTGGCTGTTCAACCTCATTCTCGTCGTTCATGTCATTGCGGGCGCGGTCGCGCTCACCAGTTGCTGGGGCTCCATCCTGACGCGCAAGGGCGGTCCCGCGCACCGCCGCTGGGGCAAGGCCTTCACCACCGCCATCTATGCCGCCAGCTTCATGGCGCTGGGCATGGGCCTGTTGTCGTTGCGCTGGCCGCTCGCGATGCACCCGCAGTTGACCGACGAGACGCTGTATCGCGGGCTGTTCGGCTGGATGATGATCTATCTCGGGCTGCTGACGATCAGTATGACGCGCTACGGCCTGAAAATGATCGCCAACAAGCGAGATCATGCCGCCAACCGGCACTGGTCGATGGTCGCACTGCAGATTGCGGTCTTGGCGGCGGGTACCAATTGCCTGGTGCAGGGCATCATGCTCAGCCAGCCGCTGATGATCGGCGTGTCGATCATCGGCTTTGGCACCACCAGCACCTATCTATGGTACATGTTCCGCCCCGCCCCTGGCGCGCGCGACTATATTCCAGAGCATTTGAAGGCGATGGTCGCAACCGGGATCGCCGCCTACACCGCCTTTCTGTCTGTCGGGCTGATCGAGCTGTTCCCCGAACATGCCTTCAACCCAATCATCTGGGTACTGCCGACCATCGTCGGCGTGGCGATGATCGGCTATTTTCTGCGCACCCTGCCCGGCCGCACGCGGCGGGCTTCTGCGGCCAATGGCTGACTATTTGGCGGGAGACTGCGGCGGTGGCGCCGCCTCCACTGCCCCTTTCAGCGCCAGAATCTGGCCGGCAAACATCTCATCGACCTGGGGTGCCATCGCCTCGGCCCCGCTCCGGATATATCCGCTGACGATGTAGCTCATCGTCACGCGCGTGGCGCTGTCGCCTTCCGGGTCAAGCGTCCATGTCAGCGTGCCGATCACGGCTTCGCTCTGCAGCGGCCCGAGCGCACCGCGCATCCGAATGGTGGTCGGCGGCTGGACATAGAGGAGATGCGCATGTTCAATGCTGCCCTTCCCTGGCAACTTCTCACAAAAGCAGCCCGTCGCCTGCGGATCGAGATAAAGCGCGCCACTGTCGCCGGAATAGGTGTGCGCCTTGTCCCACCATTTCTGCGGGCTGCGCAGCATTTCCCACACCTCGGCGATCGGCCGGTCGACCGTCGTCGACTGGGTAATCTCGAAGTTGGTTGGGCTGGAGGCGACGACATCCGCAGCAGCCGGGGTCGCCAGCACCATGGCCACGCCACTCAAAACTACCCGAGTTCTTGCAAACATGCCCGCCCCTTTCTTGTTACCCGTTGATCGCCGCCTGAAATGTCCGGGCATAGTGAGCGATTTGATCGGCCCGGTCCAATCCGTTGATGATCCGACGGGCGTTGCGCCAATCACTGGTCTTGCCGGTGAAATAGTGGCTGAAGCGGCGGCCCGTGAAGAGCCCCTCGTGCATGCCTTTGAACATGATGCGTGCAGCGAGCCCGGGTTCGAGCGCGCGATCGGCAGCCACACTATCACTGGTCAGATCGACGTCGAAGGTCTCTCCCATCAACCGGTAATTGCGGCGCCCCGTGAGCTGCGCATAGCCACGCCCGCGGAACAGTACGCCATCACCATCGCGATCGTTGCCCAGCGCCGCTGCGATGGCCCGGCGCGCCGCGAGCGGGCTTCGGCGATCATACATCCGCTTGAAATAGGCCGTGTCGCCCCGTTCCCCGATCGGCTGCATCGTGAAGGCGGTTTCATGCCAGGCTGTCGCCAGCGCATAGGCCAGCCAACGCCGATCCCAGCCCCCATGCTCAATCTCCCAGTGGTCGAGGATCGTCGATAGACCCGAAACGACAAGGGTGCCCAGTCGCGCCCGAACCAGCCGGGCACGAACCTGCGCGAAAAAAAAATCTCGATTGATCATTGCCACCCCCATGTTGCTCAACAGCAGAGAAAAGGGATCGGGCGTGGGGGTGGCCGCGCTCGATCCGACTAGATCAGGCTATGATGCCTCATCCAAAATCGCCTCGATCGCAGCAGAAACATCATCGATATCAGCCATACCATCGACCCGGCGAACCAGGCCGCGGGCTTCATAAATTGGCAGGATCGGCGCGGTCTTTGCGCGATATTCGGCCATGCGCGTACGCACCGTCTCGGCATTGTCGTCTGCGCGCCGCTTGAACTCGGTCGATCCGCAAACATCACAAACGCCATCGACCTTGGGTCGATTGAACGTCTCGTGGTAATTGGTACCGCATTTGGCGCAGCTGTAGCGGCCAACGATCCGCTCGACGAGCGCGTCCTCGTTAACTTCCAGTTCGATCACGAAATCGAGCGTCCGGCCATGCCCCGTCAAAATCGTATCGAGCGACGCCGCCTGCGCCGCCGTGCGCGGATAGCCGTCGAAGATCGCGCCTTGGTCAGCCGCCATGTGCGACAGCTTGTCGTCGATCAGCGCGGAGACGATATCGTCGGAAACCAGCGCGCCCGAATCCATTACCGCCGCGACCTGATGGCCAAGCGGCGTATCGGCCTTGCGCGCATCGCGCAGCATATCACCGGTCGATAGCTGCACCATGCCGCGATCCGCTTGCAACCGGCTCGCTTGCGTGCCCTTGCCCGCCCCCGGCGGTCCCAGCAGGATGATATTAAAAATGCTCAGGTCCCCTCGTTCGGCGCCGACGCTCTTAACGGAGCCGGCCGCCCTTCAACTTCGCCTTCTTGATCAGATCGCCATATTGATGCGCAAGCAAGTGGCTTTGGATCTGCGACACGGTATCCATCGTCACGTTCACGACGATGAGCAGGCTGGTGCCGCCCAGATAAAACGGAATCGACAGCGCCGAGACCAGATACTCAGGCAGCAGGCAGATGATCGTCAGATAGCCCGCACCAATCACCGTCAGCCGCGTCAGCACATAATCGAAATACATCTCGGTGTTCTTGCCCGGGCGGATGCCGGGGATGAAACCGCCGTGCCGCTTCAGGTTTTCCGCCGTCTCTTCCGGATTGAAGACGACCGCGGTGTAGAAGAACGAGAAGAAAATGATGCCCGCGCCATAGAGCGTCATGTACAGCGGCGATCCGTGCTGCAGATACTGGTTGAGCGTGATGACGAAATCGCCCCAGCTGCTCTGCCCCTCGGCATAAGTGCCCGCGAACTGCGTAATCGTCAGCGGCATCAGCAACAGCGACGACGCAAAAATCGGCGGGATGACACCGGCGGTGTTGATCTTGAGCGGCAAGTGGCTGCGATCGGCCTGCATGCCACGCTGGGTTTGGCGCTTGGGATACTGGATCAGAATACGGCGCTGCGCCCGCTCCATGAAGCAAATGAACAGCACCAGAACCACGACCGCGGCGAGGATCCCGGTCAGCCGGATCAGGTCTAGCGAGCCGGTGCGGCTACCTTCGAACAAATTGTAAAGCGTCGTCGGCATGCTGGCGACAATGCCGGCCATGATGATGAGCGATACCCCGTTGCCGATGCCGCGGCTGGTGATCTGCTCACCAAGCCACATCAGGAACATCGTCCCGCCAACCAGCGAGATGACCGCGCCGATGCGGAACATCAGCCCGGGATCGACCACAGCGGCGACGCCCTGGCTGGCGCCAAACGCTTCAAGCCCCGTAGCGATGAAATAACCCTGCACCATCGTCAGCCCGACGGTGCCGTAGCGGGTATATTGGTTCAGCCGCTTGCGGCCGCTCTCGCCATCCTTCTTGATCGCCGCGAGCGTGGGCGACAGCGATGTCGCCAGCTGGACGACGATGGAGGCAGTGATGTACGGCGTCACACCAAGCGCAGTCAGGCTCATCCGCGACAGCGAGCCGCCGGTGAACGAATTGAACAGATCGAGCACGCCACCCTGCGTCTGCTGCGACAAAAGGCCGAGCGCCGTCGGATCAATCCCCGGCAATGGCACAAAGCTGAGCAATCGGAACACCAAAAGCGCCACGATGGTAAACCACAGGCGCTTCTTGAGATCGGTCGCCTGCGAAAACTTCGCGAAGCTGATGCTGGAGGCCATTTGTTCGGCTGCGGATGCCATATCGTCAAATCGTCCTGGAAACAAAAAAGGCGGGAACGTCTTACCGCCCCGCCGCCCATATAGGGTTCCGACCCGGCTTGTCTAACCTGTCAACGGAATTTGCAGCGATAACCCCGTCGGGGAAAGCAAATCACCATCCCCACGGTTGTGGAGATGGTGATGAATTCCAATGAATCAGGCCTTGAACGAGGCCTTGTGCGCCTGGCGTTCCTTGTACTTCACGCCCTTCTTGGCGGCAGCCTTCTCGTTCGACGGCACGACATGGATCACGTCGACCGTACCGCCCAGCTTCTCGACAGCCTCGATCGCACCCTTCGATGCGCCAGCGACAGTGAAGCTCAGCTTGGTGGTCAGTTCACCCTTGGCGAGCAGACGGACGCCGTCCTTACCGCCACGTGCAAGGCCTGCGGCCTTGAGTGCTGCGTGATCGAGCGTGCCATCGGCTGCCAGCTTGCCGGCATCGATCATCTTCTGGATCGCGCCCAAATTCACCTCGGCATAATCCTTGGCGAAGATGTTGTTGAAGCCGCGCTTCGGCAACCGCATGTGGAGCGGCATCTGGCCGCCTTCAAAGCCGGCGATGGACACGCCCTCGCGGCTCTTCTGGCCCTTCTGGCCACGGCCAGCGGTCTTGCCCTTGCCCGAGCCGATACCACGGCCCACGCGCATCCGCGACTTGCGGGCGCCTTCGTTATCACGGAGTTCGTTCAGTTTCATTGTGTGCACTCGCTTTCGCTTATTTCGCGCTGGTTATTCTGCTCCCTCTCCCCTTCAGGGGAGAGGGTCGGGGAGAGGGGAAGTACGAAGCGATGCGCTCGTGACCGCCCCTCTCCCAACCCTCTCCCCTGAAGGGGAGAGGGCTTGGATTAAGTTAGCCCTCAACGCTCAGCATATGCGCGACCTTGCGGATCATGCCACGCACTTCAGGCGTGTCGTTGATCTCAACGGTCTTGTGCATCTTGTTGAGGCCCAGGCCAATCAGCGTTGCACGCTGATCGTTGGTGCGGCGGATCGGCGAACCGGTCTGCGTGATCTTGATCGTTGCCATCTGTCTTACTCCGCGATCGCGAGCGCGTCGGCTTCGGCGGTTTGCGAACCACCGCGACCGAGCAGATCGGCAATCTTCTTGCCACGACGCTGGGCAACCGCCTTCGGGCTGGTCTGGCTGACCAGCGCCTCAAAGGTCGCCCGGATCATGTTATAGGGGTTGGAGGTGCCGACCGACTTGGTCACCACGTCTGCCACGCCCAGCGATTCGAACACGGCGCGCATCGGGCCGCCGGCGATGATGCCGGTTCCCTGCGGGGCCGAGCGGACGGTCACGAGACCCGCACCGAAATGGCCCTTGCCATCATGATGCAGCGTGCGACCATCCTTCAGCGGCACGCGAACCATTGCCTTCTTCGCAGCGGCTGTTGCCTTGCTGATGGCTTCCGGCACTTCGCGGGCCTTGCCATGACCAAAGCCGACCCGGCCCTTGCCATCGCCAACCACAACGAGTGCTGCAAAGCCAAAGCGCTTGCCGCCCTTAACGGTCTTCGACACGCGGTTGATGTGGACGAGCTTTTCGATCAGCTCTTCGCCACCGTCATCGTTGCCCGGGCCACGACCGCGATTGTCACGACCGCCACGGCTATCACGCCCACGACCGTCACGGTTGCCACCGCCGCCGGGGCCGCCACGACCGCGACCGGCACCGCCACGCGGGCCACCGCGATTGTCGCCAGCCGGTGCGCCATCTGGCGCTGCCTGGGTCTGGATTTCGTCAGCCATTCTTAAAACTCCAATCCGGCTTCGCGCGCGGCATCAGCCAGCGCCTTGACGCGACCATGATACAAGAAGCCGCCACGGTCGAAGACGACCTGCTTGACGCCAGCCTGCACCGCCGCTTCGGCAACCCGCTTGCCGACCGAGACCGCTGCTTCGATGTTGGCGCCAGACGTGCCGCGCACGTCCTTTTCCAGCGTCGATGCAGCGACGATGGTCTTGCCGGCGGCATCGTCGATTACCTGGGCGTAGATGTGCTTGCCCGAACGATGGATCGACAGGCGCGGACGGCCCGAGCTCCGCGCGCGCAGCGCAGAGCGGTTGCGGCGGCGCCGCTTCTCGAACAGAGACATTCCCTTGCTCATTACTTCTTCTTCCCTTCCTTGCGGAAGATGAACTCGCCGCGATACTTGATGCCCTTGCCCTTGTAAGGCTCAGGCTTGCGCCAGCGACGAATTTCAGCGGCGACCTGGCCAACCTTCTGCTTGTCGATCCCCGTGATCTCGACCGTGGTCTGATCGGGCGTCTTGATCTCGATGCCATCCGGAATGGCATAGTTGACGTGGTGGCTGTAGCCGAGCTGCAGGTTCAGGTTACGACCCTGCGACGCCGCACGATAACCAACGCCGGTGATTTCCAGCACCTTAGAGAAACCGTCGCTCACACCCGTCACCAGGTTCTGCACCATGGTGCGCTGCATGCCCCAAAAGGCACGGGCGCGCTTGGTGTCGTTGGCCGGCTTCACCGAGATGGCACCGTCTTCCAGCGCATAAGCGATGTCGTCGAACAATGGCATCGTCAGGGTACCCTTGGGCCCCTTCACCGAGATCAGACCACCATCGATGGTCGCGGTCACGCCCGCAGGCATAGTGACCGGCTTTTTACCAATGCGGCTCATCAGAATACCTCCGCCAGCACTTCGCCACCGACATTCTGCTCGCGCGCTTCGGCGTCGGACAGAACGCCACGCGGCGTCGAGACGATCGTGATGCCCAGGCCGTTCATGATGCGGGGCAGATCCTGCGAACCCGAGTAGACACGACGGCCAGGCTTCGAGACGCGCGCAACATGCTTGATCGCAGGCTGGCCCTCGAAATATTTGAGTTCGATACGGATGCCCTTGGCAGGCCCCATCTCTTCTTCTGAATAGCCGCGGATATAGCCCTCGCGCTGAAGCACGTCGAGCACGCGGGCCCGCAGCTTGGAGCCTGGCGTCAGGACAGAGTCCTTGCGCGCACGCTGGCCGTTGCGGATGCGGGTGAGCATATCACCAATGGGATCGGTCAGTGCCATATCTCGTCCTTACCAGCTCGACTTCGTAACGCCGGGAATCAGGCCCTTGTTGGCCAAATCACGCAGCTGAATACGGCAGAGGCGGAACTTGCGGTAATAAGCGCGCGGGCGACCCGTCAGCTCGCACCGGTTGCGAATGCGCGTACGATTGCCGTTGCGCGGGATTTCTGCCTGCTTGAGGCGCGCGATCAGCCGATCGGTATCGTCGAGCGACTTGTCGTTCGCGATTGCCTTCAGCTTGGCGTAGCGGCCAGCATATTTCTTGACGAGCATCTTGCGGCGCTCGTTCTTGTTGATCGAACTCTTCTTCGCCATCTTATGCCGCCTTCTTCGCGTCTGCGTCTTCGATCGGGAACGGGAAGCCGAACAGGCGGAGCAACTCGCGCCCTTCCTCGTCGGTCTTCGCCGTGGTCGTGACGATCACGTCCATGCCGCGGATCTTGTCGACCTTGTCGTAGCTGATTTCCGGGAAGATCAGCTGTTCCTTCAGACCGCAGGCATAGTTGCCGCGCCCGTCGAACGACTTGGGGTTCAGCCCACGGAAATCGCGAACGCGCGGCAGCGCGATCGTGATGAACCGATCGAGAAACTCGTACATCCGCTCACGACGCAGCGTGACCTTGCAGCCAATCGGCATGCCTTCGCGCAGCTTGAACTGGGCGATCGACTTTTTGGCCTTGGTCACGACGGGCTTCTGCCCTGCGATCAATTCCATTTCGCCGACGGCCTGCTCGACCTTCTTCTTGTCCTGCGTCGCTTCACCCACGCCCATGTTGAGCACGATCTTTTCAATCCGGGGCACTTCCATCGCGTTCTTGTAGCCGAACTTCTCCGTCATCGCCTTGACGATGGTGGCGTCGTACATCGACTTCATCCGCGGCACATAAACATCAGCCACTGATCGTCTCCCCGGACTTCACGGCCACGCGGACCTTGTTGCCGTCCTTGATCTCAAACCGCACGCGCGATGGCTTGCCGGTCTTCGGGTCGGCAATCGCGACCTTCGACACGTGCATCGGCGCTTCGATCTTTTCCAGGCCACCCTGCGGGTTTGCCTGGCTCGGCTTCTTGTGGCGGGTGGCGATGTTGGCACCCGACACGATGACCTTGCCGTCCTTGGGGAAGGCGCGCGTCACTTCGCCCGTCTTGCCCTTGTCCTTCCCGGACAGGATGACGACGGTGTCACCCTTCTTGATCTTGGCCGCAGCCATCACAGCACCTCCGGCGCGAGCGAGATGATCTTCATGTGCTTCTTGCCACGGAGCTCACGCACCACCGGGCCAAAAATACGCGTGCCAATCGGCTCTTCGTTCTTGTTGACGAGCACGGCTGCGTTGGTGTCGAA
>CAZXBM010000097.1:0-8876 GCA_964638495.1 uncultured Stakelama sp. | reverse complement strand
AGCCTACTACTGCGCAGAATCGTTCATCCCTGAGCATTCTCAAACGGACTCTAACGTCACCAGTGAAATGCAGGATGCCATTTCGATCGAACGGCTCACACCAATCGCGCAGCGCCATTTGGATTGATGGGCGCTCATGCGCCATGACATTCCATCGCCGGTCAAGGACATACTTCCTTCCCTCCGTCATCTTGTTGATCAAGCACTGATCAGTCGAGATGAACTCCGATTTATATTTCTCATATACCGGCCGGATGTTCAGCTGAAATTCTTCAGCGCGCAGCCGATCGAGATTGAGGAGAAGAACGCCAGAATTTACATAGGTATCGTTTTCAGCCAACTTCAACTTCGTGCTTTTGCCGCCTCGGTGATCACGGCAGCCTCCAATCAATGCATCGCCCAACTCAACGTCAATCAAATCCCTCAGATCACAGGTAACCAGGATATCGCAATCCAGGTAGATCGCCTTCGGCTCTGACAAGTTGGAAGGTATCAACAGGCGGGTGTAGGCTGCCGTCGAAATATTTTTTTGTGTCTGCCAACCGTAGAACTGATTATCGACCTGGATGAAAATGATTTCGACATGAAATCGTCTCGCGATTCTTCTTAACACATCAAGATCATCGTCCTCAGTATCTGATACAAGGCAATATATTTTGTAATCTGATTCGGCGTGAATGCACAAAGACGTGATCGCGACCGCCGCCTTCTCAACGAAGGCACGATCAAAACAGAAAGCGCACGGAATTTTTTGCATAAGGTTTGATAGCAAGCTTCATTTGTTTCGCAATCTCAATGTCCAATTTTCGAGACGCTGAATCTTGTTTTGTCGCCCGCAGGGACCCCTGAGCCCATGGGCCACTCCACTTGACCCTGAAGCTGTCAGATTTTTACCGACCACTGTCCACTGCGCTCGATCATCGAAAGTGCGCTTCTGGTCCAAAAAATATTGCAGCGATGTCGACCCCGTTTTGTGCGTGCCGATATGCAGAAAAACGCGCGGACGCGGCATTGGCGGGGAGGCGATCGTCATCACGCTTCGGCCGCGACCTCGTCGACAATCTTCAGCCATCCGGGCACGCCGATGCTGTCGCGATCGAAGCGCGCCATCGCCGTCTCACGCGCCGCCTTGCGCATCGCGCGGAAGCGCTCAGGCTCACGCAGCATCGTGATGACGGTCGTCGCCAGGCCCTCCACATCGAAGAAATCACCCAGCATGCCATCGACGCCATGCGTAATCGCATCGCGCACCGGTGCCGTGTCGGAGGCCGCGATCGCGCATTCGCACGCCATCGCTTCGGTCAACGACCAGGACAGCACGAACGGATAGGTATAATAAATATGGGCCCATGAGATCGAGAGTGCATCGATCATGATCGGGTGCGCCACGCGGCCAAGAAAATGGACGCGACTGAGATCGAGGCGATTACCAAGCTCGGCGAGCAGCGCTGTCTGCCAGCTCTGCTTGTCTGGTCGGGCACCGCCATAGGGATGGCCGTCATCACTGCCGATGACGACGATCTCCGCATCCGGCACCGCCGCCAGGATGGAAGGCAGCGACCGCATGAAGATATGGAAGCCGCGCAACCCTTCAAAGGTGCGCGATACATAGGTGACGACAGGCTTTTTACCATCGATCACGCGCCCATCCGGCAGCGTCAGCGTCGCCCCGGCGCGGCGCTCGGTCGATGCGATCTGCACGCCCTCGTGGAGGATCGTCAGCTTGTGCTGGAAATCCTTGGGGATGAGCGATGCCTGAAACGGTGTTGGAGACACGATGCGGTCAGCCATCGCATAGAGCAACGTCAGGACGGCATTCTTGCCGTTTGTCCGCATCGCGGTTTCAAAACCGAGCGAGCCGAATTCAGGATCAAACCCGACATCTGCCCCCGTGGCATGATAGAAATACTCGCCGAACAAGATGAGCTTTGCCTCGGGCCAGACATCGCGCAGGTGAAGCTGCTCACCCCAGCCAGCATGGCCGATGATGACATCGGGCATAAAGCCCTCACCTTTCAGCGCGAGGGCGGCCTTTGCTGCCGCTTCGGCCCGGATCATGTCGGCCTCTGCGCGCGTTGCGAACGGATAAATCCCCTGCGTCGTGGAGCGCTTGTTTTCCCAACGCCTGAACTCAACCCCCTTGCGCGGTCGCGCTGTCGGGCCGCCCAATGCCACGACCCGATCACCCCGGCGGGCAAGCGCATCCGCAATCGCCGGAAACTGGCCGGGAAAATTCTGATGAACGATAAGGATATTCACGCGGGGCCTGCTTGGTTCGTGGAGTGGCGCGCCGCTATCTACAGCGCAAATTTCTTAGTCGCTCGGGAAAATCCGGACTAGGATATTTTGAGGCGCGTTGCCAAGCGCGGGCATCATAGCGCTGCACCATGTGGCCAGCGCTGCCCCACTGCAATCGTCGCGCCGTGCACGGCCGGCCAAGGCTCTATCGAGCGATCGAATTGCCCCCCGTTAACGACGGGCAGCAACCAAACTACTCATTATGGGCACCATGGATGGCGGGTGGCACGTCGATAGCGCCGCAATCATGGCCCTTTCTAATCTCTAACTATCATTTTGATACATAATCACAAAATCTGAAAATTGCGCTAGCCGGGTGCGCCCTTGCCGAGCGGCGCGTATCGGCGGCTCCAATCGATCGCTGCGTTGGCATCCTCCCCCCAGTCGGGAGGAAAAAGTTGTCGTTAACTAAGTGAATCTACGTAACCCCCTCATCTGCATTAAAACGGGGGCGGGTAAATGAGCATCAAGCGGAATGGGGCGATCGGTGGAGTCGTCATTGTCGGGGCAATGGCGTTAGCCGGTGTCGTCGCCTCGCTGGAAATCAACCAAATCCGCTTTGGTGGCCCCATCCAGGTGAAAAACCAGCAGGTAAGCGACCTCGTCGCTGATATCCTGCCGCCACCAGAATATGTGATCGAACCCTATTTGGAAGCAACGTTGCTCGTCAACGAGCCCGCGTCACTGGCCACCCGCAAGGTGCGGCTGGCGGAACTGCGCAAGCAGTTTGACGATCGCCTCACCTATTGGCAGCAGGCCGATCTCGACCCGTCGCTCAAATCAGCGTTGATCGATGGATCGAGCGCCGCCGCAAAAGAATTCTGGAGCGAACTGGACGAAGGCCTGTTGCCGGCAATCGAGCGCGGCGACGCAGACCAGCTATGCGCGCCTGGCCGAAAAATATGCAGACCATCGCCGGAAAATCGATACCCTGGTTGCATCGACGGTAGAGTTTCAAAAGAAGCTGGGCGAAGCGAGCCATGCCGCGTTAACCGCAACGATCGCCTGGCTTGCCGGCATCGGGCTTGCGGTGGCGGCCATGCTGATCGCTGGTCTGTGGTACATCATGCGTCGCGCATTGACGCCGCTCGCCGCGACCGCGCAGGCAATGGAGCACCTGGCCGGCGGCGACTTTGACGTTACCGTCCCCGGCGCTGGCCGCCGCGACGAAATCGGCACGATGGCCGCCGCTTTCGAGGTCTTCCGCGCAGCATCGCGCGCGCAGGCCGCTAGCGAAGCCAAACAGCGCGTGGTTGTCGACGAACTCGCCCGCGCAATGGACGCCCTCGCCGCTGGCGACATGACCTATCGGATCGAAACGCCGCTGGCACCGGAATATGAAAGCCTGCGCACCGGCTTCAACCTGTCGATCGACGGGCTGGGTGACATCATGGCGAGCGTGTCCAGCACTGCATCGAGCGTCCATAGCGGCGCATCTGAAATCCGCGCGGCGTCCGACGATCTCGCGCTGCGCACCGAACAGCAGGCGGCAAGCCTCGAGGAGACGGCAGCGGCGATGAACCAGGTCACCTCGATGGTGCATGACACCGCGCGCGGGGCGGCCGACGTCAACCGATCGATCGACGAGGCGCACCGTGAAGCAAGCGAAGGCGGCGCAGTGGTCAAGCGTGCCGTCGGCGCGATGAGTGCCATCGAGAAATCAGCCGCCGAAATCTCCCAAATCATCAATGTCATCGACGGGATTGCCTTCCAGACCAATTTGCTCGCGCTCAACGCCGGCGTCGAGGCGGCTCGCGCGGGGGATGCCGGCAAGGGCTTTGCCGTCGTCGCCAACGAAGTCCGCGCGCTCGCGCAGCGATCAGCGGACGCCGCCAAGGACATCAAGGGCCTCATCACAACATCGGCCGAGCAGGTCGGCGCTGGCGTGGCGCTGGTCGGCGAAACCGGCACGCTGCTCGACCGGATCGTGACCCGCGTCGGCGACATCAGCGGCATGATCACCGCCATCGCCCAATCCGCCGTCACCCAGGCGACCAACCTGCAACAGGTGAATGCAGCGGTCGGCGAGATGGACAAGATGACGCAGCAAAATGCCGCGATGGTCGAGCAATCCACCGCTGCTGCCCGCAGCCTTGCCGGTGAGGCCGAAACGCTTGCTGAGGTCGTCTCGCGCTTCAAGCTGGCAGGCGACGCCCCCGCCCGCCGCACGGCCGCCCCGACGCGCGTTGCGGCCAAGCGAAAGGCGCGCGCGCCAATGGTGTCGGGCAACCTCGCGCTCAAGGTCGATGACAGCGACGAAGATTGGTCTGAATTCTGAAGACCCCGCGCGCGATCGCCTAGACGCTTAAATTAAAATCACGACCATTAGCAACCTACACAGGGTCTTTAACATGATCTGGTTCTACAAATACGCGCCCATTCGGCAGAAGTTCAACGTTATTACCCTGTTACTGGGGTCCATCATGGGTGCATTGGTCCTGATGGTCTGGCGCGATCAATCGACGCGTGGAGACTCCGCCAACATGATGCTGGCGCTGCTCTCGCTGGGCGCAGCCATCGCTACGGTGGCAATCTGCCTAATCGCCAAGAAGCTGATCTGCGACCCCTATGTCAACACGGTGGTCCGCATGGAGGCATTGGCGGCGGGCGATCTGGACAGCGCGATCCACTATACCGACCACACCGATTGCGTGGGTCGATTGACCACAGCCATGTCGGTGTTCCGCAACAACGCCCTTGTCCTGCAGCAATCAAGCGTGGTCCTCGGCCTCGTCGTCCCCGAAATTTCGAAGGGGCTCGACCATCTCAAGCGCGGCGACCTGACGCATCAAATTAACGCCGACTTCGGACCGGAGCATGACGCGCTGCGGCGAGACTTCAATGCGACGATCGACGAATTGCGCGCGCTGCTAAGCCGCGCATCGGAAGTAGCGGGCCATGTCCACGGCGGCGCATCCGAAATCCGCGCGGCATCGGACGATCTGTCGACCCGGACCGAGCAACAAGCGGCAAGCCTCGAAGAAAGCGCCGCTGCGATGCGCGAAGTGACGACGATCGTCGAGGCAACCGCCCGCAGCGCTGGCGAAGTATCGGTTCAGATCGGCGAGACGCACGTCGCCGCGACCGAAGGCGGCGTCGTCGTGAAGCGCGCAGTCGAGGCGATGGGGGCGATCGAGAAATCATCGGCCGAGATCTCGCAGATCATCAACGTGATCGACGGCATTGCGTTTCAGACCAATTTGCTCGCGCTCAATGCGGGCGTCGAGGCCGCACGGGCGGGAGATGCGGGCAAGGGCTTTGCCGTCGTCGCCAACGAAGTCCGCGCGCTTGCCCAGCGTTCTGCTGACGCGGCTAAGGACATCAAGGCGCTGATTACGGCGTCGACAGCAGGCGTCGCGCAGGGTGTGGCGCTGGTCGGCGAGACCGGCTCGATGCTGGCGCGCATTGTCGACCGCGTGGGGACGATCAACAAGCAGATCAGCGACATTTCAGAATCGGCCAAGTCGCAGGCCACCCGCCTTCATCTGGTGAGCCAGTCGGTGAGCGAGATGGACAAGATGACGCAGCAAAATGCCGCGATGGTCGAAGAATCGACGGCGGCCGCCCGCAGCCTTGCGACCGAGGCGACCGATCTCAGCGCGCTGGTCCAGCGTTTCCAGACCGGTGCAACCGTCGACGCGGCGCCGACCCGGGCAGCCGCACCAACCCGTGCCGCAGCGCCGCAGCGCGCCACACGGCCCCGCGCCGTGCCCGCGTTCCAGGGCAACGCTGCGGTCAAGATCGACGCCGACGCCGACGACTGGGCTGAGTTCTGAGGAGCGCAACCGGCATGACCCCATTCACCCACACGCTGCCCCCGCACTGTCACCGCGACGCTGCCAACGCGATGTTGCCGATCCTGCGCGACGGCATTGCGGCTGGCGATGTCGCGATCGACGGCGGCGACGTGACGCAGCTGGGCCAGGCGATGCTGCAACTGCTGCTCAGCGCCCGCAAAACCGCCGCCAGCCAGGGTGTGGCGTTTGCGATCACCGGATCCGACGCGATGCGTGCCGCGCTGGCCTCGGCCAATGCCGAGCATCTGCTTGATGAAAGTATGGGTCGATGACCAACGACGAAATCCAGGCAATCTTCTTCATCGAATGCGATGAAGCGCTCGCTGCCGCCGAAGCCGCACTCGATCGCTGTCGTCAGGGCCATGCCGATGACGAAACGGTCAACGCCATCTTCCGGGCGGTCCATTCGATCAAGGGCGGTGCAGGCGCGTTCGGCTTCACCGCGCTTCAGGCCTATACCCATGGCTTCGAGACATTGTTGTCGGATGTGCGCGACGGTGCGGTCTCGGTCAGCGATGCGCTGGTCGGGCTGATGCTGCGCGCGCTCGATCTGTTGCGCGATCACGTCGATGCCGTCCGCGACGGGAGTGCTGCGCCCGATGACAGCACGCTGCTTGCCCAGCTCGCCGCCGCCCAGGCGGGCGCGGTCGCCGAGGAGCATCCGACCGACGCAGCATCGGCCGACGATGATTTTGCGTTCGATCTCGACGCGATGCTCGGTGATATCACCGCCGATATCTCGGCCAATGCCGACTGGATCGTCACCCTTCATCCCCGCGCCGGTGCGCTCGCCAATGGCGGCGAGCCGCTGCTGCTGCTGCGCGAATTGCACGCGCTTGGCGATGGCCGTGTGTCGATGGACGACAGCGCCGTGCCCGATCTTGCATCGCTGGCGTTGGGCGAAGGCTATATCTGCTGGACCGTCACGCTGCCCGGATCGGTCGAGCGAAGCGCGATCGAGGAGATTTTCGATTTCGTGGGCGAAGGCTGCAGCCTGACGATCGCGCGCGACGGAGCAGATACCGAGGCAACGGTGGCAGATCGTCTACCAGCGCCCGAGCCCGAGCCCGCGCCCGTCGTCAGCGCAGTGCCGGTACCCGCGCCCGAACCCGTTGCGACGGTCGTGCCCGCGACACCGCCCTCTCCCGTGGCTGAAACAACGGCAGCGACCCCGGCGGCGAGCCAATCGATCCGCATCGATCTGGCCAAGCTCGATCGGCTGATCGACACCGTCGGCGAACTTATCATCGCGCAGGCGATGATGACCCAGCGCCTGTCGGGCCATGGCCTGGGCGGCATCGAGGAACTCGCGATGCTCGACGGGCTGACGCGCGACATCCAGGAAGGCGCAATGTCGATCCGCGCGCAGCCGATTAGCTCGGTGTTCAGCCGCGTGCCGCGCATCCTGCGCGAGCTGGAAGCGTCGACCGGCAAAAAGGTGCGGCTGGAGCTGTCGGGCGAAGCGACCGAGCTCGACAAAACGGTGATCGAACGGCTCAGCGAGCCGCTGACCCACCTCATCCGCAATGCCGTCGACCACGGCATCGAACCTTCAGCGGAGCGGATCGCGGCAGGCAAATCGACCGAGGGTGTATTGCACCTCTCAGCCGAGCATCGCTCACAGCGTATCCTCATCCGTATCGCCGATGACGGGCGCGGCATCGACCGCCCCCGCGTCTATGCCAAGGCGGTCGAACGCGGCCTGATCGCGCCCGATGCGGTGCTGAGCGACGAGGAAATCGACAATCTGATCTTTGCCCCCGGCTTCTCGACCGCGCAGACGCTATCGAACATTTCGGGACGCGGCGTGGGCATGGATGTCGTCCGGCAAAACGTCAAAGAGCTGGGCGGTCGCATTTCCATTGAATCGCACCCGGGCAAGGGCTCTGTCTTCACGCTCGCGCTGCCGCTGACGCTCGCGATTTCCGATGGCATGATCGTCACCGTCGGCGATCAGACGCTGGTTGTGCCGCTCGCCCATGTCGTCGAGAGTCTGCGGCCCGAAGCCAAGGATGTGCAACATCTGGGCGTCGGCCGGGCCATGCTCAATGTGCGCGGTCAGTTCATTCCGATCCTGCCGCTCGAAGGCCCGGTGGGCGCGCGCGGTGCGATCGCCGATCCGACACAAGCGGTGCTCATCGTCGTCGAAACCGAAGTTGCCGGCCAGGCAGCTTTGCTCGTCGATACCATCTGCGACCAGCGCCAGTTCGTCATCAAAAGCCTCGATACGCATTATCGCTCGGTGGAAGGCGTCGCAGGCGCGACCATTCTCGGTAATGGCCGCGTCGCGCTCATCGTTGATGTCGACGGGCTCGTCGCGGGGGCAGTGCAGGATGCACCACCACTCAAGGTGGCGGCATGAACGCGCTCGCCCAGGCATTCGAAATGCTGCCGGGCATCGGCAAGGGCGTCTATGCGCCCGCCGATTTCGAGGCGGTGCGCCAGATCGTCCATCAAACCGCCGGCATCGTGCTGGTGCCAGGCAAGGCAATGCTGGTCTATTCGCGGCTCGCCCCGCTGGTGCGCAACACCGGCTGCGGTACCTTTGCCGCTTATGTAAAGCGCATCGAAAAGGATGAGGTCGAACGCCGCCGGGCAATTTGTGCGCTCACCACCAATCACACCTTCTTCTTTCGCGAAGAACATCATTTCGATCACCTCGGTGCCAAGGTGCGGCCCGCTCTCCTCAAGCGCGCGGCGGCGGGCAAGCCCGTGCGGGTCTGGTCGGCGGGGTGCTCGAGCGGGGAGGAAACCTGGTCGATCGTCATGACGCTGCTGGGC
>CAZXBM010000096.1:0-9355 GCA_964638495.1 uncultured Stakelama sp. | reverse complement strand
GCGCAATGTCATATCGATGGCGCCAAGAAAGATATGGTCTGGACGCAATTCTATCCGCGGCTCGACCTTTGACCGGCGTTCGACAGCTTCGCTGGGCGATGATCGGCCTCAGCGTGCCGATCCTTGGCCTGTCCGTCTCGGCCTGTGTCCCCGCGTCGAAGGCAATCGTGGCGGATGTCGGCGCGAATGCGAAGGGTGGCCTGCATGTGCCGGCGAACTATCGCGACAGCTACCAATATCTCGGTACCTGGGCCGTCGCGGCGGAGGCAACGGCTGGATCGCAGCAGCTTCACATCGTGTATGCTTCCCCCGGTGCCGCTGCCGCGCACCGTGCCACTGGAAAGTTTCCGGACGGCACCACGCTGGTGAAAGAAGTATTCGGGGCCAAGACCGGGGCGATGACCACGGGAACCATCAGCCGCGCCGACACGCTGATGGGCTGGTTCGTCATGGTGAAAGACAGCAAGAACAGCCATCCCGGCAACAAATTGTGGGGTGATGGCTGGGGCTGGGCATGGTTTGATGCGGGCAAGCCGACCAAGACGACATCGACCGATTACAAGACCGACTGCCTGACCTGCCACCTTCCCGCCAAGGCAAGCGACTGGACTTATGTCGAGGGCTATCCAGTTTTGAAGAAATAGCGTGCGCGGTGGACCCGGTTGGTCGTCGCGGTACCGTGATAAATGACGCTTACCGTCCCGACCATGATGCCGGTTGCCCCAACTTGGCCAGCTTGGCTTGAGCGGCGACATCCGGATGCGCAAGGATATGTTTCGTCAGGGACATAGGTTTCTTGCCCGAAGAAGCACGAAGACCGGCGGCGGTGAAGATCGCCGGCTGAACGCACGACCAAAACACAGGAGAACATCATGACCGATTTGATTGATACCAATCCGCAAACCCGCCGTGCCTTGTTCCGATCCGCCGGAGTCGCTGTGGCGGGTATCGGCATGGCAAGCATCGCAACGCCGCTACTTGCAGGTGGGGCGACAACCAAACGCAAGATCGCCACCACGGGTTCCGACGTCAGCGTTATGCAGGGCGCGCTTGCGCTCGAACATGAAGGCATCGCCGCTTACCGGATCGCCGGCGGCAGCGGGTTGTTGAGCAAGGGCGTGCTTGATGTGGCGCTGCTGTTCCTTGGCCACCATGAGGGGCACCGCGAGTCGCTCGCCAAGCTGATCGCCGCTGCTGGCGGCAAACCAGTCGAGCCCAAGACCGATGCTGAATACATCAAGGAACTGAACATCGCTTCGCTCAAATCCGAGGGCGATGTTATCAAGTTCGCGGCCGGCCTCGAGCAGGGCGCGACAAACGCCTATGTCGGCCAGCTCGCCGCCATTAAGGACCACCAGCTGGCGCGTCTTTTTGGTCAGCTGGGCACCGACGAGGCCGTTCATTGGGCGATCCTCAACAATGCGGCGGGCGGGACGATCCCCAAAGCTGCGTATCTGTTTGGCTGAGATGACCAACCTGAAGCAAAACAAGGCCAGGGCTGCCATTGGCGTAGTCCTGGCCGGGGTCGGGCTGGCGTTCGGTGCTGGCCCGGCACTTGCGGAGGCGGCGGGAAATCTCGTGACTGGCCAGACGCTCTACAAGGCGAAATGCGGGGGCTGTCATTCACTTGATGCCAACCGGATCGGCCCCGCGCATCGAGGCTTCGTTGGTCGCCGCATCGCGACGGCACCGGGCTATGCCTATTCGCCCGCAATCAAGAAACTGCCCGGTGTTTGGACCGCGGCGTTGCTGGACAAGTGGTTGCTAGGCCCGCAAAAGTTGGCACCGGGCTCAAAAATGTTTCTGACTATTCCAGACGCCGGTCAAAGGGCCGATATTATTGCGTATCTGGTCGCTAACGCGTCATCCGCGCCGGTCAAAAAAGCGAAATAGCGAGGGGGCATGGCGATCGAGCAGGCGGCCGCGCTTCTGGCGGAGATTCGAGCGTGCACCCTTTGCGTAGCGCAGCTGGCAGCCGGGCCGCGCCCGATTGTTCAATTCAGTGCAACTGCGTCGATCGTCATCATCGGCCAGGCGCCGGGGACGCGCGTCCATGAAAGCGGTATCCCCTGGGATGATGCGAGTGGCGAGCGGCTGCGCGATTGGACAGGGTTGACGCCGGAAATTTTTTACGATGCTGCGCGGGTTGCGCTGGTGCCGATGGGCTTTTGCTATCCGGGCACTGGCACCAGCGGCGATCTGCCGCCGCGACCCGAATGCGCGCCAACATGGCATGACCAGGTGATGGCGACATTGCCGATCCGCCGCCTGACCTTGCTCGTCGGCAGCTATGCGCAGGCGCGTTATCTGCCGCTGACGAAAGGGCAATCGCTCTCCGAACGCGTTGCGGACTTTAAGGCACACCTGCCCAGCTATTTCCCATTGCCACACCCGTCATGGCGCAGTGCCGGATGGATGAAACGCAACCCCTGGTTCGAGGCCGATCTGCTGCCCGTGCTGAAGCGCGAAGTTCGCGCGCGGACATAGTTTCCAAATTAGGTGACGCGTTACTCGGTTCCTTTGATCTGCCCCACAGTGCAAACGTCCAGACCGTTTTCGGCCACAAACTTGCTCGCGTCAAAGCGGGACGCCGACTGTCCCGCTAACATCCGCTGCTGCCGGAAGCTGCCCTCGGCGTCGGGTCTGTGAATGACGGGTTCGAACCATTTTCTCGGCATTCCGAGCCTTGAGCGCGGCCACTTGGAGCACCGACGGGAGCATATGAACGAGCGTCCGCCGCTGGCAACTGGGGTGAGCGTGCTTAATGCCCGGATGTGGGTCGTCGCCGCCACGACGCTTCGGAGCCATTGTCGACCAGCTAGTGCTGCTTCATTGCCCCGGTAGCGTGCCCGAAAGCCCACTGGTAGCTTTTCAGGGTCAGAGTTTTGCGCCGATACCCAGTATGATTGGTCTTGTCGGCGCATTGGCAACCGGCGACAAGCGCGGATGGCTGATCCTTCCCTCCTGACGGTGCGCGCGCTCGCAAAAAGTGTCCCTGGCCCGCGCATGCTGTTTCGCGAGCTGAATTTTACGGTGGGCTCCGGGGAGATCGTGGCGATTACCGGTGAATCCGGCGTCGGCAAATCGACGTTGCTCAACATCCTTGCCGGGTTGGACGACGCCGATGCAGGCGAGGTGGCGATCGAAGGGATGGCGCTGGGCGGCCTCGACGAGATCGCGCGCACCCGACTGCGGCGCGAACGGATCGGCTTCGTTTTCCAAGCCTTTCACATCCTGCCGTACCTCACCCTGCAGCAGAACGTCGCGCTGCCGCTGGCGCTGGTCTCGCCCGACGATGCGGCGGCGCAGGTCGAGGCGGAGGCGATGCTCGCCGCGGTTGGACTCGGCGAACGCGGCGAGGGCTATGCCCGCGATCTGTCGGGCGGTGAGCTGCAACGCGTGGCGATTGCGCGCGCGCTGGTCCATCGGCCAGCGCTCATCCTCGCAGACGAGCCGACCGGCAACCTCGATCCCGATACGGCCGGGCGCATATTGACGCTGTTCGCCGATGCCGCGCGTGAGCGCGGCGCGGCGACGGTACTCGTCACCCATTCCGACGCGACTGCCGCGATCGCGGACCGTGTGTTGACGCTCACCGCCGAGGGCCTGGTCGAGCGTGCGCGCTGAGCCCGGCCTGTGGTCCGGGCGGCTGGCTCTCGGCTGGCTGATCGCGGGCGAGTGGCGCTTCCATCCGACGCGTTTTCTGGTCACCGCGGTGGCGATTGCGGTGGGGGTCGCGCTCGGCTTTGCGGTGCATCTGGTCAACGGTTCGGCGCTGGCGTCGTTCGACAGCGCGGTGCGCGGCGTGAATGGCTCCGCCGACCTGAGCGTGAAGGCGACCAGCCGTCTCGGTTTCGACGAGCGCCTTTATCCGCGCGTGGCGCTTGCCAACGGTGTCGCTGACGCAAGTCCAATCGTTCAACTCGAAGCGCGGATCGGTGCAGCGCGCATGACGTTGCTCGGGCTCGACATCTTGCGGGCGGCGGCGGTGACCCCGACGCTAATCGGGGTCCGCCCGCGGGGGGCTGATGCAGACGGCACCGCGGTTTTCGACGAAGGAAGCGTCTTCCTGTCGCGCGCGGCACTCGAGCGGAGCGGTGCGAAACTTGGGGCGGTAGTCACGATTGCCGCGAACGGCCGTGCGGTGCCGCTCCGCATCGCGGGTACGCTCCCCGGGGTTGCCGACGGTAGCGCAGTCGCAGTGATGGACATCGCCGCAGCGCAGTGGCGGTTCGACCGGATCGGACGGCTCGATCGCATCGATGTGAAGGTGGCCGATCGCGCGGCGGCGGAAGCGGCGCTTGCACAGGTCATGCCCGGCGACGCCGTGATCTCGACCGCGCAGGCCCAGTCGCTGCAGGGCGATGCGCTTTCCCGCGCGTACCGCGTCAATCTCGACATGCTTGCGCTCGTCGCGCTGCTGACCGGCGGGTTTCTGGTCTATTCGGCGCAGTCGTTGTCGGTTGTCCGGCGGCAGCGCGCCTTCGCGCTGCTGCGCACGCTCGGCATGCCGCGTGGCGGGGTGGTGACGGCCGTCGTCGCCGAGGGCGTGGTGATCGGCGTGATCGGATCGGGCACCGGGCTCGCGGCGGGTTATGGGCTTGCCTGGGCCGCAGTGCACTGGCTGGGCGGTGACCTTGGTGCCGGCTATTTTCGCGGCGCGGGGGCGGGGTTGGTGTTCCAACCCTGGGCGGCACTCGGCTTCTTCGCGATCGGACTGTTCGCGGCGGTTGCCGGAAGCGCTGTACCGGCGCGATTGGCAGCGCGCGCCGCGCCGGCTGCGGCGTTGAAGAATGCGGGCGACGTGCTCGATCCGCGTCAGCGCGTGGCGTGGTGGCCGGCGGCCACTTTGCTGATCGCAGGCAGCGCGGTGTCGTTGCTGCCGCCGGTCGCGCACTTGCCGCTGTTCGGTTTTGCCGGGATGGCGCTGTTGCTTGCCGGTGGCATAGCGGGGGTGCCGTGGTTCGCGCGAGCGCTGCTGGCGCCGCTCGCCCGCGGCGCGATTCGCACGGTTCCGCGTCAGCTCGCGATCCGGCACCTCCACGGTGCGCCGGGTGAGGCCGCGACCGCGCTGTGCGGCATCGTCGCCTCGACCGCGCTGATGATCGCGATGGCGACGATGGTGACGAGCTTTCGCGGCGCGGTCGACGACTGGCTTGGCCAGGTGCTCAGCGCCGATCTGTATATGCGCACCAACGCGGGCGCCAGTTTCGATCCCGCCACGCGCGCGCGGCTTGCCGCGACACCCGGCGTCGCGCGCCTTGCCTTTGGCCGACAGCTCGCGCTGACCATCGCACCCGATCGTCCGCCGATCGCGCTCGTCGCGCGCCCACAGCGCGGCGTGGAGGATCCGCAGTTCGTGCTGATCGCCCGCGCCGACGTGGTGCCAACTGGCCTCACGCCGATCTGGGTGTCGGAACCGGCGCAGCGGCTCTACCGCTGGAACCCCGGCGACGTGATCCGCTTGCCGATCGGTGGTGGCACGCGCTTCGCGGTGGCGGGCGTGTGGCGTGATTATGCGCGGCAGGGCGGCGCGGCGCTGATCGACGATGCCGACTATCAGCGGCTGACCGGCGACGCCGGACGCGACGAGGCATCGGTCACGCTCTTGGCCCACAGCGACGCGGCAGCGGTGATGCAACGGCTGCGCGCGCGCATACCACCGGCGTTGCGCGGCCAAATCGATATCACCCAGCCCGCGATCCTGCGCCGCTTCGCCTTGACGCTGTTCGACCGGAGCTTCGCGGTGACCTATCTGCTCGAGGCGATCGCCATCCTCGTCGGGCTGGCCGGAGTTGCTGCGACCATGTCGGCGCAGACGCTGGCGCGCGAGCGCGAATTCGGGATGCTGCGCCATCTCGGTCTCACGCGCGGCCAGCTCGGTGCGATGCTGGCGACCGAGGGGGCGATCGTCGGGCTGATCGGCGCACTGGCTGGGATCGGACTCGGGCTGGTGCTCGCGCAAGTGCTGATCCATGTGATCAATCCGCAGTCGTTCAACTGGACGATGGCAACGCGCATTCCGCTTGGCACCTTGCTGGCGGTGGCGGCGGCGCTGACCGGTGCGGCAGCGGTGACCGCCGTGCTGGCAGGCCGCCGCGCAACATCGCGCAGCGCGGTGCAATCGGTACGGGAGGATTGGTGATGCGCGTGTCCCCGATCGTCGCCCTGCTCGCCGCCGCGAGTCTGACCGCGTCTGCGCCGGCTCCCTATCCGGTAGTGAAGCCCGGTATCGCGTTACGCTTCCCGCGCGATCATGGCGCGCATCCACCGTTTCGCACCGAATGGTGGTATGTCACCGGATGGCTTCGCACGGCAGACGGTGCCGATCTCGGGTTCCAGGTGACCTTCTTCCGTACCCGGCCGCCGATCGATCCGGCCAACCCGAGCCGCTTCGCTGCCGGGCAGGTGCTGTTCGCACACGCCGCGCTGTCGGACCCGAGAGTCGGCCGACTGCTGCATGGCGAACGATCCGCGCGGGCGGGGTTCGGCTTGGCCGGTGCCGGAACCGCCAATGCCGACGTCACGATCCGCGACTGGCGGCTGCGGCGGCACGCCGACGGGCATTGGGTGGCGCAAGTGGTGGCACCCGACTTCGCGCTTGCGCTCAATTTCGCGCCGACCCAGCCGCCACTGCCGCAGGGCCAAGGCGGGTTTAGCCGAAAGGGGCCGCAGCCGAACGCGGCGAGCTATTACTACTCGGTCCCGCATCTCAAGGTCTCGGGGAATGTACGGCGCGGTGGAACGTCGGTCGCGGTTACCGGCGAGGCGTGGCTCGATCGCGAATGGTCCTCCAACTATCTTCAGGGCGATGCCCAAGGATGGGATTGGACGGGCCTCAACTTTGATGACGGCAGCGCGCTGATGGCCTTCCGCATCCGGCGCAAGGCGGGCGGCACGCTGTGGGCGGGCGGATCGCTTCGCCGGGGCGACGGCAAAACGATCGTGTTGGCACCCGGCGACGTCGTGTTTCGCCCGCTGGCACGGTGGCGCAGTCCCGTGACGAGAGCGGTGTATCCTGTGAAGCAGGAGCTTATCGTGCGGTTGCCCGGTGGCGTGCGCCGCTGGGTGCTAACCCCGCTTTTCTCAGTGCAGGAACTCGACGCGCGGCGCAGCGGTCTACCGGTCTATTGGGAAGGAGCGGTGCGGACCACGGGTGGGCGCGGCTATCTTGAACTGACGGGCTATGATCGCGCGCTGACGATGTGAACCCGGCTGCGCAAACGATGCCGCAGATCGTTAATGGCGTTCCCTAAAATCGGCTGTTGGCTGGGCAATCGTTTTCGACGGAAATTGGGCCAGGTGTGGAGTGGCCGCTTCTCGGCGTCGATGGGCGAATAGTGGCCAGTCACTTGGTGTCATAACCGTTCGAGGCTGTTGAAAAAGGCCGTGCGCTTGGCGGCTGAGGCCGCTACCGGCATTGGCAGCGAGTGGGCGAGCGACCCTCTCTGCTCAGGCTGGTGCCGCCTGATTGGCAAGCAGTTGGAGGTTGTAGGCGGCAGCTGCCATCGTAAATTCTTCGGCAGCTCCGTTCAGGCCTCTCAGCTTCAATGATCTGAGGTTGAGGTTGCGTTTTCGGTGGCCGAACACGCGCTCGATCCGCTTTCGTCGCTGTCGCGCGCGGATTGAGGCTTCGGTGCCGCTGAGGGCACGGACCTGATAACGTGCATCTTCGGTGACGAGGCGCGTAACTGCACGTTGCCTGGCTGTCGTGCACTGGGGCTTGAGCGCGCACGCGGCGCAGTCGGTGGGACGGCTGCGATAAGCGCGGACCTGGCTTGCCTGCACGGTGCCCCGGTACGTCAGGAGCTTGTCGTTCGGGCATTGGTAGACGTTGGCATCGCGATCGTACCGGAAGGCGTCGCGGGTGAAGAAGTCGTCGCGCTGTCGCGTTCGGTCGATCACCGGCACATGCGGCGTGATGCCCTCGTCGATCAGCCACCCGAGCAGCGGGCCATTGCCATAGGCTTTGTCAGCCGCAAGCTGGACGGGCGCGATGCCCAACTTCGCCTTGGCTCGCGTGATGAGGGTTCGGGCTGCCGCGACCTCGGCCGAGAAGCGGGCGGGCGTGGCTTCGACGTCAAGGATGCAGTCGGTATCGAGGTCGAGCAGCGGGTTGATCGCATAGGCATAGCGCGCTGGACCGTGCTTGCGCGTCAACGCTGCCTGCGGGTCGGTCGGCGAGATCTGCTTTGGTTCGACGGACAAGCGTTCGTCGGCGGCAACTGGCAGCGCGGCGTCGAGCGCGGCGAGATACTCGGCCACGGGCCGGGACACCGTATCGCGCGCCCGAAGCTCCTCGGCAGCAGTCGCGCCAGGCAGCTTTTTCTCCCAGCTTGCGTCCGCCATGATCGTGCTGCCATCCACGGCAAGCTCACGGCCCGCGACCAGTCCGCCGGCGGCGCACTTGGCGACCACCTGCTCGAACAGCAGGCGATACAGATCGCACGCGCGGAAGCGACCATGACAATTCTTCGAGAAGGTCGAGTGGTCGGGGACCGCGTCGCCGAGATCGAGGCGATAGAACCAGCGATAGGCAAGGTTGAGGTGCACCTCCTGGCACAGTCGACGCTCAGAACGAATGCCGAACAGGTAACCGATCAACAGCATCCGCAGCATAAGCTCGGGGTCGATCGACGGCCGCCCCGCCGCGCTATAGCTCCTCGCCAGCGCCTCGCGCACGAAGCCAAAGTCGAGCAGCCCGTCGATCCGACGCAGAAGGTGGTCGCCGGGCACATGATCCTCGAGCCGGAAGCCGTAGAAAAGCGACCCTTGTGCCACCTGCCGACCCATCATGTTCTGCACTCCCGCCCGCCTGGAAGGAGTGAATCACCCTGCGTCCAGGGCTGCAAGCGCTACTCTTCAACAGCCTCGAACGGTTGTGACCCTCAAGTGGCACTATTCGCCTTCAACCAGGGCTCGCACCTCCGCGATCACATCGGGAGCGAGCGCCTCGGGAACACCCCAGTAATCGAAGATGCCGCCATCATCTCGGTTCTGACCGCAGGTAACGAAAACGCCGGTTCCAAACCGTGATTTCAAACGACTGGCAAGCCAACCCACAAAGCCGCTATTGTCCGCACCGGCCGGAAAATGAAATCGGAATAGGCCAAAAAGTTCTTCGCGGGCGTCATCGCAAGGAGCTAGCTGACTCCAGACCTCATCGTCGCGGACGAGGGCTAGAGCGCTAGGATCGGCGGCTTGCGGGAACGCCGACAAGGGAAACTCGCGAAAGGCAAAGGTTCCTGGGTACACTTTCAAACATGCACTCCGGATCACCTTTGACAAACGCCGGTCCACCGTAAGCGGTGTGCTCAGGCCACGGGTGTCCATGGCATAAGGCGGCCAACGTCGT
>CAZXBM010000095.1:0-9544 GCA_964638495.1 uncultured Stakelama sp. | reverse complement strand
CGGGCCAGCGCCACGGAGGGCAGCGAATTGTCCGGCGGCAGGGCGAGCAGCGCCCTTGCCGCCCAGATGCGCTGCCTTGATCACGGCGATATCATCGCCCAGCTCAAGCGCGACCGAGGTAACGTCGCGCACAAACGTCTGGAACTGATCGTTCTTCGCCACGAAATCGGTCTCGGAATTAACCTCGACTGCCGCACCCTTGGTGCCGGAAACCTCAACGCCGATCAGCCCTTCAGCGGCCGTGCGGCTCGATTTCTTGGCGGCAGCGGCCAGGCCCTTGGTGCGCAGCCAATCCATCGCTGCTTCCATGTCGCCGCCCGTCTCGTTGAGCGCCTTTTTGCAATCCATCATGCCCGCGCCGCTTTTCTCGCGCAGATCCTTGACGGCGGCGGCTGTGATCTCGGCCATGTCTTATATCCTTATCTTCGTCGAATATGGGTACGGACGGGGGAAGGCTAGCGCCCTACCCCGTCCATATTGCAGTTCTGAGACGGGCTCAGGCGTCGAGCTGCTGCTCGCCCCCAGCCGCCATCACCGGATCAGTCGCTGCGGCAACCTGCTCAGGATCGGCATAGGCCTCAGCCGGCACGGTCAGCGCTTCCTCGGCGGGTGGCTCATCCATCGCGCCCAGATCGCGCCCGCTCTGCGCCTGCTGCTGCTGCCCGCCACGCGTCGCGGCGATCGCAATCGCTTCGCAATACAGGCGGATGGCGCGGCTCGCGTCGTCATTGGCCGGCACCGGGAAGGCGATGCCATCTGGCGACACGTTCGAATCGAGGATCGCAACGACCGGAATGCCCAGCGTGTTGGCTTCCTTGATCGCCAGCTCTTCCTTGTTCGCGTCGATGACGAACATCACGTCGGGAATGCCGCCCATGTCGCGGATGCCGCCGAGCGACAGCTCAAGCTTGTCCTTCTCGCGCGTGAGCTGGAGGACTTCCTTCTTGGTGAGGCCGGTCGTGTCGCCGGAGAGCTGCTCTTCCAGCGTCTTCAGGCGCTTGATCGAACCCGAAATCGTCTTCCAGTTGGTGAGCATGCCGCCCAGCCAGCGGTGATTGACGAAATGCTGGCCCGAACGCCGCGCTGCGTCGGCAACAGGCTCCTGCGCCTGGCGCTTGGTGCCGACGAACAGCACCTTGCCGCCCGACGCGGTCGAGGCCGCGACGAATTCGAGCGCGCGCGCAAACAGCGGCACGGTCTGGCTGAGATCGAGGATGTGGACGCCGTTGCGGTCGCCAAAGATATAAGGCTTCATCTTCGGGTTCCAGCGGTGGGTCTGGTGACCAAAGTGCGCGCCGGTTTCAAGCAATTGCTGCATCGAGACGACAGGTGCCGCCATAGGTAGTTCCTTTCCGGTTTGTCCTCTGGGAAGCAAATATCTTCAGGAGCAAAGCTCCCTCCGACACCGGTGATGTGCGCTTCCCATGCGGGGTTGAGGCCGGGCGCTTAGCCGAGCTGCGTTCTCAAATCAAGCGTTGACAGTGGAACATGAAAGGAACATATAGAGACTCAAGAGTGTACATGAAACCTAAACGCGCACTGAAGCGTACCCTCAGTGATCCGCGAAGCTGTCGGATGGAAAAATTGCCATGATGATGATTCTGAGCCTGACCATATATGCAGCAGCCTTGATGACGGTAATGGGCGTGATGGCGCTCACGCTTTGGCCTGCCCTGCCCCGCATTATGGCCATCCTGAGCGGAACCGAGCAATCGCATGTTCTCCAAGTGGCACGCCGTACCGATCGCCGCCGCGTCGTCAGAGTGTCGATGATGTCGTCGATGTCGGCGACACCAGCTTGGCGCGCTGCCGCTTGATTCGCGTGAAGCTGCGAACGCTGAGCGGCATCAGCCCCAGGTAAATCACGCACAGGATCGTCAAGCTATGCCAGGGCGCAGAGACCAAGGCCGCTCCCAGCAGGACGACGACGGCAATCGCTTCGAACCGGATCGACCGCCGCAGCTTCAGCGACGACCAGCTAAAGGTTGCATGGCTCGATACCATCATGACAGCGATCAGCGCGACCCAGGGCGCAACCAGCCAGGCTGAGCGGAACAGGTCTTCGCCGGTCCAGAACCACAGATAGAGCGGCAACATCGCAAGGCCGGCGGCGGCTGGAGCCGGCACACCCGTCAAAAAACCCGCCGATTTATGCGGCTGATCGTCGAGATCGATCGCCGCGTTGAACCGCGCCAGCCGCAGCGCGCAGAACACCGCGAAAACCAGCGCGCATAGCCAGCCAAGCTGCGGAAAATCATGTAGCGACCACAGATACAGGATGAGCGCAGGCGACACGCCAAACGAAATCGCATCGGCCAGCGAATCGAGCTCGGCACCGAACCGGCTCTCGCCCCGCACCATCCGCGCAATCCTGCCGTCCAGCCCGTCGAGCACGCCGGCGATCATGATCATCGTAACCGCAGACTGCCATTCGCTAGAAATCGCAAATCTTATGCCGCTAAGGCCGGAACATAGCGCCAGCGCGGTCACCGCATTGGGTGCCACGGCGCGAAGCGGCAGTCCGCGAATATGGTGCCTTGTCGGCCGTCTCATCGACGATTGATCATCGCCGACCGATCAACGCTGGTCATTGGGCGATGCCGAGCGGCGTCGCTACGCTGGCACGGCCAAGAACCGTCTCACCCGCCACACTCCGCTGGCCGAGCACCACCTGACAGCTCATGTCATCGGGCAGATACACATCGACCCGGCTGCCAAAGCGGATCAAGCCAATCCGCTGCCCAGACGCCACAATGTCGCCGGCTTTGACGAAGCTCACAATGCGGCGGGCGACCAGTCCGGCAATCTGGGTGAACGCCACCTTGCGGCCGTCGCGCCCTTCGACCAGCACATGCTGGCGCTCATTTTCCTCGCTGGCCTTGTCCAGATCGGCATTCAGGAATTTGCCCGAAATATAGATGACCTGCCGGATGGACCCGGCAATCGGCGTGCGGTTGATGTGAACGTCGAACACGCTCATGAATATCGACACCCGCACCAAAGGTGCCGAGCCAAGGCAGTTCTCGCCTGCCAGTTCAGGCGGCACGGGCACGCGTTCAATCATTGTCACCAGGCCATCGGCCGGGGCGACGATCAGGTCGGTGCCCTGCGGCGTCACCCGCACCGGATCGCGGAAAAACGCCGCAACCCAGATCGTCAGGCCAATCAGCGGCCAGGTGACGAAATCCCAGATGAAAAAGGACAGGAGCGCGACAGCGCCCGCGATCAGCACATATTTGCGCCCCTCGGGATGGACGTCGGGGAAGCGCCAGCTGACGGTGGTGGTGCCGATCGGCGGTTTTTCGGGCAAAGCCATGCCGTGCATCTACCTTGCGCGGTGCAGCAATTCAATGCGCGCGCACCAAATGCGTGCCGCAATCGCCATCTGTGCTTGCGAAGGTTGATCAGGGGCGACCTTCATCCTAGACGGCGGAAACATTCCCCCCAAGGACAAGCGAGCAATCGATGGCGAAGATCAAGGTAAAGACGCCCGTCGTAGAAATCGACGGCGACGAGATGACACGGATCATCTGGCAGTGGATCCGTGAACGCCTCATTCTCCCCTATCTCGATATCGATCTCGATTATTACGATCTGGGCGTCGAAAAGCGCGACGAAACCGAGGACAAGATTACCGTCGAGAGCGCGCGCGCCATCCAGAAATATGGCGTGGGCGTGAAATGCGCAACGATCACCCCCGATGAGGACCGGGTGAAGGAATTCGGCCTCAAGAAAATGTGGAAATCGCCCAACGGCACCATCCGCAACATCCTGGGCGGCACCATTTTCCGCGAGCCGATCGTGATCAAGAATGTGCCCCGGCTGATCCCGAGCTGGACTCACCCCATCGTCGTCGGCCGCCACGCCTTTGGCGATCAGTACCGCGCCACCGATTTCCTCGTTCCCGGCCCAGGCAAGCTGCGCATGGTGTTCGAGGGTGACGACGGCACCGTCATCGATCGCGAGGTTTTCCAATACCCATCGGCTGGCGTCGCGCTGGCGATGTATAATCTGGATGATTCGATTCGCGATTTCGCCCGCGCCTCGATGCACTATGGCCTCAACCTGAAATGGCCGGTCTATCTGTCGACCAAGAATACCATCCTGAAAGCCTATGATGGCCGCTTCAAGGATTTGTTCGCTGAGGTTTTCGAAACCGAATTCAAGGACAAGTTCAAGGAAGCGGGCATCGTCTATGAGCACCGCCTGATCGACGACATGGTCGCCAGCGCGCTCAAATGGCACGGCGAATTCGTCTGGGCCTGCAAGAATTATGATGGCGACGTCCAGTCTGATCAGGTCGCGCAAGGCTTTGGCTCGCTTGGGCTGATGACATCCGTGCTGCTCACGCCCGATGGCAAGACGGTGGAGGCGGAAGCCGCGCATGGCACCGTCACGCGCCATTTCCGCCAGCATCAGCAGGGCAAGGCCACCTCGACCAACCCGATCGCCTCGATTTTCGCCTGGACCGGCGGCCTCAAATATCGCGGCAAGTTCGATGGTACGCCGGAAGTCACGGCCTTTGCCGAAACGCTCGAGCGCGTCTGCATCGAAACGGTCGAGAATGGCCATATGACCAAGGACCTCGCGCTCCTCATCGG
Organism: uncultured Stakelama sp.; assembly: GCA_964638495.1. Lineage (GTDB taxonomy): Bacteria > Pseudomonadota > Alphaproteobacteria > Sphingomonadales > Sphingomonadaceae > Sphingomonas. Next base: position 4,943 of record CAZXBM010000095.1, on the reverse strand, counting down.
CCCGCAGCAGCCTTGGATGACGACGGAACAGTTTTTCGAGCAGGTCCGCGTCAATCTCGAAACCGCCATGGGGGTTGGCGCGTAGCGCGCCGCCCCCCCCAAAATTCGGTCGAGCCAACCTCTTTCGGGCAATTTCCGTCAGAATGCACGCATCAGGGCTGGCATCGCCATGCACCCCCGCTAGGGTAATGGCATGCCCACCGGCCTGAACAGCAGCGATTTTTCAGACGCTCTCGTCATCCTTGGCGCGGCTGGCCTGGTGATTCCCGCATTCGCGCGGTTGCGCGTGAGCCCGGTCATCGGCTTCATTCTCGTCGGCATCATCGCCGGCCCCAGCGGTCTTGGCCGCCTCGTCAGCGAGGCCCCCTGGCTCCGCCACGTCACCATTACCAATCGCGATGCGATCGAGCCCTTTGCTGAATTCGGCATCACGCTGCTGCTATTCTCGATTGGTCTGGAACTGTCTTTCAAGCGCCTCTGGTCGATGCGGTCGGAGGTGTTTGGCGTTGGCGCGTTGGAAATGCTGGCGTCCGGGCTGGTAATCGGCCTCGCCTTGGCGCTGATGGGCCAATCATGGCCCGGTGCCATCGCCCTTGGGCTGGCGCTCGCGCTCTCCTCGACGGCGCTGGTGCTCCCCATTGTCGGTGCGCGCAGCGTGGTCGGGCGGGCGGCCTTTGCGATGTTATTGTTTGAGGATTTGGCGCTCGTTCCGCTGCTGTTCGCGTTGCCGGCAATGGGGCCGCAGGCATCGGGCGGCGGCTGGGGTCTGCTCGCCTTGCTGGGTGGCGGCCTGGTGACCGTGGCCGCGATGTTCGTGGCCGGGCGACTTGTCCTCCCCCGCCTGTTTGCGCAGGCAGCACGCACCAAGAGTCCGGAACTCTTCCTCGCCGCCGCGCTCCTCGTTGTCATCGTCGCCAGCCTGGCCACAAGCGCGGTCGGTCTGTCACCGATTGTTGGCGCGCTGCTGGCCGGCTTGCTGATTGCAGAGACCGATTATCGTAGCGAAGTGGAGGTCATCACCGCGCCGTTTCGCGGGCTGGCGCTCGGCGTCTTCCTCATCACCGTCGGCATGGGGCTCGATCTGTCGCAGATTGCGCGCAATTGGGTCCCGCTGCTGCTCGGGGTGGCGGGTGTCGTCACGGTCAAGGCAGTGGCAACCTTCATCCTCTTGCGGCTTACCGGGCAGCGAACGCCGGTCGCCGCGGAAACCGGCGTGCTGATGGCGAGCCCGTCCGAAACGACGCTGATCGTTCTCGGGGTGGCGCTGCAGGCCGAGCTGATCCTGCCAAGCACGGCGAGCTTCTGGCAAACCGTTACCGCGATCGGGCTAACTATCACCCCCCTGCTCGGCCTTATCGGCAGAGCGTCCGCCCGCATCATCGAGCGCAGCGAACCTGGCGACGCGCCAGAAGAGCAGATCGCGCCAGAGGGTCCCGGCACGGTCATCATCGGCTTTGGCCGCGTCGGTCGGCTGGTCGCAGAGATGCTGCGAGTCCATGGCAAACCCTTTATCGCCGTCGAGGCCGATATCGATGTCGTCGCGGCGGCGCGCCGCGAGGGTTTTGCCGTCATCTATGGCGATGTTTCCCGCGCGGAGTTGGTGGACCGACTGAATCTTGGCCGCGCAAGCGCCCTGATTTTGACAATGGACGATCCGGTGCTCACCGTCCGGCTGACGCGTCGGGTACGCGCCTGGGTGCCCGGCCTGGCGATTGTCGCGCGTGCGCGCGATGTGGATCATGCCGCAGAGCTCTACGCAGCCGGCGCCACCGATGCGGTGCCTGAAACGCTGGAGAGCTCACTCCAGCTTGCAGAAGCGGTGTTGGCCGATCTTGGCGTCGCAATCGGGCCGGTGATCGCCTCCATCCACGAAAAACGCGATTCGCTGCGCCAGGAGATCAAAGGGCTGGCGGGCTTGCAGCGCGAACCCCGCTTTAGACGCCTTCGCAGCAAGGACGAACCCGCCTGAAACCGGGGTATTTCAGGGTTATTGCACGATTGACCATGTCCGCAAACGGTTATTCAACCTCCCTCGGGCACAGTATCGCGCATGATGATCAAGGCCCTACTGGCGATCACGTGCATCCTGATCGCAACTGATTACGCGCTGACCGGTGGCGATAACCTGTCGGCGTGCCTGCGCAGTGGCACCCATTTCATGCGCTGGCTCGCGGATGCAGGCAGCAATTCCATTTTCGCGAAGTAAACGCGTCGGCCGTCAAAGCTCGTGGTCGACGTCTAGCTCGCGCACGCGCCGCAACTGGCGTGCTGCATCGACAAGGCTGCGCAATTGCTCCCTGATCGCGCGGGCGCGCGGCACATCACGAATCACCAGCGCACCGCCATGCGTCGTCGGATCGCTCGACTGGATCGTGATAGCGCCGATATCGACCCATTGGTTGATGATCGAATAGGCAACGCTCACGTCTTTCACGCGGTACAGCTCGATCTCGTCGGTCGTCTTGTTGATGATGCCGCGCCGGATGATCAGGCGCTGGTCGGTCAGCTCATAATGCGTGCTCACATTGTGCAGCCAGCGCATGGCAATGATGATCACCCCCACACCGATCAGGCACAGCAGCAGCGTGCCCCAACCGGCAATACTGCCAATCAGCCAACGCCCGGTGTCGGCACGGAATTGGGCAATCGATTTTTCCATCACGCGCCCCTGTTTCCAGCGTCGTAGAAGAGTCTCATACCGTTGCCGGCATGGCCGCGAGCGCGTCGCGCACCGCCGCCACGGCCGCCGCCGCCTGTGCGCCATCAGGCCCGCCGCCCTGCGCCATGTCCGGTCGTCCACCGCCACCTTGGCCACCCAATGTGGTAACGGCAATCCGCAGCAGATCGACGGCATTATGGCTGCCAAGCAGATCAGCGCTCACGCCGACGGCTACCGACGCGCGCCCCTCATTCACCGCCACAAACATAACGATGCCCGATCCGATCCGGCCCTTCACATCGTCCACCGCGCCGCGCAACCCCTTGGGATCGAGCCCGTCGACGACCTGCCCGGCAAAGGCGACCCCGCCCACCTGTTCCGGTCCTGCCGGTGCCGCGCCACCTGCACCGCCCCCAAGCGCTAGCGCCTTTTTCGCCTCCGCCAGTTCGCGCTCGAGCCGCCGCCTGTCCTCGACCAGCGCCGCGACGCGGGCGGGCACCTCATCGGGCGATGCCTTCAGCGCGCTTGCCGTGGTCCGCAGCTTGTCGTCGCGGTCCACAAGCCAAAGCCGCGCCGCTTCACCGGTCAGCGCCTCGATCCGCCGGATGCCGCTTGATACCGCACCCTCGGCAATGATCTTCAGCAGCGCAATGTCACCAAGCGCGTTGACATGCGTACCGCCGCACAGTTCGACCGAATAAGGCAGTTCGGGGCCGGTACCCATCGAGAGTACGCGCACCTCGTCGCCATATTTTTCGCCGAACAGCGCCATTGCTCCCGCAGCGATTGCATCGTCGGGCGTCATCAACCGTGTCGTCACGGGCACGTTGCCGCGAATCTGCCGGTTCACATCAGCCTCGATATCGGCGATCTCGTCCGCCGACAGCGCGCTTGGGTGCGAGAAATCGAAACGAAGCCGCTCGGCCGCAACCAGGCTGCCCTTTTGGCTCACATGGCTGCCCAGTCGCGCGCGCAGTGCCGCGTGCAGCAGATGCGTTGCCGAGTGATTGGCGCGAATCTGCGCGCGTCGCTCCGCATCGATCGCGAGGTGGACGCTGTCACCCACGGCGATTTCACCCGCCGCCACGCTCACCTGATGCGCATGCAAGCGCCCAACCGCCTTGGCGGTGTCGCTCACCACGCCCTTCAGCCCCGAATCATTGCTGATGGACCCGGCATCCCCCATCTGGCCGCCGCTTTCAGCGTAGAATGGCGTCTGGTTGGTCAGCACCACCACATCGCCTTGCCCCGCCCGATCGACCCGCGCGCCGTCCTTGAGAAGCGCGATCACCGTGCCCTCGCCGACATCGCTGGTATAGCCGGTGAACTCGGTGCCGCCGAACTCCTCGGCAATATCGAACCAGACATCGTCTGAGGCCCGTTCGCCCGATCCCTTCCAAGCGGCCCGCGCAGCGCGCTTCTGCTCGGCCATCGCGCTATCGAATCCGGCTCGGTCAACCGCCAGGCCCTGCATGCGCAAGGCGTCTTCGGTCAGATCATAGGGAAAACCGAATGTGTCATACAGCTTGAACGCCGTTTCGCCGGCGAGCGTGGCCCCCGGTGCCATACCGGCAGTCGCCTCGTCGAGCAGCTTCAGGCCATTGGTCAGCGTCTGGCGAAAGCGCGTTTCCTCCTGCGCCAGCGTCGCCTCGATCAGCGGTTGCGCGCGGAGCAGTTCGGGATAGGCAGCGCCCATCTCAGCCACCAGCGCCGGCACCAGCCGGTGCATCAACGGGTCCTTCGCGCCCAGCAAATGCGCATGTCGCATCGCGCGCCGCATGATCCGGCGCAGCACATACCCGCGCCCTTCATTGGCGGGCAGCACCCCGTCCGCCACGAGGAACCCGCTGGTGCGCAGATGATCGGCGATAATGCGGTGGCTGGCCTGGGTGTCGCCGGTCGTCGGGGTATGGGTAAGCGCGCCCGATGCCGCGATCAGCGCCTTGAAGACATCGGTATCATAATTGTCGTGGACGCCCTGCAAGACAGCGGCGATGCGCTCCAGCCCCATGCCGGTGTCGATCGACGGGCGCGGCAGCGGCGTGCGCTCACCGCCAGCCGCCTGCTCGAACTGCATGAACACCAGGTTCCATATCTCGACGAACCGGTCGCCATCCTCATCCGGACTGCCCGGCGGGCCACCGGGAATATGGTCGCCGTGATCGTAGAAAATCTCCGAGCACGGCCCGCACGGACCAGTGTCGCCCATCGACCAGAAATTGTCGCTGGTCGGGATGCGGATAATCCGGCTCTCGGGCAGCCCCGCGATCTTGCGCCACAGGTC
>CAZXBM010000094.1:0-10451 GCA_964638495.1 uncultured Stakelama sp. | reverse complement strand
CTGAATCAGGACTTTATCACGATCGCAAGAGGGAGTTTTTCAACAGAATACGCCCTAATTCCAGCCATTCGCGAGTCACGTCCCTGCCCCCGAAAGCGGTCATCAGCCCCGTCGGCTCGCAGCCAATGATGATGATTAATCCGCTTCGAATAACGGTAGTCCGCCGGTTACTTGCATCGGCGCGACAAAGTTCGACACGGTGACGCCGACCAAGCGGATCCCAGATGCGAGTGGATAGGTCGAGCGAACCAGGTCAAGGCTTGCCTTGTGCAGCAACGCCTTTGTGTCCACCGGTTGGGGGGAGCTCCGGCTCCGCGTGATCTGGCGAAAGTCACCAAATTTGATCTTGACGGTCACGGTGCGCCCGAAGGACTGGGCCTTGTCGCACCAGGCCCAGACATCGTCTGCCATCCGCAGCACGCCGACCTCGATCCGCGCAGGATCGGTTACGTCGCTGTCGAAGGTCGTCTCCGACCCCGTCGACTTTCTCACCCGGTCGGGATCGACCGGGCGCTCGTCGATGCCGCGCGCGATGGCGTGATACCAGTCGCCCGAGCTGCCGAAATGCTGGCGCAGGAAACTGAGCGACTTTCCGCGCAGATCGGCGCCGGTTTCGATACCGAGCTGCTTCATCTTTGCGGCGGTAACCGGCCCTACGCCATGAAAGCGCGCGACCGGCAAGGTCTCGATCCAGGCCAGTGCCATGTCGGGGGTGACAGCGAACTGGCCGTTAGGCTTGCGCTGATCGGAGGCAAGCTTGGCCAGGAACTTGTTATATGAAATGCCCGCCGACGCTGACAGCCCTGTTTCGGCCAGGATGCGCGCCCGGATGACCTTCGCCGTTTCCCAGGCGGTCGGAATGCCCTGCCGGTTATCGGTGACGTCGAGATAGGCCTCGTCGAGCGAGAGCGGCTGGATGAGTGCGGTGAATTCGGCGAAGATCGCATGGATCTGGCGCGACACAGCGCGATAGACGTCGAACCGAGGCGGCACGAAGATCAAGTCGGGGCAACGCCGCGTGGCCGTGATCGACGGCAGTGCCGATCGCACGCCGAATTCGCGGGCTTCATAACTCGCCGCCGCGACCACGCCCCTCGCAGCTCCATGGCCGACCGCCACCGGCTTGCCGCGCAGCGACGGATCGTCGCGTTGTTCGACCGAGGCGAAGAACGCATCCATATCGACATGAATGATCTTGCGAACCTGGGGACCGACCATGGCAAGTCCTTATCGCGCAGAGAACGTTAAAGGAACGGATTTTGTGTGGCGCTGGCCGCTGGGCGGACCCTGTTTGAGCATTGACGCATTTAAATCTCGGATCGGCAGAAAGAAGTCCAGCAGCGGCAGGCGGCTGGACGCGCGACGGTGCAGTGCAGGATCAGACCGACGACACGATCGCCGACCCGGTCTGTTTCGCGCGCACCCATATGCCGGCGGACGAAAGCGAAACCCGTTGCGCGCGATGCGGCGCGCTTCCTCTGTCCAATTGACAGCGGCTTGCGGGACCCCGACACTCTGCTGCTGATGGCAGCTGAAAAGCCCGACCTGATTCTTGCGCTCGGCAATCGCTCGTAACCAAGCGATTGCTCAATCACTTGGAGCTGTTTTGCGGATGAAGTTGATAGTTTTGCTGCCGATGCTGGTATTGCTCGGCGCCACGCCCGCTCCACATCGATGGGTGCCGATCTTCGACGGCAAGACACTCAATGGCTGGACGCCCAAGATTAGCGGTCGAGCGCTCGGGGAGGACCCGCTGAAGATGTTTGTGGTCGAAAATGGGGCGATCCGGGTAAACTACACTAATTATCCAAGGTTTACAGGAGAGTTCGGACATCTGTTCTGGAAGGCCCCGCTCACGGCCTATCGCATTCGTTTCGACTATCGGCTGTTCGGCGAATCGCTGCCCGGGATCCAGAATTGGCAGGCGAGCAACAGCGGCATGATGTTGCATGCCCAAGCACCCGCGACGATGCGCCGCGACCAAGATTTCCCGGTCAGCCTCGAACTACAGCTTCTGGGCACACCGCGTGATCCGGCAGAGCCGACCGGCAACCTTTGTACGCCCGGAACCAACGTGTACGTCAACGGGAAGCTTGAGACGCGACATTGCATCCTGTCATCCTCGCCCGTTGAGAAAAATGGCCGCTGGATACACACCGAAGCCGAGGTGCTACCAAATGGGCACATCAAGCACATAATCGACGGCAAGGTGGTGCTGCACTATGCGGCACCCGAGCTTGATCCGAACGACGATGATGCCAAACCGCTGATCGGCGCTGCTGGAGGCAAGATCAAGCTTACGGGGGGCTATATCGCGCTGCAAAGTGAGGGCCATCCGATCGAATTCCGCAACATCGAGCTGCAGTTGCTAAATTAACGGCGATGCGCGTTATTGGGGTCTATCGTCATCAATGTTCGCCCCACGGATGGTGACGAGCATTTTGTTTGGCGCGACTGACATCGCTGCCCATGCTTGCCAGCCCGGCACCTAAAGCGGCCGCAGCAATCGACGACCGAACTTAAGAAACTGATGTGCAACCCTTTTCTTCTCTATTCATAAGTAGAGTCCGGGGTTGTCATCGTGCCCTTGCGAGCGGGGTTGCACAACCCGCCTGGCAGCATCGGCGGGCGTCAGCCCACCAATCCCCCCATGCGGCCGCACATGGTTGTAGTCGTTACGTCAGCTGCTCAGCACCGAACGGGCATGCCTCAACGACGCGAACAGCGTCTCGTTCAGGCATTCGTCGCGCCCGCGACCATTAAAACTCTCGACGTAGCCGTTCTGCTGCGGCTTGCCCGGCGCAGGATCGCCAGGCTGGTGAGCAAGGCCCCGTTGTCGCTCGCGATCATCAGCGGCTTGCCGATCGGCTTTGGTCCCTTGAGGATGTGCTGGCGCGGATCGACGCGGCTGCACCGGCACCGGCTAAGCGCGGGCCCTACAAAATGCGCGAGGCCGAAAATTCAAACTGAGACACGACTGGAAACTCTCATCCTGCGTGGCCGAATCTGGCCATGAGATTTAATCTGGGCGGTCGCTCGCGCAGCACTGTCCCATCGTTACAGGATCTCCGACGGCGGTGCCGGCAGCCCGGCCCCGAGGCGCGACAACCCTTCCCCATAATCCCGCCTTAACAGTTGCCAATAAGGGCTGATCTCGTCGAAGGTCACCAGATCTCCTCCCGAGAAACTTCCATCGGCATAGCGCAGGAGGTCAATCGGGGGGGCAACCGAGAGGTTGCTGCGGATTGTTGCGTCGAACGACAGCAGTGCCAGCTTGCCCGCTTCATTGAGGCTCGTGCTGGCGGAAAGGCCCCGATCGAGGATCGGTTTGCCATATTTGGTCTCGCCAATCTGCAGGAAGCGCGAGCGATCCGACGCTTCGATGAAGTTTCCTGCGGCGTAGATCTGGAACAACCGTGGCGGCTCATCTGCGATCTGACCGCCGACGATGAAACTGCCTGCCGGATCGCCATAAGCGCCGACATATTTGCTGTCCCGATCAACGACCGTGCGCAACAGGTCGCCGACGATTTTGGCAACATCAAGCATGGTCCGGGCGCAATCGATATCGCGCACCGGGTCGCCTGATCCCGCCGCTTCACGCAGCGTCGTCGTTACCCATTGCGTCGTCGCCAGATTGCCCGCCGACAGCACGGTGACGAATCGTCCTGCCGGCCTCGCCATGACCTGCATCTTGCGGACCATCGCAATCTGGTCGACACCCGCGTTCGATCGCGAATCCGAGGCGAAGACCAGGCCGGTGGGAAGAAGGATTCCAAGACAATAGGTCATAGGGATGGCACCTCGGCAGACGGACGAATGGATAATCGATGAAGACGAACTCCGGACACGACCTCAACGAGATCGTCACCCGCGTCCATGCAGATATGGCCGCGCATATCGGTCGAGGCAGGGTCGCAGACTATATCCCGGCTTTGGCCCGCATTGACCCATGCCAATTCGGCATCGCCATCGCGGCGAGCGACGGCCGCACGGCATCGGCCGGCCATGCCGAAACCCCCTTCTCCATCCAGAGCATCTCCAAGATCTTTACGCTGGCCCTGGCGCTGGAGATGAACGGAACGGCATTGTGGCAGCGGGTCGGTCGGGAACCTTCCGGTTCGCGCTTCAACTCGATCGTCCAGCTTGAACAGGAAAAGGGCATCCCGCGCAACCCGCTGATCAACGCAGGGGCTTTGGTGGTTACCGATGCGCTGATGGGCGCGGGCACGCCACGCGACACGATCGATCAGGTCACCGCTTTCCTCCGCCGCCTTGCTGACGATCCCGACATCGCAATCGACGAGGAAGTCGCCGCCTCCGAAGCGGATACCGGGTTCCGCAATGCCAGCCTGGCCTATTTCCTGCGCGCGAACAACAACCTGTGCGGTGCGGTGGAGGATGTGTTGAGCGTCTATTTCCATCAATGCGCCCTGCGCATGAACTGCCAACAATTGGCGCGGGCGGGGCTGTTCCTCGCCAATGACGGGATCGATCCGCTTTCCGGGCATCAACAGACCTGCGCGATGACGACGCGATCGGTCAACGCGCTGATGATGACGTGCGGTCATTACGATGCATCCGGCGATTTCGCGTTCCGGGTAGGCATTCCCGGCAAGAGCGGAGTGGGCGGCGGCATCCTGGCCATCGCGCCGGGCCGCGCGGCGATTGCGGTATGGTCGCCCGGCCTCAACGCCGCGGGCAATTCCGAAGTGGGCGCGCTGGCGTTGGAACGGCTTGTCGCATTGACTGGCTGGTCGGTGTTCTGAGGCTGCCACCGGCCTGTCGCGCGACGGTGCGGGGCGAACCTTCACGTCTGCCTCATGCGCGCATTGCCTCCGCGACTTCCAACGCGCCGCCGGTATCGACCGGATTGTTCACGGGATATAGTTCGTCCAACGGCCGCGACGTGCCGTCCGGACACACCATGCGCACATGGAAGCGTCGCAGCCGCCGAGCGTGCGGCACGCCGCAGCTATGCGCGATTGTCTCGACATCATGCTTCAGGTTCTTGCAATAACTGGCAACGCGGACCGCCTTGTCGGTTGGGTCCAGCCCCATTTGCAGCCGCTTGTCATGCGTGGTGATGCCGGTCGGGCAGGTGTTCTTGTTGCACTTGAGCGACTGGATACAGCCGAGCGCGAACATGAAGCCGCGCGCCGAATTGACGAACGTTGCTCCTGCACACAGGGCCCAGCCGACGTCTGCGGGGGTTGTCAGCTTGCCCGACGCGATGATCGGGATACGCTCGCAGAGCCCGTGTTTCCTGATGATATCGCGAACCAGCGGCAATGATTCACGGATCGGCAAGCCAACATTGTCCATCAATGCCATCGGGGCAGCACCAGTGCCGCCATCGCCGGAATCGAGCGTGAAGAAATCCGGCCCTTCGCGGCTCGCCTTGATCATCGCCATCAGATCGTCGAGCCAGCCATAAGCGCCAACCACCGCCTTGATGCCGACCGGCTTTTGCGTGATCCTCTTGATCCGCGCGATAAACGCCAGCAGCTCAGCGTTGCTGTTGATCTCGGGGTGACGGTTCGGGCTGTTGGAATCCTCTCCGGCGGGGATGCCGCGAATCTCTGCAATCTCAGGTGTCACCTTGATGCCTGGCAAGATTCCGCCCTTGCCCGGCTTCGCTCCCTGCGAAAGCTTGATCTCGAACATCTTGACCTGGGGAATTGCGGCGATTTCGCGGAGCCGCTCCTCGTTCAGCGTACCATCGCTGTGGCGCACGCCATATTTGGCGGTGCCAATCTGGAAGACGATGTCGGCGCCACCTTCCAGATGATGCGGTGAAAGCCCGCCCTCACCCGTGTTCAGCCAGCACTGCGCCGCAAAAGCGCCTTTGGACAAGGCCCGCACGGCCGGCGTCGACAAGGCACCATAGCTCATCGCGGAAATGTTGAAGAACGATTTGGCCGTATAGGGGTTAGGCGAATCCGGACCAATGACGATCGGCGGCGTGTGCTCAATATGCTCTTCCAGCGTGGGATAGGGGCAGTTGACGAAGATCGGTGTTCCCGTCTCACGGATGTATTTCGTCGACCCGAACGCAACGGTCTGATCGCTATTCTTCGACGCTGACTCTACCCAATTTCGATCGGCGCGATTGAACGGCAGTTCGTCACGATCCATCGCGAAGAAATACTGCCGGAAAAACTCCCCCAAGCCTGACATAATGTACCGCAAATGCCCGATCACGGGGTAATTACGGAGAATGGCGTCACTATGTTGCCGCCGGTCGAGCGCATAGATCACCGCCAGAGCGACGAAGCCCAAGCCGATGACGATCAGGAATAGCGTCGCGAGCGCCTGCATCGTCTGCATTACGGGGGCAGATAGGAATGTCATGAGGTAAATGACCCTGTTTTCATCGGAGCACGCGAGACGAAGCCCGCCACGCGATCATGTGGTGCTGATCGTGGCACAAATTGGCGGAACGCAAACATCTTATAGAGTGGTATTAGGCCTTGAGTCCGCCCCGCTGCAAGCGCCGCCATGGTGCCGCGATCCCGCGCGGCACTGCCCTTAATTCGCCAAAGGTGAATCGGCTTCCAACGCGAAGCGGCGTTCGGGCGGCTGGTCGCCGCGCCACCGGGCAGGGCAGCGACGCTAGAAATAGGCGATCAGGCTGATCGCGGCGAACCGGGTGTCGCCATTGCGCTGGGCATTCGGCGCTTGCCGCAGGAACGGCCCTTTCCGCAGATAGGTGAAATCGACCTCGCTCCTTAAAAGCTTGGGTATCAACCAGTAACGCGCACGAAGATCATATTGATCACCGGCGTAATTGCCCGAACGGCCAAGCGGATCGCGCACGCCCGTCGTCGCAAAGGCGTCAGTAACTTCAGGCACGAACAGCGCACGCGCATCGAACATCCCATCCCAGCGCTTGGTCGGCTTCACTTCAAGCCGGACGCCCGGTGACGAGATATTGGCGCGGTTGATTTCGTTGAAGATCCCGCTGGGTGAAAAATCAACTCGCCGCCCGCCGAACAACGTGTCGAACCGGCCAAAACTGCCGGTCGATCGCGTGCCGCTTGCATAATCATATTCGATAGCGAACCGCGGCGCCCATGGCCCGTTGAAGCTACGGCCGACGCTGAAATGATAAAATCCCGCGGCCACACGCCGGGTCGGCGCATTGGCGGCAAGACTTGCCGAGATCGTGCCATATTGGACAGCGCCCTCGGCGTCCCAGTCGAGCCTACCTGGCGCCGGATCGCGATATAGCCGGAAATCGACTGTGTGGAGGTTGCGATCCGACGTCTGGAATGTCCTGCCATCGCTTTCGACAAGGCGGAAATAGCCGATGTCGATCTTGCCCCCGGCAATCAGCCTGGGCGTCGAGACATAGGCACCCCAAAGTACCAGATCGATGGTTTCCCGGTCCAGTTCGACACGATTGGCACCAATCCCGGCCCGGTCGCCGGGTAGCCGGGTCTGCGGCAGCACCCAGAACAAGGTCGCGGCCGCCCCCGACTTTGCCTTATGGTCGAACCGCAGGCCGGTATAGCCATTGGCGGTGTTGCGAAATTCCTCGGACGTTACCAGCCGCGACGACCCCAGCGAAATGATCATGCGTCCGGCCTGAAGCGACGTCGTGCTGCCCTTGCCAAGCACCCCGCCCAGATCGGCGGCAATATAGGCCTGGACCGGCTCGACCGCATTGACTTCGCTGGTGGTCACCGGCGTGCCCGGCCCTGAATCATAAACCCGCGCGTCGCGGATCTCGCCGCCGATGCGGATCGGATTGAAATTATATTCGACAAATAGCGTGGACCGCAGGCTCACCAGTTCGGATGCGCTGTCGAATCCTGGCCGGGCCTGACCATCGAGCGCTTCGAAGCGAACACGCGTGCTGCCGTTGATCTTCAGATTGTCGGGCGCGCCGAGCGCTCCATACAGCGTCGGCGGGTCCTTGCCGATTGCGGGCGCAGCCACCCCAGCCGCAAGCGCGAGCGCCGCGATCCGCACCGTCGTTCGCATCCTTAGCGGCTCGCGAGCAGGAATCGCCGGTCTAGCGGCTGGATCGGGCGCGCGTTGAACGGAAAGTGCGCCGCGACTTTGTTGATCTGCGCCACTGATGCTGTGATCGGCGTGCGCAACACGACCCAGTCAACTGCTTCGGCGCAAGGCGGTGTCGTCAGCGATCCTTCGTAACGATCAAAGCCGCGCGCGACCGGCAGCAACGCGCGGGGGTCGATCATCGGGCCGGTTCCCGTCGCGCCCGGCGCCGCAGGAATTGCATCGATCAGCTTTTTCAGCGTCGGATTGCCCGCACCGCTGGCAACCAGCACACCCACCACGCCATAGCTGCCATCGGTCAGCTTGTGGACGAAATGGAGTTCAAGCGGGAAGCGCCGCCCGTTGAGCAGATGTTCGCTGGGATGGTGGATATGGAACTGCGCAAGGGCATAGCGCTTGCCACCGACCGCAAAGCTGCTGCCGGGGGGCGCATCATATTGGACCGTATGGCCGTTATTGGTGGCGCGTATCGCCAGCGGTTTCCACGCAATCGCTAATGTGCCGAGATCGGCGGGAATCGCGTCCTTCAGATCAATAGGGCTTTCCTGCTGGCCGCTGTTGCAGATCGTGTAATCCTTGCTGAGCGTCGACCAGTGTTCCGGGCCGGTCGAGCCGGTATAGCCCCATTCGACATGCGCCGCCGGGCCGCCGCCGGCGACTTCGACTGCCTTGGCAGCTGGCGTTTCGGGTGGCGTTTGCGCCGTCACCCGCACGCCGTTGCCCGCCAACGCGACTAACCCCAAAATCGTCAGGATTTTGGCCCTGAGTTTGTCGGGGGGCGTTTTCTGGGCGGTGTGCATGGTCTGGCTCGCTTCGTTGCGCAGGGCCGACGTTGCTCAGTCTGTCGGCATTGGCAAGGCTGAGAACTCGCCAATGATCCGGTCCCGGCCCGATCACCGCAAGATTGTATAAAGGAACGTCATAACTGCTCCGTTCGAGCTGCTGCCGGTCTGACGCCCACCTGTCTCCAGCGCTCGAAGCGGTTGTAACACGTCGTCCTCGGCCCATAGCGTTCAGGCAGATCGCGCCACGGTGCACCCGAGCGCAGCGCCCAAAAAATGCCGTTGAGCACCCGCCGGTCATCGACCCTCGGCACCCCTCGCGGCTTGTTGGGCAACAACGGCGCGATCACGCGCCATTCGAAATCCGACAGATCATAGCGGCTCATGCCGCTACGCTGAATCAGATCACCGCCGCTTTGGGAATCCCATTCATGAGTTCACGACCTGGTGAGATCACGCACGTCAGCAGGCAGTCGGGACTCCACCAACTACAACGCCGGTCCGGCTGAGCTGGACGGACGGCGAGTTTTGAGTTCGGCGACACCGCGCTTGAACGTCCGACATGTCAGCGGTTGCCGTCAGGCCGCTATCCCAGGCGATACCGTGCGATTGTCCCACGAGTCCGGCCCCGCGCAACTATCTGCCGGGGCGATAGCTGCGCTCAATCTGCCCCTTCAGATCGGCCCGGTTGAACAGCACGGGCTTGGTCTTCATCTGAACGAACAACGGTGCCTGATCGGCGTAATGGGGCGATTTGGCGTCCATCGTCGCCGACCCGAATTGGTGGATACTGCGCGAGGAAAGCTTGCCTGTTTTGTCCCACATCACGAACATGATGAAGGTATCGCCGCCATTCGCGGTCAGCGTACCATCATCCTGCTTCTTGCCATAGACCGCCCGGTACACGTCGGGCCCGCCCGCAATGGGCAGGTCGACCTTGCCGCGCCGTAACCGACTGACCTGGCCCCATTCCGGATCAAGCCGCCCGAAATGCTTCTTCAACTGCGCAATCGCTGCATCGAGCGCCGGGCGGAGCGGCGGGGTCGGTTCGCCCATTTCGAGTGCACGGCCGATGGGCTCGCCCATCAGTATCGCCAGCGCCGCGCCGCGATTACCGGTATCGGTGCGCCGGTCCCAATGTTTCAGAATTGCCTGTGCAGCCGCCAGGTCGCGGTTGCCCCTCGCATCATAGGCGAGCGCCTGGGAGATCAACCCGGCGAGCACGCTCTGGTCGCTATAGGCCAGATCATATTTGTAGGCCTCAAACTCCTCGGGCGTGATTGATGTGTCGCGCGCATAGGTTTCCAGCACGCGGTGCGCGCGATTGGTCATGTTGGTTTGCAGGCCCAGATTATGCGCCAGTGGATCGGGCTTGATGTTATCGGCGGGGTCAGTCGCGATGAGCGGGTTGTTGTTGGAATTGAATACATAGCCCGATTTCGGATTCCAGACCTGCGGCAACTGCGCAAACGGCACAAATTGCGTCCACAACAGATCGGGCCGATCGCCCGGCAGCGTGCCCTTCCAGTCGAAACCGTCCTTGCGAACGGGGAACTGGCCGTTCGACAGATAGCCGATATTCCCTTTGTCATCGGCATAAATGAAATTGATGCTCGGCAACGCCTGAATGCCCATTGCAGC
>CAZXBM010000093.1:0-10477 GCA_964638495.1 uncultured Stakelama sp. | reverse complement strand
ACGAGCTGGAGCAGGATCGCCGCGGCAAGATGTCTGCGGTCAATCTCTCCGCAGCCTGATTGATCAAGGGGCGGCGGGTTTTGTCCCGTCGCCCTTTTTTCACCTTATCAATCTACCGACAGACGGAGGGTTCGCGATGACGACCACTGCACCATTTTGTCGGGAGCGTGCGCAGCAAGCGGCAGCCGATGCCGCCCTGGCGACGCTCGATAATGTCCGCGACCGCTATTTGCGCGCCGCCAAGGCCTGGGACGAAATGGCGACCCGCGCCGAAAAGACGGCGGAACGCCGCGTTGTCAATGAAGACGCGAAAATGGCTGGCGAAATGGTTTGATCAATAAGGCACATGTTGTGCCTTGAAGCGATTGCCCGCGGCCCCGCACCCGGCTAACAGCCCCTTCAACCAATGAATGCGTTCGAAGGGGAAAGAACGATGTCGCCGACCGTCAAGGCCATCTTGGGCAACTACGAATCCGACAATCCCGGCGTGAAAGCCAATCTGGCGCGCATTTTGATGCAAGGCCGCCTGGGCGGCACCGGCAAGCTGATTATCCTGCCGGTCGATCAGGGCTTCGAGCATGGCCCTGCGCGTAGCTTTGCGGTCAATCCGCCGGCTTATGACCCGCATTACCATTTTCAGCTGGCAATCGATGCCGGCCTTTCCGCCTATGCAGCACCACTCGGCATGATCGAGGCGGGCGCTGCGACCTTTGCCGGACAGATTCCAACCATCCTCAAGGTCAACAGCTCGAACAGCTGGGCAACGCAGATCAACCAGGCGCTTACCGGCAGTGTCGACGATGCGCTGCGGCTGGGTTGCTCGGCGATCGGCTTTACCATTTATCCTGGCTCCGACGATGTGTTCGCGATGATGGAGCAGATCCGCGAAATGTCCGATCATGCCAAGTCGGTTGGTATTGCGACGGTCATCTGGTCTTACCCGCGCGGCGGCAAGCTTTCCAAAAAGGGCGAGCTTGCGCTCGACGTCGGTGCCTATGCGGCACACATGGCCGCGCTGCTGGGCGCACATATCATCAAGGTGAAGCTGCCAAGCGACCATATCGAGCAGGACGATGCCAAAAAGGCCTATGAGGGCATTGACAGCTCCACCCAGGCAAAGCGCGTGGCGCATGTCGTACAGAGCAGCTTTGCCGGTCGGCGCATCGTGGTGTTCTCGGGCGGCGCAGCCAAGGGAGAGGATGCGGTCTACCAGGACGCGCGCGACATTCGCGATGGCGGTGGCAACGGCTCGATCATCGGGCGCAACACCTTCCAGCGCCCGCGCGCCGATGCGCTGGCGATGCTCGACAAGCTGGTGAGCATCTACAAGAACGAAGAATAATGGTCGAGCGGATCGCACAAGCCGATCCTCTTTGGACGGCGGTAGATGCGTATATCGGTAGCAAGCTGCTGGGGCAGGATGCGGCGCTTGCAGCAACGCTGTCTGCCAATGCCGCCAGCGGCCTGCCCGATATCGATGTGTCGCCGCCCCAGGGCAAGATGCTCCACCTGCTTGCCCGAATGGCCGGTGCCCGCAGTGTGCTCGAGATCGGCACGCTGGGCGGATATTCGACGATTTGCCTTGCACGGGCATTACCCGAAGGCGGCATGCTCGTCACGCTGGAGCTCGATCTACACCATGCGACCGTTGCGCGCGCCAATATCGCGGCTGCCGGTTTGGCGGATCGTGTCGAGGTTCGGGTAGGCGCGGCGCTCGAGACGCTCGCGGCGATGATCGCGGCGGGCGAGGGGCCGTTCGACTTCGTGTTTATCGATGCCGACAAGGACAATGGCGCGCATTATGTACATGCGGCAATCTCACTCGGCCGACCCGGCACGACAATCATCGTCGATAACGTGGTGCGCGAAGGCGGTGTCCTTGATGCGGCAAGCGAAGACCCGCGCATCATTGGCACCCGCGCGCTGTTCGACGCCGTCTGTGCTGAACCTCGCTTGAGCGCCACGGCGGTGCAGACGGTGGGCGGAAAAAAATGGGACGGTTTCCTGCTGGCTATAGTAGGGCCACCTGCATGATTGAAGAAGACGATCCCCTCGGGCCCCTGGACCCTGATTTTGCCGCGCCGTTTAAGCGGGATGACCGGCGACCTGCCTGCCAGTTGTACCTCATCTCGCCGCTCGACGTCACCGGCGGCTTCCCCGATCGCCTTCGCCGCGCGCTCGGGGCAGGGCAGGTTGCTGCGTTCCAGTTCCGCGTGAAGGATATCGATCAGCACGCCGCCGCCGCGCTGGCCGATCCGCTGCAGAAGATCTGCGCCGAGCATGACGTTGCGTTCATCGTCAATGACAGCATTTCGCTCGCCAAGCGGCTTGGCGCCGACGGTGTCCATCTGGGGCAGGACGATGGCGACCCGCGCGAGGCCCGTACGGTGCTCGGTCCAGGCGCGCAGATCGGCGTCACCTGTCATGCGAGTCGCCATCTTGCGATGGAGGCCGGGGAGGGCGGGGCCGATTATGTGGCATTCGGCAGCTATTATCCCACAACAACCAAGCAGGTCGAGCATCATGCTGAGCCGGTGCTGCTTAGCTGGTGGTCGACGATGTTCGAAATTCCCTGCGTCGCGATCGGCGGGATCACGCCTGTAAATGCGCCGCCGCTCATCGCCGCAGGGGCGGATTTCCTCGCCGTCTCGCATGCCGTGTGGGGTGGCGATGAGGCGGCGGCGGTGAAGGCCTTTGCCACCCTGCTTGCCCCGCGCCCCCGCGAGCGCTAAGGCCTCGCCCTTCGCTCTTTCAACATCACAGGCACATCCATGAAGATCAGCGGCGTCGATATTCGCCCCGGCAACATCATCGAATATGAAGGCGGCATCTGGAAGGCGGTTAAAATCCAGCATACCCAGCCGGGTAAGGGCGGGGCCTATATGCAGGTCGAAATGAAGAACCTGATCGACGGGCGCAAGAACAACGTCCGTTTTCGTTCTGCCGAAACGGTGGAGCGTGTGCGGCTCGACACTACCGATTTCCAGTTCCTGTTCCGCGATGGCGATCAGCTGACCTTCATGGACAAGCAGACCTATGATCAGATCACGCTCGATGCGGGGATCCTGGGCGATGCGGCCGCGTTCCTGCAGGACGGTATGGATGTGGTGATGGAGCTTTATGACGAGCGGCCGATCAGCGTTCAGCTGCCCGATACGATTGAGGCGCTCATTGTCGAAGCCGATGCCGTGGTGAAGGGGCAGACGGCATCGTCTTCCTACAAGCCGGCGCTGCTCGAAAACGGCGTCCGCGTGATGGTGCCGCCGCATATCGGCGCGGGTACTCGGATCGTGGTCGATGTGTACGAGCAGACTTATGTGAAGCGGGCTGACTAGTTCATTCTCCCTCCTTAGCCCTCTCCCCTTTGGGGAGAGGGTTGGGTGAGGGGCGGTTCCGGGCGCAGCATTGCTTGGCTGGCCCTCTCCCAACCCTCTCCCCAAAGCGGAGAGGGCTTAAGGAATACAAATGGTATCCCACTCTGGCCTTCTTACCGTCATGGAGCGTGCCGCCCGCAAGGCAGCACCTCGGTTGCGTCGTGACTTCAACGAGGTTCAGCAGCTGCAGGTCAGCCGCAAGGGGCCGGCCGATTTCGTCTCGATGGCGGACAAGCGCGCCGAGCAGACGATCTTCGAGGAACTGAGCCACGCCCGCCCCGATTGGGCGCTGGTGATGGAAGAACGCGGCGAAGTGGCGGGCGACCCCAACAAGCCGCGCTGGGTGGTCGATCCGCTGGATGGCACCACCAATTTCCTCCACGGCATCCCGCACTTCGCGATTTCGATCGCGGTCGAAGAGCCCAAGCCGGATGGGCGGTATGAGACGACATCGGCACTGGTGTATCAGCCGCTCACGGATGAAAGCTTCTGGGCGGAACGCGGGCGCGGTGCGTGGCTCACCGATCAGCGTCTGCGCGTGTCGGCGCGCAACGATCTGTCGGAATCGCTCATCGCCACCGGTATCCCGTTCCTTGGCCATGGCGATTTTGCGCAATGGACCCGCATCTTCGGTGCGGTCGCACCCGGCGTGGCGGGCATCCGGCGGCTCGGTTCCGCGGCGCTCGATCTGGCCTGGGTGGCGGCCGGCCGCTTCGACGGATATTGGGAATCAAGCCTCAGCCGCTGGGATGTTGCGGCTGGTATCTTGCTGGTGAAGGAAGCCGGCGGCTACGTCACCGATTTCCGCGGTGGCGACAAGATGATGGAACGCAACGAGTTCCTCGCGGCGAACGATGCACTCCACAACAAGCTGCACAAGCTGGTGGCCGGCTCACTCCGCTAGCAAAAACCGATCGCGTTTCATCGAAGGCATTTGGTGAGTGGCCGGGCCACTGCGCGGTGGCGAGCGCCGGTCAATCAGCTCCAGCTCACCTGTTCCAACGCGCTAAAGGCGATCGTGTGTCCATCGGCAAAATGGATCACGCCAGATCGGTCGGAGCCGAGATTCAACGTCCCACTAGCTGCGCCTGAGGTGTAGACCGTCCCGCCGCTATCCTCGATGTACCAGCTCCCGGCCCCGCCTGGGGCACCAGCGCTGCTCAGCTCGATTGCATCGATCCAGCTGCCGCCCGTGCCGCCATCGACAACGTCATTGCCCTCGCTCGCGCCAAACAGGAAGATGTCGCTGCCATCGCCGCCACTCAGCGTATCGTTGCCCAAGCCGCCAATCAGCACGTTGACATTGCCATCGCCCGTCAGCGAGTCATTGCCGCTGCCGCCGGTAACATTCTCGAAATTCGAGATAACGTCACCCGTCGCATCGCTGCCAGAAGCGCTGTTGCTCGCAAGGCTCACGGTAACATTGCCGGTCGTTGTCGCGTAGGAAAGGGTGTCCGTGCCGCCACTGCCGTTCAGCGTATCCGCCCCGGCACCGCCGATGATGACGTCATTGCCGGAACCGCCGGTGATCAGGTCATTGCCCGCGCCGCCGTCAATCGAGAGCTCGGTGACGCTGCTGTCGGTGACGCTGTCATTGCCGGACGTCAGGACCAGATTTTCGGCGGTGTCGGTCACGCTGATCGCAACGGAGCGGCTGGAGATGTTGACGCCGTCGCTGGCACGCACCGTCACGTCATAGACGTTATTCGCACCAGCGTCGGTCGGCGCTTCAAAGTTCGGTGCGGTGATGAACGTCACCGCGCCGCTTGCACTGTTGATGTTGAACAACGCCGCATCGGTGCCGCTCAGGCTGTAGCTGAGCGTCGTCCCGTCCGGGTCGGTCGCGGCTGCTGTATAGACGGTGCCGGTGCCGTTCTCGGCAAAGCTCGCGGTCGCGCCCGAGGTGAACACGGGGGCATCGTTGAGCAGGTCCGACGGCGTCGTCACCGTGATCGTGCGGTCGGCGAACTGGAAAGTTTCGACCCCGGTCACCGTGTCAGTGCCGTCGGGCGCGCCGGATCGCGTGTCGATAAGCGTATAGGCGGTCGTGC
The DNA here is from genome assembly GCA_964638495.1 of uncultured Stakelama sp. GTDB lineage: Bacteria > Pseudomonadota > Alphaproteobacteria > Sphingomonadales > Sphingomonadaceae > Sphingomonas. Next base: position 5,052 of record CAZXBM010000093.1, on the reverse strand, counting down.
TGCCGTTGTAGCTTATGGTGTAGTTGGCCCAGTTGCCGCTGAACACCGCGGTATCCGTGTTGGAACCGCCTTGAAGCGTGTCGTTTCCTGCACCCCCGGTTAGAGTATCATTGCCTGATCCGCCGTTGAGAAAGTCATTACCAAGTCCGCCGCTGAGCATGTTTGCGGTACTGTTACCGGTAAGGCTGTCATTATGGTTCGACCCGATGATGTTCTCGACCGAATTGACAACGTCCCCCTGCGCGTCTCCACCGCTGGCGCTGCTTGTGCCCAGATTGAGCGTCACGGCCGCGCTGGATCCGGCATAAGTTACCGTGTCGATGCCGCTGCCGCCGGAAATGGTGTCAGCGCCGGTGCCGCCATCGAGCAGCTCGTCACCCGATGTTCCCGACAGATTGTCGTCCCCAGCGCCGCCGATCAGCGTATCATTGCCGCTGCTCCCGCTCAGTACATTGGCCCCCTCGTCGCCGGTCAGGGAATCATCGAATGCCGATCCGGAGACGTTTTCAATACCTAGAAGCGTGTCATTTCCCGCGTCGCCGCCAACGTTAACGTTGGTCGCCAGATTGACGGTGACCCCCGAAAATGACCCGGCATAGCTCGCCGTGTCTATGCCGCCGTCCCCCTGAATGCGATCGTCGCCAGCACCGCCTTCGAAGGAATCGTCACCCAGGCCCCCGATCAGCGCGTCGTTGCCCGCATTGCCGTAGAGCGCGTCATTGCCGCTCGTTCCAATGATGGTGTCATCACCGCTGTCCCCAGAGACCGACAATTCCGTAATCTCGGTGTCGGTAAACGCATCGTTGCCAACGGTAAGGACGATATGCTCCTCAACATCTGAGACGCTGATGGCCACGCCCTGCGCCGTCGTGTTGGTGCCGTCGCTGGCGCTGACGATCACGTCATAGACGTTGTTTGCACCTGTGTCGGTCGGTGTTTCATAGTTGGGTGCCGTCTTGAACGTTACCGCGCCTGTCGCGGCGTCGATGTCAAACAGGGCGGCGTCAGTGCCGGACAGGCTGTAGCTCGGCGTCGCCCCTTCCGGGTCGGTTGCGGCTGCAGTGTAGACCGTGCCCGTGGCGTTCTCGGCGAACGTCGCGGTCGTGCCCGACGTAAAGACAGGGGCATCGTTGAGCAGGTCCGACGGCGTCGTCACCGTGATCATACGGTCCGCGAACTGGAAGTTCTCGATACCCGTGACGGTATCGGTGCCCTCTGGCAAACTCGAGCGGTTGTCGGCGATCGTGTAGGTCGCCGTGCCGCTGTTGTAGCTGATCGTATAGTCGCTGCGATTGCCTGAATAGACGGCGGTATCCGTTCCCGCGCCACCGTCAAGCGTATCGGCGCCACCGCCGCCGACCAGAATGTCCGCGCCATCACCGGCACTAAGCGTATCCTGGCCCGCGCCGCCGACCTGGATATCGGCGCCGCCGGTACCCGAAATCGCAGAATTGGCATTCGTGCCGTGCAGCAGCGCAAAGGTTCCGTCGGTGAAGCGTAAATGCTCGACCTCCGTCAGCGTATCCACGCCATCTGAGGTCACAAGATCAGTGACGACGACGCGGTTGAAGGCGTTCAGGGAAAAGGCGTAATTGCTGGCCGGATTCCAATATGTCGCGGTATCGATCCCAGTTCCACCGTCGATCAGGTCGTTCCCCGCGCCGCCCGTGATGATGTCATCCCCGCCATTGCCTGAGATGGAGTCGTCACCCCCAATGTCGATCAACCAATCCTGGTCGCCAAGGAGCACGTCGATGCCCGCCCCCCCGACAAGAACGTCGTTACCAAAATAACCCTTCAGCACGCTCCCGGTCGCGGACGTAGTCAGTGCGTCGGCGAACATCGAGCCATCAACCTGCTCGAAATTCAACAACACGTCGCCTTGCGCAAAACCGCCCGAGGCAATGCCAGTGGCAAGATCAACTGAAACTGCGGCCGTGGACCCTATATAGCTGGCAAAGTCATAGTCGCCGCCGACCAGAGTATCGCTGCCCTCGGAGCCAGAGAAGCCGTTCACACCGGATCCGCCAACCTGGACGTCGGCACCAGTGGTGCCTGCAATTGTTCCGCCCGCGTTGGTACCCGCAATCAGGCTGACGCTGCGGTCGGCGAATTGTAGCGTCTCGATGCCAGTTAACCGATCGGTGCCGGTGGAGCCAGACGCGGGCAGATCAGTAATGACGACGTTGTCGTTCGCGTCCAGCGCAAAGCTATAGGCAGCGGCGTTATTGGCAAAGATCGCGGTATCCGTGCCGCTACCGCCTGCCAGCACATCATTGCCGCTGGTGCCGGTGATCGAGTCATTGCCCGCGCCGCCATCGACCGACAATTCGCGCACCCCGGTATCGGTGAACACGTCATCGCCGCTGGTCAGTACGAGGTTCTCCGCCTGATCGCCGATGATGACGGTCAACTGCTCACGGTAGCTGAGGCCTGCGGCATCGGTTGCCTGGATGTAGAGCGAGCGGGTAGGTGCCGTCTCGAAGTCGATCGCAGCACCCGCCTTGACGACCAGTTGGTTGCCCGAAATCGCGAAATAGCTGTCGGTAACCGCAGTGCCCGAGGCATCCACGATCGCATAGGTCAGCGCGTCTCCCTCAGGGTCGCTGCCCCCCAATATAGTGACGACGGTGCCTGCCGCACTGTTTTCAGTGATCGTGGGGTCGGCAATCCTATCAAGCGTGACGTTGTCCAGATTAATCTGGCTTCCAATCGTATTGGTGAATCTGATTTGGAGTGCCTGCCCGAGCAGTAAGGAGTTCGACCCAAGGCTTGCACTGTCGAATTCGAGCCGCTGCGTTGTCCAGCCGCCTTCGGGTGGCGCGGCGATCGGCTGGCTGGCAAGCAATGTCGAACCGGCATACAACGCGATCGTGCCGTAAGCGAAGCTGGCAGAATCCTGTCTGTTGCCGACATCGACGCTCAGCTCATATGTAGTACCAAAAGCGAGCACCTCAGACAGGGTTTGCGAGATGGAGGTGCCGCCATTTTGCAGATAAGCTAGGTTTGATCCAATCCTCGCGTCGCTGGCTAATTCAGCCGGCGTCATGTTTTGGACACCGAGCGAATGAAGGGCTGGCGAAACGCCCATCCAGCCAATAATCGCCTCATTCGTCCAACTGTTGTCGGCCAGCGAATCCGCTTCAAAACCGGGATTGATAATCGCTACTGCTGTTCGCGCGCCTGCCCAGATATTGGTCGGCGCTTCGTTGATGCTGGCGACCGTGACGTTTAGCATCTGCGTGCTTGCAAGAGCCCCGTCGCTTGCCTGCACCTGCACATCGTACGTCCCGTCGCGATTGGCATCGCCTGGTAACTCAGCATCCCGGTTGCCGATAAAGGTGAGTACGCCGGTGCTGGAATTGATCGAGAAATGATAGCGATCTGCGCCGCCCACGATCGAATAGGCAAGCGTCGTGCCCGCGTCCGGATCGCTGCCAACAATCGTCGTTACCGCTGTTTGGTTCTCGTTCACCGTTAGCGATTGTGTCGACCCGCTGGTGATAACGAGCGCTTCGTTGATGTTGGTGACGGAGATCGCCACTGCCTGAATCGCGCTGAGCGTCCCGTCCGATGCAGTGACGTTAACATTATACACATTGTCCGCGCCTGCATCTGCCGGGGCTTCATAGTTTGGCGCGTTCTTGAACGTTACCGCGCCTGTCGCCGCGTTGATGTTGAACAGCGCAGCATCTGTGCCCGACAGCGCGTAGCTGATGGTGGCTCCTGCATCCACATCAACGGCACTGGCGGTGTAGACCGTGCCGCTCGCGTTCTCGGCGACAGTCGCGGTGGTGCCTGAGGTGATGATCGGTGCTTCGTTGGTGTCGGTGACGCTGATCGCGACGTTCTGCGAGGTCGTATTGGTGCCATCGCTGGCGCTTACCGTTACGTCATAGACGTTGTCGCCGCCGGCATCGGCCGGTATTTCAAAGTTTGGCGATGACTTGAACGTGACCGCGCCGGTCGCGCTGTCAATATTGAACAACGCAGAGTCAGCGCCTGATAGCGAATAGGCGAGGAGCGTGCCGGCATCGGCAGCCGCCACGCTGGCCAGATAGGCCACGCCCGTGCCGTTCTCGGTAAAGCTGGCGCTGGTGCCCGAGCCGAATATTGCCGCCTCGTTGACATTGGTAACGGTAATGGCGACCGCCTGGGTTCTCAGGTTGGTGCCGTCGCTCGCGCCGATGGTGATGTCGTAGACATTGTTGCCGCCCGAATCGGTGGGCGCTTCGTAATCGGGCGCGGCCTTGAACATGACCATGCCGGTTGCTGCATTGATGATGAAGCGCTGCGCATCGACGCCGCCCAACGTGTAGTTGATGGTCGAGCCGACATCCTGATCAGTAGCGCTAGCGGTATAGGCGGTCGTGCTATTCTCAGCGACGCTGGCGATAGCCGGCGAGAGGATGACGGGTGTTTCATTGGTGTCGATGACGCCGATGGTGAGCGGCTGCACCACTGCGCTGCCGGCCGCGTCTGTCACGCTTACGCTAATCTGGTGGACGGGTGCCGCCTCAAAATCAAGAAGCGTGCCGTTGGCGACCGTGATTTGCCCAGTCGTCGTATCAATGGCGAACCGGCCACCGGCATCGTCGACCAACGCGAAGGTGAACTGGTCGCCAGACAGCGTGTCGGGGTCGACCGCCGCCACGACGCCAACGACCGCGCCGGTAACAGCGTTTTCGACGGCGAACCCCCCGGACTGGAAATAGGCGCTGGTCGGCGCTTCATTGGCATTGGCAACGCTGATCGCGACTGACTGCGAGGTGGTGTTGGTGCCATCGCTGGCCGAGACGACCACGTCATAGATATTGTTGCCACCGGCATCGCCGGGCGCTTCATAATCGGGCGACGCCTTGAACGTGACGACACCGGTGGCGGCATCGATATCGAACAGCGCGGCGTCGGTGCCCGACAGCGCGAAGGTCAGCGTGGTGCCCGCATCCACATCGTTGGCGGTAGCGGTGTACACTGCACCGCTCGCGTTCTCGGCGAACGAGGCGCTGGTGCCCGAGGTGATGACCGGGCCTTCATTGGCATTGGCAACGC
>CAZXBM010000092.1:0-10554 GCA_964638495.1 uncultured Stakelama sp. | reverse complement strand
AGCAGGTGATCTTCCAGAAGGTCCGCGATGCCGAGCGCGAGCGTCAGTTCGAAGAATTCAAGGATCGCATGGGCGAGATCATCACCGGCGTCGTCAAGCGCGTCGAATTCGGCCATGTCGTGGTCGATCTTGGCCGCGCCGAGGGCGTCATCCGCCGCGATGCGCAGATCCCGCGTGAAGTGGTGCGCGTCAACGACCGTATCCGCTCGCTGATCCTGAACGTGCGCCGCGAGAATCGCGGGCCCCAGATCTTCCTCAGCCGCGCGCATCCTGATTTCATGAAGAAGCTGTTCGCGCAGGAAGTGCCCGAGATTTACGACGGCATCATCGAGATCAAGGCCGCCGCGCGTGACCCGGGTTCGCGCGCCAAGATCGGTGTGATTTCGCATGACAGCAGCATCGATCCCGTCGGCGCGTGCGTCGGCATGAAGGGCAGTCGCGTGCAGGCCGTCGTGCAGGAAATGCAGGGCGAAAAGATCGACATCATTCCGTGGTCGCCCGACACCGCGACCTTCGTCGTCAACGCGCTGCAGCCCGCCAGCGTCAGCCGCGTCGTGATCGACGAGGAAGAGGACCGGATCGAAGTGGTCGTGCCTGACGATCAGCTGAGCCTCGCGATCGGCCGTCGCGGCCAGAACGTCCGTCTCGCCAGCCAGCTCACCGGCAAGGCGATCGACATCCTGACCGAGGCCGATGCCTCCGAAAAGCGCCAGAAGGAATTCGTCGAGCGCTCTGAAATGTTCCAGAACGAGCTCGATGTCGACGAGACGCTGGCGCAGTTGCTCGTTGCTGAAGGCTTTGGCGCGCTCGAAGAGGTCGCCTATGTCGAGGTCGACGAAATCGCCTCGATCGAAGGCTTTGACGACGATCTCGCCGCCGAGCTGCAGAGCCGCGCGACCGAGGCGCTCGATCGCCGTGAGGAGGCCAACCGCACGCTCCGCCGTGAACTGGGTGTCGAGGATGCGCTGGCGACGATGCCGCATTTGACCGAGGCGATGCTCGTCACGCTCGGCAAGGCCGGCATCAAAACGCTCGATGATCTCGCCGATCTCGCGACTGACGAGCTGGTGCAAAAGAAGCGCCAGGAGCAGCGCCGCCGTGCCGATAGTGACACCAAGCGCCCCGATAGTCGGCCCGAGGACAAGGGTGGCGTGCTCGCCGATTATGGCCTGAGCGAAGAGCAGGGCAACGAGATCATCATGGCCGCCCGCGCCCACTGGTTCGAGGACGAAGACGCCCCGGAAGCTGAAACAGAGGGCGAAGAGGCCTGATGCCGTTCGTCAGCATCCGATTGGCGGGCAGCGCCACACGCGCGCAGAAAGCGGAGATCGTCGCTGACGTGACCCGTTCGCTCGTCGATCGGTTGGGCAAGAATCCCGCGGCGGTGCAGATCGTCATCGAAGAAGTCTCGACGGAAAATTACGGCGCGGGCGGCGAGCTGATTGCCGACCGCGACGCCCCCGCGCCAGACAGGGAGGACGCGCATGCGGTTCCCCCACGATGAGGCGCTAGCTTTCGTCAGCTTTAATCCGTTCGCCCTAAGCTTGTCGAAGGGCTGCCTTTCTTGTCGACGGTCGAAAAGAAGTGCTGGGCTTCGACCGGCTCAGCCCGAACGGTTTATTGCAGGATTTGGGGAGACGTCATTTTGACCGACCCTATCCGGCGCTGCATCCTGTCGGGCGATCGAGCCGCGCGGGCTAATCTCGTCCGGCTGGCGCTGGCACCCGATGGCATGATCCATCCCGATGTGCGCGCCAAGGCACCGGGCCGCGGCGCGTGGATCGGCGTGCCGCGCGGCGCGCTCGAAACCGCGATCGCCAAGGGCAAGCTGAAGGGCGCACTGGCACGCGCCTTCAAGACGGGTGCGTTTCGCCTGCCAGACGATCTCCCCGCCGCGATTGCCGATGCCCTGGAGAAGGCCGTGCTCGACAGGCTCGGCCTTGAATCGCGGGCAGGCACTATCGTCATCGGCGGTGAACGCATCGAAAAGTCGGCGCGCAGCGGCAAGCTTCACCTGCTGCTGCACGCCAGCGACGCGGGGGCAGATGGCACCCGCAAGCTCGATCAGGCATGGCGTGTCGGGCGCGATGAAGAGGGTGGTGGCCTGCGTGGTCTGGTCATCCCGCTGGCACGCCCTATATTGTCCGTGGCGCTAGGCCGCGAAAATGTGGTACATATTGGCGTGACCGACCCCGGCGCCGCCCGGCGATTGAGCGATGCGCTCGATCGCTGGCTGCACTTTATCGGACCCGAGCAGGAGACTGCGCCTTGCGAAACGGCCTCGCAGGGCGCATCGGCGTTTGAAAATTCCGGCGAACCATCCGGCCCGGCTGACGACGATACGGCAATTGCCGACATGAATATTTGAGGACTTTGAGCGACCTGATGAGCGATACCGACAACGAAAAGCCGAAACTGGGCATGCGCGCGCCTCTGGGCCTCAAGCGCACGGTGGAAACCGGCAAGGTGAAGCAGAGCTTCAGCCATGGCCGTTCCAACACCGTGGTGGTCGAGGTGAAGTCGCGCCGCGTCCTGCGCCGGCCGGGTGAGCCCGAGCCCGTCGTCCAGGAAGAGCCGGTTGTCGCAGCGCCAGCCCCCGCGCCGCAGCCCGTCGCGCCTGCCGCCCCGCCGCAGAGCGCCGCGCGCAAAGCGGGCGACAGCCTGCTCTCGCGCCAGGAACTGCAGGCCAAGTTGCTGCGCGAGGCCGACGAAGCGCGCATGAACGCGCTTGAGGAGGCCCGCCGCCGCGAAGAGCGCGAGCGCCAGGAGGCAGCCGAGGAAGAACGTCGCCGCGCTGAGGAAGCGCGCAACGCGCCGCCCGCGCCTGAGCCTTCGCCTGAATCGATGCCGGTGACGGATGCCGCCGCGCCCGATGTCGCGCCTGCTGCGGCCGATGCCGCTCCCGAAGCGCCCGCCGCCAATCCCAACGAGCTCACGCTCGACAGCAGCATCCCCGCGCCGCGCCGCTTCACGCCCGTGCCGCGTCCGGAACGGCCGCAACCGGTGCGCAAGCCCGAGCCTGAACCAGAAGTCGCATCGTCGGCTGCGCCCGCATCGGCGCCTGCCTCGAGCAACGCCGGTCCATCGTCGGCCCCCGGCTCAAAGCGCCCATCCGAGCCGCCGGCGCGCCCGGCGCGCGACCGCAAGGGCGTCGATGATCGCCGCCAGTCGGGCAAGCTCACGGTCAACCGTGCGCTCAACGATGGCGATGGTGCGCGTGCCCGCTCGCTCGCCGCATTGAAGCGTGCGCGTGAAAAGGAAAAGCGTCACTTTGGCGGCCCGCGTGAAGCGCAGGCCAAGCAGGTCCGTGACGTGATCGTGCCAGAAGCGATCACCGTGCAGGAACTCGCCAACCGCATGGCCGAAAAGGGCGCGGACCTGGTCAAGACGTTGTTCAAGATGGGCATGCCCGTCACCATGACGCAGACGATCGATCAGGACACCGCTGAGTTGCTGGTGACCGAATTCGGCCACAACATCCAGCGTGTGTCCGATTCGGACATCGATCTGGCGCTCGACACCGGTGAAGATACCGACGAGCAGATGCTGCCACGGCCCCCGGTCGTGACGATCATGGGCCATGTCGATCACGGCAAGACCAGCCTGCTCGACGCGCTGCGTGGCACAGACGTGGTGCGCGGCGAGGCCGGCGGCATTACCCAGCATATCGGCGCCTATCAGGTGACGATGAAGGACAAGTCGCAGATCACCTTCCTCGATACGCCGGGCCATGAGGCCTTTACCGAGATGCGCGCGCGCGGTGCCAATGTTACCGACATCGTCATCCTGGTAGTAGCCGCCGATGATGGCCTGAAGCCGCAGACGATTGAGGCGATCAGCCATACCAAGGCGGCGGGCGTGCCGATGATCGTGGCGATCAACAAGATCGACAAGCCCGAGGCGAACGCCAAGAAGGTCCGCGAGGCGCTGCTTCAGTATGAGGTCATCGTCGAGGAAATGTCGGGCGACGTGCAGGATGTCGAGGTGTCGGCACTCAAGAAGACCGGGCTGGACGAGCTGATCGAGAAGATCCAGCTCCAGGCCGAGCTGATGGAGCTGAAGGCCAATCCCGATCGCATGGCCGAGGGCAATGTGATCGAGGCGAAGCTCGACAAAGGCCGCGGCCCCGTCGCGACCATCCTCATCAGCCGCGGCACGCTGAAGGTCGGCGACGTGTTCGTCGTCGGTGCCGAAAGCGGCAAGGTCCGCGCGCTGATCGACGACAAGGGTCGCCAGATCAAGGAAGCTGGCCCCTCGATGCCGGTCGAAGTGCTCGGCCTGTCCGGCATCCCGATGGCGGGCGATCCTTTGCAGGTCGTCGAGAACGAGGCCCGCGCCCGCGAAGTGGCGGAATATCGCCAGGGCGTCATTACCAGCAAGCGGACGACCTCCGCGCCGGCCAGCCTGGAGATGATGTTCTCTGCGCTCAAGGAAAAGCAGGCGATCGAATATCCGCTGGTGGTCAAGGCCGATACGCAAGGCTCGGTCGAGGCGATCGTGGCCTCGATCAACAAGATCAGCACCGCAGACATTCGTGCCCGCGTGCTGCATTCGGGCGTCGGCGGCATCACCGAAAGCGACGTGACCTTGGCAGGTGCCAGCGGCGCGCCGATCATCGGCTTCAACGTGCGCGCCAACGCCAAAGCACGCGAAATCGCCGAGCGGCAGAAGGTCGCGCTCAAATATTACGACATCATCTACGATCTGATCGACGAGATCAGGGCGGGGATGGCGGGCGAGCTTGGCCCCGAGGCGTTCGAAACGGTCGTCGGCCGCGCCGAAATCCGCGAGGTCTTCCCGGCCGGCAAGCATGGCCGGGCTGCCGGTCTGCTGGTGGTCGATGGCTTCATCCGCAAGGCGCTGAAGGCACGCATCACGCGCAACGACGTCATCATCTATAACGGTGAAATCGCGTCGCTGCGGCGCTTCAAGGACGATGTGCCCGAAGTGCGCGCTGGCCTTGAATGCGGCGTTACGTTTGCCAGCCATACCGACATCAAGCCGGGCGACTTCCTGGAAACCTACGAAGTCGAACTGCGCGAGCGGACATTGTAATTGTAAGCCCTCTCCCCTTCAGGGGAGAGGGTTGGGAGAGGGGCAGTACCGGGAGGTGGAGCTGTTGCTGACCACTCTCCCCAGCCGCCTCTCCTGAAGGGGAGAGGGAGCATGCCGCGACCAGCTGACACCGCCGAAACCCGTTCCGTCCGCCTGCTCCGCGTGGGGGAACAGGTGCGTCATGCGCTGTCGGACATTCTCGCACGCGGCGATGTGCATGACGAAACGCTCGCCAAGCACATGGTCACCGTCACCGAAGTGCGCATGTCGCCCGATCTGCGCCACGCGACCGCCTTTGTGAAACCGCTGCTTGGCAAGGACGAGGCGGTGGTGTTGAAGGCGCTGCGCACCAACACCGCTTACCTGCAGAGCGAGGTCGCGCGGCGGGTGAACACCAAATATGCCGCCAAGCTGAAATTCCTGCCCGATGAGAGCTTCGACGAGGGCAGCCATATCGACGCCTTGTTGCGCGATCCCAAGGTGGCGCGCGATCTTGCTGGCGATGAGCCCGAAGCCTGATAGGCTCGGCCCGGTTTTGAAGGGGAGCGTTGCGATGATCATGATGAAGGCCCTGCTGCCATTCGCGCTATGCGTCGCGGCCCCGGCACTGGCGCAAAATGCGTCGCCCGCCATTGCCGATCCCGCGCCCGACGCTGCCTTCCCCGCCGGCAACGACGCGTTTGTCATGCCTGTAAAGGGCGGGGCGATGAACGCGCTCATCTACACGGCCTCGGGCGGCCAGCCGCACCCCACGCTCATCCTGTTTCACGGCTTTCCCGGCAACGAGCAGAATCTCGATCTGGCGCAGGCCGCCCGGCGCGCCGGCTGGAACGTGCTGACGATGCATTATCACGGCTCCTGGGGCAGCCCCGGCAATTTCTCGTTCGGCGGTTCGGCCGATGATGCGCATGCCGCGATCGCTTTCGTGCGTGATCCCGCCATTGCCGCGAAATACCATATCGATCCCACGCGGATCGCGCTCGCCGGGCACAGCATGGGCGGCTTCATGGCAAGCGATGCCGCCGCCGATGACAAGGGCGTGGTCGGCCTGTTCATCATCGATGCCTGGAACATCGCTGGCACTGGCCGCGCATTGGCAACAGAGTCCGGAAAGAAGGCGTGGCACGAAATGGTCGTTGCCGATCTGCCCCCACTCGCCGGCACCAGCGAGGAAGCGCTGACAGCGGAAATCGTGAAGGGCGGCGACCGCTTCGATATCGAGCGCCGCCTCGCCGCTTATGGCAATCGCCCGCTCGCCATTTATGGCGCCGCCCGCGCCCGGGGGGTCGATGTGCCCGGTTATGTGAAGGCCGCGCGCGATGCCGGCAACACGCAGGTGACGACCGCCATCTGGCAGACCGACCATCCCTTCTCCGACAAGCGCGTCGCCCTGTCGCAAGCGCTCGTCGCCTGGCTCGGCACGCTCACGGCGAAGCCGCAATAACACCGCATGGCCAAGCTCTATTTCTACTACGCGTCAATGAACGCGGGCAAATCGACCAATCTGTTGCAGGCCGATTTCAATTACCGTGAGCGCGGCATGCGCACGATGCTGTTCACCGCTGCCATCGACACCCGCAGCGACCACGGCGCGATCGCCTCGCGCATCGGGCTGGAAAAGCGCGCGACGGCATTCGATGCCGATACTGATATCGCTGCCATCGTCATCGCTGCACATGCGCAGACGCCGATCGCCTGCGTCATGGTCGATGAGGCGCAGTTCCTATCCGAAGTGCAGGTCGCCGAGCTCGCCCATCTCGCTGATGTCGTCGGCATCCCCGTGCTCGCTTATGGCCTGCGCACCGATTTTCGCGGGCGACTGTTCCCCGGCAGCGCGGCACTGCTCGCCATCGCCGATAATCTCGTCGAGCTGAAATCGGTCTGCGAATGCGGCCGCAAGGCGACGATGAACCTGCGCGTCGACGCATCGGGCCGCGCGGTGGCCGAGGGCGCGCAAACCGAAATTGGCGGCGACGACCGCTATGTCGCGCTTTGTCGCAAGCATTTCACGGAACGGCTCGCCGCCGCGGCGCGCTGAGCGGCGTGCACGGCTGGATCATCCTCGACAAGCCATTGGGACTTGGATCGACGCAGGGCGTGTCGGCGGTAAAGCGGGCTTTAAGGGCGGCGGGGTTCGATGCGAGCAAGCGTGGCATCAAAGTCGGGCATGGTGGCACGCTCGATCCGCTGGCGACGGGCGTGCTGCCGATCGCGATTGGCGAGGCGACCAAGCTCGCCGGCCGCATGCTCGATAGCGATAAGGTCTATGACTTCACCGTCGCCTTCGGGACGCAGACCGATACGCTTGATCTTGAAGGCAAAGTCATTGCCGAAAGCGATGTCCGACCGACGCTCGCCCAGGTCGAGGCGGTCCTGCCCCGCTTCACTGGCCCGATCGAGCAGGTGCCGCCCGCCTACTCAGCGCTCAAGGTGGATGGCGAGCGCGCCTATGATCTGGCGCGCGCGGGCGAAGAGGTGGTGCTGGCGAGCAGAGGGGTGGTGGTTCACAGGCTGGAGACCGTAAAGCCCCTCCCCTTCAGGGGAGGGGTTGGGGTGGGGACTGTCAGTCTCACCGAGACCGTCGCGCCTGGGGACAACCCCCACACCAACCCCTCCCCTGAAGGGGAGGGGCTTGAGGAAATCACCCTCACCGCGCATGTTTCCAAGGGCACCTATATTCGCAGCCTCGCGCGTGACATCGCGCTGGCGCTCGGCACCGTCGGCCATGTCACCATGCTCCGCCGCACCAAGGCCGGACCCTTCACGCTCGCCCACGCGATATCGCTGGACAAATTGGCAGAACTCGGTATTGCGCGCGGACTTGAAGACAAACTCCTGCCGCTGAGGGCGGGGCTGGACGACATCCCGGCTCTATCCCTCACCCCCGATCAGGCAGGGCTGCTCCGACAGGGGCGGGTGTTGATCGGGATTGCCGTGAACGATGGCCCCTATTTTGCGATGCTGGAAGATATTCCCGTCGCGTTGGTGGAGGCAACCGACCGAGAGGTGCGGGTCGTGCGCGGTTTCAACCTGTGACGATGTCGAAGGAAAATTGAATGACGATCACTGCAGAGCGCAAGGACGCGCTCGTCAAGGAACATGGCCGCGTCGAAGGCGATACCGGCTCCCCCGAAGTTCAGGTCGCGATCCTCACCGAGCGCATCCGCAATCTGACCGAGCATTTCAAGGATCACAAGAAGGACAATCATTCGCGCCGCGGGCTGTTGATGATGGTCAACAAGCGCCGGTCGCTGCTGGATTATCTTCGGCATTCGGATGGCCAGCGCTACACTGATCTGATCGCGAAGCTGGGTCTTCGCAAGTAATTCGGACGGCTCCCGCAAGGGGGCCGTTTCGCTATTCGGGGCAGGGGCAATTCGGCTCCTGTTATCCGAGATAAACTCTCCCCGTTCGCCCTGAGCTTGTCGAAGGGCTGCACTTCTTCATCCGGAAGAAAGAAGAAAGGACAGGGCTTCGACAAGCTCAGCCCGAACGGGTTGAGAGAGTAAATTGAGCCAATAACGGCTCACTCATAGGCCCCGGACCGCATTTGGCGGCCGGTGTTGAAGGAAATCACATGTTCGATACGAAAACTGCAAGCATCCAGTGGGGCGGCAAGACCCTCACGCTGGAAACGGGCCGCGTTGCCCGCCAGGCTGACGGCGCCGTGATGGCGACGCTCGGCGAAACCGTCGTCCTCTGCGCGGTCACTGCCGCCAAATCGGTGAAGGAGGGCCAGGATTTCTTCCCGCTCACCGTTCACTATCAGGAAAAATATTCGGCTGCCGGCCGCATCCCCGGTGGCTTCTTCAAGCGTGAACGCGGCGCGACCGAAAAGGAAACGCTCACCAGCCGCTTGATCGATCGCCCGATCCGCCCGCTGTTCCCGGAAGGTTTCTACAACGAAATCAACGTGATCTGCCAGGTGCTCAGCTATGATGGCGAGAATGAGCCCGATATCCTCGCAATGGTCGCGGCGTCTGCGGCGCTCACCATTTCGGGCGTGCCGTTCATGGGGCCAATCGGTGCCGCGCGCGTCGGCTATGTCGACGGCGAGTATATTCTCAACCCGACGCTCGATCAGGTGAAGACCGGCGATCTCGACCTCGTCGTCGCCGCCACCGGTGCGGCTGTGATGATGGTCGAATCGGAAGCCAAGGAGCTGTCGGAAGACGTCATGCTCGGCGCGGTCCAGTTCGCGCACAAGGCGTGCCGCGAAGCCGCCAATGCAATCATCGATCTGGCCGAACAGGCTGCCAAGGATCCGTGGGAAATGGCCGAGCAGGCTGATCTCTCGGCTGCCAAGGACAAGCTCAAGAAGCTGATCGGCAAGGACATTGCCGCCGCCTATAAGGTGACCGACAAGTCGGCGCGCTCGGGGCTCCTCAACGACGCCCGCGCCAAGGCGAAGGCAGCCTTTGCCGATGCGAGCCCGCAGGACCAGATGGCCGCCAACAAGCTGATGAAGAAGCTTGAGGCTGAAATCGTTCGTGGCGCCATCCTCAAGGACGGCCAGCGTATCGATGGCCGCACCACCACCCAGATCCGTCCGATCGAGGCGATGGTGCACTTCCTGCCACGCGCGCATGGTTCCGCCCTGTTCACGCGCGGCGAAACCCAGTCGATCTGCACGACCACCTTGGGCACCAAGGAAGCCGAGCAGATGATCGACGGCCTCACGGGCCTGTCGTACGAGCGCTTCCTGCTCCATTATAACTTCCCGCCCTATTCGGTCGGTGAAGTCGGCCGCTTCGGTGCGCCGGGTCGTCGTGAAGTTGGCCATGGCAAGCTCGCCTGGCGCGCGCTCCACCCGATCCTGCCGTCGATGGAGGAATTCCCTTACACGATCCGCGTCCTGTCAGACATCACCGAGTCGAACGGCTCGTCGTCGATGGCGACGGTGTGCGGCGGTTCGCTGTCGATGATGGATGCCGGTGTGCCGTTGAAGCGCCCGGTTTCGGGCATCGCGATGGGCCTGATCCTGGAAGGCAAGGACTTCGCGGTTCTTTCCGACATTCTCGGCGACGAGGATCATCTCGGCGACATGGACTTCAAGGTCGCGGGCACGTCCGAAGGCATCACCACGATGCAGATGGACATCAAGATCGCCGGCATCACCGAAGAGATCATGCGTGTCGCGCTGCATCAGGCGAAGGAAGGCCGCGCGCACATCCTGGGCGAAATGGCCAAGGCGCTCGATCACACCCGTGAGGAACTCTCGGCCCACGCACCGCGCATCGAGACGATCACGATCGACAAGACCAAGATCCGTGACGTTATCGGCACCGGCGGCAAGGTGATCCGTGAGATCGTCGCAATGACCGGCGCCAAGGTCGACATCGATGATGAGGGCATCATCAAAGTCTCCTCGTCCGATCCGGCGCAGATCACGGCGGCAATCGCCTGGATCAAGGGCATCGTCGAGGAAGCAGAAGTCGGCAAGATCTATGACGGCAAGGTCGTCAACCTCGTTGATTTCGGCGCGTTCGTGAACTTCAT
>CAZXBM010000091.1:7844-10565 GCA_964638495.1 uncultured Stakelama sp. | reverse complement strand
AACGC
This sequence comes from uncultured Stakelama sp., assembly GCA_964638495.1. Classification (GTDB taxonomy): domain Bacteria; phylum Pseudomonadota; class Alphaproteobacteria; order Sphingomonadales; family Sphingomonadaceae; genus Sphingomonas. The sequence goes on along the minus strand of CAZXBM010000091.1, from coordinate 10,560 downwards.
GTGCTGCGCATGCGCTTCGGCATCGGCATGAACACCGATCACACGCTGGAAGAGGTTGGCCAGCAGTTCAGCGTGACGCGCGAACGCATCCGCCAGATCGAGGCCAAGGCGCTACGCAAGCTCAAGCACCCCAGCCGCAGCCGCAAGATGCGGTCGTTCCTCGACCAATAAAGCATCGCTGTTTGGATCGGCGGATCACTTGATAGAGGGCTGACTGGTGACGCTTGCATTTCTCAATCCGCCGGCGCTTTCGCCTCCCGGAAGCTATTCGCACGTTGCAATCGTACCGGCTGGACGGCAGGTCCATTTATCTGGCCAGGTTGCTCTTGACGCTGCCGGCACCGTTGTCGGCCGCGGCGATCTGGCCGCCCAGGCAGTGCAAGTCTTTGCCAATGTTGCAGACGCAATCGCAGCAGCCGGGCTGCCGATCACCGCAGTTTTCAAGCTGACGCTGTACGTTGTCGATCTGACACCGGATCGCGCCGACATCGTCAGGGCGGCGCGCGCCGCCTGTTTTGGCGCAGGCCCCTATCCAGCCGCCACGATGGTTGGGGTTTCCGCCCTTGTCGATCCCGACTTTCTGATCGAGGTCGAGGCGATTGCGTTCGCGGATTGATGAATCAGCCCGGTTTGCACCACAGCTCGATCCGTTTGGCGGCCTTGTCAAAGCTGAGCTTGGAGCAGTCGGCCATCGTTGCGCGGGGGATTGAAAGGCCAAAAATCGGGCGCTGACCTTTTGCATTTGCCGCCACGACGATTTCGGATGGATCATCGATACGGTCGGCATCCTTGATCTCCTCGCCCCTCCCTGCCGCATCGATCCGATCGCGGACACGCACGGCAAACTTGGTGATCGTCAACGGACCAAAGTGGAACGGCCGCTCAAGCGTCATCAGGCGCACGGGGCGTTTGATGCCGAACAGGATGTCGACATCCCAGCTAGGCCCGCTCAATTCTCCCCCATAGACCTTGGCGATTGCCGCCCCGGCTGCTGCTGACGCAATCGGATAGGGTGCGGTATCGTCGAGATCGAACGCCGCAAAGAGACCGAAGGATTCCTCGCGGTACCCGGTCACGCTCCCGTTGTTGACATTGCCGAACAGCGGAAAATCATGCCGACGTGGCGCTGTGTCCTCGTTGCCGAACACAATCGTGACGCGCGATTGGGGCATGCCCCATGGGCCAATATTGCCATCGCCCGGTACCGGCGGTGCTGCCGGAAACCATACCGCGCGGCCTTTGCCGGCCAGGCCACCAATCGTGAAATCGACCGGTCGGTTCTTGCCCACAAACTCACGGCGGCCGGCGACATTCAGGTTAGCCCGCCCAACAAACATCGCGGGCTTGAGGCCGAGACGATCGGCAGAAGCCGCGTTCAAAATGAGCCGATCAGGCCCACCGGAGCGGATACGCAGGGCGACTGGCTTTCCTTCGACCGTCGCGGCCACCATATCGCCGGGCTTGGTGACGATCTCGCTGACCGGCTGGGGATCGGCGAGTGCGGTCGCGGGGCCAGCGGCGGCCATGATCGCAATACACCCGCAGATTGATGCGATGCGCGCACTCTTCATGCTTTTCGCCCCCTGATTGAGGCGCCTGTTTCCCGGACCGGAGATGAATGACAGCCTAACGATCCGTCCTACTTAGCATGCCACTGGTGGCAGGCCGGTGCCGTTTGGCGCTGCTTTCCCACATCCCGTCTATGGTTAGCCGGCATAAACCGCATATTTACATGCTTAGTATAGTCAAATGCTGACAACACGCAGGACGACCAGGTCGGTTTTGCGGTTTCAAAGGATGATGTGGGAAATGCCTCTTGAACCAGCGGCTTCATCGCAAAATGGCGGGGCTTGGCCCACGCTGGCCGCGTTGGCTGCCGCTGACGGCAGTATCCGCCACCTCATGTGCCGGCGACTTGCCCAACCAGACGCGCCTTCGCGCGACATTACTGATGCAATCCATGGGCTAGGCATGCTGCATGGCCGCCATCCCGGCATTCTGGACCACGCCCTGCTGCGCAATTCGCATCCGGCATGGGCTGAATGGCTGAACGCCGCCGTTGCTGGTTTCGCCCGCGAACGGGCCCTGCTCGCCCGGCTCGCCTCCGCTGCAGGTCCCCTGCCATCGACCCCAGGACAAGCCGAATCGGAGGCCACAATCACCGCGCAACGCCACGCGCTGGATATGTTGGCCCAGTCAGACCGCAAGGGATGCGGCATGGGTGCGGCGATCGGGCTGGTGCTGGATTGGCCCGCCATCCGCCATATCCTTGAGGCGGCAGCCCATCGACTGGGATTGCAGGTGCAGGCCTGTACGCTCCCCACCGAGCAGGACAGCGCAGCCATTGTCGCAATGTCCTCTGAAGGACTCCCGGCGGAGCGGGCTTTAGCTTTTGGCGTACAGCAAGTCCTCGCCCAGCATCGCGGGCTATGGGACCTGCTCGACGCGCGCGCATCCGCCCGCAGCAACGCGTAACGCCGACTGCCGGGGCCGCTTGCACTGGCCCCATCAAACCCTCTATGCCAAACCCGAAGTTCGAAAACGGGGATGGCCATGAAGCGCTTTGACGGTACCGCCAGCTATGTCGCGACCAATGATCTAAAGGTTGCGGTCAATGCCGCGGTCACGCTGCGTCGCCCGCTCCTCGTTAAGGGAGAGCCCGGTACGGGCAAGACCGTACTGGCTTACGAGATCGCCAAGGCCATCGATGCCGAGC
>CAZXBM010000091.1:0-7834 GCA_964638495.1 uncultured Stakelama sp. | reverse complement strand
TGATCGAGTGGAACATCAAGTCTACCACCAAGGCCCAGCAGGGCCTGTATGAATATGATGCGGTCGCGCGCCTGCGCGATGGCCAGCTTGGCGATGAGCGGGTCCACGACATCAGCAATTACATTCGCCGCGGCAAATTGTGGGAGGCGTTCACGCGGCCCAAGCCGCCCGTGCTGCTGATCGACGAGATCGACAAGGCCGATATCGAATTCCCCAACGATCTGCTCCAGGAACTCGATCGCATGGAATTCCATGTGTATGAGACAAAAGAGACCGTGCGCGCGGTGGAACGGCCCATCGTCGTCATCACCAGTAACAATGAAAAGGAACTGCCCGACGCATTTCTGCGCCGCTGCTTTTTCCACTACATCAAATTCCCCGATCGCGAGACGATGCAGGCGATTATCGACGTGCATTTTCCGGGCATCCAGAAAATCCTGGTCAACAAGGCGATGGATATTTTTTACGACGTCCGCGACGTACCGGGGCTGAAGAAAAAGCCGAGCACGTCTGAGCTGCTCGATTGGCTCAAGCTGCTGCTGCACGAGGATATGCCGCTCGACGTGCTGCAGAACCGCGATCCGACCAAGGCGATCCCGCCACTGCACGGCGCGCTGCTCAAGAACGAACAGGACGTCATGCTGTTCGAACGGCTGGCCTTCATGGCGAAGCGACAGCAGAACAAGGGATGAGCCAGCCGCGCGGCGCGACGCGGTTCGCCCGTGTCCGCGCCCGGTTAGAGGCCGCTCAGCCGACCGCAGGCGTCGCTGCGGGCGTCTATGAGTTTTTACTGTTCGGCTTCAAGCAAGGCTGGGCCTGCCTGTTTGGCGCGCTGATGCTCGCGATGCTGATCGCGACGCACCTCTATTATCCCGCCGATGCGGCGCTTTCGCGCTATGATTTGCTGACGATCGGCGCCGTCGTTATCCAACTGGGCATGCTCGCCTGCCGGCTTGAATCGGTTCGCGAGGCCAAGGTCATTCTCGCATTTCACGTTGTTGGCACCGTGATGGAAATATTCAAGACCGCGCATGGATCATGGCTTTATCCCGAAGCCAGCGTGCTCAGAATCGGCGGTGTCCCGCTATTTTCGGGATTCATGTACGCCGCCGTTGGCAGCTACATCGCCCGCGTGTGGCGCATTTTCGATTTCCGGTTCGATCATTATCCGCCGCGCTGGGCGACCATCATGCTGGCAACCGCGATTTACATAAACTTCTTCGCGCATCACTGGCTTCCCGATGTCCGGCTAGGGCTGTTCGTCGTCACGGCATTGCTGTTCTGGCGAACGCCGGTGTGGTTCACCCCGTTTCGCACGCCACGCGCCATGCCGCTGTTGCTGGGGTGGTTTCTGGTCGCGTTGTTCATCTGGGGCGCGGAAAACATCGGCACATTTTCACGCGCCTGGCTTTATCCCGGGCAGCACGACGGCTGGCACCTGGTATCGCCTGAAAAGCTGGGCGCTTGGTATCTGCTGATGATCATCTCATTCGTGCTGGTCTCTCTCGTCAACCAGCCCGATCGCCGCTTGGCACCTGCCCGATGATTACATAGGCTGGTGATCGTCGATTGCTTGCGGAAGGACGTTGGTAATGCTTGCCTTGTTGATCGCCGCTCTCATCATCACGCTGTGGCGACTGCCCGAGCGCGCGAGTAGCCGGGTGATCACGCAACGATTGATCGTCCCGCTGGCCCGGTCGCTGATGCGGATCGAGCGCCGGCATGTGCTGCTCGTGCTGCTAACGGTACCGGTGCTGTTGTTTGCCAGCGAGCTGCTGCTCATTGGCGGGTCGCTCGACGCGGGACTCATCATGCTTTGGGACATATCGACCTATGTCGATATCCTGCTGCTGACTTCGATCACGGGCATTGCCACCCGTACCGCAACAGCGTGGCGCGTAGCCAAGGCACGGCTCTTTCGCACCCGAGCCCGCGCTCTGCGCGCGGGCCGCCGCGCGCGATCAACCCGCCGAAAGCCAGAGCGCGCCGAACCGCCTACGAATGACGACGACCGAGCAGAGGCAACACGCCAAGCCGCCTGACAACGGTCTCATCGGTCTGATGGTAAACGCACCTTAACCATAGGCGGTCACGCTTCTTCCATTGCCCTTGCTGCACAGCTGGACTGATGAAAGTCGCTGTGTTCCGCGTTGCACTCGCCTCCTTGGCCTGTTGCCTGGCCATGCCGGCGACGGCATCTTCGCTGCTGGATTATGTCGGCGAGTGCGTGCCCTTCGCGCGCGCCGCTTCCGGCATCCAGATTTATGGTGATGCGTGGACATGGTGGGAAAAGGCGGCGGGGAAATATGCGCGCGGCGATACCCCTCGCCCTGGTGCCGTGATTGTGTTTGCTCGCTCGGCGCGGTTGCCACTTGGGCATGTCGCGGTGATCAGCCGGGTGATCGATGATCGTGTCGTCATGGTCACCCATGCCAACTGGTCGCGCATCGATGGCGTGCGCGGCCATGTCGAGCAGGATGTGACGCTGACCGACGTGTCGGATGCCGGGGACTGGAGTGCGGTCCGTGTCTGGTATCGCGGCAGTGAGGGCTTGGGCTCCAGCAGCTATCCAGTCGATGGATTTGTTTATGGCGGGCAAGAGGCACCCGAGCTTTCCGCCCGGCAACCCGACTATGTCGCATCGTTGATCGACGTTTACGCGCGCTAACGCTCCGTACGCGCCCCATCGACAATCGGGCGTTAGGCTGCCTGCTGCTGGGTTGGCGCGAGCACCCTGGCGAGACTTGCCGCCAGCGCGTCTTGGGTAATCGAGTCAGCGGCGGCGGTGATCTGATCAACATAGGCGAATTCATAATTACCCCAACGCCGCCCCCCAATACGCAGTGGCACGAAGACGCTCTTCAGGGGCAGAAACTCCCCTTTGCCCAGCGTCATTCGATAGCAATTGAGCATTGCGGGCGCTTCACTGGCAATGGCGCGACGCGTGCAATCGTCGATGAGGATGCGGCGATTGCGTGACCAGGTGTTGTTCCATTCCACGTCACTGCCCTGCGGCTGCGACCGCAGCGACAGATGCGTGGGCAGATAGCCATTAATGTCAGAAATCACCGATCCGATCGTCATCGGGCCATCACGCTTGACGCGATCGAGAATGGGGCGGATGTGACGATCCGCAAAAATATTGAATCGATTGGTGAATTGCGGCGGATTGGTTTGCTGAACCGGCACGTACTCACAATCAAACAGGTCATCAGACGAGATCTCTCCGCGCCCTATGCCGGCCCGGATGACGGCAGTGATTTCCTCAGCAATCTTCTGCGCCAATTCGATGTTTGGCGTGTCGTCGATCTCGACCCCGCTATGGGCGAGCTGATCGAGCATATGATTGCCCATCGTCTCAAGCTTTTCGATCCGGTCGCGGGCGCCGTGGAGGGCGGCGGCGTTTGCCCTGACCGACCAGGCGGCCGACACCGTTTCGGCCTTAACAGCAGCGATGCTTTTATGCATTTGCGTCGCACCGCGCGAAATGCCGGCCGATTGCTCGTCAACGAGCTGCACGATCGAGCCGATATCCTTCACGGTGGCCTCGATTGCTGAGAATTTCTCCGCGGCGACTTTGCTGTGCTCGACGCCTGTCAAAATTTCGTTGCCGAAAATGGCCGCCTCATCAGCCAGTGCGGCAATGGTGCCATCGATTCGCTGGGTCGCCTGGCGCGTGTTTTGCGCAAGCTTTTTCACTTCGGTTGCGACCACGGCAAAGGCACTGCCCGCTTCGCCGGCACGGGCGGCTTCGATCGCGGCATTCAGGGCAAGCATGTTGGTCTGCTGGGCAATACCGCCAATCAGGTGCGACACTTCCTGCACATGACCAAGAGCATCAATAATCCGGTTGATCCGGTCTCCAAGCCGCAGGACCAGATCGGTCACGTCGGTAAAACCGGCCACCGAATCGATGATCGAGCCGCGCGCGTGGGTCAGCTTTTCCTTGATGTCATGCGACAGACGCTGGGCCTGATCCACGGCTTCTGCGACGAGGCGTTGGTTCTTTGCCAGAGCGCCGGTGACGATATCCAGCCGATCAAGCTGTTCGACGCGCTGATCCATCCGTTCTGACACGGCGGCCACATGCCCGCCTACGTCGGCGCATTCGATCAGCAGGGTGCTGCAGCTGCGCGCAGTCTCGCTAACAATCCGTTGCAGCCCGCGTTCCGATACGGTCAAGTTGCGCTCCTATCTGCGTGTGACAGCTACTCTCCAATTCCTAATGGCTAATTAACTTTGAAGCAGGACATGCAGTGCGTATTGTAGCGCTGAATTTGATTAGGCGGAGCGACAATGTTCCTGAATTTTCTCGACGAATTGCGCGCTGCCGGCATCCCGGCCAGCATGAAGGAACATCTGATTCTGCTCGAAGCGCTCGATCGCGACGTGATCGACCGAACGCCGGAGGATTTTTATTACCTGTCCCGCGCCGTGTATGTGAAGGACGAGGGGCTGCTCGACAAGTTCGACCAGGTCTTTGCCAAGGTTTTTCGCGGGATCGCCACCAGTTTTGGCCAAGCTGAGGCCGAGATCCCGGCCGACTGGCTGAAGGCGGTGGCCGAGAAATATCTGAGCGCCGAGGAGATGGAAGCGATCAAGGCGCTCGGCTCCTGGGACGAGATCATGGAGACGTTGAAAAAGCGGCTCGAGGAGCAGCAGGGCCGACACCAGGGCGGCAATAAATGGGTGGGGACCGGTGGCACCAGCCCCTATGGCAATTCAGGCTATAACCCCGAAGGCGTTCGCATTGGCGGGGAGAGCAAGCACAAGCGCGCGCTGAAAGTGTGGGACCAGCGCGAGTTCCGCAATCTCGATTCCACGCGCGAGCTGGGCACCCGCAACATCAAGATCGCGCTACGCCGGCTCCGCAAATTCGCGCGCGAGGGTGCGGCGGACGAACTCGACATCGACGCGACGATCGACGGCACCGCGCGGCAGGGGTGGCTCGACGTGGTGATGCGCGCGGAACGGCGCAACGCCGTGAAACTGCTGCTGTTTCTCGATGTCGGCGGATCGATGGACCCCTGGGTGAAGCTGTGCGAGGAGCTGTTTTCGGCGGCCACGACCGAGTTCAAGAACCTGGAATTCTTCTACTTCCACAATTGCCCCTATGAGGGCGTGTGGAAGGACAATCGCCGGCGTTTTTCGGAACGCACGCCGATGTGGGATGTGCTCCACAAGTTCGGCCATGATTACAAGCTGGTGTTCGTGGGGGATGCATCAATGAGCCCCTATGAGATCACCCATCCCGGCGGCTCGGTCGAGCATTTCAACGAGGAATCGGGCGCGGTGTGGGTGCACCGGATGACGACCACTTATCCGGCGGCGGTATGGCTGAACCCGGTGCCCGAGGAGCAATGGGGCTATTCGCAAAGTGTGCGGATCATCAAGGAGCTGATGACCGACCGCATGTATCCACTAACGCTGGCCGGGCTGGATGATGGCATGCGCGAGTTGACGCGGAAGCGGTGATGCGGGCACCAACGACGCTGATTTGATCACGGTCAAAGCAAATCTTGGGGTCAGCAGGAATACTCCCCTCATCACTCAAGAGGGAGATCGTCATGCTTGCGCTCGATGCCAATTGGTTTGCTTATCTCGTCGTGATCGCGATGTTCGCGTTCATGCTCAGCCTGGGGTTGGTCAGCATCACTGATCGCGACCCGAAACTGCCGCCAGCCGAGTGATCGCGAGCGATCAATAGATCAAAAATGGCTGGCGTTCGTCGATCCAAGCCGCTTCGTCTCGCGCTGACATCACGTTCAGATCGCCCGCCATCGCCGACGCTTCATCCACCCACGCCCGCAACCCCGGACCGCCATTGATCACGTCTATCGCCAGCTTGCCGAATTCATACTCGTACGGGAAATCGCGCCACAGGTCGTAATCCGGGTACAGCGCGCGGATCGCCTTGAAAGCGAGCGCCTGGACGCGCCAGGGCTGGAAGGCGGCGTGATCATAGCCCGGCCCCTCGGCATGGATGTGGACGCCGTTGCACAGCTGCCCGACATGCTTGTGAAAGGTCGGCTGGAACCAGATGTCGCGCAGGGTGCAACCTTTCAGCCAGTCAGGTGCCAGCGCGTGCATCTTCGCGATCACTGCTTTCGCGTCGATATCGGGCGCGCCGAAGAGTTCGAGCGGGCGGGTCGTGCCGCGGCCTTCCGACAGCGTCGTGCCCTCCAGCATTACGGTGCCGGGATAGGCGCGCGCCATATTGACGTTGGGGGCATTGGGGCTGGGGTTGATCCAGACGCGATCAGCGGGCCAGCCGAAGCCGGGGGCGGCATCGGGCGCCCAGCCTTCCATCTCGATCACCCGGTAATCGACGTCGAGCTTATAGTGCGCGATGAACCAGTGGCCGAGCTCGCCCAGCGTCATGCCGTGGCGCATCGGCATTGGCCCTGCGCCCACGAAACTCTCCCAGCCGGGTAGCAGGGTGAGCCCCTCGACCGGGCGACCGGCCGGGTTGGGGCGATCGAGCACCCACACCGATTTGCCGTGCGCCGCGGCGGCTTCGAGGACGTAGAGCAAGGTCGTCACGAAGGTGTAGATGCGGGTGCCCAGGTCCTGCATGTCGACCAGCATCACGTCGAAGGTGCTCATCGACTGGCCGGTCGGGCGGCGCACCTCTCCGTAGAGGCTGAACACGGGGATATGATAGGTGGGGTCGGTGAAGTCGGGCGACTCCATCATATTGTCCTGCAGATCGCCGCGCACGCCGTGCTGTGGGCCGAACATGGCGGAAACGTTGAGGCCGCAGGCCACCAGCGCATCGAGCGAGTGCGTGAGGTCTTCGGTCACCGACGCCGGGTGCGCGAGGAGGGCGACGCGCTTGCCCTCCAGCGGCTTGCGCAAAGCGGGGTCAGCGAGGAGGCGATCGATACCGAATTTCATGGCCTTTTCCTCAACCCTTCTTGCTCTGCTTCCCCGGCGAAGGCCGGGGCCCAGCCACGGGCGGCCCGCAACTGGGCCCCGGCCTTCGCCGGGGAAGCGGTAGAGGTCATGAGGGCTCGGGCGGTGGCAGCTGGGCGGTCCAGCAATTCCGATTGTGGAAATCGGGTGGGCCGGGGGGGTGCGCGAGCGCCCAATAGGATTTGGTGCCGTCGCGCTCCGCGATGACGGACGACAAGCCAAGTGGCTGAGCGCCGGTTTCGTCAACCTTGATACGCTGAATAAGCCAGAATAGCTCGATGCAATCAGCCCATCGCGATTCGCCAATTTTACTGATCCAGAAGTCAGGCATTGGCTTGATGCCGATCCGATAATCGTCGAATCCATAGGCTGCATAACGCCCCGAAGGTGAGAGGTTGAATTCCCAGTATCGCGACGGGTCAGGCGCGCCCAAAAAGGCTTCCAGACAGGTCTCGCGCCAGAGACCGTCCGTAAACCCGGGTTCGACTTCGTCAGGCACAAGGATATTCGCCAGCCGACCGGTTACCCGATACCTCAGCGACATTGCTTCGGCATGAGGCCGTTCGATCTCAACGCAGATCGATGTGATCGAGGCACTCGGAAAATCCGGATGCGGCAACAACTCAAATATGCCCATCAGCGCTTCCCCGGCGAAGGAGTGGAGGGTCGGATCGTCCCCCGGACGATCCTTGTTCTTGCGGGGCAAGAACAACCCTCCACTGGCCCAGTCGCGATGTCGCTCATGGTTGTGCGACCCGGTTGTAGAGATCTTCCCACGCTGGATTGACCCCCTCGATCTCGCGAATCTTCCATGCTCGCTTCCACTCCTTCATCTGATACTCGCGCCGCCGCGCAGCCATCAGGTTGACCAGCCCCCACTGAGTGGTCCGTGTTGATTGTTAGTGCATTGTCACCTCCA
>CAZXBM010000090.1:0-10670 GCA_964638495.1 uncultured Stakelama sp. | reverse complement strand
TCATCGACGTGCAGGAAGGCGATTACGTCAAGCGCGGCGATAACCTGATCGGCGGCTCGCCTGATCCGCATGATATTCTCGAAGTGCTCGGCATCGAGCCGCTGGCGGAATATCTCGTCGCGGAAATCCAGGAGGTCTATCGTCTCCAGGGCGTGAAGATCAACGACAAGCACATTGAGGTGATCGTTCGCCAGATGCTGCAAAAGGTCGAGATCACCGATGGCGGCGACACCACGCTGCTGGCTGGCGAGCAGGTTGACCGCGAGGAGATGGACGACATCAACTCCAAGCTCGACAAGAAGCAGACCCCGGCACAGGGCAAGCCTGTGCTGCTCGGCATCACCAAGGCGTCGCTGCAGACCCGCAGCTTCATCTCGGCGGCGTCGTTCCAGGAAACCACCCGCGTCCTCACCGAGGCGGCGGTCCAGGGCAAGCAGGATACGCTCATCGGGCTGAAGGAAAACGTGATCGTCGGCCGGCTGATCCCGGCGGGCACGGGCGCCGGCATGAACCGCCTGCGCGTGACGGCAAACTCGCGCGATGCGGCCATGCGCGTGGCGCAACGCCGGATGGACGAGGTGGCGATCGTCGCGCCCAATTCGGCGGCTGAAGAGCATGCAGCCGAGCTGCACCGTTCGGCACGCGATGCTGGCGGGACGGGTGATGATGCACTGGCGGCGGTCGTGACGAGCGGCCATGGCACCGATGCTGATGCGGGGGACTATCTGAACACCGACAGCTGATCCCATCTGATCAGTTGCGAAAAAATTGGCGCCGTCCGGGGAAACCCGGGCGGCGTTTTTTTATCTGGCGGCTCACGGGCAATGGGCTAGTCTCACCGCCAAGTCGGCGACGCTCGTCGAAACCAAAGGGGGAAGATCATGCGCACCATCCTGCTCACCGCCACGATGTTTGCCGCCTTTGCGATGCCGGCGGCGGCACAACAGGCCGACACCCGCGTTATCGGCGCGGCGACGCTGGAGAATGTGCCCCCCATCCCCGCCGAACTGGTCCGCGATCTTGCGCGCTACCGCGAAAGCCGCTCGGCGGGCTTTGCAGACTGGATGCCCGATGGCAGCATGCTGGTCATTACCCGGTTCGGTGCGACACCGCAGCTTCACCGCGTGAAGGCCCCCGGCATGGACCGGCGCCAGATTACCTTTGCCGCTGAGCCGATCGGCGGCGCGCGATCGATCCCCGGCACCGACCGGCTGCTGTTCAGCCGCGATACGGGCGGCGACGAATGGGTGCAGATCTATGCAATGGGGCCCGATCTCAACCCCGTGCAGTTGACCGAAACCGGCACGCAGAACGGCTCGATCGTGATCGCGAAGGACGGCAAGCTGATCTATTGGGCGCAGGCGACCAAGGGTTCCGCAGATCGGAAAATCTGGCGTGCGAACCCGGCTGATCCGTCGTCCCGCCAGATGATCTACCAGGGCAGCGGCGTCACCGTGCCGACCGATCTGTCCGCCGATGGCAAGACGCTGCTCATCACGCATCGCATTTCCGCCGTCGAGGATCAACTGTTCCTGCTCGACATTGCCACCGGGACGGCGACCGAGATCGCCAAGGGCGCGAAGGCGAGCCTGTCAGGCGCGCGATTCGCCAAGGGCGACACATCGGTGGTGGTGATCAGCAATCGCAACAGCGATGTCGAACGGCTCGTTGAAATCACCATCGCAACCGGCGCTCTAACGCCGATCTCGCCGGGGTCGGCCTGGGGCGTCGAGAATTTCGATCTGAGCGATGATGGCAAGCTCCTTGCCTATTCGATCAACGAAGACGGCCTGTCGCAGATCGTCGTCCGCGACTTCGCTACTGGCCGCGCACTGCCGCAACCAAAGCTGCCGAGTGGCTCGATCGGCGACCTCAATTTCTCACGCGACGGGCGCAAGCTTGCGATCGACTTTGAATCCGCGACCGAGCCGGGCGATGTGTGGAGCTGGGACGTGGCCGGGGGCACACTGGAGCGCTGGACCGAATCCGAGGTCGGGCCAATCGACCGCGCAATGCTGCCCGAACCCAGGCTGATCCGCTTTACCAGTTTCGACAAGCTCTCGGTGCCGGCCTTTGTCTATCGTACCAAGCTGGTGCCAGCGGGCACGAAGACGCCAGTCGTCATCGTCATCCATGGCGGGCCAGAAGGGCAATCACGCCCCGATTGGTCACCCACCCCCAGCGCCTTTGCCGATCTGCTGGGGGCCACCATCATCGTCCCCAATGTGCGCGGATCGACGGGCTATGGCACCCGCTATCTCAATCTCGACAATGCCGAAAAGCGCGAGGACAGCGTGAAAGACATCGGCGCGCTGATCGACTGGATCAAGGCGCAGCCCGATCTCGACGGGGCCAAGATCGCCGTCTATGGCGGCTCTTATGGCGGCTACATGTCGCTCGCGGTGATGACCAAATATAGCGACAAGCTGGCCGGCGGCGTCGATCTCTATGGCATCGGCGACTGGACCACCTTCCTGCAGAATACCGAGGCTTATCGTCGTGACAGCCGGCGCGCTGAATATGGCGATGAACGCACACCCCAGATGCAGGCCGTCTTTGCCCGCATCTCCCCGCGCGCCAATGTGGCGGGGATCACCAAGCCAATGCTGGTCGAGCAGGGCGCCAATGATCCGCGCGTGCCGCGCAGTGAAAGCGAGCAGATGGTGCAGGCAATCCGGTCGCGCGGGGTGCCGGTTTCCTACATCCTGTTCGCGGATGAAGGCCATGGCTGGCGCAAAAAGCCCAACCAGGATCTGGCGGCACAGGCAGAAATCGCCTTTCTACGACGGCTGTTTGCAGATGCGCCAAAATAAGGGGTAACCGGGGGCACTGTGCACGCACGCGCGCATGCAAAGGCCATGAGCACAGCCCGCCTGCTGTTGCCCCAGCGCAACGCTCGACAGCTTTCTCCATGCTAACGAGGCGCGTTAGGCTGTCTGTGCTTGAGCAATATGGCAAATATGTTACCCGACGCGTCAAGGTTCGAAACATATGAACCACGGAGAGGATTGCCAACACACTATCCCCGGGGGAAACATGTCTTTCAGTCTGATCCGTGCACGCCATGCCAAGCGCCCACTCCTGAGTGGCGTTTCCTTGCTGATGCTGGCGTCTGCCGCGCCAGCCTTCGCTGCTGATCCAGCGCCCGTGCAACCGGCGGCGCAGACCGAGGCGGAGAATGATGGCCTGCCGCCGATCACCGTGACCGCGACGCGTCGCACGGAGCTGAGCAAGGACGTGCCGATCGCGGTCACCGCGCTCAACGGCGCCACGCTCGATCAGCTCAACTCGAGCGGCCTCGACATCCGTTTCTTGTCGGGTCGCACGCCCAGCCTGAACATCGAATCGTCGTTCGGCCGCACCTTCCCGCGTTTTTACATTCGCGGGCTCGGCAATACCGATTTCGATCCGAACGCCGCGCAGCCGGTGTCGGTCGTGTATGACGATGTCGCGCTCGAAAGCCCGTTCCTCAAATCATTCCCGGTGTTCGATCTGAGCAACGTCGAAGTCCTGCGCGGGCCGCAGGGCACGTTGTTTGGCCGCAACACGCCCGCAGGCGTTGTGAAGCTGACATCGGCCAAGCCTAGTGACGTCTTTTCTGGCTATGGCAGCGTGTCTTACGCCACGTACGCTACCGTGAACGCCGAGGCAGCCGTGGGCGGTCCACTTGGCGGCGGGTTCTCGTTCCGCGCATCGGGCATTTTGCAGCGGCGCGACAACTGGATCACCAACACGTCGATCACCGGCAACGCGAACCGCAAGCTGGAGGGGTATACCGACCTCGCCGGCCGTTTCCAGCTTGCCTATAACAGCGGGGATTTCAACGCGCTCGTTAACGTGCATGGCCGCGACCTCGATGGTACGCCGCGCGTTTTTCGCGCAGGATTGCTCCAGCAAGGCAGCAATAACTTCTCCGCCGGCTTCCGGCCCGATCGCGTGGCGCTTGATGGCTATACCAGCCAGACGCTCAGCCAATGGGGCGTCAATCTGAAGCTCGATTATCATGTCGATGGCATCGGCACCTTCTATTCGGTGTCGGCCTATGAACAGGCGCGCGTGGAAAGCACCGGCGATATCGACGGCGGCAACACCTATGCCTTCCCGCCGCTGGGCCTCAACCGGGCGCTTTTCCCGGTCAACACCGGTGGCCTTACCCGTCCTGCCGAGTTCAGCCAGGAATTGCGCTTTGCATCCGACGAGTTCGGCAAGTTCCGGGCGCAGGGCGGTGGCTATTATTTCAACCAGAAGCTGAACTACAGCGAGTTCAACTATAATTTTCCGACGACCGGATCGCGGGCGCAGGATTTGAATTCGTTCATCGACCACCGCAACAGCAACGAAAACTACGGCATCTTCGGCTCAGTCGAATTCAAGGCGACCGACAAGCTGACGCTGCGCGCCGGTGGCCGCTATTCGCATGACAACCGCAACGACCTGATCGTTGACCGGACGCCGGGCGGCTCGGGAATCGTGTTCGGCCTGCGGCTGCCGATCCGCACCCTGACCGATGACGGCGAGTTCACCTGGGATGTGAGCGGTACTTATGCCGTTACGCCGGATGTGAGCTTCTACGCCCGCGTCGCAACGGGTTATCAGGGGCCAGCGATCCAGGACCGTGTTACCTTTGGTAGCGTGCCGGTGGTTGCGCCCAAGCAGACGACGATTTCCGGCGAAGCGGGCTTCAAGGGATCAACGCCCGATCGCACGCTGCGCTTCGCGCTCGACGGCTATTACTGGAGCACCGACGATCTGCAGGTGACCGCTGTGGGCGGTGCCTCCAACTCCACTCGGCTGCTCTCGGCCGCCAATGCAGTGGGCTACGGCGTTGAAGCGGAAATCGAGGCGCGGCCAGTCCCTGCCCTCACCTTGACGGGCAGCGCGAGCTACAATTTCACCGAACTGCGCGATCCATCGATTGGCGTTGCGCCCTGCGGTTCGGGTGCCTGCACGCCGACCGACCCGGTTGTTGCTGGCCTAGCCCGCATCAACGGCAATGATCTGCCCCAGGCCCCGCGCTTTGTGGCGAACTGGACCGGGCGCTATGCGGTGCCGGTTGGCAGCGGCGAAGTCTATTTCTTCACCGACTGGGCCTATCGCAGCACGATCAACTACTTCCTGTACGAAGCGCGCGAATTCCGTGGTCGCCCACTGCTCGAAGGCGGGCTGAAGCTTGGCTACAAGGCCAGCGCCAACCTCGATTTCGGCGTTTATGTGCGCAACGTAACCAACCAGATCCGCAGCACCAGCGGGATCGACTTCAACAACCTGACCGGGTTCATCAACGATCCCCGCATCGTGGGTGGTCAGGTCCGCGTCAGCTTCTGATCTGCGCGCATCGCCGCTTGCGGCCGTCGTCCACCCGTGGACGGCGGCCGTTTCTTTTTACATCTCGATGATCCGTGTGCCGAGCCGATCAGCCTCGGCATGATCATGCGTGACCATCAGGATCGGCAGCTTCAGCACGTCGCGGATATGCTCGATCGCGGTCATCACCTCCTCGCGCCGGGGCCGGTCAAGCGATGAGAGGGGTTCATCCAGCAACAGGAAACGCGGCGCGCTGAGCAGCGCCCGCCCAATCGCGACGCGCTTTGCCTCGCCGCCAGAGAGCGTGCGTGGCCAGCGGCTGAGCAGGTGGCCGATGTCGAGAAACGCCGTGACCGCGGATGCATCGATCCAGCGGTCGGCAGGCACGCTGAGCGCTTCGCCATAGTGAAGGTTGGCGCCGACGCGTAAATGGGGGAATAATCGCGGTTCCTGGAAGACATAGCCGGCCCGGCGTAACGGTGCAGGCACATCGACCCCCTGGACGGCGTCGAACAACCGCTTGCCCGCGACGACGACATGGCCGTGATCAGGCCGACGCAGCCCCGCCACCATGTTCAAAATGCTCGTCTTGCCGATGCCCGATGGGCCGAACAGGATGGTCAACCCCTCACCAGCGGTAAAGGCGACGGCCACCCGTGTGTCGCCAATCTGGGCAACCAGATCGATGTCAAAGGACATGCAGACCCCGCCCACTGCGCCGCGCCAGCACTTCCGACGCCATCAACGCCGCCAGCGATAGCGCGACGGAAACGAGCGCAAGCCGGATCACCACCGCATCGCCATCGGGCATTTGCAGCGCGCTGTAGATGGCGAGCGGCAGCGTCTCCGTTTCGCCCGGCACGTTCGACACAAAGGTGATCGTCGCGCCGAACTCGCCGATCGACCGGGCGAATCCCAGCACGAGCCCTGCCAATATACCCGGCAGGCTGAGCGGCAGCGTGATGGTGCGAAACACATGCCAGCGCCCCGCCCCCAAGGTTCGCGCCGCACTTTCCAGCCGCCGGTCAACCGCTTCGATCGACAGGCGCATCGCGCGCACCATCAGCGGTAGCGCCATGACGCCACTCGCAATCGCCGCGCCCGTCCAGCGGAACAATACACTGACGCCGAACCATGCGTGCAGCCAACCGCCAATGGGCCCGCCGGGCGCGAACGCGAGCAGGAGCAGCCACCCCGTCACCACCGGCGGCAGTACAAGCGGCAAATGGACGATGGCGTCGATCAGCGTCTTTCCGGGAAAGCGGGCTCGCGCCAGCAGCATCGCCAGGGCAAAGGCAATCGGCAGCGTGGCCGCCATCGCGACCGCGCCAACCTGCAGCGTCAGCCAGATGATGGCCCAGTCGGCGGGAGACAACATGGCGTCAGCCTACGCTGAAACCATAGCGGACGAAAATGGCCTGGCCCTCTCGCGAGACGAGAAAGCGGCGAAAACCCTCTGCTTGCGGATTGGAAGACGCCTTGAGCCGGGCGACCGGATAATGGATCGCCGGATAGCTGCCCGGCGGGAAGACGCCCACGACACGAAGCGATTTGGATACCCTAGCGTCCGTTGCGTAGACGATTCCGAACGGGGCCGCACCGCGCTCGACCAGCGCCATCGCGGCGCGGACATTCTCAGCCCGCACCACATTTGCCGATATCGTGGACCATATACCTAGCCTTTCCAAAGCTATACGGCCATATTTTCCCGCAGGTACTGATGCCGTATCGGCCATGGCCAGCGCCCCTGCCCCCAGCAGCGTCGCGACGCGCGCGGGCCGTCGAAAGTCGATCCGGGCATTGCTCGCCGCCGGTGCGACCACGACCAGGCTATTGCCGAGAAACGACACGCGCGTGCTGCCAGCGATCAACCCGCGCCCCGCAAGGTCGTCCATCCACGCCTCGTCCGCCGAGACGAACAGATCGGCCGGTGCGCCAGCCGCGAGCTGTCGCGCCAGGGTCGATGATGCGGCAAAGGAGATGACAGGGCGCGGATGGCCACGCCCTGCCCAGGCATCGGCAGCCGCCGTCATCGATTCCTGCAGCGAGGCAGCTGCGAGCACCAGCGGTGGCCGGGGTCGAACCGGCGCAGCAACTGCGGCAGCCGCCAACCAACTCGCCATGAGCAACATCATCACAAAACGCATCGTCGCTCCGCTCATGCTATTTCCCACCATATACAGCAGTTGGTGAGTGCAGCCAATCGCGCGTCGCTTGAAACATAGCTTGGTCGGCGATCGACCATATGCTCCCACGGCTTCTATCTATATACCGTGAAATATAGTGAGTCGACGAAGGGGCATCGCGAATGAAAAGATGTATCGGCGAAAGCGCCGCTCGCTGGTTCTCCACGCAAGGGCTCGCGGCGCTGCCTGGCTGCTCTGCGACGTTGCCGTGATGATCCGGTATGGTGCCATTCTCATGCTTGCGGCCATGAGTGTATCAAGCGCCGCCATGGCGACATCGGCGTCGGCCCTGGACAGATCCATAGCGGTAGCCGAATTGGACACAACGCCATCGGCAGGCGAGGATGGCGCGCAGCTTCCCGTCGTGGTGGTCACGGCGCGGCGGCGTGACGAAGATGCCGCCCGAGTACCCGCTGCACTGTCAGTGGTCGACGGTGACCTCATCGACCGATCGTACACGGTCAACACGCAGCAGTTGAGCGTGCTTGTGCCGACGCTGAACTACAGCTCCGCCAATCCACGCAACACCGCCTTCACGATCCGAGGCCTGGGCAGCAGCGTGGTCGCGGTGAGCCAAGCCAATGACGGACTCGAATCCGGCGTCGGCTTTTATATCGACCAGGTCTATCACGGCCGCCCCGCCACCGCCGCGTTCGACTTTGCCGAATATAGAGCGGATCGAGGTGTTGCGCGGGCCACAGGGTACATTGTTCGGCAAGAACACGACGGTGGGTGCGATCAACATCACGACCCGGCTGCCGAGCTTCAAGACCGAGGCGTTCGCAGAGATATCCTATGGCAGTTACGCCTACACCCAGGCCAAGGGATGGGTATCGGGGCCGATCAGCGATGCGCTCGCCTTTCGCCTGTCGGGCCTGTTGACGCGGCGCGATGGGGTGATCGACAATGTCCGGCTGGGCCGTGCGCAGAATGATCTGGGCAACCAGGCCGTGCGTGGCCAATTGTTATGGAAGCCGACCGAGGCGGTGTCGCTGCGCATCAGCGCCGATTTTACCCGCTTCAAGAGCGAATGTTGCACACAGGTCTATCTGCGCGTCGGCCAAAGCCTGCGACCGGCGGCGCGGCAATATCCCTTTCTGGCCGCCAATGCGCCCGGCGGCCCCTACACACCGGCCAGCGCCAATCCCTATGACCGGGTGACCGACATCGACGCGGCGCTGGGGGTGGACACCAACGAGGGCGGCGTCTCGGTCATCGGCGACTGGCGGCTTGGCGGCGTGACGCTCACCTCGGTCAGTGCGTGGCGCTTCTGGAACTGGGATGCGGACAATGACCGCGACTATACCGGGCTGCCGATCCAGCTGACCCAGCACATCCCCTCCCGCCAGGACCAGTATAGCCAGGAACTGCGCATCGCCTCCAATGGCCAGCGGCGCTTGAGCTATGTGGCGGGGCTGTATTTCTACACCCAAACCATCACCGGAAGGCCGATCAGCATCTATGGCCCGGCCGCAGCCTATTGGCTGATCGGGCCGACGACGGGGGCGTCCAACACGCCGGTGCCGTCAACTCTGCTCGACGGCTATGGCACCGACGGCAGCACCCGCTTTCGCGCCGACAGCTACGCCGTTTTCGGCGAGGCCAATTGGACAATCACCCCGCGCCTGACCGCAACGGGTGGCTTGCGCTACACCTATGAGGTGAAGGACGCGGCCTATGACACCTTCACCTTTGGTGGGCTGCAAACTACGAACACCGCGTTGCGCAATGCCCAGCTCTCGGTCCTACGCGGGCAGCGTTATGCCGCCCACACAATCGAGGATAATCTGTCGGGGCGCGCCAACCTGTCCTATCAACTGTCCGACGGCGTGTTTGGTTATGCCAGCTATGCGCGCGGCTTCAAATCGGGCGGGATCAATGTGTCTGGCCTGCCGCTTGATAGCGCCAACAACCCCGTCCTTTCCACCGCCGTGATCCGCCCGGAAGTCAACCAGACCTGGGAAGGCGGCATCAAATCGCGGCTGTTCAACCGGCGGCTGTCGCTCGATCTGGCGGGCTATTACACCAAGGTGCGGGATTTTCAGGCCACCATCGTCGATGGCAGCCAGACGGTCGCGCTCCGCGGTTATCTGTCGAACATCCCGCAGGTAACCGTCGCAGGGTTCGAGGCGGATGCGACCGCGCTGATCTTCAACAACTTCACCCTGCGCGGCTCGGTCGCCTATGCAGACGGCACCTATAGCAGATATCCGGCGGGGCCCTGCCCGCTCGAGCGCCAGACCAGCGGCACCACTGCGTGCAACCTGTCCGGACGATCGCTCGCCAGTTTGCCGAAATGGTCAGAATCGCTGATCATCGATTACCGCCCGGCGATCCCCGGCACAGGCGGCACGCTCAGCCTTGCGCTGCACGCCGACACCATCTGGCGCAGTGGCTATTCGGGTGATCCTTCGCTGTCGCGCTTCACCTATATCAACGCTTATTCGCTGACCAATGCGAGCATCGGCCTCCGCTCAGCCCATGGGTGGGAGATCGCCGTGTTTGCCCGCAATCTATTCGATGCCGACTATATCCAGAACGTCACGATACAGGCGGGCAATTCCGGGCTGATCCTGGGCACGCCCAGCGAACCCAGGATCATCGGCTTGACGCTGCGCGCGTGGCGATAGCGCGCACGTGTCGTCAGTCGCGCTTGGTCATCTGACCCATCATCTCGCGGCCAAAGCCTGTAATCATCTCACTGATCTCGCGCGCCTGCGTCATTGCGCGGGCGCCCTGATCACGCACATAATCGCCCTGGATCTTGATGACTTCGCTGACATCCTTGGCCTGGGTGGCTGCGCGGATGGCGGCGAATGCCTCGCGCGTATTCGCCTCGGCCTGGTCGAGCAGTCGGGTGCCGAGTGCTGTCCCGGTTGCACTTATCTTTTCCGCTGAATGCTTCATATTGTCGGCGGCCACCCGCAATTGGTCGCCGATCTGATTGCTATTGTCCGTCATTATCGTCTCCTGCCATCCGGTTCGCGCCCCACGAACAGAGCAGTACGCCTATCCACACGGGCGGGCGAGCACTGATCGGATCACTTGCCTCTTGAATGGGTCCGCTGACGGGCGGGGCAGCTTAACCCTCATCCCCCATTCGCAGCGCGGCGATGAACGCTTCCTGCGGGATGCTGACCGAGCCGTACTCGCGCATCCGCTTCTTGCCCTCTTTCTGCT
>CAZXBM010000089.1:0-10999 GCA_964638495.1 uncultured Stakelama sp. | reverse complement strand
GTGTGATGCGCTACCAGGCTGCGCTACGCCCCGACCGAGCGTGGGGCATTATGCGCAGGCGTGCCGCGATGCAAGCCTTACCCGGCAGATGGCGGCGATGCAGCCGGTGCCACGCTGAAAACCGCGCTTGCGCGGGCGATGAGCCGATCCCCCACCGTTACCCGCGCCTCGCCGAAAGAGAGCGTCCGGCCGACCCGCGCTGGAGTCGCGGCGATTTCTAGCCAGTCGCCGATCCGGGCGCTGCCGGTGAAATCGCAAGTGAGGCTGACGGTGACGATGCCGCCCACCCCCTCCCCCGCGAGCGCACAGGCAAGCCCCATCGCATTATCAGCCAGCGAAGCGATTAGCCCGCCATGGGCAAGCCCGCGCGCGTTGGTGTGCGGTGCCGCGACCAGCACGCCGATCGTCAGCACATCGCCATCGCGCTTTGAATAAAGCGGCTCCCACGCATCGGTCAGCGGGCTCTTGCGGAAATGCGGCGCAAAGCCGGGCGGTGGGGCGGCGGGCACATGCGCGTCAATTTGCTGCATCAGGCTTTGGCTCCATCAATTGCCAGCGGCACATCATCATCGGTCACGACCGGATCACGATGATAGGTCGCCTTGGCATAGGTCGCCATGGCGCGCGAGCCATGGCTCGCTGAACCAGCCATGCGCCGCCATCGAGGTTACCCTGCCGCCTTTGCGTTTCGCAAGCCGTGCCGGGCTAATCCATGCCCGACAGTTGCACACCCCTTGCGTTGATGATAGCGCGCGCCGCTTATGAAGGTGGGTGTCGATCCGCCCGCAACCCCAATCATTCAGGACGTGCATGTTCATCCCCCCCGCCTTTGCCCAGACCGCTGGAGCCGCCGCCGATGGCAGCGGATCGATCGCCGTGCTCATTCCTTATCTGCTACTGCTGCCGCTCGCCTATTTCCTGCTCATCCGCCCGCAACAGCAGCGGATGAAGAAGCTGCAGGACGCGGTGAACGCGGTGAAGAAGGGCGATGAAATAACGACGGCGGGCGGCATCGTCGGCAAGGTGACCAAGGTCGAGGAGCGCATCGTCGAGGTTGAGATTGCAACGGGCGTGAAGGTCAAGGTCGTCAAGGCCACGCTCGCCGCGATTGCCTCCACCGGCGCCGCCAAGCCAGCGAACGACTGACCCCACCATGCTCGATTTCCCGCGCTGGAAGGTTTCCGCGATCATCGCCTTTCTGGGCGCGCTGATGCTGCTGGCGGTGCCCAGCTTCATCCCCGAAAGCCTGACGCCGGGGCTCAACGATAGGCTGTCGCGCATCAATTTCGGGCTCGATTTGGCCGGCGGCAGCTATTTGCTGCTGGAAGCCGACACCAACGAAGTAGCCGCGGCGCGGATCGAGCAGATGCGCGATACCGTGGCGACCGAAATGCGGCGCGGCAATCCGCGGATCGGCATCGGCGACATTTCAACGCGCGGCGGCAAGCTGAGCTTCCTATTGCGCGATGTGACCCAGGTCGACGAGGCACGCGAGCGGCTGCTGCCACTCACCAACGGCGCAGGGTTCACCGGCCAGCGCGACTGGAACATCGAGGTGGTCGACGGCCAGCGTTTCGTGCTGACGCCGACGCAAGCGGGCCTGACCCAGGCGATCGAGACTGCGATGAATGACACAAGGGAAGTCATCAGCAAGCGCATCGACGCACTCGGCACGCGCGAGGCGACCGTCATCCGCCAGGGCACCAACCGCATCGTCGTCCAGGTGCCGGGCCTGAAGGATCCACAGGGCCTCAAGGACTTGCTCGGCAAGACCGCCAAGCTCGAGTTCAAGCTGGTCGATCTCAACGCCGATCCGGCGCAAGTCGCCAAGGGCATTGCCCCCATTGGCGGGCAGATCCTGCCTTATGCGGAGGGCGGTGCCCCCATCGCGGTCAAGCGTTCGGCCATTATCACGGGCGATCAGCTGATCAGCGCGGTGCAGGGCAATGATACGCAGACCAATGCGCCCAATGTCGAGATTGCCTTTAACAGCCAGGGCGGACGCAAATTTGCCCAAGTAACGCAGGAAAATGTCGGCAAACCCTTTGCGATCATTCTTGATAACAAGGTGATTTCGGCCCCCAGGATCGATGGGGCAATTTTGGGCGGCAAGGCCTCTATCTCGGGCAGCTTCACCGTCAAGTCGGCCAACGAACTCGCGATCGCGCTGCGTTCGGGCAACTTGAAGGCCGACCTGAAGGTGGCGGACGAGCGGTCGGTCAGTGCCGAACTTGGTGCGGACTCGATCCGCGCTGGCATCACCGCGTCGATCGTCGCGGCGCTTGCCGTGGTGATTTTCATGCTCGTCACCTATGGCCGCTTTGGCGTTTATGCGAACATCGCCGTCGTCATCAACGTCTTGGTTATCATCGGCGTGCTCGCGCTTTTCGAAGGGACGCTGACGCTGCCCGGCATTGCCGGCTTCGTGCTGACGATCGGCACCGCCGTCGACGCCAACGTGCTGATCAACGAGCGCATCCGCGAAGAGCGGCGGCGCGGCCGTAGCGTGATCCAGTCGGTCGAGCTCGGCTACAAGGAAGCGAGCCGCACCATCTTCGAGGCGAATATCACCCACGGCATTTCCGGCGTGATCATGCTGCTGCTGGGCTCGGGGCCGGTGAAGGGCTTTGCGGTCGTGCTGCTGATCGGCATCTGCACCTCGGTGTTCACCGCCGTGACCTTTACCCGCATGCTCGTCGTGCTCTGGGTGCGCAAGAACCGCCCGAGCGACATCAACATATGAGCCCTGCCCTCCATTTCTCCAGCTTCCCCGGCGCAGGCCGGGGCCCAGAGTCACGCGCGCCGCGCTGCTGGTCCTGGACCCCGGCCTGCGCCGGGGAAGCGGCAAAGGTCTAACGCCCATGCGCCTGCTGAAACTCGTTCCCGACAACACCAATATCGGCTTTGTCCGCCTGCGTTACTGGGCGTTCGGGCTCACCGCACTGCTATCGATCGCCGCGCTCGCCACGGTGTTCGTGTACCGGCTCAATCTCGGCGTCGATTTCGTCGGCGGCCTGATGATCGAGGAAAAATTCGAGCAGCCGCCCTCGCTCGACAAGCTGCGCACCGCGATCGTCGAGCTTGGCTATGGCGAGGTTGTCCTGCAACCCTATGACGACCAGAAGACCGTGTCGCTCCGCCTGCGGCCGCCGACGTCGGACAAGAATGCGACGGCCGAAGTCGTCAAGCGCGTGCAGACGACGATCAATTCGATCTACCCGACCGCCAAATTCTCCAAGCAGGATGTGGTTTCGGGCAAGGTCTCCAATGAATTGATCTGGAAGGGCGCGGCTGCCGTCGCGCTGGCGGTGCTCGGCATCGGCCTGTTCGCGATCTTCCGCTTCGAATGGCAGTTCGGTGTGTCGACGGTGGTCGCGATCGTCCACGATCTGCTGATGACGCTGGGCTTCTTCGCGATCACCCAGTTCGAGTTCGACCTCAACATCGTCGCGGCGATCCTGACGATCATCGGCTATTCGATCAACGACAAGATCGTGATCGATGACCGCATCCGCGAGAATATGCGCCGCTATCGCAAGATGGAGATGCGCGAGATCATCGATCTGTCGGTCAACGAAACGCTGCCGCGCACGGTGATGACCTCGCTCACCATCCTGCTCGCGCTCGGCGCGTTGCTGCTGCTTGGCGGGCATGTGCTGCGCGGCTTTACGGCTGCGATGATTCTTGGCATTTTCGTCGGTACCTATTCGTCGATCTATGTCTCCTCCTCGCTGCTCATCACGCTCGGCCTGCGCGCGGACCCGAATGTCGAGAAGCCAGCGAACAAGGCCGACTATGCCGACCAGGCCGAACGCGTGGTGCCCAAAGAGCGCCGCTGATGCGGCTGGAGCATGAAGGCGCACCCGAAGGCCCCATCATCAAGGGGTTTTCAGGCGGCGGGTTTCGCATCGACGATAATGTCTACACAGCGCTGCTGATCACTCCGGCGAGCGCGCATGGCTGGTTGCCGCCGCCGATCGAAACGTTGAGCGTGCGCGACATCGCCGCCTTGCTGACGATCGATCCGCTGCCCGAATTCATCATTCTCGGCACCGGCGCCAGCCTCGTGCAGCCGCCGCGAGCGCTGGTGAAGGCGGTGGAGGCACAAGGGATCGGCATCGAGACGATGGACAGCCGCGCTGCCGCCCGCGCGTGGAGCGTGCTGCGGCAGGAAGGCCGCTGGATCGCGGGCGCGCTCTATCCGCTCTGACGCAGGCTGATTTATCGCTCGACGGCAGGCGCTTCCCGGCTATCATCGAAGAAAAACAGACAGAGGGGATCGCCATGAAACTGATCGCAGCATTCAGCCTGCTGGCCGCAACCGTCGCTGCACCCCCGGCTTTTGCGCAGGTCGCGCCAGAAAACGCACCGGCCCCAGATTACGCGCAGGACGCCGCATGGCTGTGCCGCCCCAGCCGGGCCGACGCCTGCGCCGCCAACCAGGACGCGACGGTCATCACGGCCGACGGCAAGCACAGCACCGAGAAATTCGTGGCAGCCACCGCGCCCAAGTTCGACTGCTTCTACGTCTATCCCACCGTCTCGCTCGACAAGACGCCGAACAGCGACATGATCGCGGGCCCTGAGGAAAACCAGGTTGCGGCGTTCCAGGCTGCGCGCTTTGCCAGGAACTGCCGGGTCTATGCCCCGCTCTATCGCCAGGTGACGCTGACGGCGCTGCAGGCGATTATGGCCGGCAAGGCCGTGCCCGCTGACCGCGCGCTCGCTTATGCCGATGTGAAGGCGGCATGGGAGAGTTATCTCGCCCGCGACAACAAGGGCCGCGGCGTCGTGCTGATCGGGCACAGCCAGGGATCGGGCATCTTGAAGGTGCTGCTGCAGAACGAGATCGACGGCAAGCCGGTGCAAAAGCAGCTGATCTCCGCGATGCTGCTCGGCACCAATGTTGCGGTGCCTGAGGGCAAGGATGTGGGTGGCGACCTGAAGACCATTCCGCTGTGCCGCAAGAACGATCAGACGGGGTGCCTGATTGCCTATGTCACGTTCCGCAGTGATGCGCCGCCGCCCAACAATAGCCGCTTCGGCGTGGTCCCGCAGCCGGGCATGGTCGCGGTGTGCACCAATCCTGCCGCGCTTGGCGGTGGTAAGGCGGTGACGGACAATTATCTCGGCACGACCGGAGCCGGCATAGCCAGCGCACGGCAGGGTCCGTGGACCGCCGACGGCGCACCGGTGTCGACGAGCTTCGTGAAGGCACCGGGCCTGATTGCCACCGAATGCGCTACGTCCGGCAAGTTCAGCTATCTGGCTGTGACGGTGAATGCCGATCCTGCCGATCCGCGCACTGATAGCATTGTCGGCGATGTCTCGGTCGGTGGCACGATCCTGAAGGATTGGGGCCTGCATCTCATCGATATGCCGGTCGCGATGGGCAATCTGGTCGATCTGTCCAACAGCCAGGCCAAGGCATGGCTGAAAGCGAACCCGCGCTAGTCGCGACGGTGGGCAGCGACCAGCGCGTCTAGATGGGCGAACAGGGTCACGCTATTGGTGCCCCAGGTAAAATGTTCGGCACCACGCCGGACGGCTGACTGCTCGGGCGGGTGAACCAGCAGGTCAGCGATGGCGCGGGCAAAGGCCTTGGCCGTCCGGGGCACGATCCGGCCATAATGGGGCTCGGTGACGACTTCTGCCGCGCCCCCTGCGTCAGTAATCACGATCGGCGTGCCACAGGCGAGTGCTTCGACCCAGGCATTGGCCAGCCCCTCGGACGCAGAGGCGAGCGCCATCACATCCGCCGCACCAAGCAGCGCGGGCAGATCGACATGCGGCAAGGCACCGATCAGCCGCACGCGGTCCCCCAGCCCGTGCCGTTCAATATCGGCGGTAAGCGCGGCCCGCGCCCCCCCCTCACCGACAATCAACAGCGTGGCGGACGGCACATCGCGCATCGCCTCGATAACGATGCCATGCCCCTTTCGCTCGATCAGCGCGCCAAGCGAGACGATCAGCGGGCCGGTCACCCCCCATTTCTGCTTGGCGATCGACCGGTTGAGCGGCGCAAACCGGGCAAGATCGACGCCGGTGTGATGAACGCGGATCCGCTCACCCGGCATGCCCAGCGCGATCATATCGGCCCGCATCGCCTGTGAAACTGCCAGCATCCCGTCTGCCGCGCGCCCCGCTACGCGCACCTGCCCGGCCGTTACGCCATGCCCCCAATGATGGATATCCGCCCCGCGCGCCTTGATCGACACCGGCACGCCGAAATGGCGGCTCAGCGCAATCGCCGCCGGGCCATCGGGAAAGAAGAATTCGGCATCGATCACGTCAAAGGCGAAATCGCGCCGCAGATTGGCGAGCAACGGTATTAGGCATCTAACGAGCGCGGCAACATGCCAGCGCCCCCCCGTGCCGGGCAGCGTCATGAAGCGCGGCCGGTGAACCTCCAGGCCCTTCCAGTCCTCGACCGGAGCTAGCTGCGCCAGATCACGATATTGCGGATGCCGCGACAAGGGCCAGGGCGGCAACCCGACCGGCGCGACCACCACCAGCGACACCTCACCGCACGCCGCCAGGCCAAGGGTCTGCCGCTCGACAAACACCCCGAAAGTGGGGCGCGTCGCATCGGGGAACAAGCTCGACAGAGTCAGAACGCGCAGCATCGCTGCCTTGGTAGGCGAATAGTGGTTAAGGTTCGCCTGCGCGCACCGTCAGCCAGTTACAGCCTGGCCTTGCCCGGATAGGCGAACAGCAGGTCGCTGCCCTCGGCGGCAGTAACATGGCTGTCGCCTGTAAGCGTCAGGCACTCGCCGGCGGTGAACGCCACACCGTCTGCGCTGCCGGTCCCTGTCACAACAACCAGCCAACCGTTCATGCCGGCCGGCAGCGTCACGTGCCGGTCACCGCCTTGCCAGCGTTCCAACACGAATTTCGGCCCTTCTGCCAACAATGTCCGCCCCGATCCTATATCGCCGGGCGCGTCCTGCGCAACGAAGGGCACCGCATCGCTGACCGCTACCCCCGCATCAAGATGCAGTTCGCGCGGGCGGCCATAATCATACAACCGATAGGTCAGATCGACATTCTGCTGCACTTCGATGAGCGTAATCCCCGCGCCGATCGCGTGCACCGTGCGCGCCGGCGAATAGAAGAAATCGCCTGCTTTGACCGGCTTCCAGTCAAGCAGATGCTCGATGCTGCCATCAAGCGCCGCCGCGCGCAGTCGCTCATGATCGACAGGCGCCAGCGTCCCGATCGCAATCGTCGAATCGGGCTCCGCCGCCAGGATCAGCCACGCCTCATCCTTGCCGCGCGGATAGCCCGCCGCGATCGCGCTCGCATTATCGGGGTGAACCTGCACCGACAATTTTTCGCTGGTGAAGAGATATTTGACGAGCAGATCGGGCGCTGTCTCGCCGGGCGTTTGAAACCAGATTTCGCCGATGGGCTCAGCATCCGCCGCGGGATCGGCAAAGCCCGGCCACAAGCTGTGCCGCCCCCAGGGTTTGGCTACGGTTTTGGTCGCGAGTGTGATTGCAGTCATTGGTTGCCACATGTCCCTAGAGCATCGCGAACGCAACGGATTGCGCATAGGGAAGGTTGCGCAACCTTGCACGAAAAACATTGTTCGCGCGGTGCCTGCTCGGCTATGGAGCGACATGCGTATCCCCCTGTCCCGCTCCGTCACGCTCGCGCTCATTGCCGCCTGCGCCCTGCCCATTGCCGGCTGCGCTGGCGCCAGCAAGAAGGGTGATCTGCCCTATATCGCGCGCGATGTCGGGACGCTCTATTCCGCCGCCAAGAAGCGGCTGGACCAGAGCCGGTATGACGAGGCGGCAGCCTTATTCGACGAAGTCGAGCGCCAGCACCCTTATTCCATCTGGGCACGGCGCGCGCAGCTGATGGGCGCATTCGCTTATTATCTGAACGCCGATTACGCCAAGTCGATCGAATCTTCCCAGCGTTTCCTGTCAGTCCACCCCGGCAACCGCGACGCGCCCTATGCCTATTATCTGATCGCGCTTGGTTATTATGAGCAGATTTCAGACGTCACGCGCGACCAGAAGATCACGCAGCAGGCGCTCGATGCGCTCGGCGAATTGTCGCGCCGCTATCCGGCGTCAAAATATGCAGCCGACGCGCGACTGAAGATCGATCTGGTTCGAGACCATCTGGCCGGCAAGGAAATGCAGGTCGGCCGCTTCTATGAAAATCGCGGCGAGTGGCTCGCCGCATCGATCCGCTTCCGCCATGTCGTCGAGGATTACCAGACGACCACCCATGCGCCCGAGGCACTGATGCGGCTCACTGAGACCTATCTGGCGCTGGGCGTGCCACAAGAAGCCAAGAAGGCAGCCGCCGTTTTGGGTGCCAACTACCCTGGTACCAACTGGTACGAGCACGCCTATAAGCTGGTGGGCGACTATAAGCCGCGCCGCGCCGAAAATCCTGATAAAGCCGAAAAGGCCGAAAAGCCCCAAAAGCCCGAAAAGGACCAAAAGGTCGGCGCCTGAGCGAGATCGCCTGGACACTGCGTGCCGCACATGACCACAAGGGAGCGATGAAGGGGCGATGCTGACCGCACTTTCGATCCGCGATGTGGTGCTGATCGAGGCGCTCGACCTTGATTTCACTCATGGGCTTGGCGTGCTGACGGGTGAGACGGGGGCCGGCAAATCGATCTTGCTCGATGCACTCGGCCTGGCGCTTGGCGCGCGCGGCGATGTGTCGCTGGTGCGGCAGGGCACGGCACAGGCCGTGGTCACCGCAAGCTTTGATCCCCCCGCGAGTGGTGGCCCGATCGCCGCATTGCTCGACCTGAACGGGCTAGACGTCGATCCGAGCGAACCGCTGCTCATCCGCCGCATCGTCAAGGCCGATGGCGGCAGCCGCGCGTTCGTCAACGATCAGCCAGCCTCTGCCGGGCTACTGCGCGATCTCGGCGTCCATCTCGTTGAAATTCACGGCCAGCATGATGATCGCGGGCTGCTCAACGCTCGCGGCCACCGCGCATTGCTCGACGCCTTTGGTCGCATCGACACGGCCCCCGTCGCCGCCGCGCACCAGGCGCTGCATTCGGCCCAAGCGGCGCTGACTGCTGCGCGAGAGGAGCTTGAGGCGACATCGCGTGATCGGGATTGGTTGCAGCATGCCGTTGCGGAGCTTGTCGCGCTCGCCGCTGAGCCAGGCGAGGAGGCGACACTCGCCGAGCGGCGCGCGGGCATGCAGCGCGGCGAAAAAATCGCCGGCGATATGCAGGCCATCGCCGATCTGCTCGACGGGTCCGAAGGCGGGCTCGCGCGGTTGCGCCAGGCCGCGCGCGTGCTTGAGCGGATTGCCGATGACCATGAGGCGCTGGGCGAGTCGCTCGCCGCGATCGATCGCGCGATCAACGACGGCGTGCTGGCGCAGGAGCTGGTCGATCGCGCCGCTAATGCCCTTGCCTTCGATCCCGCCCAGTTGGAGGCCGACGAAACCCGGCTGTTCGAGCTGCGTGCCGTCGCCCGCAAACACCGCGTCCAGCCCGACGATCTGGCAGCGTTGACGGAGGAGCTGGCTGCCCGGCTCGACCGCATCGACAGCGGCGGGGCCGGGATCGCGTCGCTTGAGGCGGCCCTTGCAAGGGCCGCCCGTTATTATAATGCCGCCGCCGATGCGCTGACTGCCGCGCGCGTAGCTGCCGCCGCACGGCTTGATGCCGCGGTGAAGAACGAGCTGGCACCGCTCAAGCTCGATGCTGCGCGCTTCCGCACCGCCATCGCCCCCACGCCTGCGGAAAGCTGGTCGGGCGCGGGCAAGGACCGGGTGGAGTTCGAAATCTCAACGAACCCCGGCGCGCCCTTTGCCCCGCTCATCAAGATTGCCAGCGGCGGCGAATTGTCGCGCTTCATCCTCGCGCTGAAGGTCAGCCTCGCCGAACAGGGCGCAGCGGGCACGATGATCTTCGACGAAATCGATCGCGGTGTCGGCGGGGCCGTGGCGAGTGCGATCGGTGAGCGGTTGGCGCGGCTGGCGGAGACGACCCAGCTGCTTGTGGTCACCCACAGTCCTCAGGTTGCCGCGCGCGGGGCACACCATCTGTTGATCGCCAAGAGCCATGACGGCACCGTCACCCGCACCGGGGTTCGCACGCTGGACGAGGCGGAGCGCCGTGAAGAAATCGCGCGGATGCTGTCGGGGGCTGAGATAACCAATGAGGCAAGGGCGCAGGCGGCTAGGTTGCTTGAGGTCGCCTAGACCGACGATGCCGATAGCAACCCATAATCCTCATCCAGATCGCGCCCCGCGAGCGCGCCTATCATCTGCGATCGCCGATGGACGCCCATTTTAGCATAAATTGCCTTGGCTTGGCTTCGTACCGTTTCCAGCGACGTACCGCGCTGCTCGGCAATCTTTCGAAGAGGAACGCCGCGCCACAAAAGCTCTGCTACCGAATGCTCTGCGTCGGTAAACCCAAAGTTCGCCGAGTTGCTGATCAGGGCCAGTGCACCGGAGCCGACCCTCATTTCAGCTGAGAACCCGCTTTGTTGTCTCAGCGCCGTAAACCACATAATAAGATGTGAGTTTTTCCCTTTGATTGCGATACGCTGGCTCATCGAAATTGGTTCTTGGGCAAAATCTCGGCGGGCATAATCTGCAATAACACGCTGAAGATGGACGTCCTCATTTTTATCCGTCGCATGAAGATAGCCATCGGTCATCTCGATCGCATCGCTACTCATAATAATCTTCTTAGCTTCATCCGTAAAGGCCACACTATTTACATAGCCATCGAATATTATTATGCCAGTTTTGGTCGATAATATTTCTATATTCGCCATTTACTGTCCCTAAGATTTACTTAATTTACTTTTTAGCCTGAAAAATCTATTAAAAATGACTATTCACAGGCAATAAATTAAAATATTCATACGTATTTCTATTAGTTATTCTAAATTGCGATTGATTTTATATATCTATTAATTGTACTTTATAATACGCCCTAAGAGTCCGTTTGAGAATGCTCAGGGATGAACGATTCTGCGCAGTAGTAGGC
>CAZXBM010000088.1:0-11069 GCA_964638495.1 uncultured Stakelama sp. | reverse complement strand
GATAGAATTGCGTCCAGACCATATCTTTCTTGGCGCCATCGATATGACATTGCGCACACTCCCCGATGGGCTTCAACTTGGCAGTCGCAAATTTGGGCTCGCCGTGATTGAAGTTATAATATCCCCAGTTCTGCGTGTCCGCATAACGTTTGCTGTCCTTGACCGAAAAATCCGCGCCATTGAGCTTGCCCGGGAAATATCCGCGCCCCGATGTCTCATCGCGAGAACCGTCAGGATGTGTCCCTTTCAAGGTCAACTGAAGCTCCTTGAACATGATTGTTCCTTCCGGAAATACACCGGTCTTCTTGTATTCGTCATAGGCCCATGGCTGGATATAGACGTTGTGGTACTCGGGGAAATTGGCCTTGCCATTGTTCAAGGCGTTCGGTGTCAATGGCGAGCCCATATACACCCACCGTTCGAAATTCTTGGGCAGCACCAGCTCTCCGGAGGCCGTATACTCGGGCAGATAGCGGATAGCCGACGTGGCCGAGGTCGAGGCTGTCTCGATCACCGAACTGGTCGTTGCGCTGTCTGGCTTGGAACAGCCCGCTAGCATGATCGCCACCGTTGAAAGGGCGATAAATGACGTCATGCGCATCTGGTTCTCTCCCGGCGTCTACTGGGTACAGCGCGCCGCGCGAACCATCCGCCTGATCGACCTGCTGGACAACGCTTCAACGATCATCTGGGGCGATGGGCATCACTTCCGGAACGATCGGCAAAATACGTTGGCGGCTTCATTGCTCAAGATCAGCCCGCATTTTTCGGGGCGATTTGCCGAACCGCTCGACAAAGGCGCGGGTAAAGGCGGCCGGGCTCGCATAACCGCTGGCAGGCGCGATTTCGCCGATAGTCTTGCGAGTCGTGGTCAGCGATGCAACGGCTTTTTGCAGGCGCCACTCGGCGAGATAGCCGATCGGGGCCATGCCGATCAGGTCGTGAAACAGAATCGCAAACCGCGTTCGCGACATGCCAACCTCGCGCGCCAGCATGCCGACCGTCCAATGCTTTGCGGGATCACGGTGAATGAGCGCGATGGCCCGGCCGATTCGGTCGTCGGAAAACCCCTCGATCATCGCCTTCAACCGGGGGGCCTCTTCGCCGGCGGATCGGATCGCCTCGATAAACAGCACTTCGGACAGGCGGGTGACGACCGCGATCGAGCCCGGATGGCCGTTAAACACATGCATGACCAACATTTTCAGGACTTCGTCGAACCAGGGGCGACGACTGCGGGTGGCACCGGCGATAAGGATAAACGGCGGCAGGGCGCGGAGCAGCGGATGATCGGCCCCGCTGCCAAAGGTCAGGTGCCCACACACCAGCTGGGTCGAGGCCAGCGGATCACCCGAGCCGATCGACAGCAACGCTTCGCCCCGATAGCCGACTGTTTCCAGCACAGTCTCAAGCGGTGGTGCAACATCGGTGGGCTGATCGGCGAGAATATGGCTGGCACCATTGGGAATAAGGATGAAATCGCCCGTCTCGAGCATCAGCGGCTGCTGGCCCTCGACATGGCACCAGCACCGGCCGCGCACGACATGGTGAAAGCGCGCGGCCCGCGCAAAGGGCGGCACCGTGGTCGCCCAGGGGCCGGAAAAGTCAGTGCGGAAATAGAGGTTTCCCTGCAACTGGATCGTTTCGAAGATATCGTTCAGGACGTCCATCGATTTTCCCCCCAGGGCAGCGATCGTGAGGCACTGATGGCGATGCTTCAGCCACAACGGCGCGATCGCGAAACGCCTATCGGCCTTTGCGATCGTGCCGTCCAGATTGCCCGGAAACCGCCGGTGGATGGTCGCAAGACCGCCACAGCATCCACGACAGGCCAGAACGCCTAGCCCTGCGGGCTAGTCGATCTCCAACGGCGCACGCCTCACGTCGCGCGGGGCCCCGCCCGTGACTTTTGCGAACACGCGCGAAAAGGCGGCGGCGCTGTCATAGCCGACCTGTCCCGCGACACTCTTGACCGGTTTGCCTTTCGCCAGAAGCTGATGCGCGAGCGTCATCCGCCAGCGCGTCAGATAATCGATCGGCGTCCGCCCGACGATGCCCCGAAAATGCGTGGCGAAGCGCGTGCGCGACATGCCGGCCACGTCCGCCAGATCGTCAAGCGTCCAGCTCCGCCTGGGCTGTTCGTGCATCGCCGTCAGCGCCCTGGCGAGCTGCGGATCGGCGAGCCCGGCCAGTACGCCATCGGTGACCAGGCCGCTCGCCACGACATGCCGCACGATCAGGATCAGGAGATAGTCGAACAGCCGGTCGATTGCCGCCTGACGCCCATCATCCTCTGCAAAACCTTCGGCAATGAGCAGCGCACATACTGGCCCAAGCGCCGGATGCGACGCTAGCGGCAACACGATGAGTTCGGGCAACCCCTCCCCGATCGGGTTGCCGTTGTCGCCACCTAGATCGACGGTAGCGCAGACGAGATCGGCACCACCAACGGCTGCCCCGGTAAAGCGGTGCGCCCGCCCGCGGGGGAAGAACAGCAAGCTGGGCTCGCTGACCGCGATGTCCGCCGCACCCGATCGGCTGAGCGTCAGCGCACCCGCTTTGAGCAAATGAAGATGGCCGCGTTCGGTAAACTGCGCGGTCGCGCACAGATTGCCGGAGAAGAACGTCCGTGCGGTCGGGGCGGTGTGCGCAAACAGGGCGGCGAAGAGATCCATTTGAACGATCTGCAATGTAGTTGGCACCAATATGCATCGATAGTCGCAGATATGAGCGTTGTGCAACCCCGCACCGCTTTCGAAGGAAATCCCGATGCCCCGTATTGCTCCCGTTGATATCGCTACCGCTGACACCGGCGTTCAGGCCACCCTCGCTGCCGTCAAGGCCAAGATCGGCATGGTCCCGAACCTGTTCAAAACCTTCGCCCAGTCGCCCGCCGTTCTCAACGCCTATCTCGCTTTGTCCGATGGCCTGGCAAGTGGCGACCTCACCGCCAAGCAGCGCGAAATCGTGGCGCTTGCCGTCGCGCAGGCCAATGGCTGTGCCTATTGCCTGTCGGCGCACACGATGATGGGTAAAGGTGCCGGCCTTTCCGCCGACGCCATCACCGCCGCACGCCACGGCAAGGGTGTCGATGCGATCGACCATGCCATCGCCACGCTCGCCCAAGAATTGATCGAAGCGCGTGGCCAGATCAGCGATGCGCAGCTCACCGCCGCCCGTCTCGCGGGGCTCGATGATGCCCGCATCGTCGAAATCGTGGCGGCGGTCGCGCTCAACACGATGACCAACTTCATGAACAACGTCGCGCACACCGACATCGACTTCCCCAAGGTCGACCTCGCCCTCGCGGCCTGATCCGCATCGGCCGGACGCATCCCGCGTCCGGCCCACAAGCTTCATCCAAAAAGGAAAACCGACATGTCCCTTCTCATCACGCTTCCCGCCATCGCCGGTATCGCCGGCGGTATGACCATTGCCGCCGTCGGCATGGTGTATCGTGCCGCCATCGGTAAAGGTTTCTGGTCGTTGCCGAACAGCATCGGCGGCATTGCCCTGGGCCCCGAGGCGGGCGCAACCCGATCGTTCGGCCTGGCCACGCTGACCGGCGTCAGCCTTCACATGGTCCTCTCCGCCATTTACGGGATCGCTATCGTCGCGCTGTCGCCGATGATCGGCCTGGGCTTTGTCGTCACCGGCTTCCTGGTCGGCGTCGCGGTCTGGCTGTTCAACTATTACGTTGTTGGCGCGGTTCATCCCGGTTCGAAGCAGCTTGCCAAATTGAACCCGGTCTGGATGGCCTTCTTCCTCCACGCGCTCTACGGCGTCGTCGCGGGCGTGGTCGTGCAGACGTTGATTGGTTGAATGCCCAAACATGAAATCAGTCGCTCCCGCAGTCCCGGCCTTCAATCGCCAGGATCTGCGGGACGGCTGGTGGCAGCACAAAGGGTGAGCGAACCTCATATCGAGTCCTTCGCCAAGTAGGCCGCCGCTGTTTTTAGGCTGTCACGCTCCGCGTTCATCCGGGCCAGCTCGCGGCGCAGCCGCTCAATCTCCTGCTGCTCGGGCCGCAGGTTGCCGTGGCCGGGAAAGGCCGATCCCGGATCGCCTTCTGCTTCGCGGATCCATTTGCGCAGCACGTTCGCATGGACACTCAGATCGCGCCCCGCCTGCGCTGCACAAACGCCCCGCTCCAATACCAACTTCACCGCCTCGAGCTTGAACTCCCGGCTGAACTTTCGTCGTTGCATCATCTCCCTCCGGTTCCAAAAACACCTTATCTTGGTGTCCACGAAACCGGGTGCTGCTCAATCAGCGCAGCCATGGAAAGCGGCAATCGCCAATATTCTTGGCTTAATAATCTACCTCTTATTGGGATAGGCACGCTGACCGTCACTGGACCTGTTTATAAAATCTATGAGATCGGGCGCCGGTTTAGTCCCGGCATGTGCTCGGCGGGATGACCGGATGGCCGACTTCTTCGTTTCCGGCATCGCTACCGTGTCGGACAGCAAAACTCGCCATGATAAAAGCGATCCTTGCCACGCTCCGGAGCATCGCCCTAAATCATGGCGAATTTGATTCCCAGAATGGCCATTTGAAGGATCCGCCATGAGCTTTGCTGTTGATCGAGAGGCTTAATCAGGTGGCACAATACCAACAGCCAACCGTCATTATCACGGGCGCCTCCTCTGGCGTCGGACTGTACGCCACCCAGGCGCTTGTCGATCGCGGTTGGCACGTCGTCATGGCCTGCCGAGATCTTGCCAAGGCCAAGAAGGCTGCCGAAGTGCTGAATATCCCCGCCGACCGCGTGTCGCTGGAATTGATCGATCTAGGTTCGCAGGCGAGCGTCCGGGATTTCGCGGCCCGCTTCAAAGCGAGTGGATCGCCGCTGCATGCGCTGGTCTGCAACGCTGCCATTTACCTCCCATTGCTAAAGGAGCCTGCGCGCTCGCCCGAGGGGTATGAGATCAGCGTCGCTACCAATCATTTCGGCCATTTCCTGCTGTGCCACTTGTTGCTGCCAACGCTCTCGCCGTGGAATGGTCAGGTGGCTCGGCTGATCACGCTCGGCACCGTCACCGCCAATTCCGAGGAATTTGGTGGCAAGGTGCCGATCCCGGCGCCGGCCGATCTGGGCGACCTGCAGGGAATGGAGGCCGGATTTCGTTCCCCCATCGCGATGATCGACGGCAAGGCCTTCAAGCCCGGCAAGGCGTATAAAGACAGCAAGCTCTGCAATATGATCATGAGCCGTGAGTTCCACCGGCGCCTGCACGCGCCGACAGGCGTCGTGTTCAATACGCTCTACCCCGGCTGTGTCGCTGAGACCGGCTTGTTTCGATACGCGCCAAAGCTGTTCCGGCAGATTTTCCCCTGGTTCCAGAAAAACATCACCAAGGGTTATGTGTCTCAGTCACTGGCGGGCGAGCGCGTGGCGCAGGTTGTGGCAGACCCCGCATTCGCACAGTCAGGCGTGCATTGGAGTTGGGGCAACCGCCAACGCGAAGGGGCAACGGCCTTCGCGCAGGCCCTGTCGCCCCGGGCCCGTGATATAGCCAGGGCATCGCGGTTATGGAGCCTGAGCGCGGCGATGGTGGGCATCGAAGCCGGTGTCGAACCCGCGTAGCAAAGGCCGGCTTTGGCCGCGAATGGGAGCCCGTCTTGCCGGCAACGCTCCGCACCTCACCGCAGCATTCGGCGGACGGCTGAGATATCGCGGTCTGCGAAATGCCGCTTCAACACCGCGCCGATATGCAGCAGCAGCGTAGCATAGAACAGCGCTGGCAGTGCTCAGGCGTGGGCCCATAGCGCGACATTCGATGCCCCCGTCCAGCCGCTCGGCGATACTGCCCAGCCATAAAGGTCGATCGTCTGCCCCTGGTCGATGAGATAGCCGCTGATGGGAAACGCCAGCAGCATGGCATAGAGACCGACATGGACTGCGCCGGAGGCGAGCCGCTGCCACTCCGTCAACACCGATAGCGAGGGTGGCGGCGGACTCATGATCAGCCAACCAATTCGCCCGATCAACAGAACGAGTACCGTCAAGCCAAGCGATTGATGCGCGCCGACGAAACCTGCGCGGTCGGGCGAGCTTTCGGGCAGGATCGCCATGAACAAGCCAATGGGCACAAGGCAAAACATCAGTATAGCAGTCACCCAGTGGAAGGCGCGCGAAGCGCTGCCGAATTGGGTTTCGTCATTCCCCAGCGGCAAGCTAGTGGCGAGCGGCCGCCGAGCTTGCGTCCATGCCGACCAGGCCAGGAACAGAATCCCAAGCGTGGCGATGGCCGCCTGCACGTTCAGGATTGTCGGCGTAATCCGGTGGATCGCCGGCGCGCTCGACGGCAACGCGGCGAACGTCCCGTCCAGATCGGCAAGGATGATCGACAACACCATCATCGCCAGTCCGAGCGCGGCGACGACCGTCCCAGCGATCCGCAACCACCGTGCCCGTGCGTTCAATGTGAAGGCGAGTACGATTGCGAGCGCCAGATATCCGATAGCCACCTGCTTCTCCGCTTTGTTCGCCCCGTGAATGAAGGTCGTAGCACCCCACAAAGCCAAGCGAGTCAATTAGGCCTTTCGGATCAATCCGATAACGAATTTGATTGGAGCAATTGCATGATCGGCAATCTGCGCGCCGTCCAGATCCTGCTCGGACATACCAGGATCGAGAGCACGGTCCGCTATCTCGGCGTTGACGTCAAAGACGCCCTAAAGTTGTCGGAGCGCACAGAAATTTGATCGGGCCTACAAGACCCGTTGCCGACCTTCGGACCGCCTTGGCCGCTCCGCACCTTCAGACATTCGTTCAAGCGGCACTTGGCAGCTGAAACTGGGCCGGTTCCCGTCTGCCCTGTTTTGGGGATGACAAAGCAAGAAGCCGACCTTTGGTTCAGTCAATGCAATTCGACCGCTCCCGACCCAACTCTTGCCATTCCCTGATCGACGCGTGCATGGCCGTTCCTCTCGGAACCGGCCTTTCGCCTACCATCGAGCCGACCAGGCAGCAGTCCCTAAAGGCTGACCTTTTTATCGTCGGCTTCTTTCCAAGAAAATGGCCCGTTATCGGGGGCGTTTTTGGGAGCATGGAGCGGCCCTCATCAGCGTTAAGTGATCGTTGGTGCCGTTGAAGATCGCGGCTGACCGATGCGGTCGGTGCCGCATTCGGGCAACGCGGTGTGATTGTTCGGGGGAACGATGCCTTAACCAATTGTAACTGTCAGCCGTTAACCGCAGCGGGCCGAAAATGGGCGCGGGTTTGGACGCGCCTATGTTGGCGTCGCTATGCCAAAAAGTGGGAGACATTCATCATGGCATCAATAGCAAGGACGGCTGGCGGCTTTACGCTGTCGGCATGGACGGCGGTGGCGCTCGCTGCGACGCCGATAGCCGTCGTGGCGGTAGGCGCAGCGCTGACCACCATCGCCACGGCACCCAAGATCGCCGACGCCGGGCCCGATCAGACGATCACCCTGCCACAGACGCGGGTGCAGCTGAGCGGCAGCATCCAGGGCGATCGCGCACGGTGGTTGGTCGTCCAGGCGCCCGGTCCGGTCGTCTTCGATGCGCCCGGATCGGCGGTGACGGGTGTCACGCTGAGCAAGGCCGGCAATTACCGGCTGCGCATCACCGCGTTCAACGCCAAGGGACGCGTGCTGAAATCGGATGATCTGTCGATCGTCGTCAAAAAGGCGAGCACCACGCCGGTTGCCAGTGGCAGCCAAGCAATCGGCTCATGGCGCGAGCGCATCCTGAACAGCGATGGCACGCTAAACCAAGCCGAATATCGCCGGGTTGCAGCCAATTATAACTCGCCCGAGATCATGGACTACCGCCTCGGGCCGACGGCGGCGGATTTCGGTAACGCTGCCAACAACGCGCCGGAGCTGTGGGGGCCTGACCAGACCAGCGGCTTTGGCCTGTGGCCTTTCGGGACATTGCCCGCCAGCAATCCGGGCGAACGCGGAAAATGCGTCGAGCCCGCACGCCTGCCGCGCAGCGAGCAGGAAGAGCGTGATCGCGGGATGAAAGGCAACGCCTGGCTGGTTGGCGGCGCCTTTGCCTATCTGCCCGACAGTCAAGCGGGTGCCGACTACCGAATGGGAATCGGTAACTTCA
The DNA here is from genome assembly GCA_964638495.1 of uncultured Stakelama sp. Classification (GTDB taxonomy): domain Bacteria; phylum Pseudomonadota; class Alphaproteobacteria; order Sphingomonadales; family Sphingomonadaceae; genus Sphingomonas. Next base: position 2,981 of record CAZXBM010000088.1, on the reverse strand, counting down.
AGGGCGCCGATGGCGTCGTTTTCGACACCGGCGGGCTCTGCATGCGCATGTTCGCGCAGTGGGAAGGCGACTGGTGGGTGCGCAACGGCATCGGCGCACCGACGAATCCGGAGGTCAGGGACGCGGTTGCCCAACGCCGCCCCGATCTGCCCCCCGTGCCGGTCGCGATCGCGCGCGGGCGTGCCAACGCCAGCCAAATGGGCTTTGCCGCCTTCCGCGACGGGACGATCCTGCCGACTTTGGCGGGCAATTCGGGGGCTGAGTTTTTCGATGGCACGGGCATCCGCTTACCCAATGGCATCGTGCCAACCGCGATGGCGGTAACACCCGGCAACGAATTCCTAGTAGTGACCGTGTGGGACACGAACACGCTGACCGGCAAGCTCGGCTTCGTCGCGTTGCGGCCGCGCGAGATGGCGGTGGGCAACCCCGGCCAGACGCCGAACACCCGCTGGTATTGGGGCGCGCCCGGCGCTTGGACCATCCGGGGGATGAAGCTGCTGGGGTTTGTCGATTTGCCCTTCGCCGCACCAACCAGCGTCGATGTCTCGACCAATCTCGTGTTGCAGAATACCCGTGGCAATGGACAGAATGACGATCCGGCGCGCGGCGACCTGTCGCGGCAATCCGCGCGCGATCTTTGGCGCGGGGTCGATCCGATCTATCCGTCGGGCGAACTGCAATGGCATCAGCTGGCCACCGCAGGGTACGCCATCGTTGCCTCGCGCGCCGAAGGCAAGGTGAGCTTCGTCGATATGGCACCGCTGTACCAATATTACCGCGAGATGTACCTGACGACACAGGCCAATTACGACCGGACTGTCGATGCCAGCGCGACCGATCCGAACAAGTGGCCGTTCGCATTTTCGGCTGAATCGCGCCAGCGCCCTGTCGTGCTGAGCACGGTCAATATCGCCCAGCCAACCGGCGTGAGTGCAGGGGTACAGGCCAATGGCTATATCAATACGCGCAGCAACGAAATCTTTGAGTATATTCAGCGCAGCCCCAAGGAAGACTGGTCGGGCGGGGTCGAGCCGGAACGCTATCTCGGTCGGAGCCGCGCCTTCATTGCTTCGATGGACGGCACCGTTCGGGTGATCAATGTTCAGGGACTGAACCTGCCCGGTTCGCCGGTTGGCCGCACCGTGCCAGCAGCGCCGCTTGCCACATTCTCGGCCGGTCGCAATCCGTCCTTTGCCTATGTCAATGCGACATCGACAGCGTCAGACGACCTGTGGCTGATCAGCCGCGGGGATCGCCGTGTGACCTTCGCCTGGCCAACCGGACAAGTGCGGTACAGCTTCACCGATAGTCGGCTGGTCGATCCGGTTGCAGGGTCGGTGTCGTTCAACCAGGGGGGCTTTGGCGGCAGCGGCGCGGGCCGTGCGGTGAATGCCCCGATCATTTCGATCCTGGACTATAATGGCAAGGCGATCCTGACCTATGCCGTCAATCCGCAAGAGAATCGTCCCAACGGCGAACTCTATACCTTCCGCGCGCCGTCAGGTGCCGTCGACGTGCTGTTCGGGTCGCGCCGCGCCTTCCCCGGCAAGCCCTTCGCGGTCGATCAAGAGGAGATCGTCTGATCCGCTGGTCGCCGGGAGCGGCTATGCTGTCGCTCCCGGTGATCGATCTTTCTGGCTGGTAGACCGTTTGCACTCATCGATCTTCGACATTTATCGTCCTTGCATGACGGTGGGCTATGAACCGGTGACAGGACTTGTAACGGTTTTGCGCCGGTAGCTTGAGAGCATAATGCTCGTTCAAGGAGACCTGCGAGATGGCCAAGCATACAGAAGATTTCAGGCGGGAGGTGAACCGCGCCGGGATCGCCGGAGGCCATTTGGTTTAAGTTACGCGGCCATCGGGATGCCGTCCAGCATGGCATAGTATTGTTGTTCGGCTTCGGCAGGTGGGATGTTGCCGATCGGCTCCAACAACCGGCGGTGATTGAACCAGTCGACCCATTCGAGCGTCGCGAACTCGACTGCCTCGAAGTTGCGCCATGGTCCCCGCCCGTGGATCACTTCGGCCTTGTAAAGGCCATTGATCGTCTCGGCCAAAGCGTTGTCATAGCTGTCGCCTACACTGCCGACCGAGGGCTCGATCCCGGCCTCGGCAAGGCGTTCGGTATATTTTATAGACACATATTGCGACCCGCGATCGCTATGGTGGACCAGGCCGCCGCGATGGACCGGCCGACGATCGTGCAAAGCCTGCTCCAAGGCATCCAACACGAAGCCGGCATGAGCCGTCCGGCTGACCCGCCAACCAACGATATAGCGGGCGTAGACGTCGATCACGAACGCGACATAGACGAACCCGCCCCAGAGCCTGCCCCGGCGCAGGCCGGGGGCGAGACATAGGTGAAGTCCGACACCCACAGCCGGTTGGGCGCTGGCGCGTGGAACTGGCGGTTGACGTGGTCCAGTGGGCAAGGTGCCGCTCGGGGCGAAATGTCCCCGGGACATTTCGTCGATCCCCTTAGCTGTCGCTGATCGTCGTGCGCACCGGCTTCCCACGGATCACCCAGTGCAAACCCATATCGCGCATCAGCCGCTCGACGGTGCAGCGGGCTATGGTGAACCCTTCACGATTCATCTGCCGCCAGACCTTGCGCACGCCGTAAACCGCGAAGTTCTCGGCGAACACCCGCGCGATCTCGGGCTTGAGCGCCACGTCGCGCCTTGCCCGCGCCGAAAGGCGCAGTGGATCCAGTCGCTGCGCGACATGCTTGTGGTAGGTGGAAGGGGGCATGAGGGAAATCGATGATCCGGGGGATCATCGATCCGAATGGCGGCAAGACGTTGCAGATCGGCTCGACCCCATGAACGGCACGCTGATCGTCAATAAACGCGATCATCGCTTGAACGGGCGCCAAGAGGATTAGGCTCGCTCCGCCTGCGCAAAATATGCTGACGCCTTGCGAAGAATCTCGTTGGCCTGCCGCAGCTCGCGGTTCTCGCGTTCCAGCGCCTTCA
>CAZXBM010000087.1:0-11299 GCA_964638495.1 uncultured Stakelama sp. | reverse complement strand
GCCGTGAAACCTAACAGCGCCGATGGTACTACTGCCTAAGCAGTGGAAGAGTAGGACGTCGCCAGGCATTGCAGCTCGTGCTGTTCGAACATACGTTTTTGAAAAACCCATTCACATATCTTAGCCCGCGAGGGCGCTCGCGCCTCCGCTTTGCCGGAGGCGTTTGCGTCTGTGGCAGGCAAGAGTTTCGGTCAGTGTGCGTCTTGGCGCCAAGGGCCAGTTGGTTGACGCGGGGTGGAGCAGCCCGGTAGCTCGTCAGGCTCATAACCTGAAGGTCACAGGTTCAAATCCTGTCCCCGCAACCAACCGTCCAAATATCAAACCGTCTCAGGAAATCCTGAGGCGGTTTTTTTGTGTCTTTTTTCAGTGATTTGACCTGTTTCAAGGCGCTCCAATCCGTCCCAGGCCACCCCCCAAAATGCCAGGACGTCGATTTGCTTTTGGGGGTATTTTCGGGGGTATGATCTCTTCGTCAGCAGGAGATACCCCCAATGGCCCTCAAGGAACTCGAAGTTCGCCACGCCGCTAAACGCGCCAAGGACTATAAACTCGCCGACGGAGAAGGTCTCTACCTGTGAATCGGCCTGCAATATTGACCCCGTTCGGGGCTGATCGGCCTTCAAAATTGACCCCCTGAACGGATGCGGTTCACGCCTCGTCGCTTTGCGTCGGAGGCGCATGGGAGATGCTGGTCGTGGAGACGGTGGCGCGGATCCGGCGCGAGTTTTTCGTCAAGGGCAAGTCGATCAAGGAGATCGTGCGGGATCTGGGCGTGTCGCGGAACACGGTTCGGAAGGTTCTGCGCTCGGGCGAGACGGCGTTTGCCTATGAGCGCAGCGTGCAGCCATTGCCGAAGCTGGGACTGTGGACGGCCGATCTCGATCGGCTGCTGGAGGCGAACGATCGCAAGGCGCGGCGTGAGCGGCTGACGATGATCCGCGTGTTCGAGGAGTTGCAGGGGCTCGGCTATCGCGGTGGTTACGATGCAGTCCGGCGATATGCGACGGCGTGGCACCGCGAGCGATCGGTCGCCACCGCCGCTGCCTATGTGCCGCTGAGCTTCGCGCCGGGTGAGGCGTACCAGTTCGACTGGAGCCATGAGATCGTCGTCATTGGCGGTGCCACGACGACGGTAAAGGTCGCGCATATGCGGCTTTGCCATAGCCGGATGTTCTACGTGCGGGCCTATCCGCGTGAGAGCCAGGAGATGGTGTTCGACGCGCATGACCGGGCGTTCGCCTTCTTCGGCGGTGCGTGCCAGCGCGGCATCTATGACAACATGAAGACGGCGGTCGACGCGATCTTCGTCGGGCGCGAGCGTAAATATAACCGCCGCTTCGAGCAGATGTGCGGGCACTATCTCGTTGAGCCGGTGGCTTGCACGCCGGCGTCGGGCTGGGAGAAGGGACAGGTCGAGAATCAGGTCGGCCTGGTGCGCGAACGGTTCTTCACGCCGCGGTTGCGGTTCAAGAGCTACGCCGAGATGAACGCCTGGCTGGAGGATCGCTGCATCGCGCGGTCGAAGCAGGCGGCGCATCCCGAGCTGAAGGATCGCACCGTCTGGGAGGTGTTCGAGGCGGCCGATCGCCCGGCGCTGATCGCCTATCGCGGGCCGTTCGACGGCTTCCATGCGCTACCGGCGTCGGTATCGAAGACGCTGCTGGTGCGGTTCGATTACAACAAATACTCGGTGCATGCCGCAGCGGCTGGCCGACCGGTCGAGATCCATGCCTATGCTGACCGGATCGTCATCCGCCAGAACGGCGAGATCGTCGGCGAGCATGCCCGCCGGTTCGGGCGCGACCAGACAATCTATGATCCCTGGCATTATGTGCCGGTGCTGGCGAGAAAGCCCGGTGCGTTGCGCAATGGCGCGCCGTTCAAGGACTGGCCGCTGCCGCCCGCGCTCGAGCGGGTCAGGCGGCGCCTTTGCAGCCATGCCGATGGCGATCGCCAGATGGTCGGTATCCTGAGCGCGGTGACCAGCGACGGGCTTGATGCAGTCGAGGCCGCCTGTGCCGAGGCGATCGCTGGCGGCACCATCAGCCGCGACGTCGTGCTCAACATCCTGACCCGTCAGCGCGCGCCATTGCCGCCGCTGACCATCGCCACGCCCGATGCGCTCCGGCTTGTCCATGAGCCGATCGCCGACTGTGCCCGCTATGACAGCCTGAGGAGCTTTTATGGAACGCCACGAGATCCTGGAGATGATGGGAGCGCTGAAGCTTGCCGGCATGCGGCATGCCTATGACGAGGTGATGAGCGACGCGGTAAAGCGGCAGCATGCGCCTGCCCGCGTGGTCGGTGATCTGCTCAAAGCCGAGATCGACGAGAAACAGGCGCGCTCGATCAAATACCAGATGACGATCGCCAAGCTGCCGCTGGCCAAGGATATTACCGGCTTCGATTTTACCGCCACGCCGATCAACGAGGGGTTGGTCCGTGACCTTGCCACCGGCGCGTTCCTGGCCAGCCAGCGCAATGCCGTGCTGGTTGGCGGCACCGGCACCGGCAAGACCCACCTCGCCATCGCGATCGGGCGCTCCTGTGTGCGCACCGGCGCCAGGGTCAGATATTACAACACCGTCGATCTGGTGAACCGGCTCGAGGCCGAGACCCGCGCAGGGCGTGCCGGGCGGATCGCCGAGCATCTGTCGCGGCTCGATCTCGTGATCCTCGACGAGCTTGGTTACCTGCCGTTCGCGCTGTCGGGCGGTCAGCTGCTGTTCCACCTGGTCAGCCGCCTGTACGAGCAGACCTCGATCGTGGTCACCACCAACCTTGCGTTCGGCGAATGGCCCAGCGTGTTCGGCGACGCAAAAATGACCACCGCGCTGCTCGACCGGCTCACCCACCACTGCGACATCGTCGAGACCGGTAACGAGAGCTGGCGGTTCAAAAGCCGCGAAGCCGCCTGACGGCGAAAAGATGACATCGGCATGGGTGTGCGACGGCTCCGGGCTACGCCCTGCGCCGTCGCACACCCATGCCGACGTTCCTCAGCCCAATCATCAGGCCCGACATAGCGGGGTCAATGTTGGACGCCGATCGGGGGTCAATATCACCCGCCGGTTGACAGATTATCGCACCCTTGTGCCTCCGATACGATCGCCAGCTTCTGCTCCAGGCTCCAGGAGCGCCGGCGTCCGACCGTCCCACTCAGCAGCTCAACGCGCCGCACCGGCTCCGGACCAACTCCAGTGCGCGTGTCCAGTGCGCTCATAGGCATGACGTCTTCCACGCCGCGTACTCTGCCCGAACAGCCATCGCCTACAAGGTGGGCGCTGAACACCGCTTACGCTGCCTTGCTCAGACAGGCTCCGCCTTCTCGGAGTTGGAGCCTCCGACAATCCCGGTGCGGTTCAATCCGCCTTGGCCGGCCCACTAATCGGCGTCAGTTATCGTCTTCAATTTGTGCGATCGAGCCGATCTGTCGCCGCAGTCGGTTTGCAATCGTTCCAGCTGGACGCTGTGCCTTTGCGAATCTGGTGATCTGTTCGGACGATCGGCCAATCGACCGCATCATCCCAGACACGGTCTGCCGCAAGGCCGGTTGGCGTCAAGCGCTTCAGTATGGACCTCATTTTTTTGCGGGTCGCTCGCAAGCCTCCCCAAAACTCGAAGGTGGCGGGCATCAAAAAGTGATTGAGGCTATCCACGCAAGCCAGACTTGCATAAAGGTCGCGCATGGAAACGCTTAAGATACCCCTACCGACGCGGCAAGTGCCAACCTACCGCGAACGCGCCACCCAATGGGTGCTCAGGCATCGTTGGTTCGCGCTCACTGTGGTTCTGCCAACCCTGCTAGCAGCGATATATTATGGTTTGATTGCTTCTGACATTTACGTGTCGGAGTCTCGTTTTGTAATCAAAGCGCCGAATCAAAAACAGGCCCAATCATCGACGCTTGCCAGTTTGATTCAAACCACAGGCCTTTCAAGTGGCCAAGAGCAGACTAATGAGGTTTTGGATTATATCCGATCCCGCAATGCGCTGGCTGATCTATCGGGGATGGTAAATGTGCGTGCGCGGTTTATGTCGCCTGAGATCGATTTCCTCAGCCGCTACCCCGCGCCGTTTGTCCTTGATCGGGTCGAAAATCTTTTCAAATATTATCGCACAAAGGTCGACGCTCGGCTCGATAATGACACGGGCACCGCAATTGTAGTTACCAAGGGGTTTACCCCGGACGATGCCTATACAATTAATGCAAGGCTCCTCGAGCTCAGTGAGAAGCTCGTGAACAAACTGAACGACCGCCTGCAAAAAAAGGCAATTGCTGAGGCTGAGCGTCGCGTCGCCGCATCAGAGGAACGGCTACTCAGCGCCCGACTTTCGCTCCGCCGGTACCGCAATGAAGAGTCGCTGCTTGATCCCGCCAAGCAGGCGACCGGCGTGCTTGAGGTGTCCAATAGGTTGGTTGCCGAGCAAGCCGGATTGAAAGCGCAGTTGCAAGCAATGCAGCGCGCCGCGCCGAACAATCCTTCGATTGCCGCGCTGCGTGCTCGAATTGCGGCCGTCGGCACGCAGATTGCTTCTCAAAATAGTCGCGCAACCGGCACCGAAAGCGGCATTGCGTCCAAGCTTACAAGCTACGAGAATTTTTCAGTTGAGCAGGAGTTTGCGACGCAATCGCTCGCCGCGGCTAGTGCCAGCCTTGAGCAAGCCCTGAACGAGGCGCAGAAGCAACAATTCTACCTTGAGCGTGTCGTCGAACCGAATCGACCGGACCTTTCATTGTTGCCACGTCGATTTCAGACGATCCTATCTGTTTTCGCGATATGTGTGTGTCTCTATCTGATTGGGTGGATGCTCGTCGTCGGCATCCTTGAACACGCGCCGGAAAACTGAACAATGTCGACTCTGAGCGAAGGGTGGCGGATTCAGACGCGCGTGATCGTCGCACTCATGCATCGCGAACTCACGACAAGATTCGGACGCGAAAATATTGGCTTCCTTTGGGTAATGGTCGAGCCTTTGCTGTTTGCAAGCCTGGTCTCTATAGCCTGGACTTACCTGAAAGGGCCGGAAGAGCATGGTGTTGGAGTAGTAGCCTTTGTTGTGACCGGCTATATTCCGCTGACAATGCTCCGCCAGTCGTTCGGTCGATGCACTAGTATCTTCGTTGCCAATGGCAATCTGATGTATCATCGCCAAATTCGTATCCTTGATTTCGTATTTGTGCGGGTTTTGATCGAAGTAATCGGCGGGATGATGGCCTATTTTTTAATTGGCCTAGTACTCATTGCCTTGGGTTTTTTCCCAATTCCTCATAATATGGGACTGATGATTGCGGGATGGGTGCTGTATGCGCTATTCGTTTTATCCGCATGTCTTATAATCGCGCCTCTTTCTGAAATGTCCGAAGTACTTGAAAAACTGCTTCCTGTAACGATCTATATATCGATTCCAGTTTCTGGGACTTTCAGTATGCTTTCGTGGGTGACGCCTGATGCACGAGAGTTTCTTCTGTGGTCGCCCATGATCAATGCAATCGAGATGATGCGTTACGGTTTGTTCGGCGATCTAGTAACGCCCTATTATAGTCTGCAGGTCCCTCTCATTGCCTCCATGGTGTGCGCGCTGATCGGTCTGGCTCTTTGTCGGCATGTCCGTCGTTCGCTGGTCGTGGAATGAGGTCGATGGGATGATTGTTTGCGAGAATCTCCATAAATCCTATCGACAAGGACATCGCGAAAAAAAGGTCTTGAAGGGCGTAGATCTGACGATCCGCCCTAGCGACAAAATTGGCTTGCTAGGGCGGAATGGCGCGGGAAAATCTACGCTGATCAAATTGATCGGCGGCGTCGAAATGCCAACAAAAGGACGCGTCCGTCGTAAGATGGCGTGCTCTTGGCCGCTGGGTTTCACCGGTGGATTTCAGGGAAGTCTGACAGGTTACGACAACGCGCGGTTTATCGCTCGAATATATGATCAGAACTATCAGGACGTCCGCGATTTTGTCGAGGATTTCACCGAGTTGGGTAAGCAGCTCGGCATGCCGGTAAAGACCTATTCTGCAGGCATGCGGGCAAGGTTGGCTTTTGCCTTGTCGCTTGCCATCGAGTTCGATTGTTATTTAATTGATGAAGTAATTATGGTCGGCGACCAAAATTTTCAACAAAAATGTCATGATGAGCTTTTCAATAGACGGGCCGATAGGGCGCTATTACTCGCATCACATAGCGTAGAGTCTATACGAGATTTCTGTAATAAGGCAATAATATTGTCCGATGGGCACAGTATTTTGTATGATGACATTGAAGAGGCGTTGTCTGTTTATTCAGAATTGTAGATCAAGATCAGTGGTGCTGTAAATTAAGGAATATGGGCGGGTGGTCGCATTTGTAGGTGTTCGGTCGCGACGGCGAGCTGTCATTTCCTAATTGTCGGGCGATCCAGCAACCATTCGGCAGCGGCATTTGGTATCTTTTAATGGTGCTTAGCAAGGTCCGGCTGAGTGGTTGCGTTATGAAGTCGGTCAGTGTCGGTCCGTTGCCTCGCCCTGTCCAGTTCGGGCGAATTGAGGCCGTGACGCAGCCATTTGTGCCCAATCAACGTTCCAACATCCGGCGCTTGGCGGGCAAAGGCTGAACGCTTAACCTGCCTCTCGCTTCCCCTTCAGCCGCCTACGCACCCTGCCGATCAGCGTCTTGGCTGGCGAAACCGGACGCTCGAGGATTTGGCCCATCAGCCGATTGGGTTCGATCTGGCCGGTTGCGACGTTGATGACCGAACGCAAGTCCAGCTTACCGAGCGCTTCGTCTGAGCGCGCTGGCGTGTAATATATACAGTCAGCAAAGAAATAATGCGTCACCTGCGACCAGCGCGTCATCGTCAGGTCCTGCCGGCCGCTGCCGCCATGCAGCAAATTGGCGGTCCAAATCAACGCCTGACCCTTGCGTGCCAGGAATGTTTCCGGGGCAATCCCGCTGGCCTCGACCATCGCATCCCAGACCGACTGAAATGGTTGTTGGACGAGGTCAGGCCCACCGAACGAGCCGAGCCTGCCGATCATCGCATTGCTGAGCACGGGCCATTTGTGCGAGCCCGGATAATAGATCAACGGCCCGGCCCCTGCCGCAATGTCTTCCATTGCGAGCCACACCCCGCACATGAATCGCTCGGGCTGGCTCGAGAAGTGGACAGAATCCGTGTGATAGGCTTGCTGCGTGCCGACAGGGAAATTCAAGGTCTGGAACGGGAAGGCCCGGCGACCATAAAGCTTGCTGAGTAAAGCCAAGATCGCTTCATTGGTCGCGATCGCCTTCACATCATCGTCATGCTGCCAGGCATCCTGGACGCGCATATCGCCCTTCGAGCTGATTGTCTCTGGATCCTGCGGATCGATCCCGAACTGGGGACTGAAAGCCGCCTTGATCCGCTCCATCCTGGCATCGATCAGCGGATCGGGAAAATCGAGTACGGCATAGCCGCGCGTGTGGAGCTGCAGCGCGATGTCGCGTTCGCTGGCCGAGAGGCCCATGGCATCGATCGACGCGGCGAACAGCGGTGATTCCACCAGCGGTACCCCCGGCAGCAACTGCGCCGACAGCGGCGGCGGCAAGGTATCCAGGTCGCCGTGCATGCTAGGGTCTGTCCGATCCATCAAAGAGCAATCCGATAGGTTTCGCTGCTGCGATCGAGTGCAGGGTGGTGCAGCGGATCAACATATGTCGTCGTTCCCCAGCGCCCCTGGAGCACGGCGAGTTCGCGGCTGTAGCGCTCGACATGGGCGGGTGACAAGTCCGCGCCACGGGATTTTGTCTCCAAGTGTAATAGCCTAGCCTGGGGCGCGTAAACATTGCGCCATCCTGCGCGGCCAAGTTTCAGGCACAGATCGACGTCATTATAGGCAATGGCGAGATGATCGGCATCAAACCCGCCGACCGCAAGGAACTTTTTGCGCTCGACGACCAGGCAGGCGGCGGTGACGGCGCTGGCGTAATGCGCGGCGTGCGCCTGCGCGAAATACCCGATCTCGCCTGCTGGTAGTCCACGATGGGCGTGACCTGCGGCACCGCCCAGGCCAATTACGACACCGGCATGTTGGATGCTGCGATCTTCGTAAAGCAGCTGGGCACCGACGGCCCCAATCCCCGGCCGCACGGCATAACGCATGAGTTCGCTAAGCCAATCACCATCGATGATCTCCGTGTCGTTATTGAGAAAGCATACATAAGGCCCCCCGGTTTGATCGACAGCGACGTTGTTTATCGCGGCGAAGTTATACGGCATGTCGCAGGGCAGCACGGTAACGCGGGGGTCCTGTGATACATGTTCAAAATACCGGATCGTCGCAGGTTCGATGCTGCCATTGTCGACGATGACCACGGCGAAACTGCGATAGCGGGTTGCGGCAAGCAAGCTATCGACACAGGTGCGAACTAGATCGACCTTGTCGCGTGTCGGGATGAGAATGGTGACGGTCGGAGGCGGATCAGGCAGTGGCCAGCGCACGATAACCGTTCCAAACGGCCCAGCTTCCGCCACCGCATCTTCGGCCGCCAACCTGGCAGCGACCGCGCGCACGCGAGATGGCTGACCCAGATCTTCCGCTGCAAGTGGTCGGCTCAGCAAAACATGCGGGATGTGGACGACGGCGTTCGGGTCCGTCACCGGACCGTGCTGCGTCAAGGCTAGCACAAGGGCATGCACGGTCGGGCTGGCGCGATAAACAGAACTGCTCAATACCGCGCGCGCGCCGGTGGTATCCAGGGCGCACGCTGGTGCGATATAATCGAGCGCAAGCGCCATTTCTGCGTTCCACGCAGGTTTGAACCATGGCCGTGACCGGCGCCCGGCCGCGTCGATCCGATCCTCATCCCCGTAGAAGACGCAAGCCTGTGGTGCGCTATGCACCGCCTCGGCAAACCGGAGGAGCGCTGCATTAGCCAGTAGAGCGCCTTCTTCCAGCGGGATCAAGAAATCCCCCCGCGCATTGGCGATTGCCAGCGCCAGCGGATCAACCGAATCCGCGATGACAAACTCCAGGTAGCGGATACGCCCGTCCGTCGCATCAGCTTGTGGAAGAACGCCCTCCCCCCCCACCACGAGCATTTCCCATCGATCATAGGCTTGAGCGCTGACCGAGCCGATGCAGGCTGACAGCCAGCCGCGATCGGTGCCGGTCGTCATCAATACCAAAATCGAAAACACGGGGCGGTTGGTCCAGGAATCAACCAGGTCGTGCAGACCGGCGTCCGCTAACTCCTCATCATGGCGCTGACGGAGCAGGACGGCATAGGCAAACGGCGCCGATGCAACGGCAGCACGCAGGCGATTGCGGGCCCGCACCTTACGCCCGGTAAGGTACCAATAGGTGACGCCGAGCCCCCGGTGTGGCCGCCACGCCAGCAGCCGAACAAACGCCTCAGTAATCGCTTTCATGCGCAGCCAATCTCGCGTGTCGTCTGCCTCTTTGCGCTGGGTAGAAAAACTGCCAGACCCGCGCGCTCGGCCACCGTTGCCACCTAGGAAACGGGAGCACAAGCCACCCGCCCTCTGGGTGCTCTGTTCCGCAATTCATCGGCTGACTGACGGGGCGCGAGGGCGCTAGGTGATTGTAAATCAGGTTGTGCTTGCCGCCACCGCAATGAGCTTTACGGGTCACCACCATGGCAGGAAACGAGGAGCAACAAGTGACGCAAGCGACCGATGCGATTATAGCTCGAATCATATTGAGCTATCGTGATAAATTCGTATTGGAGCAATTCCAACGACACCATATTGACCAGTGTCAAAATTTGTACGAAGTCAAATATCTGAATAATAGATCTTCCAGTTAATATAATATTTATAATATTATTTGCCTGACAACGTAAAATATTCGACCATTTTACATGGCGTCGACTTGCAAAAACGGAGATTTTAGATGAAAGAAGTGAATTGGACTGCATGGGAGCAGGTTCTTGGTTGGCTTTCTATGGATGCCGCAATTCTTATGCAAAAGGTCGCAGCTCACAACCCTGGTCCCGGCGTGCTCGAGCTGGGAGTGTTTAAGGGAAAGCTTTTGTCGCTCGCTGCGGCGATGTTCGATGGCCCAATCGTTGGCGTGGACGCAATGTGGAATGGCCTCAACAATCCGCTGACCGGCCACGATCTAGAGTCAGCAAAGGCATCAGTCCTGGCAAATGTTAAAGCTGTTTCTGGCGGCGGCGCGGCCGAGCTCATTGTGAGCGACACGACATTGCTAGAAGCAGGGGACCTGTCGCCATATTCACCGGGGGGCTATGGCTTTATTTCAGTCGATGCTGGCCACGATCCAGATCCGGTATTTCACGATATGAAATTAGCCGCCTCGCTGCTGCGTCCAGGCGGCGTCGTGTGCCTTGATGACGGTTTCAATAGCGCGTGTCCGGGCGTGGCGGAGGGTTTCTTCCGTTTTCTTGCACGAGACACCCGCCTAAAGGCGTTCGCAACGGGATACAATAAAACGCTGCTAACTGACGCTCCCAATCACGAGCTTTGGCTTTCCAAAGCGTATGATTGGGTCGAAAAAGGCAGTGAGCCCTGTTTTGAAAGGACAAACCTTCAGCTTGAAGCGAATGTTGCCGCCCTATGGAAGCCTACCATTGCGGGCAGCGAGATTGTTCCGTTCCGGTGATCCGTTCACACGGAGGCTGTGCCGACACAAGTTGATAGACAATTTTGGGTGCAATTATTAAATACGCACAGCAAATACAATTAATTGGTTTTCAGTTTGTAGTTGGTATGATTTATGTACAACTTTAAATTTTCTGCCAAAGATCATATCCAAGTATTTTTCTGACATAACTGTAACGCCCCAGTGTTTGCTGCCAGGATAGCCTTTGTAGTATAATTCACCACTTTCATGTATTTTGTCAAAATTGGCCCGTTCTTTTGAATCAAATATAGACATATCACCACCGATGGCTTGGTGGTAACAGCCCGGCCGAACGGTGAACGCAATAACGGAGCCGGGCCTCGTCATTTCAAACCAACGATCCACAATGTTCTTGGTCAACTCTTCAGACGAATGAGTTAAAATTGAATAAGAAAAAATAAGATCAATTATCGGTAAATCTTTTTGGGTCTCGGACATCCAACCGATGTCGATTAGTGTTCCTGGGAGTCTACAATTAACGTATATTTCTCGAAAGACTGGATTGGGTTCGAGTGCAAAAAACTGCCGGGCGGAGACATCTTTGTTGGCAAAACGAGAAATGCGTCCCCAGCCTGCACCATAATCTACAACATTCGCTCCTCGAACGTTCTTACCAGTAAGAGTCCGTTTGAGAATGTGTTGAAGCGGCTGCTCAAATGTGATTCACGCTTG
>CAZXBM010000086.1:0-11522 GCA_964638495.1 uncultured Stakelama sp. | reverse complement strand
ACGGCAAGAAGTCCGTCGCCGAAGGCATCGTCTATGGTGCGCTCGAAACCGTCGAGACTCGCGCCAAGAAGGATCCGCTCGCGGTGTTCCACGAAGCGCTGAACAATGTGAAGCCGAACATCGAGGTCCGCAGCCGCCGCGTCGGTGGTGCGACCTATCAGGTGCCGGTCGAGGTGCGTTTCGAGCGATCGCAGGCGCTGGCCATTCGCTGGCTGATTACCGCAGCGCGTGCCCGCAGCGAACACACCATGGCCGGCCGTCTTTCGGGCGAGCTGATGGACGCTGCCAACAACCGTGGTAACGCCGTCAAGAAGCGCGAAGACACGCACCGGATGGCAGAAGCCAACCGCGCCTTCTCGCACTACCGCTGGTAACAAACACTACCTATATCGGACCGGCCGGGGCGTGAGCCCCGGCCTCTCCACATCCCCAAGGAACCGATCATGGCCCGCAGCCATCCGCTCGAAAAATATCGTAACATCGGCATCATGGCGCACATCGACGCCGGCAAGACGACGACGACCGAGCGAATTCTGTATTACACCGGCAAGTCCTACAAGATCGGTGAGGTCCATGAGGGCACCGCCACGATGGACTGGATGGAGCAAGAGCAGGAGCGCGGGATCACGATTACGTCGGCTGCAACGACGTGCTTCTGGAACGATCACCGCATCAACATCATCGACACCCCCGGCCACGTCGACTTCACGATTGAAGTCGAGCGTTCGCTGCGCGTGCTCGACGGCGCGATTACCTGTTTTGACGGCGTTGCCGGCGTTGAGCCGCAGTCGGAAACGGTGTGGCGTCAGGCGGACAAGTACAAGGTGCCGCGTATGTGCTTCGTCAACAAGCTCGACCGCACCGGCGCTGATTTCTATTTCTGCGTCAACTCGATCGTCGAGCGCCTTGGCGCTCGTCCTGCGGTGCTGTATCTGCCGATTGGTATCGAAGGCGGCTTCAAGGGCCTGGTCGATCTCGTCGAGAATCGCGCGATCATTTGGCTCGAAGAGAGCCTTGGCGCGAAGTTCGTCTATGAGGACATTCCTGCAGACATGGCCGAAAAGGCCGCCAAGTATCGCAGCGAGCTGATCGAAATGGCCGTCGAGCAGGACGATGACCTGATGGAGGCGTATCTCGAAGGCACTGAGCCGACGGTCGCCGAGCTGAAGGCGCTGATCCGCAAGGGGACGCTGAACACGTCGTTCGTGCCCGTGCTGTGCGGTTCGGCGTTCAAGAACAAGGGTGTCCAGCCGTTGCTCGACGCGGTGATCGATTATCTGCCGTCGCCGCTCGACGTGCCGGCCATCGACGGTCTCAAGCTGGATGGCGAGACCCCGGACAGCCGCGCAGCGAGCGACGATGCGCCGTTCTCTGCCCTGGCGTTCAAGATCATGAACGATCCGTTCGTCGGCACGCTGACCTTTGCCCGTATCTATTCGGGCAAGCTGGAGACGGCGTCGTCGGTGACCAACTCGGTCAAGGACAAGAAGGAAAAGGTCGGTCGCATGCTGCTGATGCATGCCAATGATCGTGAAGACATCCAGATCGCCTATGCGGGCGACATTGTGGCGCTGGCGGGTCTGAAAGACACGACAACGGGCGACACGCTGTGCTCGCAGGCCAACCCAATCATCCTGGAGCGGATGGAATTTCCCGAGCCCGTGATCGAGGTGTCGGTCGAGCCCAAGACCAAGGCCGATCAGGAGAAGATGGGCGTCGCGCTCAATCGCCTGGCGCGCGAAGACCCGTCGTTCCGCGTATCGACCGACCATGAATCGGGCCAGACCCTGTTGAAGGGCATGGGCGAGCTTCATCTTGAAATCATGGTCGATCGCATGAAGCGCGAGTTCAAGGTGGAAGCCAATGTCGGCGCGCCGCAGGTGGCGTACCGCGAATATCTCGGCAAGCCGGTAGAGCTCACCTACACCCACAAGAAGCAGTCGGGCGGCTCGGGCCAGTTCGGCGAAATCAAGGTGAAGGTCACGCCGGGCGAGCGCGGCTCCGGCTTCGTCTTCATCGATTCGGTGAAGGGCGGCAACGTGCCGAAGGAATATATCCCTTCGGTCGAGAAGGGCATGCGCGAAACGGCGATAACCGGATCGCTGATTGGCTTCCCGATCATCGACTTCTCGGTCGAGCTGATCGACGGCAAGTATCACGACGTCGACTCCTCGGCCCTGGCCTTCGAAATCTGCGCGCGCGGCTGTATGCGTGAAGCCGCGCAAAAGGCCGGCATCAAGCTGCTCGAGCCGATTATGAAGGTCGAGGTCGTGACACCGGAGGATTATCTGGGTGACGTCATCGGCGACTTGAACAGCCGCCGTGGCCAGATCCAGGGCACCGACAGTCGCGGTAATGCCCAGACGGTCGAGGCGATCGTGCCGCTGGCCAACATGTTCGGCTATGTGAACCAGCTCCGCTCGTTCACGCAGGGTCGCGCGCAATATTCGATGCAGTTCTCGCATTATGACGAAGTGCCAGCCAACGTGGCGGACGAAGTGAAGGCGAAGCTCGCCTAATCTGACGCTTGTCACGGAACTGTCGTTGACCCAGCCGCCCCAGTGTTCATAACGGGGGCGGCTAGGGAGGCGGTGCGTGAAACGGATCGTGTTGTTGGTGGCGTCGCTGTGCGCGGGCTGGTGCGGCGCATCGGCCGAGTCTGTAAGCGTGGCTCAGGCAACGACATCCGCCAAGAGTCTGGCGCAAGCTGCAGCAAAGTCGGCCAATCGTCCAGGTGCCAAGCCCGCTGCCGCGCCCGTCCCAGCGCCCGTCTCGAGAGTGGTGTTGCGGCCGGGTGTTACGATCGTCACCGCCGCTGCGGAGCCGGAAGGCGACTATGAGTCGTTCAAGCGCGTTGTCACGGTGGACCGCGATGGTGGCTATCAGCTAAGCTATACGCAGCGGCAGCGGGGGCGCGTCAAGACGATCGCTCGACATGTGCTCGGTGCCGATGCAGCCAGTGGCCGCTATTACAAGGCGCGCTTCTGGGAGGGGGACCCCGAACGCATAGACGGATCGACCGCGATCGGCATTTCCCGCGCGGTCTACAGCGATCTGAAGGCCCAGCGACCGGGAACAGTCCGCTTCGATTATGGCGGGTCGATCCGCAACGTGACGCTCCGCCTTGCCGACAAACCAACGCGCAGCTTCGCGGTACTGATCGGTGATCGAACGGTGATGCTGCCCGTGATTGATGTGGTGGGTGGCAGCGGTGCGGACAAAGTCCACGGATTGTTCGTCGATGATCCCGCCAATCCCTTGATGCTAAGCCTTGCCATTGGCGCGAACGCGGAAGCCAAGGTTCGCGTCGTGCGCATCGACGACCCACAGACCACCGGGGCAACGCTGGAGCGTGCACTTGGCCGCCAGGGTGCCCGCGCGGAGCTTCCGGGTATTTATTTCGAGACGGCCAAGGCGACGTTGCTCCCGCAATCCCGCGCCGCGATCGAGGCGGCAGCGGGCGTGCTGCGCAACAATCCCGGTTGGCGCCTGGCAATCGAGGGGCATACGGACGCAATCGGCGGCGACACTGCTAATCTGTCCCTGTCGAGGGCGCGGGCGGAAGCTGTGCTGCGCGCGCTGGCGGAGGCCGGATTCGATGCTGGCCGGTTTACATCGGCGGGTTTCGGCGAGGCGCGCCCGCGCGCATCAAACGACACGATCGAAGGCCGCGCCGCCAATCGTCGTGTCGAACTGGTTCGCTTGCCATGATGGGACAGCAAAGCATGATGAGATTGGTGGCGACCGCGATCGCCCTGTTCGCGCTGGCGGCGTGTGGCGAGAAGAAGCCGCAACAGACAATCACCACCGCCGACGGATCGACGATCAAGGTCGAGCAACACGAGGGCGAGGACAGCGCCAAGATCACTGCGACCAGTAGCGAAGGCACGGCGACGATGACGACCGGCGGCGGCGGACAGTGGCCCGCCGGGCTGACCGACTATGCGCCAGCCTATCCCGGTGGCGAGGTCGGCGCGAGCTTTGCCGGCAGTTCCAAGGACGGCGCGGGCGGGATGGTGACCTTCACCACCAGCGACTCGCCTGACAAGGTTGTCGAGTTCTACAAAACCCGTGCGACCGCAGCGGGGCTGGACGACGTGTCGAACATGGACATTAACGGTACCAAGATGTTTGCGGCTAAGGACCGCGAGAGCGGCCGCTCATTGTCGATCCAGGCGAGCGTGGCTGATGGCAAGACCAATGCTGCGATAACATTCGGGACCGACAAGAAGTAGCGCGCGTCGCCTGCGGGTTGGCGCTGGACAAACGTGAAGGTCGCCGCCATATCGCCTGCCTGGGTGCCGTCGAGTCCGGAGCGATTTTCGCTCTAGCCAACCCGGCACGCTTGGGTTAAAGGCCCCGCTTCATCGCCGGTCCACATAAGGGCCGGTGGTTTTCGTTTGGGGTTCGGCCCTCGCCAAGGCGGCGCGGTTCCCTGATCCAGAAGTTGAAGACGGGTTTATTCGCGCCGCGTGCCCGGCGGCGGTTCGGTTTGACAGACAGAGGAAGAAATGGCGAAAGCAAAGTTTGAGCGGACCAAGCCGCATCTCAACATCGGCACCATCGGTCACGTGGATCACGGCAAGACGTCGCTGACGGCAGCGATCACCAAGGTGCTGGCAGAGACCGGCGGTGCAACGTTCACCAGCTATGCCAACATCGACAAGGCACCCGAAGAGCGCGAGCGCGGCATCACCATTTCGACCGCCCATGTCGAGTATGAGACGACCGCCCGCCACTATGCGCACGTCGATTGCCCGGGCCACGCAGATTATGTGAAGAACATGATCACCGGTGCCGCACAGATGGACGGCGCGATCCTGGTCGTGTCCGCAACCGACGGCCCGATGCCGCAGACCCGCGAGCACATTCTGCTCGCCCGCCAGGTCGGCGTGCCGACGATGGTGGTGTTCATGAACAAGGTCGATCTGGTCGACGACGAGGAAATCCTCGAGCTGGTCGAGCTCGAAATCCGCGAGCTGCTGTCGAAGTATGACTTTGACGGTGACAACATTCCGATCATTCGTGGTTCGGCTGTGTGCGCGCTCGACGACAAGCAGCCTGAGATCGGCCATGACGCCGTGCTCAAGCTGATGCAGGCGGTGGATGAGTATCTGCCGCAGCCAGAGCGTCCGCTCGACAAGCCGTTCATGATGCCGATCGAAGACGTGTTCTCGATCTCGGGTCGCGGTACGGTCGTCACCGGCCGCGTTGAGACTGGCGTTGTGAAGGTTGGCGAGGAAGTCGAAATCGTCGGCATCCACCCAGAAGTCCGCAAGACGGTTGTCACGGGCGTCGAAATGTTCCGCAAGCTGCTCGATCAGGGCCAGGCTGGCGATAACGTCGGCGCGCTGATCCGCGGTGTTGCTCGTGACGAAGTCGAGCGTGGCCAGGTTCTCTGCAAGCCCGGCTCGATCAAGCCGCACACCGACTTCCAGTCGGAAGTGTATGTGCTGTCGAAGGACGAGGGCGGCCGTCACACGCCATTCTTCGCCAACTATCGCCCGCAGTTCTACTTCCGCACCACGGACGTGACCGGCACCGTCGAGCTGCCTGAGGGCACCGAAATGGTGATGCCAGGCGACAACATTGCGCTCGGCGTCAAGCTGATCGCCCCGATCGCCATGGACGTCGGCCAGCGCTTCACGATCCGTGAAGGTGGCCGGACCGTCGGTTCGGGTATTGTCAGCGGCATCTCGAAGTAATATAGGCTCGCCTCCGCCCGATTCCCGGCCCTTGCGGTTTGGGAGTCGGGCGGTTGCTATTTTTGGTTTAACGATACGAGCCGTCCAAAGGCGGCCCGCTCTTTCGCATCGGTAGGGACTATGGAAACGCAGAATATTCGTATTCGTCTGAAGGCATTCGATCACCGTGTGCTCGATCAGGCAACCGGCGACATCGCCGATACGGCTCGCCGTACCGGCGCGCTCATTCGCGGTCCTATCCCTTTGCCGACGCGCATCGAGAAGTTCACCGTGAACCGCGGCCCGCACATCGACAAGAAGTCGCGCGAGCAGTTCGAGGTGCGTACCTACAAGCGTATGCTGGACATCGTTCAGCCAACCCCGCAGACGGTCGATGCTTTGATGAAGCTTGATCTTGCAGCGGGCGTTGACGTAGAGATCAAGCTGGCCTAAAGGGCCGCTTCCATTGAGATTCGGCGTCGCCCACGCGATGCCAACGATAAGGGATACCGCCGAATTTATTCGGGCCCGCGTCCCCCGACACGCTTCCTGATCTAAGGGAGCACCAGCCCGGGTCGGGGCACGTACAAACATTTAGGGTTGAGGCACGCCCGCTCGGGAATAGTCCGGAGCGGGCCTCTGTTATTGAATGGAGCATGGATCATGCGCACTGGCGTGATCGCGAAGAAAATGGGGATGACCCGCTTGTTCAAGGACGATGGGCGCCATGTGCCCGTCACCGTCCTTTCGCTTGAGGGTCTCCAGGTCGTTGCCCGCCGCGAGGCCGACCGTGATGGTTACACTGCACTTCAGCTCGGTGCTGGCGTTGCAAAAGCGAAGAACGTCAACAAGCCGCAGCGCGGACATTTCGGCAAGGCCGAGGTGGAGCCCAAGGCGAAGCTGGCTGAATTCCGCGTGTCCGAAGATGCACTGCTTGATGTGGGCGCCGAGATTTCGGCTGACCATTTCGTGGCAGGCCAGTTCGTCGATATTGCCGGCAATACGCAGGGCAAGGGCTTTCAGGGCGGCATGAAGCGCTGGGGTTTCGGTGGTCTGCGCGCGACGCACGGCGTTTCGGTCTCGCACCGTTCGCTCGGTTCGACCGGCCAGCGCCAGGATCCGGGCAAGGTCTTCAAGAACAAGAAGATGGCCGGTCACATGGGTGACAAGCAGCGCACGCAGCAGAATCTCGAAGTCGTCTCGACCGATGTTGAGCGCGGCCTCATCTTCATCAAGGGTTCGGTGCCCGGATCGAAGGGTGGCTGGCTCCTGATCAAGGACTCGGTGAAAATCGCGCGTCCTGAAGCGGCTCCTTACCCCGCCGGCCTGAAGGTCGTCGCCAACAGCAATGAGGCTGCGGCCGAGACGCCCGTCGAAGACGTGGCGGCTCCCGAAGCCACCGACGGCCAGGAGGGCTGAACATGAAGATCAAGCTTCAGTCGCTCGATGGTGCGCAAGGCGCCGATATCGATCTCAGCGATGACGTGTTCGGCCTCGAGCCGCGCGCCGATATCCTCCACCGCGTTGTCACATGGCAGCTCGAAAAGCGTCGTGGCACCGCCCGCGGCACCCGCGAGCGCGCCGATGTCGCCCGCACCGGCAAGAAGTTCGGTCGCCAGAAGGGCGGCGGTACGGCACGTCACGGCGATCGCCGCGCGCCGGTCTTCATCGGTGGTGGTAAGGCCCATGGTGCCCGTGTTCGCGACTTCAACCCGTCGCTGAACAAGAAGGTTCGTGCGCTCGGCCTGAAGATGGCGCTTTCGTCGAAGGCGAAGGACGGCAAGCTGATCGTGATGGACAGCCTGGTCGTCGAAAATGCCAAGACGGCCGTGCTGTTCAACAACTTCAGCACGTTCAACGCCAAGACGGCGCTGGTGATTGACGGTGACATGGTCGAGGCAAGCTTTGCGCTCGCAGCCGGCAACCTCCGCCAGATCAACGTGATGCCGGCGGCAGGCGCCAATGTTTACGATATTCTCAAGGCTGACACCCTCGTGCTGACGCGCGCGGCAGTCGAAAAGCTGGAGGCGCGCTTCAATGGCTAAGAAAGAAAAGGCAGCGATTGCAGTCCGTCATTATGACGTGATCGTCGCGCCGCACATCACCGAGAAGGCAACACTGCTGAGCGAGCACAACGCGGTTGTTTTCCGCGTGGCGAACGATGCGACCAAGCCTGAGATCAAGGCGGCTGTTGAAGCGCTGTTCGATGTGAACGTCACCGGCGTGAACACGATCGTTCAGAAGGGCAAGACCAAGAAGTGGAAGGGCAAGCCCTACACCCGGTCTGATGTGAAAAAAGCGATCGTCACCCTGAAAGACGGGCAATCGATCGACGTGACGACGGGGATCTGAGGCAATGGCACTCAAGCATTATAACCCGACCAGCCCGGCACGCCGTGGCCTGATCCTGGTGGACCGTTCGGGTCTGCACAAGGGCGGCCCGGTGAAGGCGCTGACCGAAGGCAAGCGCAAGACCGGTGGCCGCAACAACAAGGGCCATGTCACCTCGCGCGGCATCGCCGGCGGCCACAAGCAGCGCTATCGGATCATCGATTTCAAGCGTCGCAAGTGGGACGTCGAAGGTACCGTGGCGCGGATCGAATATGATCCCAACCGCACCGCCTTCATCGCGCTCCTCGAATATCCCGAGGGCGAGCAGACCTACATCATCGCCCCGCAGCGCCTCGCCGTTGGCGACAAGGTGATCGCCGGCAAGAAGACCGACGTGAAGCCGGGCAACGCGATGGAGCTGGGCCAGATGCCGGTCGGCACCATCGTCCACAATGTCGAGATGAAGCCGGGCAAGGGCGGTCAGCTCGCACGGTCGGCCGGCACCTATGTGCAGGTCGTCGGTCGCGACAAGGGCATGGTGATGGTTCGCCTCAATTCGGGCGAGCAGCGCTATATCCGCAGCGATTGCATGGCGACGGTGGGAGCGGTGTCGAACCCCGACAATGCCAACACCAACCTTGCCAAGGCTGGCCGCAACCGTTGGAAGGGCATTCGCCCGCTGACGCGCGGTGTCGCCAAGAACCCGGTCGACCATCCGCACGGCGGTGGTGAAGGCCGGACCTCGGGCGGTCGCCATCCGGTGACGCCATGGGGCAAGCCGACCAAGGGTGCGCGCACCCGTCATAACAAGGCGACGGACAAGATGATCATCCGCTCGCGTCACGCCAAGAAGAAGGGCTAACCGCTCATGGCACGTTCCGTCTGGAAGGGTCCGTTCGTGGACCTTCACCTCCTGAAGAAGGCGCAAGCCGCTCAGGAAGCCAATAACCGTTCACCCATCAAGACCTGGTCGCGTCGTTCGACGATCCTCCCGGATTTCGTCGGCTTGACCTTCAACGTCTATAACGGCCGCAAGTTCGTGCCGGTCTCGGTCAACGAAGACATGGTCGGCATGAAGCTCGGCGAGTTCGCGCCGACGCGCTTCTTCCCGGGCCACGCCGCCGACAAGAAGGGCAAGCGCTGATGGGCAAGGAAAAATCCCCGCGTCGCGTGGCTGACAACGAGGCACTCTCGGTTGGCACGCAGATCCGTGGTTCGGCGCAGAAGCTGGGCCTGGTCGCGGCACTCATCCGCAACCGCAAGGTCGGCGATGCGATGAACATCCTGCAGTTTTCGAACAAGGGCATGGCCGTCGAAGCGCGCAAGGTGCTTGCGTCAGCCATCGCCAATGCCGAGAACAACCATAACCTGGACGTCGACGCGCTCGTCGTCGTTGAGGCATCAGTCGGCAAGTCGATCGTCATGAAGCGTTTCGCCACGCGCGGTCGCGGCAAATCGACCCGCATCCTCAAGCCGTTCTCACGGCTGCGGATCGTGGTGCGTGAGCAGGCAGAGGAAGCGTAATGGGTCAGAAGAGCAATCCGATCGGGCTTCGGCTGCAGATCAACCGCACCTGGGACAGCCGCTGGTACGCAGAAGGCGCCGATTATGGCCGCCTGCTGCTGGAAGACCTGCGCATCCGTGAGTTCATCATGAAGACGCTGCCACAGGCGGCGATCTCCAAGGTGGTGATCGATCGTCCAGCCAAGCTGTGCCGCATCTCGATCTTCGCTGCCCGTCCCGGTGTCATCATCGGCAAGAAGGGCGCGGACATTGAAAAGCTGCGCAAGACGCTCGGCAAGATGACGTCGTCCGACGTGAGCCTGAACATCGTTGAAATCCGCAAGCCGGAAATCGATGCCAAGCTCGTCGCGCAGGGCGTTGCCGATCAGCTCGAGCGCCGCATCGCGTTCCGTCGCGCCATGAAGCGCGCGGTTCAGTCGGCGCTGCGTCTGGGTGCCGAGGGCATTCGTATCACCTGCGGCGGTCGCCTTGGTGGCGCGGAAATCGCGAGGACCGAGTGGTATCGTGAGGGCCGCGTGCCGCTCCACACGCTGCGCGCCAACGTCGATTACGCTGAAGCAACGGCACACACGGCTTATGGCGTGTGCGGCGTGAAGGTGTGGATCTTCAAGGGCGAAATCCTGGGTCATGACCCGATGGCGCAAGACCGGCTGATGATGGAAGCACAGACTTCCGGCGTCCGTCCGGCTCGCTGATAGGTAAAAAGCAATGTTGCAGCCAAAAAAGACCAAGTTCCGGAAGCAATTCAAGGGACGTATCCATGGCAAGGCCACGGGTGGCTCGACCCTCAACTTCGGGTCGTACGGCCTGAAGGCGATGGAGCCGGATCGGATCACTGCGCGCCAGATTGAAGCGGCTCGCCGCGCGATCACGCGCCACATCAAGCGCCAGGGGCGGTTGTGGATCCGCATCTTCCCGGACGTGCCGGTCTCGTCCAAGCCCGCCGAAGTCCGCATGGGCTCGGGCAAGGGCTCGCCGGAATTCTGGGCAGCCCGCGTCAAGCCAGGCCGCATCCTGTTCGAACTGGACGGCGTGCCCGGCCCGGTTGCTGCAATCGCATTCGAACGCGCAGCGATGAAGCTGCCAATCAAGGTTAAGGTTGTTGCCCGTCTTGGCGACACCTCGCACCTGGGAGCATGATGATGGCCGATGTAAAGGACATGCGGACCAAGTCCGACGATCAGCTGAGCGAAGAGCTTGGCAATTTGAAGCGCGAGGCGTTCAACCTGCGTTTCCAGGCCGCGACCAACCAGCTCGAAAAGCCGAGCCGGGTGCGCGAAGTGCGTCGGGACATTGCCCGTATCAAGACTCTGCAGGCCGAGCGCACGCGCTCGACCGCCAAGTAAGGAAGTAGGACATGCCGAAGCGCGTGCTCACGGGGCTGATCGTCTCCGACAAGGGCGACAAAACGGTTGTGGTGAATGTCGAGCGCAAGGTGAAGCACCCGCTCTATGGCAAGATCATCCGTCGTTCGAAGAAGTATCACGCCCATGACGAGGCGAACGAGTTCAAGGCCGGCGAAACGGTGCGCATCGAAGAGATCGCGCCGATCAGCAAGCTGAAGACGTGGAAGGTGCTGGACCGGGTCAACACCCACGCCACGCCTGACCGGGTCGATGTGGACGCGTAAGCGTTAAACAATAGAGGCGGGGACCGGTCAGCAATCGGCCCCAGAAGAAGAAGGAAACGGATCGATGATCCAGATGCAGTCCAATCTCGAGGTCGCTGACAACAGCGGCGCGAAGCGGGTGCAGTGCATCAAGGTGCTGGGCGGCTCAAAGCGTCGCACGGCCGGTGTTGGCGACATCATCGTCGTCAGCATCAAGGAAGCACAGCCTCGTGGTAAGGTGAAGAAGGGTGACGTGCACCGCGCCGTTATCGTGCGCACGGCGAAGGATATCCGCCGCGCCGATGGCTCGGTCATCCGCTTCGACACCAACGCAGCCGTGCTCGTCAACAAGAACGAAGAGCCGATTGGCACGC
>CAZXBM010000085.1:0-11545 GCA_964638495.1 uncultured Stakelama sp. | reverse complement strand
TCGGCATCTGCAACGGCTTTCAAGTGCTGACAGAAATCGGCCTGCTGCCCGGCGCGCTGATGCGCAATGCCGGCATCGATTTCGTCTGCCGCGATGTGGCGCTGACGGTCGACAACGCCCAGAGCGCCTTCACCAGCCTTTATACAGCGGGCGAGCGCGTGATCTTTCCGGTGGCACATCATGACGGCAATTACTTCGCCGATGCCGCCACCCTCGACCGGATCGAGGGCGAAGGCCGCGTCGCCTTTCGCTATGCCGAAAGCATCAATGGCTCCGCCCGCCAGATTGCCGGCGTGCTCAATGCAGGCGGCAATGTGCTCGGCATGATGCCCCACCCCGAGCGCCGCATCGAAGCCGCGCATGGCGGCGACGAAGGCCGCCGGATGTTCGAGGGGCTGCTGGAGACGGTCGGGGCCTGACGGCTTGAACGATCGAATGCGCCAGTTATCCAAATAGGCACTTGCGAATAAAGTTTGGCGATGGCATAGGCCGTCTCATGGCTATGACCATCCTCTTGCCGCGATCGCGCCCCACCTGTCGACATTGACGCTCGACTTGCCGTGACCATTTACCCGGGTGCGGCCCATAGGCTGATGCCCCCATTTCAGAGCTAGGCAGTTGCAGTTTTAAGCTCGCCCCCTGACCAGCTCGTCATCGTACATCCATCGCTGAAATTCAACGATTTTTGCTGCCTTCAGGTGTGGCCGAACGCAATGCAGTGCGCGGTCGGTTTGTGATTCCGATGCTAGCGGGTGCAAGTCCCGCCGGTCACCCCTGAGGGCAGCAGCCTATCCGAGTGGCGAAATGGGAACGCAGCGGCTTGCAAACCCGCGATGAGCCGGTTCGATCCCGGCCTCGGATTCCGTTCTCTAACAAACCTATTTGGTGATTGGAGGGATCAATTTAGTGCGCCTCGCGAGGAGGAGGATGACGCTCGGCCAGAACAACGTGTTCCACAGATCATGCCAATTTGCCCACAGGTCGATAGGCATTTGATGGACCAGGCTATCACGCAGGGCCCAGACTTCACCCGCCAGCGCGGCGGCAGCGACAACGGCCCATGGACGCCAGCTCGATAGCTTCCAGCCGAACAGCAGCGCCGTCCCGAAAAACAGGGTCAGCCCGACATAGATGTGCAACGCATCCTTGGCGAGGCCGAGGTGATTGACCAGCCAGATCTTGACGGTCTGAAACGGGCTCATCCGGTCACAGCGCCGCCTTGAACGGCGTGAAGTCCGTGCCCTCGTCGAACACGTCCACGCCTTCGCGCGCTTTGAGCGTATTGACGACGAGATAGGTAACGGGCGTCAGGATCACTTCCCAGCTCACCTTCAGCACCCACTGCGTCACCAGCACCTTGATGACGAGATCGTTGGTCCAGCCCTCCGCGCCCCAAAAGGCGAGCGGATAGAAAATGAGACTGTCGACCGCCTGCCCCGCCACCGTCGAGCCGATGGTGCGCGTCCACAGCATCTTGCCCGCCGTCAGCAGCTTCATGCGCGCAAGCACATAGGAATTGACGAACTCGCCCGCCCAGAAGGCGCAGACGGATGCAAAGACGATGCGCGGCACCTGGCCGAAAATCGTCTCATAGGCTGCCTGATTCTTCCAGTCAGGCGCGGGCGGCAGCGCGACGACGACGAAGGACATAAAGGCCATGAACAGCACCGCGATAGTGCCCGCCCAGATGACGCGGCGCGCACGGGCATAGCCATAGACCTCGGTCAGCACGTCGCCGATCACATAGGAAATCGGGAAGAACAATATGCCCGCGCCGAACGGCCAATAACCGATGCCCGGCAGCCAGATCTGCGCCACCTTGCCCGCGCCGATGACGTTGGAAAGCAGAATGATCGCAACGAACGCTGCCATCACGAAATCAAAATAGCGCAGCTGCCCGCGCGCCAGTTCGCCTGCCGATACTGCCTTCACGCTCATCGAATGCTCTGCCCCCCGTTGCGACACTAATCTTGCGCACGCGCTTATGATGCCCGTTTGACCTCCACGCAATCCGCGCTAACGGACGTAGCGCGCGCGCCCGTAGCTCAGTTGGATAGAGCACGAGACTTCTAATCTTGAGGCCGCAGGTTCGACTCCTGCCGGGCGCGCCAACGGTTTTTCGCCTGAACCAAATACCGCTATGGCTTGATCACCGCCCCGCCAACGCCAACAGGTTTTGAGCGCGGGCGAGATGCGGCCTGTCGAGCATGCCGCCCTTATAGCCAATCGTCCCGACACTGGGGTTGGCCGCAAATAGATCGACAATTGCCTGCGCCTCGGCAATTTCCTCAGGCGTCGGATCGAACGCGGCATTGATAACATCGACCTGATCGGGATGAATCGCCAGCATGCCGCGATATCCATCGCGCCGGACCTTTTCGGCGCGGGCGCGCAAGCCGGCGAGATCGCGGAAATCAGTCTGGATCGTTTCGATCGGCAGAACACCCGCCCTGGCTGCACCGAGAAGCGTGAGGCTGCGGGCAAGTTCGAAGGTGAAGGCATAGCTTCCATCGGCGTTGCGGTTGCTGCTCGCGCCGATCGAATCGGCGAGATCCTCAGCCCCCCAGGTCAGGGCCACCACACGCGGCGCGTCTTTATAGTCGCCTGTCGTGAACATCGCCGCCGCCGTTTCGGTGACCAGCACGATCAGCTTGGTCGCCCCCAGCGCGATGCCATGAACCGCCTCGAACGCCGAGAGATAATGATCGATCTTCTCTACGTCAGCCCGGCCATCGACCTTTGGCAGCATGATCCCGCCGGGGCGTCCGGGCATGACCGCGGCAAGATCTGTCAGAGTGTGCGGCCCATCGAGCGGATTGACGCGCACCCAAAGCCGCGCGCGGTCTTCAGACTGTCGATTGAGGAAATCGAGCACCATCCGGCGCGCTGTCGGTTTCTCTGCGGGCGTCACGGCATCTTCGAGGTCGAAAATAACGACATCGGCGTTGCCGCCCGCGGCCTTTTCCATCTTCCGCTCGCTATCGCCCGGTGCAAACAGCCAGGAGCGCATCTTCATCGGGGCGTGGTTCGTCATCGTCATCTGCAGAGTCATATTCTTCTCGCCGAATTGGGCAACTCAAACGTCTGCCCAAGACATCCTTCATCCTCGACAAGAAGTGCTTCCTGGCAGGTTTCGGCTGCGCGCTTGCAGATGCAGTAGAATATTCCAATTTAAGCGAAGCATTGTAGCCAAATGCTGAGATTGCCCAAACTGACAACCGGGTTATGGGTGGCAGCGAGCGGCGGGATGCGACGGCGAGCACAATATCACGACAGCCGATAAGGATCGGCATCGGGCGCATTGCCCGAGGGGACACGGGCATAATGACACGGACGCTGACACATCTCGAACGGCTCGAAGCCGAAGCGATCCACATCATGCGCGAGGTGGTGGCAGAGTCCGAAAAGCCAGTGATGCTCTATTCGGTCGGCAAGGATTCAGCCGTGATGCTGCATCTGGCGACCAAGGCCTTTTATCCCTCGCCGCCGCCCTTCCCGCTCCTCCACGTCGATACGACGTGGAAGTTCAAGGAAATGTACAAGCTGCGCGATCAGGTCGCACGCGAGAGCGGCATGGAATTGATCGCCTATCAAAATCCTGAGGCCAAGGCGCGCGGCATCAACCCGTTCGATCACGGCGCGCTGCATACTGATATGTGGAAGACCGAGTGGCTGAAGCAGGCGCTTGACCAATATGGCTTCGATGCAGCCTTCGGCGGCGCGCGGCGCGACGAGGAGAAATCCCGCGCCAAGGAGCGCATCTTTTCCTTCCGCACCGCCAGCCATGGCTGGGACCCCAAGCAGCAACGTCCGGAATTGTGGAACCTCTACAATGCACGCAAAAGCAAGGGCGAGAGCATTCGGGTATTCCCGATCTCCAACTGGACCGAGCTCGACATCTGGCAATATATCCAGATCAACGCCGTACCGATCGTGCCGCTCTATTTCGCCGCCGTCCGCCCGACCTTCGAATGGAATGGTGGGCTGTTCATGGCCGACGATATTGATCGGCTGGAAACGGTGCTGGGGCATCGCCCTAATATCACCGATCGCTCAATCCGCTTCCGCACGCTCGGCTGCTTCCCACTCACCGGCGCGGTGGAGAGCACCGCCTCCACGCTATCCGAGGTGATCCAGGAGACGCTGCTCACCACCACCAGCGAGCGCCAAGGCCGCGTGATCGACAAGGATGCAGGCGGCGCGGGCATGGAAGTGAAGAAGCAGCAGGGGTATTTCTGATGACCACCCCGATCTACCAGGTCGAAGACCTCATCGCGCAGGATATCGACGCCTATCTCGATCAGCATCAGCACAAGACGATGCTGCGCTTCATCACCTGCGGATCGGTCGACGACGGCAAATCCACGTTGATTGGGCGGTTGTTGTATGATTCGAAGATGATCTTCGAAGATCAGTTGGCAAGCCTCGAAGAAGACAGCAAACGCGTCGGCACGCAGGGCGGCGAGATCGATTTCGCGCTGCTGGTCGATGGGCTGGCCGCCGAGCGCGAGCAAGGGATTACCATCGACGTCGCCTACCGTTTCTTCACCACGGAGAAGCGCAAGTTCATCGTCGCGGATACACCGGGCCACGAACAATATACCCGCAATATGGTCACCGGTGCGTCCACCGCAGACCTTGCCGTGATCCTGGTCGATGCGCGCAAGGGGATGTTGACGCAGACGCGCCGACATTCCTACCTCGCCCATCTGATCGGCATTCGCCACCTGGTACTGGCGGTCAACAAGATGGACCTGATCGGCTATGATCAGGCGCGCTACGACGCGATCGTCGCCGATTATGCGCAATTCGCCGAGAGTATCGGGATTGCCGGGTTCACGCCGATGCCGATCTCCGGCTTCAAGGGCGACAATATCTCGCTGCGCTCTGACGCGATGCCCTGGTATGATGGCCCGACCTTGATGGAGCATCTCGAAACCGTCGAGGTAGGTGCCGGGACGAGCGCCGATAGCGGTGGCTTTCGCCTGCCGGTGCAGTGGGTCAATCGGCCCAACCTCGATTTTCGGGGGTTTTCCGGCCTGATCAGCAGTGGATCGGTCAAGCCCGGCGACGCAATCCGCGTGCTGCCAGGCGGCAAGACGTCCACCGTCAGCCGGATCGTCACGAGCGCGGGCGATCTGGACGAGGCCGTGGCCGGGCAATCGGTTACCGTGTGCCTCGCTGATGAAATCGATTGTTCGCGCGGCAATGTGATCGCCACGGCGGATAACCCGCCGACGAGCGCCGACCAGTTCGAGGCGACCTTTGTCTGGATGGATGACGCCCCGCTGATCGTGGGACGCGCCTATTGGCTCAAGCTTAGCACACAGCTGGTGTCGGCAACGGTGCGCGAGCCGAAATACGAGGTCAACGTCAATTCGATGGAGCATCTCGCCACCAAGACGCTGGAACTGAACGCGATCGGCGTTGCCGAACTGCAGACCGACCGGGCGATCGTGTTCGAGCCCTATGCAGCCAACCGCACGCTTGGCGGCTTCATCCTGATCGACAAGATCACCAATGCGACCGTCGCGGCGGGGATGATCCATTTTGCGCTACGCCGCGCGCAGAATGTCCATTGGCAGGCCGTAGACATTAACCGGGCCGAGCATGCCCGCCTGAAAAATCAAACGCCGCGAGTGCTATGGTTCACCGGCCTGTCGGGTGCAGGCAAATCGACCATCGCAAACGAGGTGGAAAAGCGCCTGAACCTGATGAACCGCCACACATATCTGCTGGATGGCGACAATATCCGACATGGGCTGAACAAGGATCTGGGCTTTACCGAGGCAGACCGGATCGAGAATATCCGCCGCGTGGGCGAAGTCGCCAGGCTGATGGCCGATGCCGGGCTGATCGTGCTGACCGCCTTCATCTCGCCCTTCCGGGCGGAGCGCGACATGGTGCGATCGATGCTGCCTGAGGGAGAGTTTATCGAGGTCTTTGTCGACACCCCGCTCGCGGTGGCCGAACAGCGCGATGTGAAGGGGCTTTACAAAAAGGCCCGCAAGGGCGAGCTCAAGAACTTCACCGGCATCGATAGCCCCTATGAGCGCCCAACTACGCCGGAGATAACAGTGAACACAGTGAGCATGACCCCGGAAGAAGCGGCCGACTTCATCATTCGCAATATCTTGCCGCTCAAATGATCAACGAGGAAAGCGATGTTCGGCTGGCCGAGCGGCTGGCGACAGAGACCGGTGCCATTCTGCTAGGGCTGCGCGCCAGTTCCGGCCTGACCGGCAAGGCGCTCGGCCAGGCTGGCGACGAACAGGCCAATGGCTTCATCATGCGTGCGCTCCGTGCTGCCCGGCCCGATGATGCGATTTTGTGCGAGGAAGAAAAGGACAGTGCCAGCCGCTGCTCGTTTCGCCGCGCGTGGATCATCGATCCGCTCGACGGCACCCGAGAATATGGCGAGGGTCGCAGCGACTGGGCGGTCCATGTCGCGCTCGCCATCGATTGTGAACCGACTGTCGGCGCGGTCGCCCTGCCCGGGCTTGGCGTGACGCTCAGCTCGCGTGCGCCCTCACCGCTTGGCCCCGCCCATGTGCCACCGCGCATGCTGGTCAGCCGCAGCCGCCCTGCTGCAGAAGCCGTGGCGGTTGCGCAGGCATTGGGAGCCGAATTGCTGCCGATGGGATCGGCCGGTGCCAAGGCGATGGCGGTGGTGCGCGGAGAAGCCGAAATCTATCTGCACACGGGCGGCCAATATGAATGGGATAATTGCGCCCCCGTCGCCGTTGCCAAGGCCGCAGGACTCCACGTGAGCCGCGTTGACGGCTCACCGCTGATCTATAACTGCGCAGATCCGTATTTGCCCGATTTGCTGATCTGTCGACCCGAACTCGCCGAGCAGATCCTGTCGCTGGTGAAGGAGCTGGCACCCAACTAAGCGACGCGCGCCAACCCCAGCGGCAACGGCTTGCCCATCTGCGGTGCGCCCGATACGCTGTCGTGATGACCTTACGCCTTCTCGCCGCCAGCGCGCTGCTGTCTGCCGTCCTCGCAAGCCCTGCCGCCGCCACCCCCAGCAGCGACACCTTGCGTGATCGCGCTCATGCCAAACAGGCGCGCATTACGCGGGACGACTGGGGCATCGCCCATGTTCATGGCAAGACGGACGCCGATGCCGTTTTCGGCATGATCTATGCCCAGGCCGAGGACGACTTCAACCGGATCGAGACCAACTATCTGGTGTCGCTGGGTCGGCTGGCGGAAGCGGAGGGGGAAACAGCGCTGTGGCAAGATCTTCGGCAGCGGCTGTTCATCAACCATGGTGACCTGCGTCGCCAATACGCTCTTTCCCCGGCATGGCTGAAATCGTTGATGGTCGCCTGGGCGGATGGGCTGAACTACTTCCTCGAAACCCACCCCAATATTCACCCGCGCGTCATCACGCATTTTGAACCCTGGATGGCGCTGAGCTTTTCCGAAGGGAGCATCGGTGGCGATATCGAGCGGGTGGCGCTCAAGCCGCTGGAGGGATTTTACGGACCAAAGCGGCTCGCCCTTGCCGATCCGGCAAACCCCCGCGTTTTTCGTGAGCCATCGGGATCGAATGGCATTACGATCGCCCCTGCCAATACGAAAGACGGGCACGCTCTGCTGCTGATCAACCCACACACCAGTTTCTTCTTCCGCAGCGAGCAGCAGGTGACGAGCGACCAGGGCTTGAACGCCTATGGTGCCGCAACCTGGGGCCAGTTCTTCATCTATCAGGGCTTTAACCAGCATGTCGGCTGGATGCACACGTCAAGCGGCGTCGATTCGGTCGACGAATTTGCTGAGACGATCGTCGAGCGGAACGGCAGATATCTCTATCGCTATGGCAAGGCGTTGCGGCCTGTGCGGGCAAATAAGATCACCCTGGCCTATCAACTACCCAATGGCACGATGGCAGAGCGAAGCTTTACTGGCCTTGCCACGCACCACGGGCCGATCGTGCGTGCCGAGGGAGACAAATGGATCGCGACCGCGCTGCTCAACACGCCCGTCGCCGCGCTCCAGCAAAGCTTCATGCGCACCAAGGCGGTCGACCTGGCCAGCTTTATGAAAGTGATGGCGCTCCAGGCCAATTCGTCGAACAACACCATTTTCGCCAGCGACAAGGGCGAGATCGCCTATCTCCACCCCCAATTCGTGCCCCGGCGCGACGACCGGTTCGATTATACCAAGCCCATCGATGGCAGCGATCCGGCGACCGACTGGCGCGGCCTTCATGCGCTGGCGGAACTGCCACAGTTGAACAGCCCGGCCACCGGCTGGATCGCCAACACTAATAATGCGCCCTGGTCGGCAGCAGGCAGCGAGAGCCCCAAGATGGAGGCTTATCCACGCTATATGGATACGGCGGGCGAGAACCCGCGCGGACTGCACGCCACGCGCGTTCTGAGTGATCGCAAGGATTTCACGCTCGACACCCTGCGGGATGCAGCGTTCGACCCTTATCTCACCGCCTTCGCGCCGCTCATCCCCTCGCTCGTCGCAGCATGGGACGGTTTGGCAGTCGACGATCCGATGAAGGCAAAGCTGGCCGCTCAGATCGCGGTCCTGCGCGGCTGGGACCTGAAATGGAGCGTCGATTCGGTCGCAACCTCGCTGGCCGTGTTCTGGGGCGAGGCGCTGTGGGGCGACACGGTCGATGATCTCGATCTCGAGACCGAGGGGCTCGGCCGGTATGAGCATCTCCTCGCCACGGCACCGGCCCGCAAGCTGGCAGCACTCACCAAGGCATCCGACCGGCTCGCCGCGGATTTCGGCACGTGGCGCACGCCATGGGGCGAGATCAACCGTTTCCAGCGGAACGACGGCGCGATCAAGCAGACATTCGACGACAGCAAGCCCAGCATCGCCGTGCCCTTCACCTCGGCGCAATGGGGCTCGCTCGCCTCGTTCGGCGCGCGGCGCTACCCGGGCACGAAGCGCTATTACGGCACCAGCGGCAATAGCTTCGTCGCGATCGTGGAATTCGGCGACCGGGTCCGCGCGCGCGCGGTGACGGCCGGCGGCGAGAGCGGCGATCCTGCCTCCAGGCATTTCGGCGATCAGGCAGATCGCTACGCCAATGGCAATCTGCGCCCCGTTTATTTCTACCCCGATGAGCTGACGACGCATGTCATGCGCAGCTATCACCCCGGTCAGTGACGTCATGACGGTCGACAGCAATCCGGGTGAGACGGGCACCAAAGTAACGCTTCCCGCTCGCCCCGAGGCGGTGCGGATGTCGCCAAGCGACACCGCCGTTGTCGTGATCGACATGCAGAACGCCTATGCATCGCCGGGCGGTTATGTCGATCTTTCGGGGTTCGATATCGCCGGTGCCGCCGGCACGATAGGCAAGATCGCGACCGTGCTCGACACCGCCCGCAAGGCCGGGGTGCAGGTGATCTATCTGCAAAATGGCTGGGACGCCGATTATGTCGAGGCCGGCGGGCCAGGATCGCCCAACTGGCACAAATCCAATGCCCTGAAGACGATGCGCGCGCGGCCCGAACTGAGCGGACAATTGCTGGCGCGCGGCGGCTGGGATTATGAGCTGGTCGACGCGCTCAAGCCGCAGCCCGGCGACATTTCGCTCCACAAGACGCGCTATTCGGCGTTCTTCAATTCGCAGCTCGACAGCGTGCTGCGCGCGCGGGGCATCCGGCATATCGTGTTCGTCGGCATCGCGACCAATGTCTGCGTGGAAAGCACGCTGCGCGATGGGTTCCACCTCGAATATTTCGGGGTGATGCTGGAGGATGCCACGCATCACCTGGGCCCACCGGCGATGCAAGAGGCGACGGTGTACAATGTCGAGAAATTCTTCGGCTGGGTGTCGACGGTGGCGGATTTCTGTGGGAGTTTCGGCCAGACGCCGCGCGAATGACAACATCCGTTCGTCCTGAGTAGCCATTGAGCCCTTGTCGAAATGGCGTATCGAAGGACAGCGTTTGTGGCATGCCCTTCGATACAGGTCTTCGACAAGCTCAGCCCTTACTCAGGGCGAACGGTAAGCTGGAGTGAGAAAACAATGCCCTTCGAAGCGATCAACCCGCCGCAATTCCCCACCCCAATCGCGCCTTATTCGGCGGGCGCGAAGGCGGGGAACACCGTCTATGTCTCCGGCGTGCTCGCGCTTGGCGAAGGGGGCGCGGTGCTGCACATCGGCGATGCGGCGGCGCAGACGCGGCATGTGCTCGAAGTGATCAAGACAACGCTCGAGGCGGCCGGCGCGACGCTGGCTGATGTCGCGATGAACCATATCTTCCTGAAGGATCTGGCCGATTATGCCGCGTTCAACGCGGTCTATGCAGAGTATTTCCCCGGCGCGAAGCCGGCGCGCTATTGCATCAGGTGCGATCTGGTGAAGCCCGATTGCCTCGTCGAAATCGCCAGCGTGGCGCATCTGGCGTGAACATAGCCCGCCCCTCAATCCTCCCCGGCACGGGGAGGGGGACCATTTGCCTCTTCCGGCAAATGGTGGAGGGGGATCACCCCAAGCGCCGCACCCGTGGCAGCCCCCCTCCACCATGCCGCTTCGCGTCACGGTCCCCCTCCCCGTGTCGGGGAGGATGCTGAGTGCCCCACGCCGCTGGCCTCTACTACGAAACCCACGGACCCGCCGAAGCGCCCCCGCTGATCCTATCGTCCGGCCTTGGCGGATCGGCAAGCTATTGGCAGCCCAACATCCCCGCGCTCGCCGAGCATCACCGCGTCATCGCCTATGACCATCGCGGCACCGGACGCAGCGACCGCGCGCTGCCCGATCCGTTCAGCGTCGATGACATGGCGCGCGATATCCTAAACCTGATGGATGCGCTGGGTTTGCCCAAAGCGAATCTGATCGGCCACGCCGCAGGAGGTGTTGCGGGCCTTTCGCTGGCTCTGATAGCTCCGGATCGGCTCGACAAGCTGGTGGTCGTCAACGGTTGGGCAAAGGCCGACCCACATTTCCTACGCTGTTTCGAAGCGCGGCTGAACCTGTTGCGGCATTCGGGCATCGAAGCATTCCTGCGCGCACAGCCGATCTTCCTTTATCCCGCCGACTGGATTTCAACTTATACAGAGAAAATCGACGCTCAGCTTCCACATCAACTCGCTGACTTCCCCGGCATCCCGACAATGGAAAAACGCATCGCCGCGCTAGCGGCGTTCGACGTGATCGGTCGACTTCAAGGCCTGGCGGACAACGTTTTCGTACTGGTCGCCGACGACGATATGCTGGTTCCTTCTTCGGCTGGCTTACGACTGCACAAAGAACTTGGCGGGACGTGGATCGAGGTAATGCCCTCCGGCGGACACGCTTGCAATGTCACCGACCCAGCTCTTTTCAACCACCTCGTCCTCGATTTCCTCAGGAGCTAACCACCATGCAAGTCGGCGTTTTCGTGCCCATCAACAATAATGGCTGGCTCATCAGCGAAAATGCGCCGCAGTATATGCCGAGCTTCGATCTCAACAAGGAGATCGCCCAGCGCGCCGAGAAATACGGGCTCGATTTCCTGCTCTCGATGATCAAGCTGCGCGGCTTTGGCGGCAAGACCGAGTTCTGGGAATATGG
>CAZXBM010000084.1:0-11557 GCA_964638495.1 uncultured Stakelama sp. | reverse complement strand
TGATGGTCGTCGTGCCGCGCCTGTTCGAGGTGCTGCGCGCGCGGATGCTCAAGACGATCGAGAAACAGGGCAAGCTTTCCAATTATCTGCTCAATCAGGCGCTGGCGATTGGCGGGCGCGAACATCACGGCAAGAAGGGCCTGCTCGACGGGCCGATGAACCTGGTGCTGGGCGCCACGCTACGTCCAAAGGTATCGAAGAAATTCGGTGGGCGCATCAAGGCCATGGTCTCGGGCGGTGCGCCGCTCAATCCGGAAATCGGCGTGTTCTTCCAGTCGCTCGGCCTGTGCTTCCTGCAGGGCTATGGCCAGACCGAGGCTGCGCCCGTCATCTCGTGCAATCGGCCCAAGGTGGGGCTGAAGATGGACACCGTCGGCCCGCCGCTCGTGAACACCGAGGTGAAGATCGCCGAGGACGGCGAAATCCTGGTGCGCGGCGAGCTCGTCATGCACGGCTATTGGCAGAACCCCGAGGAAACCGCCCGCGTGCTGAAGCTCGACCCGGCGGAGCCTGACAAGGGCCCCTGGCTCCACACCGGCGACATCGGCATCATCGACTCCAAGGGCCGGATCAAGATCACCGATCGCAAGAAGGATCTGATCATCAACGACAAGGGCGATAACGTCGTCCCGCAAAAGGTGGAGGGCATGCTCACCCTTCAGCCCGAAATCCTGCAGGCAATGATCGCAGGCGACAGGCGGCCGCACATGGTGGCGGTGCTGGTGCCAGACCCTGAATGGACGCAGGAATTCTGCGCCAAGTCAGGTGCCAACTGCAATTTCGCCAAGCTGGCCGAGAACCCTGATTATCGTGCCGCGCTGGGTGCGGCGGTCGAACGCGTCAACGCGGACCTGTCGGTTATCGAACGCATTCGCCGCTTCATCATCGCCGACGAACCCTTCATGATCGAAAACGAGCAGTTGACCCCATCGCTCAAGATCAGGCGGCACGTGCTGAAGCAGGTTTATGGAGACCGGCTGGACGCGCTCTACAAGGCGTGACGCGCCCGCAGGAGCGGGTACGCACCTTGAGGGTGCTAAATCGTCCGCGGTGTAACAAGGGCCGCGCGGGATGCGTATGGATGGCCGGTATTACCCTCCAGGAGATTTTCATGCGCCTAGCCATTGCCCTCGCCCTCGCAGCGCCCGTCGCCGCGATTGCCGCCACCGCCGCCATTGCAGCTGCCCCGATCGAGGTCGGCAACAAGGTGCCTGCGGGCTTCGCCGCTGTCGATTCGACCGGCAAGCCGCGCAATTTCGCGTCGATTTCGGGCAAGAATGGCGTGGTGCTGATCTTCTTCCGCTCAGCCGCCTGGTGCCCTTATTGCCAGAAGCAGCTGAAGGAAATCAAAGCACTGCCGGCCGAACTCGCCAAGCGCGGCTATACGCTGGCAGCGATCAGCTATGATTCGACCGACAAGCTCGCCGATTTCGCCGGCAAGCAGGGCGTGAACTACACGCTGCTGTCGGACGCAGGCTCCAAGCAGATCGATGCGTTCGGCCTGCGCGACCCAGCCTATCTCAACAAGGACAGCTTCGCCTATGGCGTGCCACGCGCGACCATTTTGGTGATCGGCAAGAACGGCGTGATCAAGAAGAAGCTGTCGACCGACGACTATAAGATTCGCCCCGGCAACGACGCGATCCTCGCCGCCGTCGACGCGGGCTGAACGCCCGACAATATCCCGGCCAGCCACGCGGCGGCCGGGATTATTTAACTAAAGATTAAAGTTGACGCGCCCACTTCATTAAGTGAGAATTAAATTCTCATTGGTGAAGGGGGTGCGTCATGTCCGTTGCAACGATCCGTCAGCAGGCGCGGCTGTTGACCTGGCTGGTCAGCGTTCCGTTCGGCTTGCTTGTCGTTCTGAGCGTGCTGCTGCTGGGAAACATCGTTTGGCAGGGGGGACGCTACGCCGACGTGGTTGCGGTCTACTACCTCCCCATGTTCCTCTACATGTGGGCTATCTGGATGATCCGTGCCGCGCTGAAGGCCATTGCGGGCGGTGCCCTGTTTGACGATGTGATCGCCAAGCTCCTCTTTCGCGTTGGCCTGGCGCTGTTTGGTGGCGCGCTCTTCACTGTAATTGGGGTTCCCCTGGCCAGCGCGCTGCTGTGGGGCAAGCCGGATATCAGAACTTTTGAACCATCGGCGTTGACGCTTGGTATTGTTGGGGCGGCGTTGATCCTGTTTTCACGGCTATTTGCCCAGGCAGCAACGATGCGGGCCGAAATCGAAGAGTTTTTCTAGATGCCGATCGTCGTCACGCTCGACGCGATGCTGGCCCAGCGCACCATGACCAGCAAGCACCTTGCCAGCCAGATGGGCATTAGCGAAACGCAATTGTCGCTGTTCAAATCGGGCAAGGTCCGCGGCGTTCGCTTCGCTACAATCTCTCGGATGTGCGCCGTGCTGGAGTGCCAGCCCGGCGACATCATCCGCTATGATTTCGCCCCGGATGATCTGACAAGCGGCGTAGAATAGCGCATCGTGCCCTGACCATGACCCGTCATTGCGAGCATTACGATGCCGGGCTCAGACCGCGCTACCGCGTCGCCGTCGCCCCTTCTGCCTTGGGCACCACAGCCAGCGACCAGGCAGTATCGGGCTTCAGATATTTCCGCGCCGTTTCCAGCAGCAGATCGGGCGTGATGCCGGCAAGATCGGACGCCAGCGTGTTGACCGCCGCGATCCGGCGACGATCATAGGTGCCGCCCGCAAGCTGATTGAGCCAGAAGGTATTCCCGGTCGAGGCACGCGCAATATACTGCACATAGGGAATGATCGTGCGGCGAAGCTCGTCAGCCTCGACCGGCTTGCTCGCAAGATCGGCAGCAATTTCGCGCGACAGGG
Organism: uncultured Stakelama sp.; assembly: GCA_964638495.1. Taxonomy (GTDB): domain Bacteria; phylum Pseudomonadota; class Alphaproteobacteria; order Sphingomonadales; family Sphingomonadaceae; genus Sphingomonas. The sequence continues at coordinate 8,704 of CAZXBM010000084.1, read as the reverse complement.
TGAAGAAGAACGTCACTCTGTCCGGCGGCACCTGGCCAACCGCGACGAGGCGGCCGCCGGCTGGCAAACCGACCGGCCAGTCGCTTTGCACGCTGGGTGAATAGCTCGCCCCGGCTTCGGACCGCAGCCGATCGAACAGCCGATCGTTGAAGATCTGCGCAAGCAGATCGAGCCTGCGGCTTTCCGAAATCCCGTCAATGCCGGCCCCTGTCGGCCAGCCAATAACCGCCACCGCCTGGTTGGCGGGTCCGGCATGCATCAGCTTGACCGGTTCCGCACCCGGCTTGGGGAAGGAAACGGGCGGAAGCGGCTTTGCCTTGGGCGATCGTTTGGGCAGCGCCCCCAGGCTGCGAGCAACTGCATCGATCGCCTTGGCCGCATCGACGTCGCCGAATACCTGCACCTCGATTGGGCCGGACGCGAGCAGTGGCGCCCAAAGCGCACGGAAACGGGCAGGCGTCGTCGCCGCGATGTCGGCGCGCGACGGGGTGCCCCAACGCGGGTCACCGGCATGGAGCAGGCGCTCCAGATCGCGCGCAAGCACGCCACTGGGGGACGACTCATAGGCATCATAGGCAGCAAGCGTCACTGCCTTGGCCCGGGCGAGTGGCTTTGGGTCCCAACCGGGGGCTTTTAACTTGGCAGCGATCAGGGTCAGCTGATCTGCCATGTCTTCAGGCGATGTGAGCGCAGCAAGCGAGAACGCATCGTTCTCTGCCGAAAAGCTCATGCCGATCCGCCTGCCAGTCGTCAGCTGATCTAGCTCATCCTGCCCCAATGGACCGATCCCGCCCGCGACAAGCGCAAGCGGCGCTGCCCAGGCCGCACTTGATCGCTTTGCAGGCAAGGCGTTCAACCCGCCACCGAAGCGAACACGGACATAGACCCGGTTTGCCTCGGCATTATTGGGGTAGAGCATCAGGCGGACGCCATTGGCAAATTCCACCTGCTGGACATCAAGCTGCCCGCGCAGTTCGGCGAGCTTCTCCTGCTTGACGATCGTCCCCGGGGCCCCAAGCGGGGGCAATTGGGCAAATGTCACCGTCTTGACCGCGCTCCTCGCACCGGCAAGTCCCCCAGTATCGGCCTTGAGCGCCGCTTCCAGTCGCGTGACTGTCGTTGGATCGGCCGTTCGCGTGTTGACCAGCGCATGCGTTGCATCGCCGACAAAGACCCGCCGGGTCGATTCCAGCAACGCCTCTGGCGAGAAAAACCCTGCTTTGCGGGCACCGGCGAAAATATCATACGAAACCTGCGCGCTGGCAATCGTTTCGCGGATGTCGATGGCTTGCCCCATATTGTCGGCTTGCGACGCACCTTGCTCGGCGCGGGCCGTATCGACTTGCGCCTTCATCGCCGCATCGAACTCGCCCAGTTCGCGGTCGATCTCGGCCTGCGCTGCGGGCGCGCTTTGCGCATCCGCGATCACGCCCCGCACATCGCGCAGCGCCGCCTCCCAATTGTCGCCAATCGGCAGGATGTCGATAAAGGTGCCATTGGCTGATCGTGACACATCATCGAGCGAGACATTGGCCTGAATGAAGCTGCCGCCGCCCCGCGCGCGCGTTTCCAGCCGTCGGTTGATCAGCCGCAGGGCAAGCTGGTCAACCAACCGCTTCTGGTTGAAGATGATGGTGTCGTCGCGGTATACCCAGGGCCGGACGATCGCCCAGGCGACCACTGGCGGCAGCGACGGTTCGACGGTCGCGCGGGCGACCGGTGTGTTTGGGTCGGGCTTGCCGAAATCGGGCTCGGCCGGGGGTGCGCCTGCGCCCTTCCAGCTCGAAAAATATTTGGCGACGAGCTGCTCGAACAGCACCGGTTCCATGTCGCCAGAGATGATCACCACCGTGCGCTCGGGGCGATACCAGCGATCGTGGAACGCTTTCACACTCTCCGCCGTGGCCGCGTCCAGGGCCTTGATCGTGCCAATCGGCGACCGCTCGGCCAGCGGCTGGCCCGCGAAGAATGTCTCGCGAATGGCGTCGCTGATGCGCGACTGCGCGCCTGGCTGTTCGCGTTGCTCGGCCAGCACCACTGGCCGCTCAGCGTTAAGCGCGCCTGCCGTCAAATTGGGCAAGGCGATCATGCCCGACAGGATTTTCAGGCTTTCGTCGAGCCCGTCTGCCGTCGCGCTTGGCAGGTCGAGCTTATAGGTCGTGCCGGTCGGCGTCGTCTGCGCGTTGGTATCAGAGCCAAAGGTCGTGCCCAGCCGCTGCCACACCCGTTTGGCCTCGCCATCGGGCACATAGGCGGAACCCCGGAAGGTCAGGTGCTCGATCAAATGCGCAAAGCCGCGCTCGCTGTCTTCCTCCATCAAGGATCCCGCATCGATCCTTACCCGGATGGCCACCTGGCCAGGCGGCACGCCGTTACGGCGCAGCGCATAGCGCACGCCATTGGGTAGCACACCGAACAGCCAATCCCGGTCGGGCGGGATGTCGCTGCCCTTGAACAGCCACGGCACCTCGTCGCGCTTTGGTGCCGGTGGCGACTGTATCGCAAGCGGAACCTTCTTGGCCGTTGTGGCATTTGACCTAGCCTTGCCCGGCAGTGCTTGTCCGCCTGCAGGCAATGTGAGCGCAGACAGGAGGCCAAGGGCGATGAGGCGCGAAAGCGCACGAAACAAAGGATGCATACGCCTAGTCTAGCGGTGTGATGGTCGGTCCGCCAGCCATGCGCGGCGAAACCAATAATTTGCCACAATTTCAACAGCGACTGCGGATTTTTTGACATCATTTTGTCCCATGCGATTCTTAAATCGGGGGAAGGGGGGGCAACGATCACAACCAAGCCCTTGTTCAGCGATGAACGCGTTGAGGGCGCACTTGCGAGGCCGAGACGAGCGTGACAGTACAATCCAAAATTCAACGCCCCGAAGCTGCCACATCGCCAGCGCCGGAACATGGCCAGGGCCAACCCCTAAGGCATGACGCTCCACCAAGGGCCGACGCACCCGATGCGGCGCAGCCAAAGCGCCCCCTGATTATCGCCATCGGCAAGAAGTTGCGCGGCGCATTCGATCACATCATCGCCCGCTCGTCGCTCGTGCCCAATGATCCCGTGCTCGACAACCGCCATTTCCCGTGGACGGCGGCGCTCCGCAAGGATTGGCAGGCTATTCGCGATGAGGCGATTGCGGTCGCGCTGCAGGACCGGCCTGCGCCGTCGCTGCTCGCGATTTCCCCCGACCATCGCGGCATCGCCGAAATGGATAGCTGGCGATCCTTTTTTTTGTACGGCTATGGCTATGCGATCGACGACAACATCGCGCGCTGCCCCCGGACGGCCGCGGCGATCGCCGACATTCCCGGACTTGCCAGCGCCTTTTTCTCCATCCTCGCGCCTGGCACGCATATTCCTGATCATCGCGGTGTAACGAAAGGACTGATCACCTGTCATCTCGGCTTGATCGTGCCGCATGACGGCGATGTGCGGATGCGCGTCGATCAGCAGATCGTGCGTTGGGAAGAAGGCGAGATACTGGTGTTCGACGATACCTATCGCCATGAAGTATGGAACGACAGCAACAGCACCCGGGTCGTCCTGCTGATCCATATCAAGCGCCCGTTGGCGCGGACCGGCAAATGGTTTGCCGATCTGTTCCTTGGCGCCGCCCGGCGGTCTGCCTTCGTGCAAGAAGCGCGGAGCAATATTCTGGCATGGAATGCAGCGATGAAGGCGCTCGACGGTTAACCGGCATCGATCGGCCTTGATCAAGCGGGGATGACGCGCCACATGCAGGCAATGCTGATCGAAACCGAATCCACGCCGAACCCGGCTACGCTGAAATTCCTTCCCGGCCGCACCGTTATGGAAAGCGGCACGCGGGACTTTGCGGATCCCGAAGCCGCCGAGGCGTCGCCCCTTGCGGATGCCCTGTTCGGGCTCGGTGAGGTTACGGGGGTGTTTTTCGGCCGTGATTTCATTTCGGTCACCGCCGGGCCCGGCGTCCAATGGTCCGCACTGAAACCCGACGTGCTGGGCATTTTGCTCGACCATTTCTCGGCTGGCATGCCGCTGTTTCGTCCCGGCAGCGCTGCGGGAATCAGCGTACCGATGGAGGGCGGCCATGCCGATGATCCTGCCGACGCTGATATCATCGTCCAAATCCAGGATCTGATCGAGACGCGCATTCGCCCTGCCGTCGCCAATGATGGTGGCGACATCATTTATCAGGGGTTCGACAAGGGTAAGGTCTTCCTGAAGATGCAGGGTGCCTGCGCGGGTTGCCCCTCCTCGACCGCAACGCTCAAGAACGGCATCGAACAACTGCTCAAATATTACGTGCCGGAAGTCACCGAAGTCCGCGCGGTCTGAGCAATCCTCTCAAAGCAACAGGGGCTGACCATGGGTGAGAAGCTGTCCGATGCAGCGCTCGATACGATCTTTCGTACAGCGCGCAGTTATAATGGCTACACCGATCAGCCGGTCTCCGAAGCCGATTGTCACGCGATATGGGATCTCATGAAATGGGGCCCAACCTCTGCCAATCAGATGCCGGCGCGGCTCATCTGGTGCCGCAGCGATGGCGCTAAGGCCCGGCTGGCAGCCTGTGCCAGCGGCACCAATGGCCCCAAGATCCTGGCCGCCCCCGTCACCGTCATCCTCGCCAATGACGAGAATTTTCATGAAAAGCTGCCCGAGCTTTTTCCTCATGTCGATGCCAAGGCGTGGTTCGCGCATAACCAGCCGCTGCGCGAAACGTCCGCCATGCGCAACGGCACGCTGCAGGGCGCCTATTTCATCATCGCGGCCCGGGCACTTGGCTTTGATACCGGGCCGATGTCTGGCTTTGACAATGCCAAGGTCGATGCCGAGTTTCTTGCCGGCACGCCGCATATCAAATCGAACTTCATCACCACTTTGGGTATCGGCGACCCGGCGACCATCTTTGATCGGTTGCCGCGTCCGGCTTTCGACGCATTCAACAGCATCGCTTGAGCCGAGCGGGGATTCCCTTTCATTCGTGCGTCGCTTGCGGCTAAGCGACGGTCATGCGCACGCTTGCCATCGATACCGCGACTGCTGCCTGCTCGGTTGCGTTGATTGACGGCAATGCCGTTATTGCCACGGCTCATGAGGCCGTCGGTCGCGGGCACGCCGAGCGGTTGGTACCAATGATTGCCAGCTTGCCCGAGGGCGGACGGGCGGACGCGATCCTGGTCGATTGCGGCCCGGGCAGCTTTACAGGCATTCGCGTCGGGCTGGCCGCAGCGCGGGGGCTTGGGCTGGGCTGGGGCGTACCGGTCCATGGCTATTCGTCGCTCGCATCGATCGCTGCTCGATACTTCTCGGATCAACCCGACTGCGCTGATCTTGCCGTGATTTTGGAAGGTGGGCATGGAGAGGTCTTCATGCAGTGCTTCTCTTATCCGCCATTCGCCGCTGCGGGCGCAATGCAGTCGCTTCAGCCTGCGGCTGCACTGGCCGCGCTCGGCAACCGCGTCGGCATAGGCAGCGGCGTTCGTTTCCTGGCGGCGCTTAACCCGTCATTTGCACTCATCCCCATGCTGCCAGATGCCGTCGACACGCTCTTATTGCCGGCAGCATTCAAGCAACTCGGCCCCAGGCCAATCTATGGTCGCGCGCCCGATGCCAAGCCGATGATCAGCGCATGAGCACCACGCTCAACCTGATTGAGCTGCGGACGGGAAGCATCGCCGATCTCGGCGTGGTCGACACCATCATGCAACGCGCCTTCGATCCACGCTTTGGCGAGGCATGGTCGCGCGGCCAGTGCCTGGGTATTCTCGCCATGCCGGGCGTCTGGCTCACCATCGCCGAGCTCAACGGCGTGCCCGCCGGCTTTGCCCTTGCCCGCGTTGTTCACGACGAAGCCGAACTGCTGCTGCTTGCTACAGTGCCGGAGGTGCGCCGACGCGGTGTTGGTGGTGCCTTGTTGCGATCAATCATACATGATGCGGTCGATCGACATGCTATGTCGATTTATCTCGAGGTCCGCGCCGGCAATGAGGCGCTTCATCTCTACACAGCTACGGGATTCATTAAGGTTGGTGAGCGGCGCGCTTACTATAAAGGCCGGACCGGCCAAATATTCGACGCTTTAACCTATCGGCGCAAATTACCTTGACGCTGCCAAATGAATGACTTTGCACCTTGCGAAATCGTGAACGCTAGGTGATAGCAGCCGCAGTAGCCGAATATGTTGGCTCCGCGCCGTAGCGAAAGGATTACAATGGATACCCAGACAGCGCTTCAGGAAGCCCTGATCACCCTCACTGCAGACATTGTCGCAGCCCATGTTAGCAATAACAGCGTGGCCGTTTCAGATTTGCCGGTGTTGATCTCGAATGTCCACGGCGCGCTCGCCGCGCTTGGCGGTCCGGTGGTTGAACCTGAAGTGAAGCAGGAACCTGCCGTCTCGGTTCGGTCGTCGATCAAGCCGGATTTCATCGTCTGCCTGGAGGATGGCAAGAAGCTGAAGATGCTGAAGCGCCACCTGATGACGCATTATCAGATGACGCCCGAGCAATACCGCGCCAAGTGGAACCTGCCCGCAGATTATCCCATGGTCGCGCCGAACTATGCCGAACAGCGCCGCACGCTCGCCAAGAAAATTGGTCTCGGCACCAAGCGTCGCAAGGTTGCGCGCTGACACCTAATGCCCGCCCTTCACCGGGCGGGCACTTTCCCCGGCGCTCGATTGCCGGTACACCGCGCCTGAACAACGGGATGCATGGAACGGCGGATGGCGCGCAAAATCGATCTGGAAGCGCTCTGCAACGAAAAGGGTCTGCGCATTACCGAACAGCGCCGGGTCATTGCCCGCGTGTTATCGGATGCAGAGGACCATCCTGACGTTGAAAAGGTCTATGAGCGGGCGTCCGCAATCGACCCCGGCATTTCCATCGCAACCGTTTATCGCACCGTTCGGCTGTTCGAGGAGGCAGGCATCCTCGACCGCCATGACTTCGGCGATGGCCGCTCGCGCTACGAGCCGGCACCCGAATCGCATCACGATCATCTGATCGATGTCGAAACCGGCAAGGTGATCGAGTTCGTCGATCCCGAGCTTGAGCAATTGCAGAAGCAGATCGCAGAGCGACTGGGCTTCCGTCTCGTTGATCACCGCATGGAGCTGTACGGCGTTGCGCTTGACCGCAAGGGCTGACGCCGTCGGCTGGGCGCGTTTCTCCATCCGGGTTGCCTGCCTTCTCGCAATTCTCGTCATCGCCGTGCCGATGCACGGCGTGTGGCGACTGCTGCGCCTGTCATCGCCATGGCCCAAGCTGTTCATGCTGGCAGCGACCCGCATCTGCGGGGTTCAGCGAAAGTCAGTGGGCGTGCCGCTCCGGCGAGACGTCTTCTTTGTAGCCAACCATCTGAGCTGGCTGGACATTCCTGTCATCGCCAGCGCCAATGGCACCGCCTTTATCGCCAAGGCGGAGCTGGCCGATGCGCCGATCATCGGCTGGCTCGCCAAGATGAATCGCACCGTCTTCGTTCGCCGGGCTGACAGAATGGGCGTCGCCGAGCAGATCAATGAGCTGCGGGCAGCGCTCGCCGAGGTGTGGGCCATCACCATTTTTCCGGAAGGCACGACGACGGACGGTCTCTCCTTATTGCCGTTCAAGCCAAGCCTGCTCGCCGTGCTCGATCCGCCACCGCCGGGAATCATGGTTCAGCCGGTCGCCATCGATTATGGCACCGTTGCCCAAGAAATCGCTTGGGTCGGGGTGGAGGAAGGCCAGGACAACGCCTTTCGCATGCTGACCCGCAAGGGGAGCTTTCCGGCCACGGTGCATTTCCTCGAGCCGTTCAACCCGCGCGATTTTCCTGGGCGCAAGGCGATCAGTGCCGAAGCACGCCGGCGGATCGCCGAATCGATGGAACGCACGCTGGGCAAGCCGCTGCGCGATTTTCCCGGGCATGAAGCGCTGGCGACGGTGCCGCCCGGCGTGGCTTATGAGGTGCCGACCGAGGCGTTGGGGCCGAGTTGAGCGCGCCAAGTTCACGCGAAGGGCGCGAAGATGCGCAAAGGCCGGGAAGCACGCTTCTCATTCGCGACCGGAAGACCATGACACAAGTCGGCTAAAGGCTGCGCCGTCGGTCCGCCCCTCTTCGCGAGCTTCGCGCATCTTCGCGCCCTTCGCGTGAACCAATCACCCTCCGCTCCAAGCCCAACGCCACCATTTGTCCACCCGCGCCCACCCCGCTATAGCGCCGTCGATGAACGCTCCCCCCAAAACCTTCCATGTCAAATCCTTTGGCTGCCAGATGAACGTCTATGACGGCGACCGGATGGGCGAGCTGATGGCGGCTCAAGGCATGACCGCGACCGACGACCAGTTCGCCGCCGATCTCGTCATCCTCAACACCTGCCATATCCGCGAACGCGCCACCGAGAAGGTGTATTCGGATATTGGCCGCATCAGGAAGCACGGCGACAACCCGATGATCGCCGTCGCAGGCTGCGTCGCGCAGGCCGAGGGACAAGAGATTGTCCGGCGCGCCAAGGTCGACGTCGTCGTCGGCCCGCAGGCCTATCACAACCTGCCCGATCTGGTCGCCCGCGCTGCCCGCGGCGAGGCTGTGCTCGATACAGACATGCCCGTCGACATGAAGTTCGGCCACCTCCCCGCGCGCCGCCGCGTGCCGCCGAGCGCCTTCCTGACGGTGCAGGAAGGGTGCGACAAATTCTGCACCTATTGCGTCGTGCCCTACACAAGAGGCGCCGAAG
>CAZXBM010000083.1:0-11822 GCA_964638495.1 uncultured Stakelama sp. | reverse complement strand
GGGTTCGGGCACCGCCGACTTTCCGACGCCTCACGGCGTCCGAAACTCTGAACGGTGGCCGCCGGTCCGGTTTTCATCCCAAAACCTACCGGTCAGCTTTCAGGCGCATCAGCCCAGTGAGGACGATCCGAACGGCGATAGGTGGTGGAGTCCGGACCGTCTGCTTTCAGGCAGAATAGCCCGATAACTGCCATATCCGGCCGAGGGGTTAGAGTTTCAAGGCGTCCATCTTTGCGGCTTCGTAATCGCCATCCTCTCCGGGAAATCTAAGCTTCTCAGCCAACTTTGGCGTTGCTTTGCTGAACGCCCAGATGAGGCTTTGACCCGCAGGCAGGGCCTGCGGCAGAAGCTTAAAGGTGGGCGAGCGAAAGGCGACGTCCGCGTCGACGATCCGCCAGCCACGCGCACGGAACATCCGAATTGTATCGTCGAGAAAGAGCGCAGTAGTTAGGCGATGGTGGAGGAGAATTGTGTGGTCGATAGAGTAACCAAAAAGCGCCTTTGCCAAGCCATCGTAATAGGTGGCCCGGTCCCAGAGGTGTTCGATATAGAAGCGGCGATAGGAGGCAAGGTCAGCGCTAGGTTCGGTTGTGAGCCGGGCCTTCAGACGGTTATCGATGTACCAGTCCGATGTATCGATCGTCACATGGGCGTTACGATATCCGTGGGCCTTCAGCAGGGCGCGCATGGCATCGCGCCCTTCGGCCATCTTGCCTTCCGCCAGATACGGAAACCGAAACAGCTTTCGAAACCCAGCGTAGCCGCTTAGCAGCGGTTCGCACTTCAGCACGTCGGCCATGAAGGTAGCCGGTTCGGCACCGCTGAAATACCGGTGCGAAAAGCTGTGATTGCCGATGATGTGCCCGTCGTCAGACCAACGTTGCAAGACGCGTGGCGCGATATCGGAATCAACATACTTGCCAGCAACGAACCCTGCCGCCTTGATCCGATGTCGTTTCAGGGTGGCGCGAATGGCCGCGTCGCGCTCTTCGCCCGAAAGCAAGGGCGTGTTCGTCAGATCAAAATCGTCAATCGTGATGGCCAGGCCGGGCGAGAAGCCGCCACGGTTCGCCGCGGCACGACCATCGGCGGCCAAGATAACAGCGGCTCCGGCACCCGCAAGTAACGTCCTACGATTGAAATTTGGATTCATAACGTTCGCTTATCAGGTAGCGCGCGGCATATCGCAACGACCGCAATTGGGCGAAAGCTGCCATCCACAATTATCCGTAACACCGGATCCTTCGACAGGCTCAGGAGAGCCTTGATCCGGGGTCCCGCTTTTTCTGACGCGGGCGAAGGCAGCGGGACCCCGGGTCGAGCCCGGGGTGACGGTTAAGGCATAGCGCACACCCAGAAGAGATCGTCATTGCGAGCGCAGCGAAGCAATCCAGCGTCTCCGCGTGTGGCACGGCTGGATTGCTTCGCTACGCTCGCAATGACGGAGTTTACGGGTGGATGCGACGCTACATCTGGTCTCCGTCGATAGCCCCCGCCATCGCCAGCACGCGTTCCGCCTCAACCAGATGCAGCCGCTCGATCATGCGCCCATCGAAGCGAATCGCGCCCTTGCCTGTCTGCTCTGGCATCGCAAATGCTGCACTTATGCTGCGGGCACGGGCGATCTCCGCTTCGGTTGGCGAGAACACCGCGTTGCAGGGGCCGATTTGGGCCGGGTGGATCAAGGTCTTGCCGTCGAAGCCGAGGGCAAGGCCTTGTTCGGCCTCAACGCAGAACCGATCGAGGTCGCTGAAATCATTGCACACCCCGTCAAGCGCCATCAGCCCGCGCGAGCGCGCCGCCGCCAGCGTCAGCGTCAGGATCGGCAGCATGTTGGCGCGATCAGCCATTGTCCGGCTGCGCATTTCGAGCGCGAGATCGTTGGTGCCCATGACGAAGCCCGCCAGCCGCTTGGTGAGCGCGGCATCGGCGATGGCCTGCAGCCGGCCGACCGCCTGGCAGGTCTCGATCATCACCCACAGCTTCACCCCCGGCTGCGCGGCGGCGAGCGCTGCATCATAGCGCGCGACGTCTTCCGGCCCGTTCACCTTGGGCACGAGCACCGCATCGATATCGAGCGTGGCCGCCGCCGCGAGGTCATCCGCGCCCCATTCGGTGTCGAGGGCATTGACGCGCAGCACCTTCAGCCGCTGGCCGAAACCGCCCTCGGCAAAGGCCGCAACCGCCGCCATTCGGGCTTCGACTTTCATTTCCGGCGCGACGGCGTCTTCTAGGTCGAGGATCACCGCGTCGCATGGCAGCGTGCGCGCCTTCTCGATCGCGCGAGGGTTTGACGCGGGCAGGTAAAGCGCGCTGCGGCAGGGGCGAATTTCGTGTATCATACGGCTCTTGTACCGGGTGGGGCTGGACAAATCGACGCCCAAGCGCGACGCGGGCGTCACGCAATCGCAGGAGCCACGACAATGAGCACCATGGGCCGGTTCGACTGGGCAGACCCCTTCAACCTTGACGATCAGCTCGACGAGGATGAGCGGATGATCCGCGATACCGCGGCTGCCTATGCGCAGGATAAACTCGCCCCGCGCATCATCGACGCTTTCCAGCACGAAACCACCGATCCGGAAATCTTCCGGGAGATGGGGGCGCTCGGGCTACTTGGACCAACAGTGCCAGAGGAATATGGCGGCGTCGGTGCTTCCTATGTCTCCTACGGGCTGGTTGCGCGTGAGGTGGAGCGGATCGACTCGGGCTACCGGTCGATGATGTCGGTGCAATCGAGCCTGGTGATGTACCCGATCCACGCGTTCGGCTCCGAAGAGCAGAAGCGCAAATATCTGCCCAAGCTGGCGTCCGGCGAGTTCATCGGCTGTTTCGGGCTGACCGAGCCTGATGCCGGCTCCGACCCTGGCGGGATGACGACCAGGGCGGTCAAGGTGGATGGCGGCTATCTCCTGTCGGGCGCCAAGACCTGGATTTCCAATGCGCCGATTGCTGACGTTTTCATCGTCTGGGCCAAATCCGATACGCATGGCGGCGGCATTCGCGGGTTCATCCTGGAAAAGGGCATGAAGGGCCTGGTGACGCCGAAGATCGAAGGCAAGCTGTCGCTGCGCGCCTCCATCACCGGCATGATCCAGATGGATGAGGTCGAGGTCGGCGAGGATGCTCTGTTGCCTGAGGTGCAGGGGTTGAAGGGGCCGTTTGGCTGCCTCAACCGCGCGCGTTACGGCATCAGCTGGGGCGCGATGGGCGCGGCTGAATTCTGTTTCCATGCCGCGCGGCAATATGGGCTGGACCGCAAGCAGTTCGGCCGGCCGCTCGCCGCGACGCAGCTTTATCAGAAGAAGCTGGCGGACATGCAGACCGATATCGCGATGGGCCTGCAGGCGTCATTGCGGGTCGGACGGCTGATGGACCAGCACAAATTCGCGCCGGAAATGGTCTCGATCATCAAGCGCAACAATGTCGGCAAGGCGCTGGATATCGCGCGGGCCTCGCGCGACATGCATGGCGGCAACGGGATTTCGGGCGAATATCAGGTCATGCGGCATTTGATGAACCTGGAGACGGTCAACACCTATGAAGGTGCACATGACGTCCATGCGCTCATTCTGGGCCGGGCGATCACCGGCATTTCGGCGTTCTGATGAAGGATGCGCCACCATTCGATTCGCAACCGACCCTGGTCGGGGAGACGGTGACGCTGTCGCCGCTGCGCCAGGAAGATTGGGATTCGCTGTTTGCGGTCGCCGCCGATCCGCTGATCTGGGAAGTTCACCCCGCGCATGATCGCTGGCAGGAGCCGGTGTTCCGGCAGTTCTTTGCCAATGCGATGGAATCCGGCGGCTGCCTTGTCATCCGCGACAAGGCGACGGGTGAAGTGATCGGATCGAGCCGATATGACCCGCGACGGGTCGAACCCGGCGAGGTCGAGATAGGCTGGACCTTCCTCGCGCGGCGCTATTGGGGCGGCGCAACCAATCGCGAGATCAAGACGCTGATGATCGCGCACGCGCTGCGCTGGTTCGATGCGGCCGTTTTCATGGTGGGCGAGGCCAACATCCGGTCGCGGCGGGCGATGGAGAAAATCGGCGGCGAATTGCTGCCGGGTCGAACACCGGTTGCTGACATGGCGGGCGTGCCAACGACGCATGTTATCTACGCCATTCGCCAGCCCCTCGCATGACATCTGCGCGCCCTCTTTCGGACATCAAGGTCGTGGAGTTGGCGCGCATCCTGGCCGGGCCGTGGTGCGGGCAATTGCTCGCCGATCTGGGCGCGGATGTGGTGAAGGTTGAGCGGCCCGGCGCTGGCGATGACACGCGTCATTGGGGCCCGCCCTTCATGACCGGGCCGAACGGTGCCAATCTGGACGCGGCCTATTATCACTCCACCAACCGCGGCAAATCATCAATCGCGATCGATATCTCGAACGCAGCGGGCCAAGCCGAGGTGCGCGCGCTAATTGCCGATGCCGATGTCGTGATCGAGAATTACAAGGTCGGCGGGCTCGCCAAATACGGGCTCGATCATGCGAGTCTTTCCGCAATCAACCCGCGCCTCATCACTTGCTCGGTCACTGGTTTCGGCCAGACCGGGCCCTATGCCCACCGCGCGGGTTATGATTTCATCATCCAGGGCATGGGTGGGGCCATGTCGATGACCGGTGAGCCCGACGGTGCTCCGCAGAAATCAGGCATTGCCTATGCCGATGTCTTTACCGGAGTCTATTCCGCCGTCGCAATCCTGGCCGCGCTCCGCATGCGCGAAACGACGAACCGGGGCGCGCATATCGACATGTCGCTCCTCGACACGCAGGTGGCGGTGATGGCCAATCAAGCGCTCAACTGGATGGCGAGCGGAGTCGTGCCGCACCGGATGGGCAACGGCCACAGCAATCTCGCGCCCTATCAGTCGTTCGTCTGCGCCGATGGCGATCTCATCGTGGCGGTGGGCAACGACGCGCAGTTTCGCAAGCTGTGCGAGGTGCTCAAGCTTACTCTTGCCGATGATGGGCGCTTTGCCACTAATCCGGAACGGGTTCGCAACCGCGCCGCGCTGATTGCGGCGCTAACGGCTGCGATCGTCACATGGCCCAAGGCCGATCTGTATGAGGCGCTGGAATTGGCCGGCGTGCCGGCCGGCCCCATCAATCGCATCGACGAGGTGTTTGGCGATCCGCACGTGATTGCGCGCGGCATGCGGATCGAGCGCGGCGGGCTGCCAGGGGTTGCGAGCCCGATCGTCATCGACGGCGATCGCATGGTCGCCGATTGCCCCTCCCCGCCCCGCCCCTCCCTGCCCCGGCCCTCAACGGAGCCCAAATGACGAAGTTCACCGTTAACAACCAGCCCGTCGCGTATCGTCTCGATCCGCAAACGCCCCTGCTGTGGGCACTGCGCGATGCCTCCAACCTCACCGGCACCAAATATGGCTGCGGCACCGGGCAATGTGGCGCGTGCACGGTCGACATCGATGGCGCAGCGGTTCGCTCGTGCCAGACGACGATCGGCTCGATCGAGGGCACCTTTGTGACGACGATCGAAGGCTTGTCGCGGGAGCGGGCACACCCCGTGCAGCAGGCGTGGCTTGCCAAAAACGTGCCGCAATGCGGCTTTTGCATGCCCGGCATGATCATGGCGGCGGCGGTGCTGATCAAGCAGAACCGTGATCCATCGGAGGATGATATCCGCGAGGCCATCACCAATTTATGCCGCTGCGGTGTCTATCCCCGTATCGTTGAGGCCGTGCAGCTCGCGGCACGGGTGCAACGCGGTGACGAAACGGTGGAAGGCGGGCCGCGCCCCGATGTCAGTCGGGCGGAAGCTGCGCGCGAGATTCCCGCCCTTGCGCCCACCACGCGGTAGTTTCCTTTCATTATGCTTACATCGTAATTCAGAAACGGCTCATCGACAGGGGTCCATTGCAGCCCCATCGCAGCACCCGATCATCGGCTCGCGCGTTTACTTGGAGGTGGTTATGCGTAGATCGTTACTGGTGACCCTGCTGGCGGCGACCGCGATGCTGCCCAGCGCTGCGATGGCTCGGCAGGATATCCTGGCTGAGCGCAGCATGGATAGCGCCGATCGCCCGGCAATTCAGTCAAATGAACAAGGCGGCCAGCAGATTGCGGCAGCGCCACGATCAGACCGCGGCGGCGATCGTCAGCGCGGCGGTGGCGATCGCGGCCAGCGTTTTGGCGGCGGTCAACGCTTTGACGGCGGCCAGCGCTTTGAACGGCCTCAGCAGGTGCAGCAAGACCAGCAGGCACCCCGTCAGCAATTCCAGCGACCCGACCGGCCCGACCGGCCGACCTTTGTCCCGCAGCAGCAAGTGCAGCAGGTGCAACAGCCCCAGGCGGTGCCCGTGCAGCAGCGTAATTTCCGGCAGGACAGGCAGGACTTCCGCCAGGACCGTGGTCAGGATCGCCAGGCCTTTCGGCAGGATCGCCAGCAAGACCGGCGCGCCTTTCAGGACGGCAACGTGACGGCCCCCGCCTTCCGCCAGGAGCGGCGTGACGACCGACAGGATTTCCGCGGCGACCGCCGTGACGATCGCCAGGATTTCCGCCAGGACTTCCGCCAAGGCGATCGGTTCAACCGGAACGATGGCCGCCAGAATGGCTTTCGCGATCAGGGTTTCGGCAACAACCAATATCGTGACAACCAATATCGTGACAACCAGTATCGCGGTCAGGCCTTTGGCAACCGAAACCGCGGCAATGATTATCGGGATCGCAACTTCGGCGATCGCGGTAATTGGAACCGCAATTGGCGCCAGAACCAGCAATATAACTGGGAGCGCTATCGCGGAGTCAACCGCAACGTCTATCATCTGCCACGTTATTATGCGCCCTATGGCTATAATTATGGCTATCAGCGCTTCGGCATCGGCTTCACGCTGAACAGTTTCTTGTTCGGTCAGGATTATTGGATCGACAATGCGGCCTATTATCGGCTGCCGCCCGCTTACGGGCCTTATCAATGGGTCCGCTATT
This sequence comes from uncultured Stakelama sp., assembly GCA_964638495.1. Classification (GTDB taxonomy): domain Bacteria; phylum Pseudomonadota; class Alphaproteobacteria; order Sphingomonadales; family Sphingomonadaceae; genus Sphingomonas. The sequence goes on along the minus strand of CAZXBM010000083.1, from coordinate 4,864 downwards.
ATAACGATGCGCTGCTGGTCGATGTCCGCTCCGGCTATGTCGTTGATACGGTGTACGATATCTTCTGGTAAGCGTGTCGCAAGGCTTGTTCGTCACAAGCAGGTAAGGTCCGGCGGACAACCGCCGGGCCTTGCTTTTTGCGCGCTCGGCGGCACATTGCAGGTGTGATCAAGCTGTTCAAGAAAGCCAGCCAGACATCGCCGCTGCGCGCGCATGTCGGCACCCAGGTCGGCCAGCGGCTCGATGCCAACCCTGCCGTGCGGCAAGTGGCGATCGACGGCGTCCAGGTTTATTATCACGAGAATTTCCTGAGCGCTGCGCAGTGCAGGCAGATTATCCGGCTGATCGACAGCAATCGCCGCCCCTCGACCCTGCTGAGCGACCGACCCGAGGAAAATTTCCGCACCAGCGAAAGCTGCGATATGGACCGCTGGTCGCCCGATGTGCGGCCGATCGATGAGAGCATTGCGATGCTACTCGGGCTCGATCCCATTTATGGCGAGACGATGCAGGGCCAGCGTTATGCCCCCGGCCAGCAATTCCGCGCGCACCATGATTATTTCTTCCACACCGAAAGCTATTGGAAGCGCGTCAGCCAAGATGGCGGGCAGCGCACCTGGACGGCGATGATCTATCTCAACGATGTCGAGGAGGGTGGTGCCACCTGGTTCCCGCAAGCCGGCATCCGCATCGCGCCCAAGCGCGGCCTGCTGCTCACCTGGAACAACATGAGCGCCGACGGCAGCCCTAATCTGCTGACGCTGCACGAGGGGATGCCAGTGGTGAAGGGCGTGAAATACATCGTCACTAAGTGGTTTCGCGAAGATCGCTGGATCAAGACTTAGGCGGTATCGTTCGAGCTTTTGGGCAACTCGCCCTCCCCCGGCACCAGACCATAGGGCGCGACCAAAGCCCAGATATGCGCAGGGATCATCGATTTCATGCGGCGCGGCTTTTCCCTGCGCAGATGCACGACGGTTTCGGCCGCCTTCATCTCCACGCGCGTGCGGGCAAATTCCAGCCCGCGCGGGCCGAAGCGGGGCATCAGCCAGCCGACGATCGGCCGCACCCATTCGGGCATGCGGCGCAAGGGGAGCCCGCCCGCTGCGCGTTCGACATTCATGATGAAGCCCTTGACCGCGCTGGCCCGCTTGCCGGCATTGCCGGGCGGCGCGAGCTTCACCTCATCGCCAAGCAGCGTCACCAGTTCCTCGCCCCGCGCGTTGCGGACGACGAGCCATTGCTCGCCCTCCCCCGCCATATAGCCCACGGTCAGATCGGCGAGGACATTGGTGTAATCCACGCAAGTGCGACAAGTGAGCGGAAAGAAATCCGGCGGCAGCTTGGAAATTGGCAGCTGCAGGAAGGGAATGGCCTTCACACGCCCATCAGTGAAACGCAGCTCGACATGATAATCGGCCCGAAACTCGAGATACGTGATGCCGTCCGGGTCATCGGCGAGCAGCGCCAGGAACTGATGAAAGCGCTCGGTCGTGGTGTTGTCTGAACACGGCGTGCCGATCACGTAGAGCCGCTCGAACCCCAGGCTCGCCTCGATCTTGCGCAGCGCATGGACCTGGCACGGAATGCCGATGACGGCGATTCGCTTGTAGCCGGCATCGCTCGACGGCTGCAGCAGCGCGAGCAGCGGCGCATAGCCCATCCGCATGCCGCGCACCTGCGCCATGCCCTCGGCGCGCGTCACCAGCACCGGCACCGGCTTCCAGCGATCATCGGGATCGGGTGCCATCGTCAGCACCGCATCCACCGCGCCCGCCTCAAGCAGTTTTTCAGCGAGGCGGGTGGTGATGCCGGTCCACTGCGCGCCGGGCAGCGCCTTGCCGAGCTTGGCGCGGTACATCTGGCGATACGGGCCGAAAAATAATTCGTCCCCCTTGGCGGTATCGCGCGCGCGGCCATGGACCTGGGCCTCCATCGCCGGATAATCGGGCTTGATGAACTGGCACGCGGTGCCGCAGCGTTTATGCTCGGGCGTGCGCGAGATGCCGCAATCGGTGCACAGATCGCGCGGCACCGCATCGGCCAGCGGTGGTGCCCAGAGTGGCGCGGTGCCTGGTTCATTCGGTAGCTTGGGCAAGGAGATGTTTTCCTTCTTCGGCATGCCGCCAAAGGTTCGGCGATGCGCGCGGCAATGTCTACTGTTCATCCAGCTGCCGCGGCTGCCTTGCCCCGGTCGCCGCCATTTCGTACATTTGGGTTGCCTTTGGGGATATCGACTATGCGCACGAGCACTGTTTGGGCGACGGCGGCGGCGGCGATCGTTTTTCTGGGCGGCATGGCATCGGCCGAGAGCGTCACACTCACCGGCAATTTTCCTGCCGCCCACCGCGAAGCAAGCTTTCTCACGCGCATGGCGATTGACCGGTTCGACGGCGGCGACGGCCCTGCCCTGTCGATTGCGCTGGAACGCGCGCTAGCCGGCGATGGCCGGGCCCCTGCGCATTTCACGGTGGTATCGATGGCGCGCCGACCGGGTATCACGCCAGACGAGGCCGATGGGGCATTGTCCGGTCTCGTCACGACAGAGATCAACGAGGTCCGCGACTTGCAGACCAGCGAGGAATGTGTCGAGAAGGTCGACGGCAAATGCACCAAGAACCAGAAGGTCGAGACTGTGTGCCGCAAGCGGACCATCGACGTGGTCGCCGATCTGCGGATCGTGCGGACGCGGAATGGCTCGGTCGCCTATTCCGCGCGCAAGCCTCGGCGTGACGAAGTGACATGGTGCCCCAAGGACAGCGTACCCGGCGCGGTGGAAAGCACGATCCGAGACATGATCGACAGTATCGCGGCGGAGACGGCCCACGAGATCACGCCTTACACTGAACGCTATGCGCTGCGCTTCTATGAAAGCCGATCGGGCATGCCAAAGGATATCGGCAGCGAGTTCAAGGCCGCCCTCAAGCTCACCCAGCGCAGCTTACCGGAAGCGTGCCAGGCCTTTGACGCACTCGACAAAACGATGCCCGATCAGGCGATCATCGTCTATGATCTGGGCATCTGCGCAGAGGCGCGCGGCGACTATCCGACGGCAATGGCGCTTTACCAGCGGGCCGCCGCAATCCGCCCGCGCGATCGGGCCGATTTCGATGCGGGCATTGACCGCATCCAGCGGCTGATCGTCGCGCAGACCGATGAGCGCGAGCGCACGCAGCGACGCTGAGGCCCTCGCCTCGCCATTGGCGACGCTCAGGCGACACGCTAGGGTCGATGGCAATGAACACTGTCCTGAACATCACCCACTCGATCCTCGGCCAACCCTGGCGTTGGCGCGCGCTGAGCGCCGATGCGCGCGATCCTGATTATGCGCCGGACGATCTGGTGACCCAGTTGCTGATGGCACGCGGCTGCGCGCGCGAAGAACTCGACGCACACAAGGCACCCAGTATCCGCGCGTTCATGCCCGATCCGTCGATCTTCAACGACATGGAGCGCGCTGCTGAGCGGCTGGCGGCGGCCATCATTGCGGGTGAGAACGTCACCATCTTCGGCGATTATGATGTCGATGGCGCGACGTCCGCCGCCCTGATGATCCTGCTGCTGCGCGGGCTGGGGTTGGAGGCGCGGGCCTATATCCCCGATCGGCTGATGGAGGGCTATGGCCCGTCGGGCGAGGCGCTGGTGAAGATCGCGGCGGGCGGCGCATCGCTGATCGTGACGGTCGATTGCGGCGCGCAGGCCTTTGAGGCGCTGGCGATGGCGCGCACGGCGGGCGTGGACGTCATCGTCGTCGATCACCACCAATGCGCCACCGCCCTCCCCCTCGCTTATGCACTCGTGAACCCCAATCGCTGGGACGAGGGCGAAGGCGCAGCGCACGGGCATCTGGCCGCGGTGGGCGTCGCCTTTCTGCTGGGCGCAGCACTCATCCGCACGCTGCGTGCCAAGGGGTATTTCGCGCACCGCACCGAGCCGCGCCTGCTCGATCTGCTCGATATCGTGGCGCTCGGCACGGTGGCGGATGTGGCCGCGCTACGCGGGCTCAACCGGGCGTTCGTGGCGCAAGGGCTGAAGGTGATGGCCGCACGTCGCAACATCGGCCTGAATGCGCTGATCGAAGCGGCACGCCTCACGCGCGCGCCGACCGCAACCGACCTCGGCTTTGCGCTGGGGCCCCGCATCAATGCCGGCGGGCGCGTCGGCAAGTCAGATCTTGGCGTGCGGCTGTTGACGACGCGCGACCCGGCCGAAGCGCGCACCATTGCCACCGAACTCGACCGGCTCAACGAGGAACGCCGCGCCATTGAGGGCGAGGTGCAGATCGAGGCGGAAGCAATGGCCGCGGGCCAGGCGAATCGCGCGGTGATCGTGGTGGCCGGGCCCGGATGGCATCCGGGCGTTATCGGCATCGTCGCCGGGCGGCTGAAAGAGAAATTCGGTCGGCCCGCCATCGTCATCGCGCTTGACGAGGCGGGCATCGGTAAGGGATCGGGCCGATCGGTATCGGGCGTCGATCTCGGCAATGCGGTGCTCGCGGCGAAGGAACATGGCCTGCTGGTCGCGGGCGGTGGCCATGCGATGGCGGCGGGGCTCACCATAGGCGTCGGCAACATCCCCGCCTTTGCCGATTTTCTGGAAGAACGGCTGAACGCCGCCGTTGCGCGCTCTTCAGGCGACCGGGCGCTGCTGGTCGATGCGCTGCTCGCGCCGGGCGGCGTTACCCCCGCGCTGGTCGCGGCGCTGGAACAGGGCGGCCCGTATGGCATGGGATGGCCCGCACCGCGCGTGGCGGCGGGGCCGGTGCGCGTCATTAAGGCGGATATCGTCGGCAATGGCCATGTCCGCGCGGTGGTGGCGGGCGATGACGGCAAGAGCATCAAGACGGTCGCCTTCCGCCAGGCCG
>CAZXBM010000082.1:0-12385 GCA_964638495.1 uncultured Stakelama sp. | reverse complement strand
AGATCAGGGGCGCGATGCCCGCCTTCGTCAACACGCCCGAAATGCGATTCCAGGTTGATGAGTCGCGGAAGTTCGCGGTCGTGAACGAAGTGCTCGACCGGCTGGAGGCCGAGGGTGCCGATGTGAACCGCACCGACGGCGCGCGGGTGACGACGCCCGATGGCTGGTGGCTGCTGCGCGCGTCCAACACGCAGGACGTGCTCGTCGCGCGAGCCGAGGCAACGGATCAGGCAGGACTTGACCGACTGATGGCAATGATCGACGCGCAGCTGGCGGCAAGCGGCTTGGTGCGCGGCGAGCAGGCGGCGCACTGATCCACCGCCGGAGGAAGCTGAGTCAGCCGCCCATCTGCTGGCGGAAGGTCAGCTCGATGAACTCGGCGGGATGGATAATCTGCAGGGTGACGGCCACGATCATGTAGCCGTCCAGGATGGTTTGCGCCGTCATCGTCGATCCGAGCCCGCAGCTGACGGTGAAGGCATCGCTCGCTTTATCCCCCATCAACCCGCCCTGCTGCCACAGCCCGGTCAGAAAAGCCTCGATCGACGAGGTGACCGTAGCCCAGGTCGTCGCATCGTTGGCAGCAAAGACATAACCGCGCAGCGCCTGTTTGATCGACTGCTCGATATAGATGAGCGTACGGCGGACCTGGATATAGCGGTAATCAAGGCTGTTGCCGTCGAGCGTCCGGGCTCCCCAAACCACGGTACCGCGCCCGGGTTGCAACCGAATGATGTCGATCGCCTGGCCGTTGAGGGGCAGGTTGAAGCTCGCCTGTTCGATATCGTTCATGACATAAAGCGGTGCGCTGACCCCGGACACCGCGATATTGGCCGGCGCGTTCCACACCCCGTTTTGCGCGTCACTCTTGGCCCAAATCCCCGCCATCGCGCCGCTCGGTGCCGCAATGTTCAACAACTGCGCCGCTTGCTGCTTGATCGCCTGGTACAATGGCAGCGCGGCCATCAGCATCGTGTCGATCGCGGCGGCCGGCTGCGCAGTGACACTGGTGCCCACCGTTATCGGGCTAGGAAAGAGCGTGGCGATCGCCGTTTGGATCGCCGCAAGCTTTGCCGGAGTTGCACCGTAGAACGCGACCGCTTCTGCGTTCATCAGCGCGCCAATCGCACCATTGTCGCCATCAGCGGCGACAAAATCGGCATATGGCACGTCGCTCGCGCTGACGATCGTGGTGACCAGCGCCGGGCCATAAGCCGCAGCATAGCTCGCGCTGGAAATCGCCGGAGCGGTCGCATCCCACAATTGCTGCTGTGCCTTTTGTAGAGCCGCCAGGCTATCCGCGCTGCGGCATCCCGGCAGATCGAGGATGGCGACCCGGTCCTGCAGCGTTCCCGCCTGCTCCAGCATCGCCTGGACGACCTTTGCATAGCTGCCGTCGCTCACCGACAGCTGGCACGCCTCGGGGATGACAATCATCGTCGGCCCGACCGCATACCCAGCGGCGCCTAGTCCGGCCAGCAAGTCACTCGCGGCAATCGCCGGTAACTCATAACCGCCGCACGAAACCACATAGCAAGCGCCGCCGCCATTGGCGAAGAACAGCCGCATCTGCCAATATAAGTCGAACCGTGTCGTGGCATCGTTCGCGCTCACCAAACAGCCTGCTTTGGTCGTCACCGGGGCGACCGTAAAGGCGAGCGGCGCGGCACTCCCGAAATAGCGCTGATAGTCGGTCATCGACGAAATCGACACGGCGACATTATGCAAAGAAGCGCTGGTGACGGGGTCGATCGCGGTCTCGGTATAGCCAATGAAGATCGGCACTGCGGTTGCTACCCCGACGATAGATGTGCCGAACGCATCAATCTCGGTTATGTAGACGCCCGGCACCCTGCGGTTGAGATAGCTGCTTGTGGTGGTGGCCATTGGCTGCTCCCCGGCTGGCATGTGCTGCGCGGTGCTGGTTCAAGCAGGCTAAGGCCCCCGCCACAACCGCTTTTTGTGGGGATGCGATGCCTATTGGGTCACCCGTGCGCGAAACGCTGGCATTTTGCCGTTCAAAACGCCACTTGTTCCATGATGCCTCCACCAGCCCAAATCATCCGCGTCATCGACCTTGAAACCACCGGCCAGGCACCGCCGCTGCACGGTGTGTGCGAGATTGGCTGGCAGGACGTGGCGCTGGGGGCGGATGGCCGCTGGGCAATTGAGGGCGATGGCGGGAGCATCCTCGTCAATCCGGGACGCGCCATTCCGCCCATCACCCAGGCGATCCACCACATCCTCGACGAGGAGGTGGCCGACGCACCTTATTGGAATGATTGCGCGCGGCCCATCCTAGATCCCTATCCGCGCCGCCTTGCACTGGCCGCGCACCGCGCCGATTTCGAGATGAAATTCTGCTCGCCCGCCATGACGCGTAGTGCCGACTGGATCTGCACCTGGAAATGCGCGCTGCGGCTTTGGCCGGAGAGCCCCAGCTTTTCCAACCAGGTGCTGCGCTATTGGCGCCGTCCCGAGGGGATCGACCATGCGCGCGGCCTGCCGGCGCACCGGGCCTTTCCCGATGCCTATGTCACTGCCTTTCACCTGCGTGACATGCTCAATATCGCCAGCGTGGCGCAGTTGATTGGGTGGTCTGCCCTGCCCGGCCTGCTGCCGCGCGTGCGCAACGGCCCGGATCGCGGCAAGGATTGGCGCGAACTGGAGGAAGATGTGCTGGCCAGCTTTGCCGCCGATCGCGATCCCGACGTGCGCTACACCGCCGAACAGGAACAGGCCAGACGACGCGGTGGCGGCGAGATTGGCCGCCAGAGCCTGCAACCCGCGTTGTTCTAGCCGCCAGCTGCGCGCCGCTTAGACGTCCAGATTGGCGACCGATAGCGCATTTTCCTGAATGAATTCGCGCCGTGGCTCGACGACATCGCCCATCAGCCGGGTGAAAATCTCGTCCGCGACATCCGCCTGCTCCACTTCGACGCGCAGCATCGAACGATTCTGCGGATCGAGCGTGGTTTCCCACAGCTGATCGGCGTTCATCTCGCCCAACCCCTTGTAGCGCTGGATGGCGAGCCCCTTGCGGCCGGCCGCGAGGATCGCGTCGAGCAGCTGGCTGGGGCGGGCGACCATCGTCTCGCCCTTGCCGAGCGTCACCGGAGCGTCGTCATCCTCGTCGGCCGCTGCATCCGCCTCGGCCTGCGCGGCAGCCGCTGCCTTGGACGAGACGAGCTTGGCGGTCTGCGCAAAGGCATCACCCTGCTCCACCGCGAGTGCATGCAGCTTGCGTGCTTCAGCCGAGCCGAGAAACGCCGCTTCGATGATGTGATGATCGGTCACGCCGCGCCACACCCGCTTGAAGTGGATGCTGCCTTCCTCGGTCAGCGTCGCGGACCAGCGCGCATCGGCATCCGCCGCGTCAAGCCCCGTCACTGCCGTTGCGAGCAGCGTGGCACGCGCGTCAGTCCCCAGCGACGGATCAAGCACGCCGCCCATCGCCAAAGCCTCGACGATCGTCGGATCGTAGCGGCGCGGGACATAGCGCATCAGCGTGCGCATCCGCCGGGCATGATCGACCAGACTGCGCAGATCAGCGCCAAAACGCGATCCGCCCGCCCCTTCAAGCACCGACAGCGCCACGCCGTTTTCGACGAGGTAATCGTCGAGCGCAGAGTCGTCCTTCAGGTACACCTCGCTGCGTCCGCGTGTCGCCTTGTAGAGCGGCGGCTGGGCGATGAAGAGGTGCCCCTTGGTAATGATCTCGGGCATCTGCCGGTAGAAGAAGGTGAGCAACAGCGTGCGGATATGCGCGCCGTCCACGTCAGCGTCGGTCATGATGACGATCTTGTGGTAGCGCAGCTTCTCCACATTGAAATCGTCGCGGCCAATGCCGGTGCCCATCGCCTGGATGAGCGTGCCGATTTCGCGGCTCGACAGCATCCGGTCAAAGCGCGCGCGCTCGACGTTCAATATCTTACCGCGCAAGGGGAGGATCGCCTGGAAATGCCGGTCGCGGCCTTGCTTGGCCGAGCCGCCAGCCGAGTCACCCTCGACGAGGAACAGTTCCGACTTGGCGGGATCGCGCTCCTGGCAGTCGGCGAGCTTGCCGGGGAGCGAGGCGATGTCCATCACGCCCTTGCGCCGCGTCAACTCGCGCGCCTTTTTGGCGGCTTCGCGCGCGGCGGCGGCGTCGATGACCTTGCCGACGATGGCACGGCCATGCGCGGGGTTTTCCTCGAGCCACTCCGCGAGCTTGTCGGCCATCAGGCTTTCGAGCGGTTGGCGGACTTCGGACGAGACGAGCTTGTCCTTGGTCTGGCTGCTGAACTTCGGGTCGGGCAGCTTGACCGAGACGATCGCGGTGAGCCCCTCGCGCATGTCGTCGCCGGTCAGCGTGACCTTTTCCTTTTTCAGAAGGCCCGACTTCTCGGCATAGTTATTGATCGTGCGGGTGAGCGCGGCGCGGAACGCTGCCAGATGCGTGCCGCCATCGCGCTGGGGGATGTTGTTGGTGAAGCACAGGACATTCTCATAATATGAGTCGTTCCATTCGAGTGCCACGTCGATCGTCACATCATCGCGCGTGCCGTTGATCGCGACCGGCTCGGGCATCAGCGGGATTTTGTTGCGATCGAGATACTTCACGAACGCGGCGATGCCGCCCTCGTAATACAGCTCGACGGTCTTCACATCCTCGTGCCGCGCATCACTCAGAAACAGGCGCACGCCCGAATTGAGGAAGGCGAGTTCGCGGTAGCGATGCTCGAGCTTTTCGAAGTCGAACTCGGTGATCTTGAAGGTGGCAGGTGACGGGAAGAAGGTGACTCGCGTGCCCTTCTTGCCATTGCCGGGGCCGACAATCTTGAGCGGCGCGACCGCATCGCCGAACGCGAAGCGCATGTAATGTTCCTGGTCGTCGCGCCAGATGGTGAGATCGAGCCATTCGCTAAGCGCGTTGACCACCGACACGCCGACACCGTGCAGACCGCCCGACACCTTATAGGCGTTGTCGTCCGATGTGTTCTCAAACTTCCCGCCCGCATGGAGCTGGGTCATGATCACTTCAGCAGCGGAAACGCCTTCCTCGGTGTGGATGCCGGTCGGAATCCCACGACCATTATCCTCGACCGAGACCGATCCGTCGGGGTTGAGGACGATATCGATCCGGTCGCAATGCCCGGCGAGCGCCTCGTCAATCGCGTTGTCGGATACCTCGAACACCATATGGTGGAGGCCCGAACCGTCGTCCGTATCGCCGATATACATGCCGGGACGTTTGCGGACCGCGTCGAGGCCCTTCAGCACCTTGATCGAATCGGCGCCATAGTCGTTGGCGTTGGGGAGATTTTGGGGAGTTTCGGGGTCTGTTGCCATAGTAAGTCTATAGGGATTCATCCCCCCTTAGGGAAGCAAAATGGCAATCCTTCACATTGCCCCCTCTCGCCCGGTTAGGGATCGAATCGCATCGCGAGGCATCCCACCAGATGCAGCGGATGTGGCGGTATCTCGGCGATCGATCATGTTCGGTGCCGGCATTGCCGGGGGATGCGATAGCCCCGGCTGCGCATCATGCTTGATGCAGCGCGCCAAGAGGGAGGCCACCCGAAAGCGAAAGGCCCGCCGCCGCGTTACCGCGACGACGGGCCAGGCTTTCCTCCCCAGGAAACTCGCTGGCGGCCCGTTTATGAACAGGTCCGCCGCTTCACAGCCAGATCAGGCCGCGAACTGATTCATCGTGTTGTGCGCGCCGCCGGCCTTCAGCGCCGCTTCACCCGCGAAATATTCCTTGTGATCATCACCAATGTCGGAGCCCGACATGTTCTGATGCTTCACACAGGCGATGCCTTCGCGGATTTCCTTGCGCTGGACGCCCTTCACATAGCCGAGCATGCCCTGCTCGCCGAAATATTCCTTGGCGAGATTGTCGGTGCTGAGCGCAGCGGTGTGATAGGTCGGCAGCGTGATGAGGTGGTGGAAGATGCCGGCGCGCGCTGCTGCATCCTTCTGGAAGGTGCGGATGCGCTCATCGGCTTCGACGGCGAGTGGCGTGGCGTCATAATCGACCGACATGAGGCGCGCACGATCATAGGCCGTCACGTCCTTGCCGGCCGCTTCCCAAGCATCGAACACCTGCTGGCGGAAGTTGAGCGTCCAGTTGAAGCTCGGGCTGTTGTTGTAGACGAGCTTGGCGTTCGGGATCACCTCACGGATGCGATCGACCATGCCGGCGATCTGCTCGATATGCGGCTTCTCGGTTTCGATCCACAGCAGGTCGGCACCGTTCTGCAGGCTGGTGATGCAATCGAGTACGCAGCGATCCTCGCCTGAGCCGGCGCGGAACTGGAACAGGTTGGACGGCAGACGCTTGGGCCGCAACAGCTTGCCGTCGCGGTTCAGGATGACATCGCCGTTGCGCGCGGTCGACGGGTCGATCTCCTCGCAATCGAGGAAGCTGTTATATTGATCGCCGAGATCGCCCGGCTCCTTGGAAACGGCGATCTGCTTGGTCAGACCTGCCCCCAGCGAATCGGTGCGGGTGACGATGATGCCATCCTCGACGCCCAGCTCCAGAAAGGCGTAGCGGCAGGCGCGGACCTTGGCGAGGAAGTCCTCATGCGGGACCGTGACCTTGCCGTCCTGGTGGCCGCACTGCTTTTCGTCGCTCACCTGGTTCTCGATCTGCAGCGCGCAGGCACCCGCCTCGATCATTTTCTTGGCGAGCAGATAGGTGGCTTCCGCATTGCCGAAACCGGCATCGATATCGGCGATGATCGGCACGACATGGGTTTCGTAAGTGTCGATCGCATTGAGCAGGCGCTGTGCTTCAACCTCGTTGCCGCCTTCGCGGGCCTTGTCGAGATCGCGGAACATCATGCCCAACTCGCGCGCATCGGCCTGGCGCAGGAAGGTGTAAAGCTCCTCGATCAGCGCAGGAACGCTCGTCTTCTCGTGCATCGACTGATCGGGTAGCGGACCGAAATCGGAGCGGAGAGCGGCGACCATCCAGCCGGAAAGATAGAGGTAACGGCGCTTGGTCGAGCCGAAATGCTTCTTGATGCTGATCATCTTCTGCTGGCCGATAAAGCCATGCCAGCAGCCGAGCGACTGGGTGTAATCGGCCGGGTTGGCATCATAGGCGGCCATATCGGCGCGCATGATCTTGGCGGTGTAGCGCGCGATATCGAGGCCGGTGAGGAAGCGGTTTTGCAGGCGCATACGGGCAACCGATTCGGCAGAGATGCCGTCCCACGTGCCACGCTGGCTTTTGATCAGCGCATCGGTGTGCGCGATATGGTGCTGGTAAGTCATGGCGAAAGCCCCTGTTGAATCGTTGCCGGGTCGCTACACAGATTTACAGGTGTGCGGGATGGCTGGCGCGCCAATTTCAGGTAATTTTGTGCTATTGCCGCATCGCAGCACTGCAAATTTGTAATGAATTTACAAATACAATTGGGTGCTGTCATCTGGCAGGCCGGCGAAGAGCGCGGGCTCGGTGCCGGTCATCCAGACCTGCGCGGTGCCGGCGAGACGATCGAACAGGGCCGCCCGACGCACCGGATCGAGATGCGCGGCGACCTCGTCCAGCAGCAGCACTGGCGCGCGACCGGTGCGTTCGGCAACCAGCCCGGCGTGCGCGAGGATGATGCCGAGCAGCAACGCCTTTTGCTCGCCGGTGGAGCAGCGCGCGGCCGGCTGGTGCTTGGCGAGATGCTCGACGAGGAGATCGCTGCGGTGCGGCCCCGCCAGCGCCCGGCCCGCTGCCGCGTCACGCGCGCGGCTGCGCGCAAGATCGGCCGCCAACGCCTCGGCCTCGCCGCCCCATCCTTCCAGCATTAGCGCCGCGCGCGCGAACGGCCCCTCGGGCTGATCGGCGAGCGCGGCGGCGAGCAGGCCGACCGTCTCGCGCCGCGCCGTATCGATGGCCGCGCCGTGCTCGGCCATTTGCGCCTCCAGCGCGCCGAGCCAGTCGGGATCGGCGGGGGCATCATCAGCCAGCAGGCGGTTGCGCGCGCGCATCGCGGCTTCATAGCGATTGGCGTGGACGGCGTGGCCGGGTGCCAGCGCCAGCGTCAACCGGTCGAGAAAGCGGCGGCGGTCACCCGCGGCCTCCACGAACAGCCGGTCCATCGCTGGCGTCAGCCACAGCACGGTGAGCCACTCCGCCAGCGCGCTCGCGGCGACGCCTGCACCCTGAATGCGGACGATGCGGCGCTCGGGCGCAGACGCCTGCGTGCCCGTCGCGATATCGATTTCGCCGCCGAGCACCGCCGCGACGCCAAAGCCGCCCGGCCCGCCTTGTCGCGCCATCTCCCCCAAGACCGCGCGGCGCAGGCCCCGCCCGGGCGCGAGGAGCGAGACGGCCTCCAAAATGTTGGTCTTGCCCGCGCCATTTTCGCCCGTGAGCACCACAAAGCCCGGGCCGGGCGCGATGACGGCATCGGCATGGTTGCGAAAATCAGTGAGGACGAGGCGCGACAGCATCGCCGCAGCCTTAGCGCAGATTGGCGGGGTGTCGTGTGGGTTTCGTGGAGGGGGTCATTGGAGAAGCAGTATGGGCATTGACTGGGCGACGAGCGCTCCGACGACGGCAAGCCTGCCCGATCCGGTGCGACACATCACGATTCAGGTTATTGGCGCGCAGTTTTGACGCTGCTTTTGGTCTTCTTGCGCCTATTTCGGTGGCGAGCGCGAGGGAATGCCACCTGTGCGGCTCCCAACGGCGTGCTGCCCGAGCCCTGCTACCGCCTGGCGTTGGACAACTTCGGCCAGAAGGGCGCGAACGAACTGATCTTTCTGGTGGGGCTCTATGCGCTGGTTTCGATGACGTTCAGCGGGTTTGATGCGCCGGTGCCTGAGGGGGAGTGAGGGAGGAGAATGGCGTGTTTGGTGTTGATAAACCTTCGTCGTGTTTTGGACCGGTAGCGCCAAGCCCGCCTTAGGCAATGGATTTACAAAAGCAGACCTAAGCCAGTCACTGCCTGCCATGGCAATTGTTCCGAGGCTTGTCTGTCTGGTTGCCCCCTGGGGGGAGGCAGCCATCCCTGCCAAAAGTGCCTTAGGCCAGTTGCATTGCCGCACCCCTTCGCTCACCTTCACTCTACTTGACCGCTAAGGGAACGGATTGCTTACTATCTATCTCGATGACAGCGATGCGGACACCGGCGCTGTGTCCACCGTCGCAGGCTATGTTGCCGATCAGGACGGTTGGGCACGCTTCGAAGGCATGGCCGAAGAGGTGTGTCAGCGATTTAACGTGGACGTTTTGCACTGTCGCGAGTTCGATGCCAACAAAGGCGCCTTCAAAGGTTGGAGCGTTCCGCACAAGGCGGACTTCCTTATCAACATTCGCCAAGCCATGGCTGGCAACGTCCATTTTGGGATCAGCCGATCCGTGCCAAAGGATCGTTTTAAAGTGCAAAAGGCCTTGCTGAATCTGGACCATCAAACGGGCGTGTATGGCTACACCTTCAGCGCGATAGTTGACGAGCTATGCCACGGAAATCAAACGCCACTAGCCGTGCAAGTCAAAGACGAGGGCGTGGCCTACAAAGTCGAAGAAGGTCACAAAAATAATCCAGAACTACGGGCCATAATCGACTTCCGATTGAGCGCGGGCACTATCAACTCTGCATCCACAATCGAGTTTGTTAAAAAGCAGAGCTGCCGGGCTATACAGATAGCAGATCTGTACGCTTTCTATTCGCGCCGGAAGGCTAACAAAAATTTCAAATCGAAAGGCAGATTGGCCTTCTTTCCGGACATGATCGATCTGCATGTCCAACCGGTGGTACACCATTACACGGGCCTAATCGAAGAGCCTTACCGGGAAGCTGCGGTGCAGCGCACAGAAATGACCTTTCAAGTCAAAGGGCTCGCGACCGATATTTGATGAGCTTTGCTGGCCAGATGAGGCGACCGTTCCCTTGAACGGATCCTTGCTTGCCCCCCTAAACTGCCACCACCTTCGGCCGGCTGAGGTACGACGCCATTGCGCCCAGTTCGCGCTGCGCTTTCAGATATGCTACCGGCTCGCTTAGCCCGAGCCTTGCGCGGGCGGTGTCGATTGGTTCGTGGAGGAGCGCCTCATAGTCCTCGGCGATGAGCCATTTCGCCTTGCGGCCGCGGGCATAGCCTTCCCATACGGCGCGGGCGAAGAGCAGATTGCCGGTGACGCTGATGCTTTTCAGCGCGGCGGCGGCGCCGATGAACGCCCAGCCGAGCCCGCCGACCTGCGCATAGGAAAAGGCGACCAGCGCCCCCTCGCCCAGCGATTCATCCGCCTTGTAGCCGTTCAGCACATGCCAAATGTCATGCGTGTCACGCACCCGCCGGCCGAACCAGGCATAGGGGTGCATCATCTCGTCTTCGCTGATGACCTTGCTGACTTCCACCAGCCCATCGGCCGAATAGCCCGTCGTCGCCAGGAAATCCCGGTAAGCGGCACCCACCGTGCCGGGCGCGAATTGCGCGACAAAGGCAGGATCGGCGAATTTGCAGGCGAGCTCGGTGCGCTCATAGGCCATCCGCCCACCCGCTGCCGTGGCGATGAAGCGCGCATAGTTGCGGGGCGCATTGCCGACATTGAGCGCGCGCAGGATGAGGAATACCTGCTCGGTATCATCGCCATTGTTGAGCAGCTTGCGGATCGACGTGAACGCGGTTTTCCAGTCGCGCCTGCCGGTGGTGCCTGGAAAGGGAGGGAGCTTGGCCATGAGTCGGTCCTTACTGACATATGTGTCAATAAGTGATGAAGCCGCTAGGGTCAACCGGTGGGTCAGGCGCGGGAAGAATGACAAGAGCTCTTGACATTGCCGTCGGCGCATGACAAGAGCTCTTGTCATATGGTCAGGCCCCCCTCCCATTTATCGCTGTTGTACCGGGCGGTGGGCTGTTCATGAACAATCGTCTGCGCGTGCTGCGTGCCGAAGCCGGGATGAGCCAGGCGGAGCTGGCGCTTCGGCTCGGTGTGTCGCGCCAGACGATCAACGCGGTTGAAACCGACAAATATGATCCGAGTCTGCCGCTCGCGCTGAGAATGTCCAAAGTTTTTGGAGTGCCTGTCGATGCCATCTTCCTCGATGATTGGACCCCCGATGCCAAGTGAGACCCCTGCACCGCGCCGCCGTGCCGGCTGGCGCCGCCCTGCAATCGCCGTCTTATTGTTCGCGCCATTCGGTGGCGGCGCGGGTCTTTTGGTCGGTCGCGCGCTAAGAAAGGCGACACCTGGTGGGCTGCCCTTTACCTGGTCGGCGGGCGAAATCGCGGGCGTGGTGATCGCCGCGTTGCTGATCATCAGTGGCGCCGTCGTGGTTTTTGCAGCCACCAGCAACCGCCGCTGGAACAGAATCGTCGAGCATCAGCAAGGAGACGCGCCGATCGACCCCGGCGCGCGCAGCGGCGGGGTACGCCAGGCGGTGGTGTGCATCCTGTCCGGGGGGATGATGCTGATGCCCCCCATTGCCGTCCATCTCGGCTGGGGCATAGGTGCGCGCACCGGTCTGGCGGTGGGCCTTATGGCGCTGCTCGGCGTGCAGACCTGGATCAACCTGAAACTATGGCGCGACGGCGATGAGCTGACCCGCACGGTCTTCGCGGCGACGGGCGCGGCGTGCTTCTGGTTACTGCAGATCGCCCTGTTCGGCTGGGCGATGCTGGCTAAGCTCACGCTGGTGGCGGAGGTCGATAGCTGGACGCTGTTTACCGTGCTGATGGGCGTCTATCTGATCGTCTCTATAGTGATCGCGAAACGGCGGGGGCTGGTGCCCGAGTGACCGGTCACACCCGCATCGGCATGATAACGTAGAGCGCCGGTGCCTTGTCATTCTCGCGGATCAGCGTGGGGGCGGCGGCGTCGGCGAGATGGACCTCGACTGTGTCGCCATGCACCTGGGCCAGAATGTCGAGCAGATAACGGCTGTTGAAGCCGATCTCGAACGGGGCGGCGGCGTAATCGCCTGAGACTTCTTCAGCGGCGGTGCCGTTTTCCGGGCTGGTGACGGAAAGCGTGATCTTGTCACGATCGAGCGCCATCTTCACGGCGCGGGTCTTTTCCGTGGCGATGGTCGAGACGCGGTCGACGCCCTCTTCAAAGGCGCGCGGATCGATCTTGAGGATCTTGTCGTTGCCCGTCGGGATGACGCGGCTGTAATCCGGGAAGGTGCCGTCGATGAGCTTGGAGGTGAGCAACGCTTGCCCCAGATCGAATCGAATCTTGGTAGCGGAGAGCGAGACGCCGACTGAGCCGTCAATCTCGTCGAGCAATTTGCGCAATTCGGCCACGCATTTGCGCGGCACGATCACGTCGGGCATGCCCTCTGCGCCATCGGGCCGGGTGACGGTGACGCGGGCGAGGCGGTGACCGTCAGTTGCGGCGGCCTTGAGCACCGGGCTCGGATCGTCCGACACGTGCAGGAAGATGCCGTTCAGA
>CAZXBM010000081.1:0-12629 GCA_964638495.1 uncultured Stakelama sp. | reverse complement strand
C
Organism: uncultured Stakelama sp.; assembly: GCA_964638495.1. Classification (GTDB taxonomy): domain Bacteria; phylum Pseudomonadota; class Alphaproteobacteria; order Sphingomonadales; family Sphingomonadaceae; genus Sphingomonas. The sequence goes on along the minus strand of CAZXBM010000081.1, from coordinate 12,628 downwards.
GATCGGCCGCAACATCCATGAATCGATGCAAAAGGCCCTGCGCGGGCTCGAAACGGGCCTGAGCGGGTTCAATCAGGTCGATGCGCTCGTGGGCGCCTCTCGCGCGGAAATCGAGGCCGAGCTGGCGCGTCCCACGCCAGACCGGTTGCTCGTGGCAGCACAGGCGCTGCGCGAAGGCTTCACCGTCGCTGAGGTCCACGCCATCGCCAAATATGATCCGTGGTTCCTGGAGCGTATCGCCGAGATTGTCGCGGCGGAAGAAGACGTCTGCACCAACGGCCTGCCGCGCGATGCAGCGGGCATGCGCAAGCTTAAGTCGATGGGCTTCTCCGACAAGCGTCTTGCCTATCTCGCGCTGAAATCGGTCAACATGCGTCGCGGTTCGGAAACCATGGCGCGCAGCTCGGGCCTCATCGGTCAGGTCGCCAAGGCAATGTCGGGCGGCAACACCGAGGCGGAAGTCCGCGCGCTGCGCCACAAGCTGGGCGTCCGTCCGGTGTTCAAGCGGATCGACACCTGCGCCGCCGAATTCGACGCCAAGACGCCCTATATGTACTCGACTTATGAGGCCCCCAGTTTCGGCGAACCGGAATGCGAGAGCCAGCCGAGCGACGCGCGCAAAATCGTCATCCTGGGCGGCGGGCCGAACCGGATCGGGCAGGGGATCGAGTTCGATTATTGCTGCTGCCACGCCTGTTTTGCGCTGCACGATGCCGGTTTCGAGACCATCATGGTCAACTGCAACCCCGAAACCGTCTCGACCGATTACGATACCTCCGATCGCCTTTATTTCGAGCCGCTGACGGCTGAGGACGTGCTCGAAATACTCCATGTCGAGCAGCAGAACGGCACGCTGTTCGGCGTCATTGTCCAGTTCGGTGGGCAGACCCCGCTCAATCTCGCCAAGGCGCTGGAGGATGCAGGCATCCCCATCCTTGGCACCAGCCCCGACGCAATCGACCTGGCCGAGGATCGCGAGCGCTTCGCCGCGCTCATCGACAAGCTAGGACTACGCCAGCCCGCCAACGGCATCGCTCGCAGCCGAGATGAGGCAATCGCGGTCGCGCAGCGCATCGGCTATCCGGTGCTGATGCGGCCCAGCTACGTGCTTGGGGGCCGCGCGATGGAAATCGTCGATGGGCCTGAGCAGCTCGACAATTATATCCAGACGGCGGTGCGCGTCTCGGGCACATCGCCGGTGCTGATCGATCAGTATTTGCGCGACGCGATCGAGGTGGATGTTGATGCGATCTGCGACGGCACGGATGTGTGCGTAGCGGGCGTGCTGCAGCATATCGAGGAAGCTGGCGTCCATTCGGGCGACAGCGCCTGCTCAATCCCGCCTTATTCACTGTCGGCAGAGATTATTGCCGAGATTGAGCGGCAGACCACCGCGCTGGGTGCAGCACTCTCGGTCAAGGGATTGATGAATATCCAGTTCGCGGTGAAGGACGGGCTCGTCTATCTGATCGAAGTCAATCCGCGTGCAAGCCGCACCGTACCCTTCGTCGCCAAGGCAATTGGCGCGCCGATCGCCAAGATTGCGGCGCGGGTGATGGCGGGGGAAAAGCTGGCGAACCTGCCGCCAGTCAATCGTCACATCGATTATTTTGCAGTAAAGGAGGCGGTATTCCCGTTCGGCCGCTTCCCCGGTGTCGATCCGGTGCTGTCGCCGGAGATGAAGAGCACCGGCGAGGTGATGGGCATCGATCCCGATTTCACCCTGGCCTTCGCGAAGGCAGAGCTGGGGGCGGGGACGATCCTCCCCAAATCGGGCATCGTGTTCGTCAGCGTCAAGAGCAGCGACAAGCCCGTCATCCTGCCCGCCGCGCAGATCCTGGTGGAGCAGGGCTTCACCCTCATCGCGACCAGCGGCACCGCCGATTTCCTCCAGCAGAACGGCGTGCCGGTAGAACGGGTCAATAAGGTGGCTCAGGGCCGACCGCATATCGTCGACCGGATCAAGGATGGCGGCATCGACCTGATCTTCAACACGACAGAAGGCTGGCAATCGCTCAAGGATTCGCAGCCGATCCGCGCGTGCGCGCTGGCGCAGCGCATTCCTTATTTCACTACGGCACCAGCCAGCGTCGAGGCGGCCAAGGCAATAGCTGCTCTCGCCACGCAAAGCCTTGAAGTACGGCCCCTGCAATCCTATTATTCTCCTTCGCACATTTGATCCCCACATTGATGATGCGTGCGGGCGGCTCCCCTGGGTCGCTCGGTAACAGGGAATTGGGACGAAGGGTTTTCAGGAATGGCGACGGTCGAAAAGATGCCGATGTTGCAGGAGGGCTATGAAAAGCTTTCCGTGGAACTCAAGCGGCTGAAGGCGGAGCGACCGCTGATCGTCGACGCGATCGAGGAAGCGCGCGCGCATGGCGATCTTTCGGAAAACGCCGAATACCATGCCGCCAAGGAACGCCAGGGCCAGATCGAGGCCTCGATCAGCGACATCGAGGACAAGTTGAGCCGCGCCCAGATCATCGACCCCAAGGAAATGTCGGGTGACAAGGTAGTGTTCGGCGCGACCGTGACGTTGCTCGATGAGGACGACAAGCCGATCAAGTACCAGATCGTCGGCCAGACCGAAGCGGACGCCAATGTCGGGCGGATTTCCTACAACTCGCCGCTCGGCCGCGCCCTGATCGGGCGCAAGGCCGACGATGAGGTTGAGGTGACGGTGCCTTCGGGCGATCGTTATTATGTCGTGTCGAAAGTGGAGTTCATCTGATCCGCTCGGCACTCGATGAAACCCCGGCGACTGTTATCATCGCCGGGGTAACGATCGCGGTCTCCACGCTCATTACGCTGTTGGGGCTTGAAAATGTCGCCGCGATCGGCGGTGGTTTCATTCCGGCGAGCGTGTCTGAGCATATCGTGGCGCCGCCTGGCTATTTCCTGCTGCCGGCCTGGCTGACCCCGGTTACTGCCACGCTGATCCACGGCGATTTCCTGCACCTGGCCTTCAATATGGTCATGCTCGTTTATTGCGGGCGCATGCTTGAGCGCGCGCTTGGATGGGGCGGGATCGCGATGCTTTACGGGGTGGGGGCGTATGCTGGCGCCGCAGGCCAATGGGCATTCGGGCCGATGTCGGCAGTGCCCACGATCGGCGCGAGTGGCGCGATATCGGCGATTATCGCGGCCTATGCAATGTTGTTCGCCGAACGCCCTGTGCCGGCCATCGGGCCGATCCCGTCACGTGTTGTCCGCGTGGTGTGGCTGGCGGCCGGGTGGATTGGTCTGCAGTTGCTGATCGGGTTTGCGTCGAGCGGCGAGGCTAACCCAATTGCGGTCGGGGCGCATATCGGCGGATTTTTGGCCGGCATCGCGCTCGCGCGACCATTGCTGTTGTGGCGCTATCGCAGCGCCTGATCCTGGGTTCAGCTTGCCGCGCTGCCTGGTGCGATCATGTCAGGCTCAAGCAACCGATGGAGATGGACGACGACGAACTTCATCTCCGCATCGTCAACGGTGCGCTGCGCCGCTGCCCGCCACGCTTTTTCAGCGCTCTTATAGTCAGGAAACAGCCCCACGATTTCGATCGAGCCGAGGTCGTTGAACTCCAGGGTCTGCGGGTCCGATACACGGCCGCCGAAAACAAGGTGAAGCTTACTCATAAAGGCGATCCCTCGTGGAAAGAGATCGCTCTAGCCGCTCGCTGCGGATCTTTGAAGATCACTTCTCTGCCGTTGTCGCTTTTGATGCCGCATCGCCTGCAGTCTTCACAGCCTTTATCACGCCGTCGAGCAGCTTGGATGCCTGGTCGCGCGCTGCTTCTCGGCTGATGCCGGCCGCGACCAACTCGGCGGTCCCGGCATCGCGGGCAGCCTTGGCCGCTGCGATAGCACCTTCGGTGATTTTCTTGCCCACCGGGCCGAGCATGGCGGATTCACGCTCGGTGCGAGGCAGCAAGGCCCCCGCAAGCACGCCCACGGCGATACCGCCGACCAGCACCGATAAAGGATTATTCTCGATGCCCTCGACTGTCCTACGAGCAGCACCCTGCGCCTTCTCTTTTGCCGCTGCAATCGCACGCTTTGATTGGGTTGCGGCGCTTGTGTGATCGTCAATCATTGCTTGGTCCTTTCGCGACATGCGTGTCGGCTTCGGTGTGGGAACGCGGCAAATCAGCGTCGGTTGCGTCTTTCTCGCGCTGGATGACTGCATCCATGATCCAGTCCTTGGCCAGGATGCCGATAATCGTCGCGCCAATGCCGATGAGAGGGGCAGGGTTTCGCTTTGCCGCGCCAACGACACGACGCACCATCTCTAGACCAGCATCGCGTAGTTCTTCGAATGCATCGCGCGCCAATGCTCGCGGATTGATCCGTGCCTGGATGTCGACCAGCGTACCCGTGAGCGCGGCGCGCGCTTTGTCAGCGTCGGCCTTCGCCAGAATGAACTCCTCTTCGTCACTCATTTCTGGCGCGTATCCTTGATCTCGGTCGCCTTCCGGATGCTTCGCACTGCAAGCCAGCCCAGCAACCCTGCAAGTATGGCCGCACCGCCTACGACGGTGAGCGTTGCGCCGATTGCCCCCAATGGCCGTCTCAAAATCACCACCAGACCGACAAGCAGCGCAATCACCGCTGATTGTGCCAGCAACAGACCGGCCAACGCCATGAGAATGCCACTGCGCGCCTCGGCAAAGCGGTTTAACAGATTTGCCCGATAAAGCCGCAGTTCGGCACGCACAAAGCCTTCGGCATTGTCGACGAGCCGCGTAAACAAGCTGACGAAGCTGTCGTCATCCGGTTGGTTGCTGTCCATCCCCCAGATATCGATGGTCAGGCGTCAGCAGACACGGGTGCTTTGCCCAATCGGTCTTCTTCATCTGGCGGGGTATCGGCCGAATCGAAGCCAGCCTTGACGAGCCGGGCGACGACAAAGCCAAGCGCCGCTGCAATGCCGATGGCCACGGCCGGGCTCTTTCGCACGAAACGCTGTGCGTCCGCCATCAGATCTTCGATCTCCTTGCCTTTGACGCTTTCGGAAAAGCTGGCAATTCCCTCCGACGCCGATCGGGCATAGTGGCCATATTGCGGCCCCAGTTTTTCATCGACCGTGGTTGCGGCGTCACTCATCAAGCGCGACACTTCGTCGAGCGCGCCACCAGCGCGATTCTTGCCTTCCGCGATGTAATCGCGTGCCTTGTCAGTTGCTTGCTTGGCCAGTTTGCTCGCACCATCCTTGATCGATTGTGCTGAGGTGGCGGCCTCGCTGCCTGATGCGCTTGGTTCTTCCGTCGGTATTTCCATTGGCATTGCGCTCGGCCCGGCACTACCCGGACCATCCTTGAGCGGTGCCTGAGCAACCGCTTTTTTGCGCACTTTGGCCATCGGTGTCGCTGTGCTGTCTTCTGCCATGGTGAAACCCTTTCCCGTGATGATCTGACAACGGTTGTCAGCCGTTCGCGTTCCGGCGGCCGCGCGATTTGCTCCCCGCATTCGAAGCAGATAGAGGCGCGCCGTGGGCGCCGCCCGAATTGGCATCGCAACTGTAGGAGCATCGTTTCATGACCGCAATAATCGACATTCATGCGCGGCAGATCATCGACAGCCGCGGTAACCCGACCGTTGAAGTCGATGTGATGCTGGAGGATGGCAGTTTTGGCCGGGCTGCCGTGCCATCGGGTGCGTCGACGGGCGCCTATGAGGCGGTGGAGCGCCGCGATGGCGACAAGAGCCAGTGGCTGGGCAAGGGCGTGCAGGGCGCGGTCGATGCGGTCAATGCCGATATTGCCGAAGCGGTGCTGGGCATCGACGCTGAAGATCAGCGCGATATCGATCAGGTGATGATTGAGCTTGATGGCACACCCAACAAGGCGCGGCTCGGTGCCAATGCGATCCTAGGCGTCAGCCTCGCGGTCGCCAAGGCTGCAGCCGATGCGCGCGGCATGCCGCTCTACCGCTATGTCGGCGGCGTTTCTGCCCATCTGCTCCCCGTGCCGATGATGAACATCATCAACGGCGGCGAACATGCCGATAACCCCATCGACTTCCAAGAGTTCATGATCGTGCCCGTTGGGGCGGATTCAATCTTCGAAGCGGTGCGCTGCGGGTCAGAGATTTTCCACACCCTCAAAAAGCGCCTGCATGAAAAGGGCCTTGCGACGGCCGTGGGCGACGAGGGCGGCTTCGCGCCGAATATTGCCTCGACCACCGATGCGCTCGATTTTATCATGGGGTCGATCGAAGCGGCCGGATATACGCCGGGCGACGATGTCATGCTCGCGCTCGATTGCGCGGCGACCGAATTCTTCCGCGACGGTGCCTATCACATCAGTGGCGAGGGCAAGATACTGAGTCCTCACGAAATGGCCGGCTACCTGGCCGATCTCGCCGCGCGCTATCCGATCTTCTCGATCGAAGACGGCATGAGCGAGGATGATTTTGAAGGATGGAAGGCGTTGACCGAGATGGTCGGCGACAAGGTGCAGCTGGTTGGTGACGATCTGTTCGTGACCAACCCCGAGCGACTGCGCATGGGAATCGACATGGGCCTCGCCAATTCGCTGCTTGTGAAGGTCAACCAGATCGGCACGCTGACGGAGACACTGGCGGCGGTGTCGATGGCCAATCGCGCTGGTTACACAGCAGTTATGTCGCACCGGTCGGGTGAGACCGAGGACGCGACGATCGCCGACCTCGCCGTTGCCACCAATTGCGGGCAGATCAAGACCGGCAGTCTCGCCCGCAGCGACCGGCTTGCCAAATATAACCAACTCATCCGGATCGAGGAAGAGCTCGGCGATATGGGGCGCTATGCGGGGCGCGGTATATTACGTAGAAAATAACCCTTGATCACCGAGTCTCGCTGGGCCAGAATCGCGTCATGTCAGGTGCTTCAACCGTCCGTTTGATCTTGCGTCGCGCCGGGCCTCCGGCGCTGGCGCTGATCGTGATCTCGTTCTTCGGTGGCTATGCGGTCATCGGGCCGAACGGCATGCTTGCCTATGGTGACTATCGCCAGCAGCTGGAAAAGCGGGAGGCCGCGTATCTGGCGTTGGACAAGCAGCGCGAAGTGTTGCGCAATCGGGTGAACCTGCTTGATCCTCGCCACGCTAATCCAGATCTGGCGGAAGAGCTGGTCCGCAAGCAGTTGAAGCTGGCGAATCCTGATGAGGTGATCGTTCCGCTCAACTAAGCGTCAATCAATACCGCTGGCGATTGCACCTTCGGTGTGACTCCGCTTATAGCCGCGGTTCCCCCTAGGAAGATGAGGTCTTTTCGACCGTGGCCAAAGCCCCCGCGAGTAATCGCAAAAGTGAACCCGCCGCACCGAACCGCGAGCGTCCCAACGAGCCGGTGCGGTTCGAAGCCAGCAAGGGACAGCTGCTTGAATTCTACAAGCAGATGCTCCTGATCCGTCGGTTCGAGGAAAAGGCGGGGCAGCTTTACGGCCTCGGGCTGATCGGCGGCTTCTGCCACCTTTATATCGGCCAGGAAGCCGTTGCCGTCGGCCTGCAATCCGCGCTGTCGGACAAGGACAGCGTCATCACCGGATATCGCGACCACGGTCATATGCTGCTCTGCGGCATCCCGCCCAAGGATGTGATGGCTGAGCTCACGGGTCGTCAGGCCGGGATTTCGAAGGGCAAGGGCGGCTCGATGCACATGTTCAGCGTCGAGCATAAATTCTATGGTGGGCACGGCATTGTCGGCGCGCAGGTGTCGCTTGGCACCGGACTTGGCTTCAGCCACAAATACAAGGGCGATGGCGGCGTGTGCCTTGCCTATTTCGGCGACGGCGCGTCCAACCAGGGCCAGGTGTACGAGAGCTTCAACATGGCCGAATTGTGGAAGCTTCCGGTCATCTACGTCATTGAAAATAATCAATATGCGATGGGCACCAGCGTCAATCGCGCGTCGTCGGAAGACCAGCTGTTCCGGCGGGGCGAGAGCTTCCGCATTCCCGGGCTTCAGGTCGATGGCATGGATGTGCTGGCGTGCCGTGGGGCGGCTGAAGAGGCGCTCGCCTGGGTGCGCGCAGGGAAGGGGCCGATCATCCTGGAGATGAAGACCTATCGCTATCGCGGGCATTCAATGTCCGACCCGGCCAAATATCGCTCACGTGACGAGGTTCAAGCCGTGCGCGAAAAGTCCGATCCGATCGACCATTGCAAGAAAGAGCTCGAAGCCTTCGGCGTGACCGAGGCTGAACTGAAGGCAATCGAACAGGATATTCGCAAGACCGTCAACGAGGCCGCTGACTTCGCCGAATCTGCGCCCGAACCGGAGCCGCAAGAATTGTACACCGACGTGCTGGTGGAGCGCTATTAATGGCCGTAGAGATCAAAATGCCGGCGCTTTCCCCGACGATGGAAGAAGGCACGCTCGCCAAATGGCTCGTCAAGGAAGGCGATACTGTCAAGTCCGGCGACATCATGGCCGAGATCGAAACCGACAAGGCGACGATGGAGTTCGAAGCGGTCGACGAGGGCACGATCGGCCAGATACTGATCGCTGAGGGCACGGATAATGTGAAAGTTGGCACCGTCATTGCCATGCTCAATGTCGAGGGCGAACAAGTCGCAGCACCTGTGCCCGTTGCAGCAGCACCAGCTGTTGTCGAGCAGGCGGCAGAACCCGAGCAGCCTGCACCCAAAAAGGCCGATAGTGGCACAGCGCAGCTGGCAAGCGACAAGGCGGCAGTCGTCGCCGACCCCGCCATCCCGGCCGGCACGGCGATGGTGAAGAGCACCGTCCGCGAGGCATTGCGCGATGCAATGGCCGAGGAAATGCGCACCGACGAGCGCGTCTTCGTGATGGGCGAGGAAGTCGCGCAATATCAGGGTGCCTATAAAGTCACGCAGGGCCTGCTCGACGAGTTTGGCGACAAGCGCGTCATCGATACGCCGATCACCGAATATGGCTTTGCCGGCATCGGATCGGGCGCGGCGATGGGCGGGCTGAAGCCGATCGTCGAGTTCATGACCTTCAACTTCGCGATGCAGGCGATCGATCACATCATCAATTCGGCCGCCAAGACCAATTATATGTCGGGCGGGCAAATGCGCTGCCCGATCGTGTTTCGCGGGCCGAACGGTGCGGCCTCGCGCGTCGGTGCGCAGCATTCGCAGAATTATGCACCGTGGTATGCAAGCGTCCCCGGGCTGATCGTCATCGCCCCTTATGATGCCGCTGATGCCAAGGGCCTGCTCAAGGCCGCGATCCGTTGCGAGGATCCTGTTGTCTTCCTCGAAAACGAACTGCTCTATGGCCGCAGCTTCGATGTCCCACAGCTCGACGATTATGTCTTGCCGATCGGCAAAGCACGGACCGTCCGCGACGGCAAAGACGTGACGATCGTCAGCTATTCGATCGGCGTCGGGCTCGCGCTCGAGGCTGCCGAGACGCTGGCAGGTGAGGGGATCGACGCCGAAGTCATCGATTTACGCACCTTGCGGCCGCTTGATACGCGGGCCGTGCTCGACAGCCTCAAGAAAACCAACCGCATGGTCGTGGTCGAGGAAGGCTGGCCCACCTGCTCCATCGCCAGCGAAATTATCGCCATCGCCATGGAGCACGGCTTTGATGATCTCGATGCCCCGGTATTGCGGGTGACCAACGAGGACGTGCCGATGCCCTATGCTGCCAATCTTGAAAAACTGGCACTGGTGGATGTGGCGCGGATCGTGGCGACGGTGAAGAAGGTCGCCTATCGCTAGATGACAATCTCACCTCGTGTGTAGATTGCACGTCATATGTGTTGCGCCAGGCGAAGGATCCGTCACCCCCTTGGACAGGTCGCGCTTGTCGCGGACGATCATCGACGCGATCGAGTGAAGATGGGTATTGCCCAGGAAATACGTCGTGATGAGCGGTTTGTATTCATAATTGATTTCGACGAAGATCACTGCCGAATTGGGCGGCGCGGTGACCATGGAGCCCGCGTCCCCCATACCTACAAAGCCGTCCCCCGCGACCGTGCCGGCACCTTCTGCGCCATAGGATGAATCATATCCAACGCCACTTTTCAGGCCCACGCACCGTTGCCAGTGGATGATTTGCCCGCCTGCAGCATTTTGTTCCAGGCTTGAAACCGTGATTCGCCCGTTGGTCGTGATGTCCAGGCGGCCCGCTTGTAGCCTGGCACCCTGAAACACGTCATTGAGGTCGACTTCACGCAGTTCAACAGTTGAAAGGCCGGTATCGACGCCAACGCGCGAGGCATTGTCGGCCAGATTGAGTGTGCTCTGGCTGATCTTCAACTGCGTAAGAGCAAAGTTGCTCATCTCGACCGAATACATGGCGATGGGCACGAAAATGGGCAACGCCAGAGCGAATTCGACCATGGCAACGCCGCGCCGATCGCGCGCAAGCTTTCTGATGGCGTTCATGTGCATATGGCCACCGGGGTAGACACGTTCTGGGATGTATAGGGCTGGTTCTTGAGAATTGTCTTCGCGACGACCTGCGCTTCGTTCGACCATCCAAGCCAGGCGCCGACGGGAAACAGGCGCGGATAGGTAATCGTCATCGTATACAGGACAGTATCGTTCGCGCCCCCGATCCCGGTCCTGCCTGGAACGGCGTCCCAGCTGCCATTGCCGTTGATGTCCGAGAAGCATTCCCCTGGATCGCGCTGACCATTGCTGTTGCTGTCGGTGAAGGGTTCGGGCGCGATTGAGTTGAAATCCGCAAAGGACTGACGGTCGCTATGCCATGTCGCGTTGGCTGCTACCTCGTGAACCGCGTTAAAAACGGCAGTATCGATGGCTGCGAGCGAATTCGGCCCCGACTCGAGCGATGATTTGCGACCGGCGGCCTGGATCGCGCCAGTCAGGATCGATTGAAGATACTCGCGATACAATAGGTCCATCATTCCCAACAGCATCAGCACGGCGACCGGGGCTACCAGCGCAAACTCGACCAGCGCTGCCCCGCGCTGGTCGCTGATCAGCGATGGCGTGACTGTGCGTCTCATTGGGAGAGCCGCAGCTTGGCAATATTGGCAGCGATGTTCGCAAACGCGGTGTTCAATTCGGCCGCGTTGTTTGCCTGGAAGGAGCGGCCGCCCGGCGTCGCACAGCTGCTCAATAGCGGCGACAGGGTAGTGCCGAACGCGATCACCCAGACCGTCACGTTTCTTCCCTGGGCCGCGCGGCACAGGGCGGTCAGTCGATTTTCAACGATCGTATTTTGTTCGGTATTTCCGGTGGGCAGCCGCGACACATCCGTCCGGCGGCGGTCGATTGCCGCCAGGCCATAGGCATCGTAATCGGCAAAGTTCGTTTCGGTCTGGCCGTCCGTCATGAAGATGATATGCCGGGCGATCGCGCTCCCATTGGGCGCGGTTGTATTCTCGGACGCGAACAGACCGGTGGGCGAAAGCAGGCGCAGGCCCCACAGAAAACCGATATCGTGGTAGGTACGACCCCTGACCACCAGCGAGTTAAGGTAAGTGGTAAGGTCTGCTTTGGTGATTGAGCCCAGCTTCCTCGCCGCGGTCGGGCAGGCAGCATAGTCGTTCGGAAAGCTGCTGAGGTTGATGTAGTTGCTGGTCGTCCGCACCGGCGTGATAAGATTGGTCGGCCAGCTGCCAGTCGACGTGGTGGGGTTGGTATAGCCTGTATAACTGCGCGCATAGACGACCTGCGACAGCCACGGACGCCACTGCGTGCCGGGCACGCCCGCCTGCGGTATCATGTCGATGTCCAGATCATAGGCGGCAGTGGGTATCGTCGTGTAATCGCTCTGGCGCACGGTATCGCGCTCTTCGATGCATGCGCTGGTGCTGTTCCAGGTGATGGTGCGGGGCGACCATATAGACCCGTTGCCGCCACTGAGTTGCGGCGCCTGGAACGTGCCCCCCGCCATCAGCCCGTTTGCGGCAGTGCCTTTCAGGGCCGTCAAATCATATTGAACGGGCTGGTAATTCCACCAATAGACGTTCGATGTCGTCGTCGTTTTCTGGCCAGCGTTGGGGTTGACAGTGCGGGTCTCTAACCGCGTTCGAACCCAGTCGGTGTATCGGTCCTCGGTGATGGTACAGACACCATTCGACAAAGACGCGGCATAGGTACTCCCATGGTGTCTTTCCGTGGCGGTACGCGTCTGCGATCCGTTAGGCTGTGTCACCCAGGCTGTTTGGCTGGAAGTGATGGTCCGGGTGTTTGCTGGAGCAGCGCAGCTTTCCGGATTGCCGTACGTTGTGAACGGGGCTCTGGTACCCGACTGGACCACCCAGGCGGCATTGCTATTGATATACTGCCCCTGCGTGCTTGTGTTGGTGGTCGTCGTAATGTCCGCTGCCGTCCTGGATTGATAGGTCCAGTTGTCCACCACCCATTCGCGCCTGAGCAACAGGCCGACATTCACAGTTGAGGAATAGGGCAAAAAGCCGTAGCGGATCTGCGAACTGCCTGACTTTGCCAGCTCGAGCGTGTCGTAAAAATTGCCGACGGCGGTGCGCAGCGCCGAAATCCGGGTAACGGTATCTCCCGGATTGGTCTCGCCCATGGACCCCGTAGTATCAAGGACGAACATGACGTCGAGGTTGGGGATTTCCAGCTTTGCCTCGCAGCCGACCGCTAGGACGACATCCTGCATGCCAAACATTTTCATCAGCGTCATCGGGACCACTGCTGTCACCGCGCCATGGACCTGGTTGTCGACGG
>CAZXBM010000080.1:0-13072 GCA_964638495.1 uncultured Stakelama sp. | reverse complement strand
CGAGCCGGTCAGTAACGGATGCTGCGCGGTGATACGTCCACCTTCGCGACTGGGCCCCGGCCTTCGCCGGGGAAGCAACACCACCTTGCCAATAGACGGCGGGTGGATTGCGCACCTGCATTCGCCATCCCATATCGCGCAGCATGAACGAACAATCACTGGTGTGGCACGGCACCACAATCCTTTCCGTGCGGCGTGGTGGCAAGGTCGTGATCGCCGGCGATGGCCAGGTCTCGATGGGCCAGACCGTGATGAAACCCAACGCCAAGAAGGTGCGCAAGCTCGGTGACGGCAGCGTCATCGGCGGCTTTGCGGGCGCGACGGCGGATGCCTTCACGCTGTTCGAGCGGCTTGAGCGCAAGCTGGAGCAGCACCACGGCCAGCTTTTGCGCGCGGCGGTCGAACTCGCCAAGGACTGGCGCACCGACAAGTATTTGCGGAACCTGGAAGCGATGATGATCGTCGCCGACAAGGACGTGACGCTTATCCTGACCGGCAATGGCGATGTGCTTGAGCCCGAAAAGGGCATCGCCGCGATCGGCTCGGGCGGCAATTTCGCGCTCGCCGCCGCCCGCGCGCTCGCGGATTACGAAGAGGATGCCGAGGTGCTGGCGCGCAAGGCGATGGCCGTCGCCGCCGACATCTGCGTCTACACCAATGATCGGCTGACGGTGGAAACGCTGGACAGCGCCACCTGAAAATTTTCCCCTCCCTTGTGAAGGGAGGGGCCGGGGGTGGGTGGACTCATGGAGAGCCCGCCGCCCGCCCCATACCCACCCACCCCTAGCCCCTCCCTTCACAAGGGAGGGGAATGAAGTGAAGAAAATGAACGACGCCCTTACCCCCAAGACCATCGTTGCCGCGCTCGATGCGCACATCATCGGCCAGACCGATGCTAAAAAGGCCGTCGCGGTTGCGATGCGCAATCGCTGGCGGCGGCAGCAGCTCGGCAGCGATCTGCGCGACGAGGTGTCGCCGAAGAACATCCTGATGATCGGCCCCACCGGCTGCGGCAAGACCGAGATCAGCCGCCGCCTCGCCAAGCTGGCGGACGCCCCCTTCATCAAGGTGGAGGCGACCAAGTTCACCGAGGTCGGCTATGTCGGCCGCGATGTCGAGCAGATCGCGCGCGATCTGGTGGAAGAAGCTGTGCGGCTGGAAAAGGAGCGCCGCCGCATCGCCGTGAAAGACAAGGCCGAGGATGCGGCGATGACCCGCCTGCTCGATGCGCTGACCGGCAAGGGTGCAAGCGAGGCGACGCGCGAGGCATTTCGCCAGCGTTTCCGCGAAGGGCATTTGGCCGCGACCGAGATCGAGATCGAGGTGGAGGATGCCCCCAAGGCCCCCTTCGAGGTGCCCGGCCAGATGGGCATGATCAACCTGAGCGAGATGATGAGCAAGGCGATGGGCGGCAACCAGCTCAAGCGCCGCAAACTCACTGTCCCTGCCGCCTGGGACAAGCTGGTCGAGGAGGAAGCGGACAAGCGCCTCGATCAGGAGGAGGTCAGCCGTGCGGCGCTTGCCGATGCGGAGGCGAACGGCATCGTTTTTCTCGACGAGATCGACAAGATCGCCGTGTCAGACGTGCGCGGTGGCTCCGTCAGCCGTGAAGGTGTCCAGCGCGATCTGTTGCCGCTGATCGAGGGCACGACCGTGGCCACCAAATATGGGCCGATGAAGACCGACCATATCCTGTTCATCGCTTCGGGTGCCTTCCATGTCGCCAAGCCGAGCGATTTGCTGCCCGAGCTGCAGGGCCGCCTGCCGATCCGCGTTGAGCTGAAGGCGCTGACCGAGGCCGATTTCGTGGCGATCCTGTCCGACACCAAGGCATCGCTCCCCGCGCAGTACAAGGCGTTGCTCGCCACCGAAGGGGTGACGGTCGAGATCAGCGAAGACGGCATCGCCGCGATCGCGCGCATCGCCGCCGAGGTGAATGCGGAGATTGAGAATATCGGCGCGCGCCGCCTGCAGACGGTGATGGAAAAGCTGCTCGAAAGCGTCAGCTACGAAGCGGAGGACCGCCGCGGTGAGACGGTGACGGTCGACGCCGCCTATGTCGACCGCGAACTGGCGAGCATCGCCCGCAACACCGATCTCAGCCGCTTCGTTCTCTAACGCTTCTCGGCTCGGTCATACGGCGTGAAATCGCCGAAGAAGCAATAGGCCGAGGCAATTGGCGAGCTGCGTTGCTGGACCTGAAATCGGTCGTGACGGCACAGCTGGGTGCCATAGGTTTCGACGATCAATATGGGGTCGCCCTGAAGCGCTGGGCAATTGTCGGTAAGGCGCGATATCCAGATCCGTTTGCCCGATTGGCGATAGATGATCGTACGGTTGTTGATGATCTGCGGGCCGCCCAACCGCGTCTGATTGACGCAAAAGCTGGTCTTGCCGGCGGTGCGTCCAGCGGTGGCGGTCGCCAACGCTGCATCGTCGCTAGGCACCGTGGTGGCCGACGCAGCCGCCGCGCCCAATGTCAGCATTGCTGCCATCAGCCGCATCGCCTTCAAGCTATTTGACCCGGCGATAGGGCACGAATGCGCCGAGCGCGCAGCTCCCCGTTTGGAATCTGCCGATCGTATCGACCGTCGTAGCGATCTGTCCGCGACATAATTGCGTTGAATAATTGTAGGTGACGAGGGCATCGCCGCGCTCGACGCCGGAACAGCCCTGGGTTTCAGTGCGATAGATCATGTTGCGATTGGCGCTATAGAGCAACGTGTCGCCGACACCCTTGGTGCGAAACTGGCTGCGCTGGATCGGCAGGCAATCCTGCGCCGGGCCAGCGACATAGCCGTTCAGCAATTTGGCGAGTTTCGCCTCGTTCGCCCTTGCGCGTTGATCGCTATGGGCTTGTTCAGATGGTGCCGCAGAAGACCCAGCGGCAAATAAAACGGCGAACAATATGATACGACGCATGGCAAACTCCCGACGAAAGGCATGTTCCCAGACTCGATCATAGCGCAATCAGCCGCGAAAATCATCCTTTCCTTGGCGCAACCCCGCAAGCGCCGCCGCCGAGCCTGCCCGCAAGAAAGGATTGGTGGCGCGCTCAAGGCCAATCGTCGTCGGCACCGTGGCCTCACCGATCGCCCGGGCGGCGCGAACCTGCGCCATCCGCGCCGTTAACGCCTGATTGTCGGGATCGACCGTCAGCGCATAACGGCCGTTCGATTCGGTATATTCATGCGCGCAATACACCGTCGTTCCGTCGGGCATCGCCGCATAACGCTGCATATTGGCGAACATTTGCTCGGCTGTTCCTTCGAACAACCGCCCGCATCCCATGGCGAACAGCGTATCGCCGGTAAAGGCGATCGCGTCGTCGGCGAGATGGTAGGTAATGTGGCCGGCCGTATGCGCAGGTGTCTCCATCACTGTTGCGCTGTGCGTGCCGAGCCGGACCTCATCGCCTTCGCGCACTTGCACGTCGAGCGTCGGGATGCGCGCTGCCTCGGCCGCCGGGCCAATGATCGTGGCACCGGTGGCAGCCTTGATCGCCGCGTTCCCACCCGTGTGATCGGGATGCCAATGCGTGTTCCAGATCGCGGTTATCGTCCAGCCCCGGCTCGCCGCTGCCGCCAGCACGGGATCGGCCACTGCCGGGTCGATCACCGCCGTCTCACCCGACTCGGAATCGTGCACCAGCCAGACATAATTGTCGCTGAGCACCGGGATGCGGAGGACCACCAGATCGGCCATCACCAATGCCCGGTATTGGGCATCGAGGCCCATGGCTCTGCAGGCTCCAGATAGCCGTCCTGCAATATCTCGATCGAGATATTGTCGGGCGTCCGCACGAACGCCATATGCCCGTCGCGCGGGGGGCGGTTGATCGTCACCCCGGCGTCCATCAGGCGCTGGCACGTCTCGTAGATATCGTCGACGCGGTAGGCGAGGTGGCCGAAATTGCGGCCCTCGCCATAATCCTCTGGGTCCCAATTATACGTCAGTTCCACCTGCGCCTGCTCGTCGCCGGGCGCGGCAAGGAAGATCAGCGTGAACCGACCCTTTTCGCTGTCGAAGCGCTTTTGCTCCTCCAGCCCCAGCAGCTTGAAGAAATTGACCGTGGCTTCAGGATCGCTGACACGGATCATGGTGTGGAGATACTTCATCGGGCACTGTCTCCATTACGGACGATGGCTGGGAGATAGGGCGCGGGGCGGCATTGCGCCAGTCGGTCGGTCAGGGTTTTGCAGCGGTTTCGAATTGTTTCATCGCCGCGCGGGCGCTGGCGGCTGCCGTGCTGTTTGGGCCGATGCGGATCGCATCACTCCAGGCGGATTTCGCGCCATTCTCGTCGCCACCCAACGCCGCGATGTTGCCGATTTCGAGATAGACCGACGCATCGTCGGGCGAGCGGCGATATGCCTCGGCAATATCCTTTCGCGCACGCGGCAGATCATCCATCCGCCGGGCAAGCGTGGCGGAGGCGAGCCAGATTAGCGGATCCTCGCTGGCCAGTCCCAATGCCAGATCGATATCAGTCCGCGCCGATTCCAGATCACCTGCGGCCACCAGCGCGCGGGCGCGGTCGAACTGGGTTTCGCCGCGCTGGAGGCCGGTGAGCGTACCCGATGCAAGCGCCGCATCCAGATCAGCGCGCGCCTTGTCGGCTTGTCCCGCCGCGAGCCGGGCATTGCCACCTTGCGCCCAATATTGCGCCGCGCGGTCGCTATGCGCGACTTCGGCGTCTTGCGCTGCGCCTTCGAATTCCTCGGCCGCCGATGCCCATCGCCCCTGATGCGCGAAAGCCAGCCCCAGGCACTGCCGCGCGAGATAGCCGCCGCCCGACGCACGCCAGCGTGTTGCATCACTCACGCCTTTGTCAGGGTCGCCCGTCGCCAGGTCGACGCATGCGTCATAACGGGTGGCAATCGACGCCTGTTCGGGGCGGTCGCTGATGATGGGCCGTGCGGCGGGCGCAGGCGCACCGATCGTCTGGGCGAACAGCAGGATCAGCATCATGGCGTGCAGGTCACTTCCTCCACCGCGCGGATCAGCAGCGCGATATCGGCATCGCGCGACAGGCGGTGATCGCCATCCTTGATGATCAGCAGCTGCACATCGGCTGAACGCAGCAGCTCGGTAAGCCGAACCGCGCGCGAAAGCGGCACATCCGTGTCGGCCAGGCCGTGGAGCAGCCGCACCGGCACGTCGATGGCGATCACGCCGTGCATCAGCCGGTTCGCCTCGCCCGATGTCCAGAAGGCGCGCGTGTAAAGCGTCGGCTGGTCCGAATAAGGGGAGGGGCGCTCGGTGCGGCCGTTGCTCAGCAGCGCCATCTTTTCGTCCATTGAGAAGCCCCAATCGGTGAAATCGGGCGCGGCCGCAATGCCGACCAGCGCGGCCACACGATCGGGCCGGGCGAGCGCCGCCAGCAACATCAGCCACCCGCCCATCGAGGAGCCGACCAGCACCACCTGCCCATCGGGCACGCTATCGATCATCGCCACGACATCGTCGCGCCAGCCCGCGAGCGTTTGGTCCTCAAACGCACCTTCACTTTGCCCGCAGCCGCCATAATCGAAGCGGAGGAAGGCATGGCTCCGGTCGCGTGCCCAGGCCTCCAGCGCCAGCGCCTTGGTGCCGCTCATGTCGGATGCATAGCCGGGCAGGAAGATCACCGTCGGCCCCGCGCCCGGCGTTAGGTGATGGGCAAGCGCGGGGCGGGGCGGGGTGTCAGTCATGGGCTGTCCTTTACGGCAGGGCAGCCCCGGTTGGAAAGGCAGCGTCGCTGATCAGTGCTTGAGAAAGGCGTCGACTGCTGCCTCGAACGCCGCCGGCTGATCGAGCATGATGAAGTGCCAGCTCTCCGCGATCGGCACCAGCGTGGCGGGCGAGCCGGCATAGCCCAGCTCCCACAGCGCTTTCGCCTGCGGCCCCGCACCCGTCGCATAGAGCACGGTAAAGGGCTTTGCGGCGATCTTTGCCAGTTCGGGCCGCAAATCGGTCGTCATTACCTCATAAAGCGCCTCGGCATTCACGCGGGCATCGGCCTTGGCGCTCCAGTTCGCCACCTTTATCCTGCCCTCGGGTGTGATCGACCAGATGCCGCCGGGGTCGCTGGTGACGGGGGCGGTCGGCGCAGGCGTGGCGAGCGTGCGGGCGCGGGCCTGCTCGGCAAAGGGGCGGGCGCCTTCCACTGTCGCGGTCGGGCCGAACAACAGGCTGAAAAAGGGCAGGGCATCGACGACCATCACGCTGCCGGTCGCCTGCGGATAGCGCGCGCCCATCATCATCGCGAGCAGCCCGCCCATCGAATGCCCCGCGATCGCCGGCTTCTCGATTTTGTTGGCGGTGATGTATCCATTGAGGTCCGCCGCGATGCCGTCGAGCAGGCCCGCTCTGTCGTTGGGGCCGATATCACCCCCGGCAAAACCGCGCACCTCGACGAGGTGCACGCGGTGCGTCTTGGCGAGATGCGCCACAACGCCGTCCCACACGGTACGCGGGGAAGCGAGCCCGGGAATGAGGATCACGGCGGGCCCCTTGCCCGTCGTCGCGACGGTGATGTGCGGCAGCTGCGTGATGACGGGGTCGAGGGCCGGGGCGGCGGGCGCGCCCAGTGCTGTTTGGCTATGCGCGGCATGGGGCTGGAGAATGGCGAGCGGGGCCAGCGCGGCAACCGCCACGCGCAACATCAGGTGGTTCATGCTTATTGCTCCTTGGACG
The DNA here is from genome assembly GCA_964638495.1 of uncultured Stakelama sp. Taxonomy (GTDB): domain Bacteria; phylum Pseudomonadota; class Alphaproteobacteria; order Sphingomonadales; family Sphingomonadaceae; genus Sphingomonas. Next base: position 6,394 of record CAZXBM010000080.1, on the reverse strand, counting down.
GGCTGATAAAAATGGCTTCGATGGGCAGCTCGAACAGCTCGGCGATACGAAAGGCGAGCGGGAGCGAGGGATCATAGCGCCCCGTTTCGATGGCGTTGACGCTCTGGCGCGATACCTCGAGCTTGTCGGCGAGATCCCCCTGGCTCCATTTGCGCTCGGCGCGGAGCACGCGCAGCCGGTTGTTCATGATTCGCGCGCCGGCAGGAAATGGTTGACGCAACTGCCAACGCCCAGCCCGCCAAACCAGATCACCGCGATGTAATAGGAATCGACATGGCCAACGACTTCAAAGCTTTCCAGAAAGCCCCAGATCGTCGCGATACTCAGCGCAAAGCCGGTCGCGACCAGCGTCTTTCGCACTTCGAGCATCCGGACATATTCGTCGCTTTCCTCGATCAGGTAGCGGGCAATTGCGGCGAACATCCCGACAATCGGCAACGCTGGCAGCGCAGCGACGACCACGGCGATCGCCCCGGAGACGAGATGGTGGTTGAAGGCATAAATCGCGCTGAACAACGTGGCTGCATAGACCAGGCTGAGCGCAATGACGGTACGGTTGTACCGCCGGATCGCGCGCTTCATTGACATGACAAGCTTCCTTTCGAATCAGTGAAGGAAGCTTTACATTTCGAGCCGTTATATGTCAATTACCCTTGTCATTGTGGAGCGTAAGCTTTCCAATAAGGTGAGTGGATGAGCGAATGCACCCGCGAAAGCGCGATAGTCGAAGGCGGCTTTGGGCGATTCCCCGCATGCCTGCGGCGCGTGACGTCAGATAATATATTCGACCGTCTTCATCTGCGTCGTCGCTGCCCGCTTCGCCTCGCGCTTGGCGACCATGCGGGCGTGGAGGGTGTTGATCGTATCGCTGCCGCGCGTCTTGCAGAGCGCAGGCACGAAGGCGTGCAGCACAGCGCCCAGGCCGCCGATGATCATCGCGGTGCCAAAGCTGCTCGCCACGCGGAAATGCTCGGCATAGCTCTCACCGACCGAGGCGGGGTGATCGAGAAAGAGGCGGCGGAACATGGCGGGCCTTTCTTTGATGCGCGTCTCCGGACGGTAACAGCTTCGAGCGTGGCGTTCAAAACCCCAATCGTCATTGCGAGCGCAGCGAAGCAATCCAGCTTATTCGCTTGCGGCGCGGCTGGATTGCTTCGCTGCGCTCGCAATGACTGGTGATGCTGAGTTGCCGCGCAATGCTTCAGCCGCGTATTACCAGCATCTGCAGCATGTCGGCGGCGAGCTGGCTCAGCGTATCGTCGCGTGCGCCCATGATGATGATGCGGTCGCCGCCTTGCGCGCTTTCGACCAGGAAGGCGGTGGCGTCATCGCGCGCGGCGATGTGGTGGGCGGTGCAACCGGCGGCGACCAGATCGGCGATGATGTCGGCGCTGGTAACCTCGCGGCTGACCGTGCCGCCCTGATAGACCGGATCGGGCAGCACGAGCACATCTTCCGGCGCCAGCCGCGCGGCCAGGCTTTCCACCAGTTCGCGCCGCATCACCTTCAGCGGGCCATAGCCATGCGGCTGGAACAGGATCAGCAGCCGCCCGGGAAAGGCGTGGAGCGTATCGAGCGTCGCGCCGATCTTGTCCGGGTTGTGCCCGAAATCATCGATGACGGCGATGTCGCCTGCGCGCCCGACCAGATCGAACCGCCGCTTGAGCCCGGTAAAGCCGCCAATCGCCGCCGCCGCATCATGCAGCGACACGCCGGCCGCGCGCACCGCGCCGATGGCGGCGAGCGCGTTAGACACATTATGCCGCCCCGGCACCTGCAGCTTCACCTCGACGATCAGGTCAGCCTCGGTCAGCATGAACTCGACCCCAAAGGGGTGTTCCTCGATGAAAATCGCCTGGAGATCGGCCACGCGCTCGATCGAGAAGGTCGTCACGCGTTCGGCGGGCAGCGACGCCGCCAGTGCTTCGGCATCGGGGTTGTCGATGTTCACCACCGCCCGCGCAGCCTTGCCGATGAATTCGGCAAACAGTGCGCGCAGCTCATCAAGCGACTTGTGATCGAGGCTGACATTGTTGAGCACGGCGATCTCGGGCCGGTAGAGCGCGATCGACCCATCGCTTTCGTCGACTTCGCTGACGAAGACATCACCACTGCCGACCAGCGCGCTAGCGAACGGCGCATCGGGGGCCGCAAAATTCTTCATCACCGCGCCGTTCATCACCACCGGGTCGCGGCCCAGCGCGTGGAGCATCCAGCCGATCATCCCCGTCACGGTCGATTTGCCGCTGGTGCCGGCGACGCCAATCGGGTGGGGTGCTGCATTGAACAGCGATGACAGCAGCTCGGCGCGGCTCATCCGTGCCGCGCCCACGCGCTCGGCGGCGATCATGTCGGGCACGGTCGGCTCGATCGCGGCGGAGGCGATGACGATCTGGTCGGCGCTGGTGATCCCACTGCCGTCCTGCGGATAGAGCGCGATTCCCATCGCGCGCAGCTGATCGAACTTGGCCGGCAACCGCGCCTGATCAAGGCTGCGGTCCGATCCAGCGACGATTGCGCCTTGCCCGGCCAGGATCATCGCGAGCGGCATCATGCCGCTGCCGCCAATGCCGACGAAGAAGTAAGATTTGCCAGTGCTCATGGCCCCGCGCTATCGCGGCATTTATCGTACGGGGCAAGCAGCAGGAACGGAGGAGCGATGCGGATCGGGATTGTGGCACCGGCACGGCCGCTCGATCCTGCGGTCGCCGCCCGCGTGGAGGGTCTTGCCGCCATCACCTTTCCCGATGTGCGCTTGGTCATCCACCCGCAATGCTATTTGTCGGAAGGCCATTTCGCCGGGCCCGATTCAGCGCGTGCAGCAGCGTTCTTGGAAATGGCGAATGATCCGTCGATCGACGCAATCTGGTTTGCGCGCGGCGGTTATGGGTCAAACCGCATATTGGAGGCAGTGATGCCGGCGCTCGCTCCGGCGGCAGCGGCCAAAAGCTATATGGGCTATTCCGACATGGGGTTCCTGCTCGGCGCGCTCTATGCCAGGCGGATCGGGCGGCCCATCCACGGCCCTCTCGTGATGGATATGGCGCGCACGGGCGGCGATGCGGCGATTGCACGCGCGCTGGGCTGGCTGACGACGCGCGACAGGGCTGCGCTTGAGCCAAGCGTCGGCCAACAGCCGGTCGCTGCCTTCAATCTCTCGATCCTCACTAGCCTCGTCGGCACGCCTTGGCTGCCCGATCTGACCGACCATGTCCTGATGATCGAGGATGTGTCGGAGCCGCTGTACCGGATCGATCGGATGCTGTTCCAGCTTGCGCATGCCACGCAGCTAAAGGGCATCGCCGGCATCCGCCTCGGTCGCCTATCCGATATCCAGCCCAATGATCCGCCCTGGCAGGGCAGCGCCGAGGAGATGATCACGCGCTGGTCCGCCGAGATGGGCGTGCCTTATCTCGGTACTGCCGATATCGGCCATGATGCCGCCAACAAGGTTGTGCCCTTTGGCATGATCGCCTGACTGAACGAGAAGCGCCCGCCATGATGATACCGCCCCGCCACCGCGCCACGCTTGCCTTACTGATGGGGCTAAGCGCTTTACTCGCAGCCCCAGTCGCCGAGGCGCGAACGAAATCGACCCCGGTGGTCAAGCGCGAATGGGTGCTGGCGCATGAGCGTTTTCTGGCGGGCGATGCGCTGCAGGGGCGCGGCAGTGGCACACGGGATGAGGCGATTGCCGCGTCCTATGTCGCGTCGCAGTTCCTGGCTTATGGGCTGAAACCCGCGCCAGGCATGGATGGCTATCTCCAATCGACCAACCTCGTCCGCCAGCGCGCGGTGGGCGCACCGGTGCTGACCGTGGGCGGCAAACCGGTGGCCGGCGCCTCGATATTGATTGCAAGCGGCGGCGTGAGCGGCAAGCTGACCGTCTTCACGGGCGATGATATCAAGGATCTGCCGGCAGGCGACATCGTGCTGGCGACGTCGCCCAAGCTGTCACCCTTCGCCTTGCTGCGCGCAGGGCAAGCCAAGAAGATCAGGCTCGTCATCGCGCCCGAATCCGAGTTGACCCGCAGCCGGGTGGCGCAGTCGGGCGGAGAGCCCCAGTTCCCGGTTCGCGCCGACGGTGCGGCGACCGCGGGCGCGTCCATGGCGCTGGCATCCGGCACCGCCGCCGCGACCTTGCCGGAGACGGCCATCAAGGTGCTCGCGGCGGCAGCGGGCAGTGAGGTTGCGCTGCGCTTTCCCCAGATCGTCACGACCACGGCACCAACCACCAACGCCATCGGCTATCTGCCTGGCACTGATCCCAAGGCGGGCGTCATCCTGTTTTCCGCGCATCTCGATCATCTGGGCGTGCGCGCCGACGGCGTCGTGATGCCGGGTGCCAACGACGATGCATCGGGCACCACCGCCGTGCTCGAGCTCGCCCGCGTGCTGGCGGCGGGCAAGCCGATGAAGCGCGGTATCCTGTTCGTCGCTTATGGCAGCGAGGAGATTGGCGGCTTTGGCTCGACCTATTTCGGCGCGCACCCACCCGTGCCGCTTTCAAGCATCATCGCCAATCTCGAAATCGAGATGATCGGCGCGCAGGACCCCAAGCTGCCCAAGGGCGTGATGATGATGACGGGTTATGACCGCTCAACCTTTGGCGAGGCGATGAAGGCCCACGGTGCGCTGATGACGGCGGACCCCTATCCCGAGCAAAACTTCTTCCAGCGATCGGACAATTACTCGCTCGCGCTACAGGGCGTGGTGGCCCACACCGTCTCGGGCTGGGCAGTCGTGCCGACCTATCACACCCCGAACGACACGATCGACAATATCGACGTGGATTTCATGACCGCCGCCATCCAGTCGCTGGTCGCCCCTGCGCGGTGGCTGGCGAACAGCGATTATATGCCAACATGGAAGGAGGGCGGCAGGCCAGGGAAGTGAGGGGGTTGGTGCGTCGGCACGTGGGTGGAAAGCGGTCGTTAAGCATAGCCATTACAGGAAACTGCAATGACCCGCTGGCTTAGGATGTCATACTCGACGTTCACTTGCGTGCATCCTCCATCAGAGATGAACGGCAGGCTCCGAGCGCTCTTATACCAGCGTCTCTTTCCAGCGGGGGTTTGCGACGCAACGTAGCGCGCATCTCTCTCGGCAGATTCCTCAACTTCTTTCTTTGTGCACCGGCGTGAATTGAAGTCCTCCAACATCACCTCGCATCCCTCACTCGAGACCTGAGGCAATGATGGGACCAGATATGTCGCGACCACCTTACTGCGCCCAGAGAACGCATAGTTCCTGCCATATGCGTTCAGTGGTTTAGCCCCCTTGGGCAACGTCACGGTCCGCTCGATTTTATCCATAAGCGCTTGTCGAACGCCAGAAGGATTTGCGGGTGCTCCTGCGGTAAGTAGCAAAAGGATGAGCGTTGCCGGGGATCGCATTAGACGCGTTTACCATGCTACTGTGATGTCCGCTATTGGGCGATTCCTGCCTTTCCCATTCGTCACCCCGGGCTTGACCCGGGGGCCCGCTTTTTCACGTCCGGGCATCTGGGGGGCGAGGCAGCGGGACCCCGGGTCAGGCGCGGGGCGACGGATTTGTCCGTGGCCGATTTGAGGCGCGTAAGCCACCACCCTTCAAACCACTCAATGCATCTTGAGCCACCCGGTCGCCGCGCTGGGCCGAGCGATACGCTTCAAGCGTCGCCTTCGAAGCCGGGCCGCCCGGTATCGAAATTTGCGACCGTGCTTCGCATCGAGGCAATCAGCGAATCCGCCTCGCTCGGCGACAGCATGCCGTAATTGCGGTTGAGCATCGGAGCGATGCGGCGGCTGGCTGCGCTGTTCGGGCTGAAACACGCCATCCGCCAATTGGGAAAGAGGCGGCGATTGAAGGGATGGGTGTCGGCGATGACGATCCCATAATGGCGAGGATCGCGCATGATCCCGCTCATCACTCGATAGATGCCCTCAATTGGCCCTTCAAGAAACTGCGCGAAATGATTGCGCGTGGCGATCAGCACGCCGGTGAGGCCATAGTCATTGTTATGCACCACTGCCGTGCACTGAATGTCGAGCAGTGCATGGCGATAGTCGCTGTCGTCGAGGCGGCTGTGGCTGACATAGAGCAAAGAGTTGATTGCAACGTCGCCTGCCGGCGGCTTGTCGACCCCACAGATCCCATCCAGCTCGGACTCGCGACCAGTGGCAACCCGCTTGGTATTGTTGCGACCCTTGCGTGCATAGGTGCCGTCCGCGTTTCGGTGGCGGGAGACGACTTCGTCGTCGGGCAAGTGCGCTGTCGGAAAACGGTCGCGGAGCATGTTCCGAAGATCGGTGATGTCGCGATTGTGCATTGACACCTCCTAGCGGCTGCTTGGCCGGGCTAAGAGTCCGTTTGAGAATGCTCAGGGATGAACGATTCTGCGCAGTAGTAGGCT
>CAZXBM010000079.1:0-13556 GCA_964638495.1 uncultured Stakelama sp. | reverse complement strand
GACCGTCGGCTTATCGGCGACTTGCTTTGTTTGCTGAATAACTGGAACCGGGCGATTCCTGCCCTTCCCATTCGTCACCCCGGACTTGATCCGGGGTCCCGCTTTTCTTCGACTGGGCAAGGCAGCAGGACCCCGGGTCAGGCCCGGGGTGACGGGTTTGTTGGGGCAAAGCGTGGGGCGATCGCTGCCCGCCAACAAAAAAAAGCCCGCCGCCCCAGGGGAGGGGGCGGCGGGCGAATCCCGGTCTGTCCGGGTCTGCGCCCCCGAAAAGGGGGGAAACGAGGGCGCAGGAAGGGGGTTAAGCGATTAAATCTTGCGTGCGGCGATGATCGCGCCGCCCTTGCCCTGCTGCACGAGCACGGCGGTCTGGAGACCAGCGGTTGCGGCGGGGAGCGTGAAGCTCTGCGCCTTGCCCTGCCAGCTGCCGACATTGACAAGCTGCTTCACGACATTGCGGTGCGGGATGGTGCGGCCGCCATTTTCGCCAGCGTTGATCGCGACGTTGATGGTGCGCGGATCGTAACGCACGACCCAAACGGTAGCACTGCCCTTGCCCGCGCCGACGGTTACATTGTTGCCGGCGACGGCGATTTCAGGGCCCGACTTGTTGGCGTTGCGCGCAATCGCCTGGTTCAGCTCGCCTTCGCGGCTGCCGAGCACGGCGTCCCGCCCGTTGACGATGACCTGCGGCGTCGCGACCTGGCCGCGGCCTGCTGCATGGGCATAATCCCACTGGCGCGCGGTGTAGGCGGGGCTGCCGAAGCTGTCTTTCCAGCCGAGGCTATCCCAGTAGGTGACGGCAAAGCTCAGCGCGATCACGTCCTTGCGGTCAGCGATCTTGTTGACGACGGCGTCGGCGGGCGGGCACGATGAGCAGCCCTGGCTCTGGTAAAGCTCGATGACGGTCGGGTGTGCCGCATCGCCGGTCGAGGCGACGGGGGTTGCAACGGTGGTGCCGCTGGCAGCAGCAGCAACGGTTGCTGTCGGGTTGGCGGTCGCGCCCGAGCAGGCAGCGAGGAAAAGAGCGGTCGAAGCAGCGAGAATGGTACGCATGATAGGCTCCTGAATGTCCTGGCGAAGCAGGCCATTTGGCTGCCTCATGCTATTTATACGCACCCGTCCAGACGCGCGTTACAATCGCGACGAAATATTTGACGCGCGCATGGCATGCGGCGGTATTGGGGGCGAGCGGCCTTCCCCATTGCCACATACTGCACAGCGGATGGGCGGCGGGCGCTAGCCGGCAATCCCGCCTGCCGCCAGCACGGCCAGCGTCACCAGTTCGCTGGCGGTGCTCGTCATGGGCGCGATCTGCACCGATTTCTCCATGCCGACCAGCATCGGCCCGATCACTGCATCACCACCGAGTTCGCGCAGGAGTTTGGCCGAGATGTTGGCGCTTTGCAGGCCGGGCATGATCAGCACATTGGCGGGGCCAGACAGCCGCGCGAACGGATAATTGGCCAGCTGGCGCGGGTTGAGCGCAACATCGGGCGCCATTTCGCCTTCATATTCGAAACTCACCTCGCGATCGTTCAGCACGCACACCGCGCTGCGAATGTTTTCCAGCCAGCGTCCCTCGGGATTGCCGAAATTGGAATAGCTGAGGAAGGCGACGCGCGGTACATGGCCCATCCGCTTGGCCACGAGGGCCGTCTGTTCGGCGATGTCGGCGAGTTCCTCGGCAGTGGGGCGCTCGTTGATCGTGGTATCGGCCATGAACACGGTGTGCGTCTTGCCGACCATCAGGTGGATGCCGAAGGCCGTGCGCCCCTTGATCGGATCGATCACGCGGCGAATCTCGCGCATCGCTTGCGCATAGGGCCGCGTGATGCCGCTGATCATCACATCAGCCTCGCCGAGCTGGAGCAGCACGGCGCCGAAGATGTTGCGATCCTGGTTGATCATCCGCTCGCAATCGCGGCGCAGATACCCCCGGCGCTTCAACCGATCGTACAGGAAATCGACCATCTTGGGGACCAGCGGCGATTTGCGGCTGTTGTGCAGCTCGTAGCTCTCGGGATCGGTGACGCCGAGCGCGCGCAGGCGATCATACACGTCGTCGCGCCCGACCAGCACGGGCACACCATAGCCGCCCGCCTTAAACTCGATCGCGGCGCGCAGCACGACTTCTTCCTCGCCTTCGGCAAACAGCACGCGCTTGGGATTGGCGCGGGCGCTTTCATAGGCAAGGGTGAGCACCGATGTGGTGGGGTTGAGCCGCGCGCGCAGCGATTGGCGATACGCGTCCATATCGGCAATCGGCTTGGTGGCGACGCCTGAATCCATTGCTGCCTGTGCGACCGCCACCGGCACGATTTCCATCAGCCGGGGATCGAAGGGTGCGGGGATGATATAGTCGACGCCAAAGCTGTGGCGCACGCCGTAAGCGACGGCGACCTCTTCGGGCACCTGTTGGCGCGCGAGCGCGGCCAGCGCGTTCGCGGCGGCGACCTTCATCTCGTTGTTGATCGCCGTCGCCCGCACATCGAGCGCGCCCCGGAAAATGAAGGGGAAGCCGAGCACGTTGTTGACCTGATTAGGATAATCCGATCGGCCCGTGGCGATGATGACATCCGGGCGCACGCGCTTTGCCTCGGGCGGCGTAATCTCTGGATCGGGATTGGCCATGGCAAAGACGATCGGCTTGGCCGCCATCTTCATGAGATACTCAGCCGGGAGCGCGCCCTTGGCGGACAGGCCCATGAACACATCGGCCCCATCGAGCGCTTCTTCCAGCGTGCGCTTTTCAGTGTTGACCGCATGCGCCGATTTCCACTGGTTCATATCGTCTTCGCGACCCTGCCAGATCACGCCGGTGCGATCGCACATGATCAGCTGGTTGCTCGGCAGCCCCATCGCCTTGATCAATTCGGCGCAGGCGATGGCCGCAGCCCCCGCACCGTTCATCACGATGGTGGTGTCTTTGATATCGCGCCCGGTGAGGAACAGCGCGTTGATGAGGCCGGCGGCTGCAATGATCGCGGTGCCGTGCTGATCATCATGCATCACCGGAATCTTCATGCGCTCTTTCAGCGCCTGCTCGATGATGAAGCATTCCGGGGCCTTGATATCCTCAAGGTTGATGCCGCCAAAGCTTGGCTCCATCAGCGCGACCGCGTTGATGATGGCCTCGGGGTCTTCGGTCGCCAGCTCGATATCAATCGAATCGACATCGGCAAAGCGCTTGAAGAGCACCGCCTTGCCCTCCATCACCGGCTTGGACGCGAGCGCGCCGAGATTGCCGAGGCCCAGAATGGCCGTGCCGTTGGAGATGACGGCGACCAGATTGCCCTTGGCGGTATAATCATAGGCAAGCGACGGATCGGCTGCGATCGCCAGCACCGGCACCGCGACGCCCGGCGAATAGGCCAGCGCCAGATCGCGCTGCGTCGCCATCGGCTTCGAGGCGATGATCTCGATCTTGCCGGGGCGCCCCTCCGAATGGAACAGCAGCGCTTCGCGTTCGGAAAACTGGACGTTGGATTCGTCGGTCATGGCTGGCCCCTTCGTGTATCGTGGTCTTTAGGGGGACGGCGGGGTTTCTTCTACCCCCAGCAGCCACTGCCTTGAACAAGGTTCGCATCGCTGTATCACCGCGGCAATGACCGGCACGGCCCCCACCCCCATGATGGCGCAATATCTGGCGCTGAAGGCAGAGGCCGAGGATTGCCTGCTATTCTACCGCATGGGCGATTTCTTCGAGATGTTCTTCGACGATGCGAGGATCGCCGCCGCCTGCCTGGATATCGCGCTGACCGCACGCGGCGAGCATGATGGCGCACCGATTCCGATGTGCGGGGTGCCGGTGCATGCCGCAGAAGGATATCTCGCGCGCCTGATCAAGGCCGGGCACCGGGTTGCCATTGCCGAACAGACCGAGAGCCCGGCAGAGGCGAAGAAGCGCAGCGGCAAGACGCTGGTCGGGCGCGCGATCGTCCGGGTCGTGACGGCGGGCACGCTGACCGAGGAAGCCTTGCTCGATTCCCGATCCGCCAATTGGTGCGTCGCGATCGGCGAGGCGGCAGGCGGCGTGGCGATTGCCGCCGCTGACATATCCACCGGCCGGTTCGAGATTATCGAAACCGATGCCGGGGCGCTCGCCGCCGATGTTGCGCGCCTGGCACCGGCCGAGACCATCGCCGCCGATGCCACAGCGTTTGAGGAACTGGCGACGGGGCGACGGCCCCGTGCGGAGTTTGACAGCGCGGGCGGCGAGGAGCGGCTAAAGGCCCTGTTCGGGGTGGCCACGCTCGACGGGTTCGGCAATTTCTCGCGCGCGGCACTGGCGGCGGCGGGCGGGCTGGTTCGTTATCTCGACCATAATGGCAAGGGATCGCTGCCGTTCTTGCGCCCCCCGCGCCTTGCCCGCACGACAGAGGCAATGGCGATCGACGCGGCAACACGCGAGAGCCTGGAGCTGACGGCCACCACCAGCGGTAGCCGCAAGGGCAGCCTGCTCGATGCCGTCGACCGGACCGTGACCGGGGCAGGTGCGCGCTTGCTTGCCGCCGATATCGGCGCGCCATTGATGGCGCGGGGGCGGATCGAAGCGCGGCTCGATCTGGTGCATTTGTTTCACGACGATGCCGGTCTGCGTGACAGCATGCGGGCAACGCTGCGCGCGCTCCCTGATATTGGCCGGGCGCTGGGGCGGTTGGCGGCGGGGCGCGGCAGCCCGCGCGATCTGGGCCAGCTTCGCGACGGGCTCGATGCGGCATGGCGGCTGGGCGACAAGATCGGCCGGATCGAGCCCGCCCCTGCCCTGCTGACGCAGCTTGCCCCGCAGCTGCGTGGCCACGGCGCCTTGATCGATCTGCTGCAGCGCGCGCTGGTGCCAGCGCCCCCCATTGACGCGGCGAGCGGCGGCTATATCGCGCCGGGTTTCGATGCAGCGCTTGACGATCTGCGCGATGCCGGGGCCGGTGGACGGCGCGCGATTGCTGCGCTGGAGGCCGAGTATCGCCAGCGAACCGGCATCGCCGCGCTCAAGATCCGCCACAATGGCGTGCTGGGCTATCACATCGAAGTGCCGGCGCGCGCCGCCGATCCGCTGATGCAGCCGACAAGCGGCTTTACGCACCGCCAGACGATGGCGGGTGCGGTCCGTTTCAATGCGCCTGATCTGCACGAGGTGGCGCTGAAGGTGACGCAGGCGGGCACGCACGCGCTGGCCGCAGAAGCAGCGCATCTGGAGGAGCTGACCGAAACCGCGCTCTCCAACCGCGAGGCGATTGCCGCCACCGCCGATGCGCTCGCCCGGCTCGATGTGGCAGCAGCACTGGCCGAGCGCGCGAGCGAGGGTGGCTGGGCGCGGCCTGCGCTGGTCGATCATGCCTGTTTCGACATTGCAGGTGGGCGGCACCCGGTGGTGGAATCTGCGCTGGCCAAATCTGGCGGTCGCTTTGTCGCCAATGACTGCCGCTTGTCTGAAGAGTCACGGCTCTGGCTGGTGACCGGCCCCAATATGGGCGGCAAATCGACCTTCCTGCGCCAGAATGCGCTCATTGCGGTGCTCGCACAGGCGGGCAGCTATGTCCCGGCGAGCAGTGCCAAACTCGGATTGGTGGACCGGTTGTTCAGCCGCGTTGGCGCGTCCGACAATCTGGCGCGCGGACGCTCTACCTTCATGGTCGAGATGGTGGAGACGGCCGCAATCCTGGCGCAGGCCACCAGCCAGAGCTTCGTGATCCTCGACGAGGTGGGGCGCGGGACAAGTACCTATGACGGGCTGGCCATCGCCTGGGCAGTTGTCGAGGCGATCCATGAGGACAATCGCTGCCGTTGCCTGTTCGCAACGCATTACCACGAGCTGACTCGACTTGCCGAGCGATGCGACGCGCTGAGCCTGCACCATGTCCGCGCGCGCGAATGGAAGGGCGATCTGGTGCTGCTGCACGAGGTGAGCGAGGGCCCGGCCGACCGGAGCTATGGCCTGGCCGTCGCGCGGCTGGCGGGCTTGCCGCCCGTGACGATCGCGCGGGCCAAGGCGGTTCTGGCCAAGCTCGAGGCCGGTCGTGCCAAGACCGGCGGGCTGGCGGCGGGGCTCGACGACCTGCCGCTGTTCGCCGCTGCGGTGCACGTGGAGGAAGAAATGCGCGACCCGCTACGCGCGCGGATGGAGGCGATCGACGTCGACACGCTTACGCCACGCGATGCGCTTGATCTGCTCTACGAATTGAAAGAGATTGCGCGCAGCGACGGATCAGCTGCCGCGTAACCGCGCGCTAAAGGCATTGCTGGCCCCCGCCAACGTGGCCGACTGACCGCTGATATTGCTTGCGACCTTCTCAATCGTGGCGGCAAACATCTTGGCACCGGCCGCCTGATCGGCAAGGACGCGGAAATCGGCCTGCACCGCTTGGGCCCCGTCTGTAGCGGCACCCACGCCTGCAAAAATATCGTCGGTCGCGCGGCGCTGATGGTCGATCGCACGCGCAATGTCGTTGGCGCCGGTGGTGATCTTTGCCAGATCGCCGGTGATGATATCAACCGACCGGGCAACATCTCCGGCGTTACTGTCCATTTCGGCGATGTGCTGACCGATCGCGATCGCGGCGGACCGTGTTTGCGCGGCGAGCGCCTTCACCTCGCCGGCGACGACGGCAAAGCCGGCGCCGGCCGCGCCCGACTGGGCCGCCTCGATCAGGGCATTGAGCGCGAGCGTATTGGTGCGTTGAGCGATTCGTTCGATTTCGGTCGTGATACCGCGGACCAGCAGGCTGCTTTCTACCAGGGCGCTGGACTGCGTCCGGGCGATGGCGAAGGCGCGCTCCGCGCTGGCGGTCACGTCGACCTGGGCTGTCACTTCCTGGGCAATGTCGGCGATCGCCGTGCGCAGGTCAGCCGCTGCCTGCTGCACTGAGGTCATCGATCCCGCCACGACTAGTGCGCGTTGCCCCATGGCCGAAATAGAATGGCCGCCAGTGTCACCCAATTGGGTCAGTCGTCCTGTCAGTTCGGCGAGCTCCTGTGCGGCACCGCGCAAGATATCCACGACGGCGACGACCGAGGTTTCAAAACGCTGGGCATGATCGGCCATCATGGCCTGCTGCTGTTGCGCCAATCCCTGCTGCTCAACCAAGCGGCGGCGCTCATGCTCGCGGTCGAGCGCATGGCGCGCGTCAAGCGCCTGTCGCTCGCCGACAAGCCGCCGCTGCTCCAGCGCCGCGAGTTCGACACCGGCGCGCATCCGATCGCCAAACAGCTCCGCCTGGCCGGCCGCCATGCGGAACAAGGTCATCACAAAGGCAATAATCGATGCGACATAGAATAGCGGCACCGACACGATCAGGGAGAGATCGATTGCAAGGCGCGCGCCCAGCATGGCCATGAAGGCAAGCGCAGCCGACGGCACCAGCGTGAAGATCGTTCCACCGATGCAGATGACCGCGACGTTAACGCAGGAGATACCCACCCGGTCCTCGATCATCGACCCTGCATCGAGGAAGCCGAGCATCACGAACCAGGCAACGCCGATGGCCAGCGCATAATGCACAATCCAGCGATCGGCCTGCTCGGCGCTCAGACGCCGCTTGGGAAGGAAATTGCCGTTGAAGAGCACCAGCGAGGCCAGCACCATCAGCACCACTGGCAGTGCGGCGAAGAGGGTCATCGGCTTGCCGAAGCGCAACGCGTAAACCCCGCACATCGCCACCGCGGTCACGATATTGAGTGGCGCAAAACGAACAATCGTCCGGCAGGTCGCCGCGACCCGGTCTGCCCGGCTCAGCCGATCCAGCCGGAAATGACGCACGGCCAGACGGCGCGCGATGCGCGGCAGCTTGGCGACAAGGGGCAGGCGTTCTGCAAACACGCTACGGCTTTAGGCTGCGGATGGTTAAGGAAAAGGCAATGATCATTGCCGGGGATCATTGCCGGGGATCATTGCCGGGCCGCCGATGTTACGGTGCCACGTGACGCGAGCGCCGCATGCCCCTATCTGCTGTTGCATGGCCAGTCGCTTCGAATCCCTGCCCCATCGCCGCGCGATCATCGACCGGCGCATGCTCGCCGACATGCTGGCGGCGCTAAACCCCGATGACCAACAGACGATGCGCCGCGCAGCGACCAACCTGCTCGTCTCCGCCCTTGCCGATGGCCGGGCCGAAATTGCGCGACGCCTGAGCGAAGCACCGTCGCACGGCCTGGAAGCCGCCGCCGCGCAGGCGTTTCTGATCGACCAGATCATCCGCCTGCTCTATGATTTCGTGACCGAGCGGCTCTACCCCAAGCCCAATGCAACGACGAGCGAGCGGCTGACGCTGATCGCCGTGGGCGGCTATGGCCGGGGCGAAATGGCGCCATTCTCCGATGTCGATATCGGCTTTTTGACGCCTTGGAAGCAGACCGCCTGGTCCGAACAGGTGATCGAATCGATGCTTTACGCCCTGTGGGACCTGGGGCTGAAAATCGGCCATTCATCGCGCTCGCTCGACGAGATGGTCCGCCAGGCCAAGGCCGATGTGACGATTCGCACCGCGCTGCTCGAGGCGCGCTATGTGTGGGGCGATACCGCGCTTTATGACGAGGCGGCGCAGCGCTTTCGCACCGAGGTGCAAGCCGGTACCGCCCGCAAGTTCATTGCCGACAAGCTCACCGAGCGCAACGAACGGCACCGCAAGATGGGGGACACGCGCTATGTCGTCGAACCCAATGTCAAGGAGGGCAAAGGCGGCCTGCGCGATCTGCACGCGCTGTTCTGGATGGGCAAATATGCCTATAATGTGCGCAGCGTCGCCGAGCTGGTGGAGGCTGGCCTGCTGACCCGGGCCGAATATCGGCAGTTCCACCGCGCCGAGAATTTCCTGTGGGCCGTCCGGTGCCATCTGCACCTGATTGCCGGCCGCGCAGAGGAGCGCATGACTTTTGACGTCCAGCGCGAGATTGCCGAGCGGATGCGCTATGCCGACCGCGCCGGGCAATCGCGGGTCGAGCGTTTCATGCGGCACTATTTCCTGCAGGCAAAAACCGTCGGCGACCTGACCGGCGTATTCCTGGCGCATCTCGACGACAGTTTTGCCTCGCGTGGTCGTCGGTTCGGGCTGCCGCTGCTGCGGCGCTCGCCGCGCAAGCTGAACGGCTTCGTCCTCGATCGCGGACGCCTTGCCCTGCCGGCCGACGATTTTTTCGCGCGCGATCCGGTGCGGTTGATCGAGCTGTTCATGCTGGCCGACAAGCACAAGCTTGAGATCCACCCGATGGCGATGCGCACAGCGTCCCGCGATGCCAAGCTGGCCGACGATATCCGGGGCGATCCGCGCGCCAACGCCTTGTTCCTCGAGGTGCTGACCAGCCGGCGCGACCCCGAACCGGTGCTGCGCTGGATGAATGAGGCGGGCGTATTTGGCCGGTTCGTGCCCGATTTCGGTCGCGTCGTCGCGCAGATGCAGTTCGACATGTATCATCATTATACGGTGGACGAGCATTCGATCCGCGCGATTGGCTTGCTCGGGCGGATCGAGCGCGGTGAGCTTGCCGACGATCATCCACTGGCAGCCGGTATCCTGCAGCGCATCGTGTCGCGGCGGGTGCTGTATGTCGCGGTGCTGCTGCATGATATCGCCAAGGGGCGCGGCGGCGACCATTCTGTGCTGGGCGCCGAAGTGGCCGAACGGCTTTGCCCGAGACTGGGGCTGAGTGCAGCGGAGACCGAAACGGTCGCCTGGCTGGTGCGCTGCCACCTGCTGATGTCCGCCACTGCCTTCAAGCGTGACCTGGCAGACTTCAAGACGATCCTGGACTTTGCCGAAGTGGTCCAAAGCCCCGAGCGGCTGCGGCTGCTGCTCGCGCTGACGGTGGTCGATATCCGTGCGGTCGGCCCCGGCGTGTGGAACAGCTGGAAGCGGCAGCTGCTGACCGACCTGTACGAATCAGCCGAAGAGGTGCTGCGGCTGGGCCACAAGCAAAAGGGCCGGGGCGAGCGCATCCTCGCCAAGCAGGCAACGCTTGGCGCCATGCTCGGCTGGCCGGAAGCGCGTTTCAAGGCGCTGGTCGCGCGCCTGCCCGAACCCTATTGGGTGGCCGAACCTGATGACGTCCTGGTCAGCAACGCCCGGTTGATGGCGAACGCCGGCGATCAGCTGCTGTCGATCGAGGCGCAGGTCTATCGCGGGCGCGGCGCGACGTTGGTGACGCTCTATGCCGCCGACCATCCGGGCCTGTTCTACCGGGCGGCGGGTGCCATTCACGTGGCTGGCGGCAACATCATCGACGCGCGCATCCACACCACGCGCGATGGCATGGCGCTCGACAATTTCCTGGTGCAGGACCCGTTCGGACGCCCCTTCGATCAGCCCGAGCAGCTCGAGCGCCTGAAGACCGCGATCGAGGATGCGCTGGCTAATCGCGGCAAGCTTGCCGAGCGGCTCAAGGCCAAGCCGCTACCCCGGATCCGCGCCGAGGCGTTCGACATCCAACCGATCGTGCTGATCGACAACAACGCCTCGAACCGCTTTACCGTGGTGGAAGTCAATGCGCGCGATGGCCCGGCGCTGCTCAATCGGCTGGCGCTGGCGCTGTTCCAGTCGA
Source organism: uncultured Stakelama sp. (assembly GCA_964638495.1). Lineage (GTDB taxonomy): Bacteria > Pseudomonadota > Alphaproteobacteria > Sphingomonadales > Sphingomonadaceae > Sphingomonas. The sequence continues at coordinate 3,026 of CAZXBM010000079.1, read as the reverse complement.
AGGTCACGATCCATTCCGCGCATGTCGCGACCTATGGCGAGCGCGCGGTCGATACCTTCTATCTTACCGATCTGCTCGGCGATAAGATCAGCAGCAGTCAGCGGCTGAAGGCGATCGAACGTCGCTTGATGGCCGCAGCGGGCAACGAACAAGGCTGGGCACAGGCGGCGTAGACCGCGCCTTTCAGGGGAGCATGACATGGGCGTTTTGGGAATCGGCGGATTGTTTTTTCGGGCACAGGACCCGGACGCGCTCAACGCCTGGTACCGCGACAATCTGGGTGTCGGCGCGGGTTGCGCGGCGGAAGACACCGGGCCGGTCGACGAATGGAGCTGGAACACGCAAGGCGGCCCAGTGGTGTTCGCGCCGTTCAAGGCCGACACCGATTATTTCGCGGCGGACAAGCAGTTTATGCTCAACCTGCGCGTGAGCGGGATCGATGCAATGTGCGAACAACTGAAGGCAACGGGCATCGCGGTCGAGACGCGCGACGAATGGAATTCGCCCGAAACGGGCAAGTTCGCGCGCCTGCATGACCCGGAGGGCAATGCGATTGAGTTATGGGAAGTGCCCGTTTAGGGTGGCCAACTTTATGGATGGCCGGTTTTGGGTGGGAAGGCGACAGGCAGGTTTCAGGAACTGCAGGTTCAAGAGCCGCCCTTCGCTCGGTGTCGAAACCGTTCGGTCGTGACACCGAGCGAGCAGTAGCCGGGGTCGTCCAATTCAGGACTTTCCCGGGTCGCGATGGGAAAGGCCGCTTATCACGAGATTTAGAGGTGCAGCACAAAAGTGGGCGTGGCTTTGCCGGACATCAGTTGACCGTCAGTTTCCCATGTAAATGTTGATTTAAATTTTGCATTTATGGTGTTCCATGCATAACAATCGGAAATTGGCGGAAACCAGTATCGTTTACTCGATAGGCGATCACGATGGCCTGTTTGACAATTCCCGGTCGAACGATCAACCAAAGGTTGGCCCGGAAGTCGGCCTTCTCTCGCTAAGTTGATGACGATAAGCGTGACGCGTCAGACATCGCATTGCCATATCACAATTGGAATCGTAGCCCCCCGTCCAGGAGCGGTGTTTCGGGTTAGCATCGTACCGAAGGGCGCTGTCGAGATCGTCGTGCCGATCGGAGATGCAAGAATCGCGTACCGCCAGGATGGTACGAAGCCGTCTAGCGCATTTGGCGGTGCCTTTGTGATCGGCCCCTCGTCCCGCTTGGTCGCTGCATCGGTCTGCGCCACAGGTGAAGCTGCAATCATCAGGATAGGGTTCGACAAAGCGGCCTCGCTGCTTAGGTGTTCACCGATGATGCTCCGGGATAGCGCCATCGACCTCGCGTCGATCGACTCCCGCTTCGCAAATCTCCTGACCAGCGCGGTTCAGGACACGACCGGTGACATCCAACACGAACTTTGCCGCTTGATTAGGGAGCGGATCGATACCGATGGATCGGCGAAGCTTCGGTTGGCACTATCAGAAATCAGTCGCACGCAAGGTGCTCTGACGGCCGGAGACCTCTCGCGCCATCTCGGGATGAGCCTTCGGATGCTGCAGCGACTGTTCGAGTCCCAATTGGGCCTGACGCCGTCGGCCTTCATCGGCCTCGCGCGGGTGCAGGAAGCTAGGCGTGCGCTCGCTAGCACTGCTCGTTTCGCTATGGCCGATCTGGCACTTTCCCTTGGATATTACGATCAGGCGCACTTCACTAACCATTTCAAAGCCGTTTGCGGACAATCCCCGGCGCGCGGCGGAGCCGTTCTGGATGTCGCATTTTTCCAAGACCAGGATTGCTCCGGAGCTTAACGACGCCCGCTCGACACAGGAGCGTTCATGAACTCGTCAACAACCCCACTGCGCCAGCCCTTGGCCCTGGCGGCTTCCGCCATCTTGATCGCTGCCCTAATCCTCTTCACCCGCCAAATGATCTCGATCCCGGAAGGAAGCGGATCGAAACTGGCCTTCCAGATCGGTGGATATGGTGTCTTGCTGGCAGCGACACTCGGTGCCGCTTGGTGGACGAAGAGCGATGTCGACCTGATGCCGCCCCATGCATTCAGGGTTGGCAAGGCGCTTCTTGTTATCGGGCTGCTTACGGTAACCGTCAGATTCGCAATCAAGCAGCCACCCGCAAGCTGGGCCGACAACCATGTCGGGGAATGGCTCTCGATTACGGAAGCCTATGTCGTCGGGCGTCTGTTGGTGCCGGTATTTGAGGAAGTACTGTTTAGGGGGTTCTTCTGGGCGTCGCTGGTTAAGGGTGCCCGGCCCAACGGATGGATACCGAGCCTCCCGACCCTCGTCACCTCCGCCGTGTTCGGGGGCCTACACTGGCCAGGATTCTACGGGCTTTCCGCGGAAGGTGCCTGGCCGATCGTTGTGTCCGCGTTTGTCGGCGGCATACTATTCGGGATCCTGCGCCAGCGCACAGGTTCTATCCAAGCCGGCGTGGGGCTCCACATCATTGGAAATACCGTCGGGTTCTAACTACCTATTTGAAGATCCGTTGGACCAACCCCCAATCCTAGCCGTTCGCCTGGTGTCAAAACCGGTCAGTTTTGACACCAGGGTCGCGCCACCCGCGCGGGCGGCTTTGTGAAGGTCAGAACCCCGCTTCACAATGTCGGCTTTTGGGATGGGCAATCACACTCGGCTATGACCGAAGTTGGGGCGCTAGCGGCCTTCCCGACAAAACCGTCCCGTCGCGGCAACGCCGCGCCTCCGGTCGGCGGCTAATGCCGCCGCCGGCCGTGGCACTCACGCGACCTAAACAGCCTCGCTATTTCACTTCGGCGCCAGCACCATCAGCATCTGGCGGCCTTCCATGCGCGGATAGGCTTCGACCTTGGCGGTCTCCACCACATCGGCCTGCACCCGCTGGAGCAGCGCCATGCCGAGCTGGCCATGGCTCAATTCCCGCCCGCGGAAGCGCAGCGTGATCTTTACCTTGTCACCCTCGTCGATAAACTCGAGCACCTTCTTCATCTTCGTATCATAATCATGATCGTCGATGTTCGGACGCA
>CAZXBM010000078.1:0-13590 GCA_964638495.1 uncultured Stakelama sp. | reverse complement strand
TCTCGATGATCAAGCTGCGCGGCTTTGGCGGCAAGACCGAGTTCTGGGAATATGGCCTGGAAAGCTTCACGCTGATGGCGGGCCTCGCCGCAGTGACCGAAAAGATCAAGATCTACGCGACCTGCCCCACCCTCGTCATCCCGCCCGCCTTTGCCGCGCGGATGTGCAACACAATCGATTCGATCAGCCATGGCCGCTTCGGGCTCAACCTCATCACCGGCTGGCAAAAGCCCGAATATAGCCAGATGGGGCTGTGGCCGGGCGAGGACCATTTTCGCAACCGATACAAGATGCTCGATGAATATGCTCATATCTTGCGCGAACTATGGGAAACGGGCCGGAGCGACTTCAAGGGTGACTATTACCAGATGGACGATTGCCTCGTCCGTCCCCAACCAACCGGCGACATGAAGATTATCTGCGCGGGCTCATCCGACGATGGCCTGGCCTTCTCCGCGCAATGGGCGGACTATGCGTTCTGCCTCGGCAAAGGCGTGAACACGCCCACCGCCTTCGCCTTCAACAACGAGAGGCTAGCGGCGGCCACGGCCAAGACGGGACGCGACGTATCAGTGTTCGTGCTGGTCATGGTGATCGCCGCCGAGACCGACGACGCGGCGATGGCGAAGTGGAAATCATATAATGATGGGGTCGATCATGCGGCGATCGCGTGGCTGGCCGATCAAGGCGCTGCCGACAAGGTCAACGCGACCACAAACGTGCGCCAGCTCGCAGCGCCGGAAGGCGCGGTGAATATCAACATGGGCACGCTGGTCGGCAGCTATGCCAGCATCGCCCGCATGCTCGACGAGATGGCAGAGGTGCCCAATACCGGCGGGGTGCTGCTGACCTTCGATGATTTCATCGAGGGCGTGGAGGCGTTCGGCCAGCATATCCAGCCACTGATGAAGAGCCGGGGCTGATCGCCGCCCGATCACCCTGTGCATGCCCCCCCGCGAACGCGCGGACCCAGCCTAGATGCCCGCCTTCGCGGGCGCACAATACGGCAACGACGCACCTTGGGGATGATGGCATTGCCCCCGATATCCGTTTAGGATGGCCCACATGGCCATCCTGAAATCGCATCGCTTTTATTCGATCCACGCACAGGAAATGGTGCGCGTTGCCGCGACCACGCCGCGCGCGACGGTGGGTGATCCGGCGACCAATGCGAACGCTGCGATCGACCTGGTGAAGAAGGCGGCGGCGGGCGCGGTCGACCTGATCGTCTTCCCAGAGCTCAACATGTCGTCCTACGCGATCGACGACTTGCACATGCAGGCCGCTCAACACAGCGCGACCGAGGCGGCGATTGCCAAGCTCGCCAAGGCGACGACGAAACTCGCTACGGTGATGCTCGTTGGCGCGGCGATCCCGCGCAACGGTCGACTCTACAACTGCGCTATCGCGATCGCGCGCGGCAAAATCCTCGGCGTCGTGCCCAAGACCTTCCTACCCAATTATCGCGAATTCTATGAAAAGCGCTGGTTTGCGAGCGGTGCCGGGCTGACCGGCATGGAGATCGACCTGGCAGGGCAGCGCGTGCCGTTCGGCACCGACCTGATCTTTGCCGCAAGTGACCTCCCGCATTTCGTGTTCCACGCCGAAATCTGCGAGGATTTCTGGTCGCCGACCCCGCCCTCGACCACGGGTGCGCTGGCGGGCGCCTATATCTGCTGCAACCTTTCGGCCTCCCCCATCCTGATCGGCAAGGCGCGCGACCGGGCAATGCTCGCCTCGGCTCAGTCATCACGCGCGATCTGCGCTTATGTCTTCTCCGCATCGGGCCCTGGCGAAAGTACGACCGATCTCGCCTGGGACGGGCAGAGCCTGATTTACGAGAATGGCGATCTGCTGAAGGAATCGCAGCGTTTCCGGTGCGAGGCAGATACCATTGTTGCGGATATCGATGTGGCGCGGCTGCGGATCGAGCGGATGCGCAACGGCACCTTCAACGATGCAGCACGCCTGGCGGGCGACCCCGAATATGAATTCCGCCGGATCACCTTTGATCACAAGCCCGACTTTGCCGATGTCGGCCTGAAGCGCGATCTACGCCGCTTCCCTTTCGTGCCAAACACGCCGGAGCGCCTCGACGCTGATTGCTATGAAGCATTCAACATTCAGGTAGAGGGACTGATGAAGCGGATCGAGGCATCGCATGCCAAGCGGCTGGTGCTGGGTATCTCGGGCGGGCTCGATTCAACGCACGCGCTGATCGTTGCGGTCAAGGCAGTCGACCGGATGAAGATCCCGCGCGACCATATCATGGCCTATACCATGCCGGGCTTTGCGACGAGCGATGGGACCAAGGCCAATGCCTGGGCCTTGATGCGCGCACTGGGTGTGGCGGGCGACGAGATCGACATCCGCCCCGCCGCCAACCAGATGCTTGCCGATATGCACCATCCCTTTGCACGCGGCGAGAAGCATTACGACGTGACGTTCGAGAATGTGCAGGCGGGCTTGCGGACGGATTACCTTTTCCGTCTTGCCAACCAGCACCATGGCCTGGTGGTGGGCACGGGTGACTTGTCTGAGCTGGCGCTCGGCTGGTGCACCTATGGCGTCGGCGATCACATGAGCCATTACGGCGTGAACGCCGGCGTGCCCAAGACGCTGATCCAATATCTGATCCGGTGGACCATCGCGACCGACTTCTGGGATGCGGAAACCGAGCGCGTGCTGGAAGCCATCCTCGCAACGGAAATTTCACCCGAGCTGGTGCCAGCCGGCGACGACGGCCTGGTCCAGAGCACCGAAAGCCGCATCGGCCCCTATGAGCTGCACGATTTCTTCCTGCACTATACGATCCGCCAGGGTCTGCCGCCGTCGAAAATCGCCTTCCTAGCGTTGCACGCCTGGAATGATGTCGACAAGGGCCGCTGGCCTCGCGGTTTTCCCATCGGCGGGCGTAACCGCTATGATCTGCCGATCATCAAGAAATGGCTCGAGGAATTCCTCTACCGCTTCTTCCAGACCAGCCAGTTCAAGCGCTCGGCGTTGCCCAATGGCCCCAAGGTATCGGGCGGCGGCGCGCTTTCGCCACGCGGCGACTGGCGCGCGCCCTCAGACGGTGTGGCGACGGTATGGCTGGAGGAATTGCGGGCCAACTGTCCCTGATTGCTGCTGGCCGGGCACCTCACCAGAGCCATTTTTTTCAAAATTTTGCTGTTTTGAGTCATCAGCATCCATGTTCGGCTTGATTGCACCAGACGTCGCGCAGAAGATTGTCACGCTAGACATCATGTCGCCATTTTTAGGCGACATTTTTCGTCGCGTCGCAATAACGTTTGGTTCGAGGGGCTGAATCATTTGACTAGGCCGTTGGAGATGATGGGTTCGCCGGTACCGCCAGAAGCATGCGCGGCGCCCGAATCGCTCAAGCGTCCTACCCATATCACCAAGGTACATGCCGATACCGGGGTATCGTTGTTTCGCGTCGACGCGGTACCGCAATCGACCGGACCGATGGCGTCGGGCCGCAATCCATCCAGCCCGGACATGTTGATGATTACGCGTGGCTCTGGTGCACCCGCCACTGGCAGAATTGGTGGTTCGCCCTATTCGGTAGCGCCAAGCAATGCCGTACGCGCGACATTCACGCCCCACGGGTCAGACAGCTATGTGGTCTACACGCCAACATCCAGCACCTTTGGCATCAACTTTCCCGACGGCTTTCTTCGAAACCTGGCGGCTGAATCGCTGCAGTCACGAGAGCTGATCCCGATGTTGTTTCAGTCTAACAAGCAGCTGGCGCAGCTCGCCCGCTCGCTAGAATCAGAGATTGAATCACCTGGCTTTGCCTCATCGATGCTGATCGAAGGCATCAGCCGCTCGATCATGATCGCGGTGATGCGGTTCGATCCGCAATCCGTGCTTGCGCAGGCAGATCGTATTCACCTGCCAAGCTGGAAATTGAACCGCGTGCTCGACTATGTCGACGCCAATTTGGCCAGCGATATTCGTCTGGCCGATCTCGCCTCAGTGGCGGGCCTGTCGATCTTCCACTTCGCCCGAGTTTTCAAGCTGGCAGTCGGCCTCTCGCCCTATGAATTCGTCCATAACCGCCGGCTCGAGCGGAGCCGGGTGCTGCTGACCGACGACAGCCTTGAGATCGCCCAGCTTGCGCTTGCTTGCGGCTTTTCCAGCCAATCGCATTTCACTGCCGCCTTCACCAAGGCGGTTGGTGTATCGCCGGGAAAATTCCGGCGGCAGGGCCGGAATTAGCCACAAAAAGCGGCCAATCTGCGTCGATTCACCGCTTTTTGTGAAATCTTGCTATTTTACCGGCGTCACTCGGTCGCACCGGTCAAGCTACCACAGGTTCGCGCTTCATGACCTGTGTCGAGAACCGCTCCATTTCCTCCGCCTGAGGGCTCATTTGCAGCAGCAGCAGATCGAGCCCGGCATGCTCATATTCCTCGATCCGCTCGCGAAGTTGCTCGGGCGTGCCGACAAGGTTGGGGCGAAGTCCGCGGTTTGAGACCGAATATTCGTTGATCTTCATTTCGCGCTCGAGCTGCGTACCCGACAGCCACTGGTCGAAATTGTCGTAACCGGCGGGGAGTTCGCTCACCGTGGTAATCCGCTCGAGCTCGCGCTTTGCCTCGGCCTCGCTATCGCGGACGATGGCATAGGCGGCCATGCCGTACTGCATCGGCGGCTTCCCGACAGCCGCGCGGCGTGCGGCCATGTCGGCGATCTTGGGCGCGATATTCTCAACCGGATCGCCGTGCATCACATAGGCGTCGCACTGGTTGACGATCAGCGTCTTGGCCGCGTCGCTCTCGCCGCCGGCATAGGTAACGGGCTTGCGCACCGGCTTGGGGCTGCAAATCGCCTGTTCGGTGGTGTAGAACTTGCCTGAATAATCAAACTCTTCATGGCTCCAAAGCCCTTCAACCACTTCCAGCCATTCGCTGGTGCGCGCATAGCGATCATCATGCTGGTCAAACTGCAGGCCATAGCGGCGCGCCTCATCCGCCCACCAGGACGACACGACATTCAGCGCGAGCCGACCGCCGGCGATTTGGTCGATATTAGCGGCTGCCTTGGCGAACAGCGCAGGCTGGTGGAAATTGGGCCGCACCGCGACCATCAGCTCAAGCGTTTCGGTCACCGCCGCAACAGCCGCCGCCGTCGACCAGGCATCGAGCGTGGGCGCGTCGACTCCCTTGATGTCGTTCATGTTGAGTTCGGCGATAAGGGACAGATCATAGCCCCATTTTTCCGAATTGATTGCCAGCCGCTTGGTATAGTCCCAGCTCGCGTCCATCTGTTCGTCAGCGACGTTGCGCAGCCATCCGCCGAACACCGGCATCCAGTAACCGTATCTCATGCCTTTACCCCGTCTTGCCTGGCGATCGCGATTTCGCGCTCAATATAGTCGATCAGATTTTCGTGCGGATCCCAGCCAAGCACGTCGAGCGGCTTGGCGACGAAATTGGACAGCGCGTTGATATCGTAGAAGCGTGGAGTCCCGTCGCGATCGTCGATCATTACCTCGATCCCGCCGACATCGAGCCCGACAGCCATCGCGATCCGTTCTGCCGCTTCGATCAGTTCGGGCGCAGGATCGGCCTTGGTCATCACGATCGGCTTGCCATCGGCGACGCACGCATCGGCCGGGCACAGATCGAACTGGCCGCCACCATCGATGTCAATCGCATAGAGAAACTTGCGATTTAGCGTCTCGATCCTGGTGATGCGCCCGTCGCGCGCCGGCACATATTCCTGCACCATCAACACGCCGTCGATGCTGGTTGGAAGGAACTTGTCGGCGACAGCGACGGCGAGTTCCTCCGTGCTGTCGTAGCGCATGATGCCGGCACCCGATCCCCCGATATTGGCCTTGACCACGATGGGGAATTGCAGGGCGGAAGCCGCACCCGGAATGTCGATGACGCGGTGGACGACGCGGGTTGCGGGGATGGCATAGCCCAGGCTCGAAATAACCGCCAACTGGCGCGCCTTGTTGGCATCGACCGCCAGCACATTCGCCCCGTTGATGATTCGCGCGCCCTGCCCCGCCCAGTGCGCATAGAGCGCAGACGTATAGAAAATCGCGTGTTCGGGGCTGCGCAGGAAGCTCGACATGGCGAGCCGACTCAGCACCACGCGCGCAGGCGGCGGCGAACCGGCGGGGTCGAAGATATGGCCTTCGATGTTGAGCTTCACATAATCCACACCGCGGCGATCAAGTGCGGCGAAAAGCGGCTCGAACCAAAGCGGATGTTCGTAGAAGATGGCAAGATCGTGCATGATATCCATTCGTTTGGCGTTCGGCATCGTTACATTGGCAGCCAGCGGAACGCTCTACAACAGTCTCTAGTCCGGGTCCGCGCTTGATGGCACGTCGACGTGGGATTCGCCCACCGCTGGACCGCCCGAAAGCACGGTGCGCAGTTGATCGACGTCCAGCGCATTTTCCCACCGCGCGACGACGATGGTTGCAACGGCATTGCCCATGAAATTTGTCAGCGCGCGGCATTCGCTCATGAACCGGTCGACGCCCAAAATCAGCGCCAATCCCGCTACCGGAATGGTCGGGACGATGGACAATGTGGCCGCCAGCGTAATGAACCCCGCCCCGGTCACCCCCGCCGCACCCTTGGAACTGATCATGGCAACGAGCAGCAGCGAAACCTGCTGGCCAAGCGACAGATCGATCCCGGTCGCCTGCGCGATGAAGAGCGCCGCCAACGTCATATAGATGTTGGTCCCGTCCAGGTTGAACGAATAACCGGTCGGCACGACCATACCGACGACCGACTTGGCGCAGCCGGCACGCTCCATCTTGGCCATCAACGATGGCAGCGCGGCTTCGGACGACGATGTGCCAAAGACCAGCAGCAATTCAGCCCTCAGATACCGGATCAGCGCAAAGATCGAAAAACCGTTCAGCCGGCCAATCGCCCCGAGCACTACGATCACGAACAACAATGACGTGGCGTAAAAGGTGGCGACGAGCGTCCCCAGCGACAGCAGCGTGCCAATCCCGTATTTGCCAATCGTGAAGGCCATGGCACCAAACGCCCCGATCGGCGCTGCGCGCATCACCAGTGCCACCATCTCGAAGACAATTGTGCTGAGGCTTTCAAGCAGCGCCACGACGGGTGCGGCCGCCGGGCCGACGATCGCGAGGGCAATGCCGAACAGCACCGCCACCAGCAGCACCTGCAGGATCGATCCATCGGTCAGCGCCGACACGATCGTCGTCGGGACAATGTCCATCAGGAACTTGACGATGCTAACGTCATGCGCCTTGTCGGCGTAGGATTTGACAGCGTTTGCATCGAGGGTCGCTGGGTCGATCGCCAGCCCGGCGCCAGGCTGAACCACATTGCCAATGATCAGCCCCACGATCAACGCCAGGGTGGAAACGGCAAGGAAATAGAGAAACGCCTTGCCCGCGACGCGGCCGACGGCAGAAACCTTACCCATGCCGGCAATGCCGGTGGCAATCGTCAGGAAGATCACCGGCGCGATGATCATCTTAACCAGCTTGATGAACCCATCCCCCAAAGGCTGCAGCGCGACGCCGGTATCGGGCACGAAAAAGCCAAGTGCCACGCCCAGCGTAATCGCGATGACAACCTGGACATAAAGATGGCCGTGAAAACGCGTCTTGCCGGTCGATGAAGATCTGTTTGCGATCGCTCTGGCTCCCATACCGATGTGCGATTCGCCGGCACCATATGTGTAGGTATTTTGCACAAATGGACTGGCCATGTGTGAATGAGCACCTGTCATCGGTGGATAATGATTGGTCGCACCGCTGTCTATCTATCGGGTTGGCGCGCGCCCGGTGCAACGAATTCGCCACAGGCTCGCGCAGGCGGCTTTCGATCATATCCGCCGACTAGGCGTCGCTCGGCGCTGAGGTGCTCAGCGTGATTTCGGATGGGTTTAGGTTGCGGTGCTCGACCCTGACGGAAGTAACCACGATGGCCGATCCGCTGATGCTCCAGCATTCGCGGCCAGAGCAACCCCAGACGCCCAGGTCTTGCGTGGCAACCGCCGGCATGGCCCTCCTACGCGGGATGGGACCTAAACCGAGAGAAAATGGTGCACCCGGAGCGATTCGAACGCCCGGCCCTCAGATTCGTAGTCTGATGCTCTATCCAGCTGAGCTACGGGTGCTGGGAGGCGTGTCCATAGAGGCAGGTTTCGCGGAGCGCAAGCCCGTTGCGCACCGTTGTCGACACGCATAGAGCAACGCCATGAACCGCGCCGCCCCGCTCATCCTGCTCATCGCCCTTTCGGGATGCGCTGCCCCAAACGGCCATTACCCATCTCTGCTGCCGCGCACGATCGAACAGCGCGACGACTCGGAGCCAGTCCACACGCCCGCCGTCGCCGCCCCCGATGCGACGCTGGACGCAAAGGTGCGCGCGCTTCGCAATACGCTGGAGCAAAGCGCGGCAGACTTTGCTTCAACGCGAATTAGGGCAGCACCGCTTGTGGAAGCGGCGCGCGGAGCCCCTGTTGGCAGCGATGCCTGGCTAACGGCGCAAGCCACGCTATCCGGGCTGGATGCGGCGCGCGGAGAAAGCCTTGGCGCCCTGGCGGAGATCGACCGAATCGTGATCGAACGCGCGCAAGCAGGCCTGCCGCCCTACCCCGCGCTCGACGCCGCACGCGATGCAGGGGAAGCCCAGAGCAATCAGCAATCGGCAACGATTGACGCGTTGCAGCGCCTGTTGCCGCAAAGCTGAACTGTCGCGTCGCTACCGCGCCTGCGCCGGGCGATCGATCCGGTACATGATGTGGCGCTTGAGCGGGCTGCCATTGGGCACGCCCGGGTGATCGAAATCCTGATCATGCAGCCGCTGCATGCCAATCCGCTCCATCAACCCCCAACTCGCCGTGTTGGCCGGTACCGTCATCGCCAGGATCGCTGGATCAGGCAGGTGAACCCAGCTCCAGTCGAGGCACGCAAGCGCTGCCTCGCGCGCATAGCCCTGCCCCCAATAGGCCGAGGCCAGCCGCCAGCCGACCTCATTCCTGCCCTCGATCGGCGTCCCGGCCGGGCCGGGGTTCAGGCCGCAAAAGCCCAGAAGCGCGGCGTCCTCGCGCCTCTCCAGCGCCCAGCAGCAATAGCCGTGCGATGCCTGCAGCGCCTGCATCCGGTCGATCGTCTGATCGGTTTCCGCGCGCGTCTGCAACGGCCCCAAATAGCGCCTAACCGCCGGGTCGCGGTTCATAGCCGCGAATGGGGCACGGTCGCTGTCCTGCCAGGGGCGGAGGATCAGGCGTTCGGTCTCGATCATGGCCGGTCGATCGCGTAAGTGACCGTTCGCCGGAGCCGGTCGCCCGTCGGCGCCAGCGCGTGATCGAAGTCGCCATCAGGCACGCGGTGCATGCCCAGCCGTTCCATCATGCGCTGGCTCTTGATGTTGACGGCAGCCGTGATCGCCACGATTCGCGGCGCATCGAAATGCGCCCAACCCCAGTCGAGCGCCGCCCGCGTCGCCTCCAGCGCATAGCCCCGCCGCCAATAGGGCCGGTCGATGATCCAGCCCGCCTCGATCTCACCGGCAATGGGGTTGTGCGCATCGCCGCGCTTCAGCCCGCAAAAGCCCAGCATCGCCCCGTCCTGCCGCCGCTCGACGACCCAGAAGCCCAGCCCTTCGTGGCGAAAGCCATCATGCTTGGCGATCACGGCATCGCTCGCGGCCTTGTCCTTCACCGGCCCGAGATCGGCCATCACCAGCGGATCGGCCCACATCGCGTATAGCGCCGTATAATCTCGCGCTTCTGGCACGCGCAGGGTCAGCCGCTCGGTCTCGATCATCGCGCGCGGCCGTCAGCCGCCCATCAGCCGCGCCGCATGGAGCGCGTGATAGCTGAGCACACCCGAACAGCCCGCGCGCTTGAAGGCCATCAGCGTTTCCAGCACCATTGGGTCGCGCTCGGCAGCGCCTGCGGCGACGGCAGCCTCGATCATCGCATACTCGCCGGACACCTGATAAGCGAATACAGGCACCTCGAATGCGGCCTTCACACGACAGATAATGTCGAGATAGGGCAATCCCGGCTTTACCATCACGCTGTCCGCCCCCTCGTCCAGATCGAGCGCCACCTCGCGCAGCGCTTCCTCGGCATTGGCGGGGTCCATCTGATAGGTCTTCTTGTCGCCCTTCAGCAGCCCACGACTGCCCACCGCATCGCGGAACGGGCCGTAAAAGGCGCTCGCATATTTGGCGGCATAGGACATGATCTGGACATTGGGGTGGCCTTCTTCCTCCAGCGCCTCGCGGATCAGGCCAATGCGCCCGTCCATCATGTCGCTGGGGGCGATGATGTCAGCGCCCGCCGCCGCCTGGTTGAGGGCCTGCGCCACCAGCACCTCGGCGGTGTCGTCGTTCAGCACATAGCCCTGGCTATCGACCAGCCCGTCATGCCCATGCGCGGTATAGGGGTCGAGCGCGACATCGGTCAGCACGCCGATATCGGGCACATGATCCTTGATCGCGCCGATCGCGCGGCACATCAGGTTGTCGGGGTTAAGCGCCTCGCGCCCGTCCTCGGTGCGCAGCTCACGCGGCGTATTGGGAAACAGCGCGATGCAGGCGATGCCGGCGGCCTGCGCCTCCTTCGCCCGCGCAACGATGCCATCGACCGACCAGCGCGAGACGCCGGGCAGGCTGGCAATCGGGTCTTCCACCCCTTCCCCATCGGTGATGAACAGGGGCCAGATCAGGTCCGCGGGGGTCAGCACCGTTTCGGCATGGAGCCGGCGGCTCCACGGGGTGGAGCGGGTGCGGCGAAGGCGAAGCGCGGGATATTGGCTCATGGCCCGGTTTGTGAGCGATCCGGGCGCGCGGGGCAAGGGGCTCAATCACCCCGGCTGGTGCACCGCCCCTGCCGGCTCGCCGGTGGCCTGCGCATGGCAATGCGCCTCCGCCTCTTCATGCGCGTGCGGCACCAGCATATGCGCCTTTCGCCAATTGCCATAGCGATAGAAGAGCGCAGACAGCACAAAGGTCGCAACCGACCCGAGCGGGAAGGACAGCCACAGCGCGTCCACCCCGATCACTGGCTTCATCACCGTCGCAAAGGCGATCCGCACCGGGAACATCGCGACCAGCAGGATCAGCAACGGCCCCAGCACCGCGCCGTTCGCGCGCACGACGCCGAAAAACACCATCGTCATGCCGAACAGGATGAAGTTCCACGTCGCCAGCAACTGGATATGCCGCGCGATCGGCAGCGCCGGACTGTCGCCGCCCAGGAACAATGCCATCACCGGCCGATCGAACGCCAGCAACGCAACCACCATCGTCGTTGTAATCGCCGTCGCGAAAATCAGCCCCGACCGCGTCGTCGCCTCCACCCGGTCCCATTTGTTCGCACCGATATTCTGCGCAGCCATCGCACTCACCGCCGCGCCCACCGCCATCGCCGGCATCTGGACATAAGCCCAGAGCTGCAGTGTCACGCCAAAGGCGGCCGTGGTATCGACACCCTCACGGTTCACCAGCCCCAACATGGTGAGCCCAGCCAGCGCGATGACGATCATTTGCGCACCGATCGGCACACCCTTGGTCACGATCGCCCAGACGACGTCCCGGCTCGGGAACAGATAGGCCAGTTCGGGCCCCCGCAGCCGCAGCGTAAGGTCCTTCCAATAGATATATGCCACCAGCCCAGTAATCGATGCCACATTGGCGATCAGCGTCGCAGTCGCGGCACCGGCAATCCCCATTCTCGGGAACGGCCCCAGCCCCGCGATGAGCAAGGGGTTGAGGATCATGTCGAGCACCGACGACAACAGCCCGAACCACAAGGGCGTCATCGAATCGCCGGTGCCGCGCAGCCCCATCATCATCAGCACCATCAGCATCGACGACGGCAGCGACAGGAAGATGATCCGAAGATAGGTCAGCGCCAGCGGCATCGCCTCACCCGGCGTCGCCAGCAGCCTCAGGATTTCGGGCGCAAAGATCCACCCGAGCGTCGCCACCACGATCGACGACCAGAAGATCAACCCCACCGCCGAGCCAAAGGCGCGCCGCGCGCCATCGATATCGCGGCGGCCAAAGCTCTGGCCGACCAAGATCGTCGCCGCCATGCCAAAGCCGAACACGGCGGCAAAGGTCAGGAACATGATGTTGTTGGCGTTGGATGTCGCTGCCAGCGCACTCTCGCCCAGAAACCGCCCGACCCAGATCGCGTTGATCGATCCGTTCAGCGATTGCAGGATATTCGCCGCCATTGTCGGCAGCGCGAACAGGACTAGTGTCTTGCCGATCGGCCCGGTCGTCAGATCGCGCTGGCCGGGGCGGGAGGGAGGTTGCGCCATGCTATTCTCTCATTCCGTCGTGCCGGACTTGGTCCGTCACCCTCCGCACCGCACAATCACCGCCGGTTGCGTTCGCGCTACGATGGACCCCGGAACAAGTCCGGGGTGACGATGATATTGTCATCCCAGCCGCGCCAAAGCCGCCGACAATCGCTCCGACTCCGCAGATTTCTCGGCATGGTCAGCCCGCGCCTTCTCGATCGCCTCAGGCTTAGCGCGCTCGACAAAGCTGGGGTTGTTGAGGCGGGCGGCCAGCGAGTCGCGCTCCTTCTCGGCGGCGGCAATGCCCTTGGTCAGGCGGGCCCGTTCGGCGTCGAGGTCGATGACGCCTTCGAGGGGCAACACGAAGGTTGCCTCATCGACCACAATTTGGGCCGCGCCGCCAGCCGGCGCATCGCCCTGCACCGGATCAACACGCGCCAACCGGGCGAGCGCCGCGCCCTGCTGCTCAAGCCGCGCCAGCGTGTCGGGTGAAGCATCGCGCACATGCATTGTCATCCGCGTGCCGGGAGAAATCGTCAACTCATTGCGCGCCGCGCGGATCGCGCTCACCAGCTTGATCAGCCAATCGATCTCCCGGCTTGCCGCCTCATCGATCACGCACGCATCCACTACCGGCCACTGCGCGACGATCAACGCTCCATCGCGCGCACCCATTTTCGACCAAAGCTCCTCAGTGATGAAGGGCATGAAGGGGTGCAGGATCACCAAAATCTGGTCGAGCACCCAGCCTGCGACCGCGCGCGTCTCGTCTGCCTCCGAGCCGCGCGCCGGCGCATCCATTTGGCCGAGCACGGGCTTGATCAGCTCCAGATACCAGTCGCAGAACTGGCTCCACACGAACTGATAGATCGCATTCGCCGCGCCGTCGAAGCGCAGGTCGGCGAGTGCCGCATCGACCGCCTGAACGGTGCGGATCGTCTCGCCGATGATCCATTTGTTGACCGCCAGCGTCGCCACCGGCGCCTCAGGCGATGTGCTCGCGACAATGCCATTGCCCTGCGCGAACCGCGCCGCGTTCCACAGCTTGGTCGCGAAGTTACGATACCCCTCGACCCGCTTCTCATCCATCTTGATGTCGCGGCCCTGGCTCTCCATCGCCGCCATGAAGAAGCGCAACGCGTCCGCGCCATATTTGTCGATAAGGCCGAGCGGATCGACGGTATTGCCCTTGGACTTGGACATTTTCTGCCCATCCGCCGCGCGCACCAGCCCGTGCAGGTAGAGCTTGCGGAACGGCACATCGCCCATGAAGTGCATCCCCTGCATCATCATCCGCG
>CAZXBM010000077.1:0-13863 GCA_964638495.1 uncultured Stakelama sp. | reverse complement strand
TGGTCAAACTCGCCTCAATGCGCCTGTGGCTGCGCGCTTATGAGTTTACGGCCTAGTGGTGCAGCTCTCTGGTCACAAGCACTCAATGCAAGAAGCGCAACCGCAATCCCACCAACCTTCATTGCCCACTCCGAACGTTGGCTAGCCATGCAACATTTCATCAAACGCCAAAGCCGTCCACCTATGAATTCGGCGGCCTGATGCAAAAATCACGAGTTTTGCATCGAGCACACAACGGGAAAAATTCGGTGATCCAGTGATGCAAAAATCTGATGGGTTTTGGCACCAGCGTTGGGCGTCGCTTTTCCGAACGTAAAAGCCGAAAAGCCGTCGAGCTAGCCCCTACCAACCCCAGCAATCGCCGCTCACGCGCCGATCAGCTCGCGCCCTATAAGAAACCGCCGGATTTCGTTGGTGCCCGCCCCAATGTCGTAGAGCTTGGCGTCGCGCAAGAAGCGTTCGACCGGCCATTCCTTGGTATAGCCCGCGCCGCCAAGCGCCTGGATCGCCTCGAGCGACACCTTCACCGCATTCTCGCTCGCCAGCAAAATGGCACCCGCCGCATCGAAGCGTGTTGTCTTGCCCGCATCGCACGCGCGGGCGACCGCATAGACATAGGCGCGCGCCGAATTGAGCGCGACATACATGTCGGCAATCTTGGCCTGCATCAGCTGGAAACTGCCGATCGCCTTACCGAACTGCTGCCGCTCGCGGACATAGGGGAGGACAACATCGAGGCAGGCCTGCATGATGCCAATGGGCCCCGCCGCCAGCACCGCGCGCTCATAATCCAGGCCCGACATCAGCACGCCGACGCCCCCATTGAGCGGGCCCATGATGTTTTCCGCGGGCACCTCGCAATCCTCGAACACCAGCTCTGCAGTGTCGGAGCCGCGCATGCCCATCTTGTCGAGCTTCTTGGAGACGCTGAACCCCGCCATGCCCTTTTCAATGAGGAAAGCGGTGATCCCGCCCGATCCTTCCCCGGTCTTGGCATAGACGACAAGCGTGTCGGCCTCGGTCGAGTTGGTGATCCAGAATTTGGTGCCGTTCAGCACGTAGCGGTCGTTGCCTTTCGCTTCGGCCTTCAGCTTCATCGAGACCACGTCAGAGCCGGCACCCGCCTCCGACATCGCGAGACTGCCGACATGTTCGCCCGAAATCAGCTTGGGCAGATATTTCGCCTTTTGCTCCGGGTTGCCCCAGCGCCTGATCTGGTTGACGCACAGGTTGGAATGCGCGCCGTAGCTGAGGCCAATCGAGGCTGACGCGCGGCTTACCTCCTCCATCGCAATGCAATGTTCCAGATAGCCCAGGCCAAGCCCGCCCCATTCCTCCTCGACCGTGATGCCGTGCAAGCCAAGCGCGCCCATTTCGGGCCAAAGCGAGCGATCGAATGTGTTGCTCGCGTCGATGTCGGCGGCCTTGGGGGCAATCCGGTCGGCGGCGAAGCGCTGCGTTGTCTCGCGGATCATGTCGGCGGTCTCGCCGAGCGCGAAATCAAGGGCGGTGTCCATTGTGCTCTCCCATACAAGGCCCGTCACCCCGGACTTGTTCCGGGGTCCACCGCGCCTTACGAGTTGCTGCTCTTTGGGGCACGGTGGATGCCGGAACAAGGCTCTCCTGAGCAAGTCGAAGGATTCGGCATGACGGAAACGACCGGTTCGTGATTAATTTGGGGATGCCAATGACCAGCCTTTTCCGCTTGAAAACCATCCTGCACGGCGATGATCGCCCGGTGGAGCATCGCCTCGCCCGCACGCTTGGCTGGCCGCATCTCGTGGCGCTCGGGGTGGGCGCGATCGTCGGCACCGGCATCCTCACGCTGATCGGCGTGGGGGCGGATCGCGCGGGTCCGGCGGTCCTGCTGAGCTTTGCAGTGGCAGGCGCGATCTGCGCGTGCGCGGCGCTTTGCTATGCCGAAATGGCGACGATGATCCCGGCCTCGGGCAGCGCCTATACCTATAGCTATGCGGTGCTGGGGGAGATCATCGCCTGGGTAGTGGGCTGGAGCCTGATCCTGGAATACTCGCTGGTGGTCTCGACCGTGGCGGTGGGTTGGTCGGGCTATGCGGTGGGGTTCCTGAAGGGGCTGGGCATTATCGTGCCCGCAGCGCTCGCCAATGGCCCCGCGCTGGGCGGCGTGGTCAATCTCCCCGCAGTGGCGATCATCGCGGTGGTGGCGGGGTTGTTGATGCTCGGCACGCGCGAAAGCGCGCGGGTCAACACCGCACTCGTGGTGCTCAAGATCGTGACGCTCACCCTGTTCGTGTTCGTCGCGCTACCGCATTTCGACGCCGCCAATCTCCAGCCCTTCGCCCCCTTCGGCTATGGCAGCGCGGTGGGCGATGGCGGCGTGAAATACGGCGTGATGGGGGCCGCCGCGATCATTTTCTTCGCCTTTTACGGCTTCGATGCGATCTCAACGGCAGCGGAGGAAGCCAAAAACCCCGATCGTGATCTGGCGATCGGAATCGTTGGGTCGATGCTCGCCTGCACCGTCATCTACATCATCGTCGCAGCAGCAGCGGTGGGGGCGATTTCGTTCACGCGCTTTGCCGACAGTCCCGAGCCGCTCGCGCTCATTCTGCGCGAACTGGGGCAGGGCAGCATCGCGACGGTGGTGGCGGCTGCCGCGGCGATTGCGCTGCCGACGGTGCTGCTCGCGTTCCTCTATGGCCAGAGCCGCATCTTCCTGGTGATGGCGCGCGACGGCTTCCTGCCGCATTCGCTGGCGAAGGTCGACAGTCGCGGCACGCCGGCGCGCATCACTGCGGTGACGGCGATTTTCGTTGCGATCATTGCCGGTATCGCCCCGCTCGATGTCATCGCGAGCCTGGCCAATGCAGGCACGCTGTGCGCCTTCATTGCGGTGGCGGTGTGCGTGCTGGTGCTCAGGCGGCGCTCGCCTGATGCGCGGCGGCCCTTTCGCACCCCGCTCGCCGGGGTCGTTGCACCTGCGGCAGTGCTTGGCTGCATCTATCTGTTCACCAGCCTGCAGAGTGTGACGCAGGTGTGGTTCTTCATCTGGAACGGGATCGGCCTGCTGGTCTATTTCCTGTTCGGTCGGTCGCGCTCGCTCGTCAGCTGATCGGACGGGCAATACCCACGCCGCCCCGATTGAGGAGCGGCGTGGGGATAAGCGGCGTTACCAGATGTGGACGCGCTGCTCAGGCGCGAGGTACAGCTTGTCGTCGGGCTTGATGTTGAACGCGGTGTACCAGGCATCGACATTGCGGACGATGCCGTTGACCCGGAAATAGGCCGGGCTGTGTGGATCGGTGAGCGCAGCGTTGCGGGCGGCACCTTCGCGCAGCTTGGACTGCCAAGCCTGGGCATAGGCCAGGAAGAAGCGCTGGTCGCCCGTCAGCCCGCCAATCACAGGTGCCTTGCCGTGCTTGGCCTGATAGCGCTGATAGGCACCATAGGCCGCTTCCACGCCGCCAAGATCGCCGATATTTTCACCCAGCGTCAGCTTGCCGTTCACCTTCGTGCCGGGCACCGCTTCATAGACATCATATTGCGCTGCAAGCGCTGACGTGCGCGTCTTGAACGCCGCCTTTGCTTCTGGCGTCCACCAATTCTCGAACTTGCCGGTCGGGCCGAATTGGCTGCCCTGATCGTCAAAGCCATGGCCCATTTCGTGGCCGATGATCGCGCCGATCGCACCATAGTTGACGGCCGGGTCTGCATTGGGATCGAAATAGGGCGGCTGCAGGATCGCGGCTGGAAAGGTGATCTGGTTGGCGAGCGGATTATAATAGGCGTTCACCGTCTGTGGGGTCATCGACCACAGGCTGCGATCGACCGGCTTTTTGAAGCGTTCGAGCTGCAAATCCTGCTGGAACTGCGCCGAGCGCATCGCATTGCCCAGCATATCGCCGCGCACCACTGTGAACTTGGTGTAGTCGATATACTTCTCCGGATGGCCGATGCGCGGCTCGAACGCGGCGAGCTTGACGAGCGCTGCCTTGCGGGTCGCCTCGTCCATCCATGCCGAATTGCTGATACGTTCCTGATAGGATCCGCGCAGATTTTCGATCAGCTCGGCCATCTTGGCCTGCGCCGTCGAGGGGAAATATTTGTCGACATAGAGCTGGCCGACAGCCTCGCCGAGTGCGCCGTTGGTCAGCTGCACGCCGCGCTTCCAGCGGTCGCGCTGGGTCTTCACGCCAGCAAGCGTCGTGGCGAAGAAATCGAACCGGGCCTGATCGAACGCCTTGGGCAGATAGCCCGCATTGTCGCTGACGAAGTGGAAGGCGACATAATCCTTCCAGGTCTGCAACGGCGTCGCCACCATAATCTTGCCCATTGCTGCAATGGCGGTGTTCTGCGTCATCAGCACGGTCGGTGAACTATCGACCCCTGCGGTCTTCAGCATCAGCGCCCAGTCGAATTCGGGTGCCTTTTTCTCCAGCCCTGCAATGTCCTGCGGATCGTTCAGCTTGGCGATGTCGCGGCTTTGCTCTGGCGACCATTGGTCTTTGGCCATCGCCGTTTCCAGCGCCATGATCGCATCGGCCTTGGCCGCAGCGTCGCTGATCCCGGCGAGCGTCTGCATTTTTTCGATATAGGCGCGGTATGCCTTGCGGAAGCCGTCATACTTCTCGCCTTCGAGCAGATAGTAATCGCGCGGCATGCCGAGCCCGCCCTGGCCCACGGCTGCGGTGTAGCGGGTGGGGTCGGCGAGATTGGGGATGATGCCGACGCCGACAGGCGATTCGTAGCCGACCGACGCGAACAGGATCTGCAGGTCGGTCAGGTCCTTCACCGCAGCGATCTTGGCAAGATAGGGCTGGAGCGGCGCGGTGCCCTTCGCCTCGATCCCAGCTTCGTCGATCCAGCTGGCGTAGAAATCGCCAACCTGTTTGCCGGTGGCGCCATATTTGGCGGGGTTGGCGGCCATGTCGTTCAGGATCAGCCGCACATTGGCCTCGGCTTCGTCCGTCAGGATATTGCCATAGCCGACCGATGCCTTGTCGGCTGGAATCTCGGTGCGTGCTGCCCAGCTGCCATTGGCAAATGCCCAAAAATCGTCGCCCGGTTTCACGGCTGCGTCCTTGGCGGTCAGGTCAACGCCGAACGCGCCGTACCGCGGTGCCGATGCGGTGTCCTTGGACATAGCCGGAACGGTGAGAGCGAGCACGGCAGTGGCCGCCGCAAAGCGGGAGAAACGATTGAAGCGCATGACAACCTCTCTGTTAGTGTATTGCCGTTCTATACCGGCACGCCAGGGCGTCTGCAAATGAAAAAATGTAAGCCGTCCCTTACACCACCCGATTGGCGATCAGATCATCGACGACCGCCGGATCGGCCAGCGTGCTGGTATCGCCAAGCGAGGTTACGTCTCCCTCGGCGATCTTGCGCAGGATGCGGCGCATGATCTTGCCGCTGCGGGTCTTGGGCAGGCCAGGCGCGAATTGCAGCGCATCGGGCGTGGCGATCGGTCCGATTTCAGTGCGGACCCAATTGCGCAGCTCAGTGCGCAAGCCATCCGAAGCGTGCTCGCCTGCGTTGAGCGTGACATAGGCGTAAATGCCTTGCCCCTTGATGTCGTGCGGCATGCCGACGACGGCGGCTTCGGCCACCTTGGGGTGCAGCACCAGCGCAGATTCGACTTCTGCCGTGCCCATGCGGTGGCCGCTCACGTTGATCACGTCGTCAACCCGCCCGGTGATCCAGTAATAGCCATCGGCATCACGGCGGCAGCCGTCGCCGGTGAAGTATTTGCCGGGATAGGTGGTGAAATAGGTCTGGAAGAAACGCGCATGATCGCCCCACACCGTGCGCATCTGCCCCGGCCAGCTGCGCGCGATGACGAGGTTGCCCTCGGTCGTGCCGGTGAGCACCTGCCCCTCGGCATCGACAATCTGCGGGTCGACGCCGGGCAAGGGCCGGGTCGCGCTGCCCGGTTTCAGCGCGGTGGCACCCGGCAGCGGAGCGATCATCGCGCCGCCGGTTTCGGTCTGCCACCAGGTATCGATGATGGGGCAGCGGCACTCGCCCACCACTTCATGATACCAGCGCCAGGCTTCGGGGTTGATCGGCTCGCCGACCGTGCCGAGCAGTTTGAGGGACGCGCGGCTGGTGGCGGTAACGTAGCTGTCACCATCCTTCATCAGCGCGCGCAGCGCGGTGGGGGCGGTGAAGATGGTGTGGACCTGGTGCCGATCGACCACCTGCCAGATGCGGCTGGCATCGGGCCAGTTGGGCAACCCTTCATACATCAGCGTCGTCGCGCCATTGGCGAGGGGGCCGTAGAGGATATAGCTGTGCCCCGTCACCCAGCCGATATCGGCGGCGCACCACCACACATTGCCGGGGCGATAATCGAAGCACAATTCGTGGGTGAGGCTGGCCCAGAGGAGGTAGCCGCCGGAGGAATGGAGCACGCCCTTGGGCTGGCCGGTTGAGCCACTGGTATACAGGATAAACAACGGATCTTCCGCGTTCATCACCTCGGGCGGGCAGGTGTTGGAAACGGCGGCGGCGGCCTCGTGATACCAGATGTCGCGGCCCGGATGCATTGCCACATCGCCGCCGGTTGCCTTGACGACGATGACCTTTTGCAGCGCCGGGGCATGATGCGCGGCGGCATCGACGGCGGCCTTCAGCGCGATCTTCTTGCCCCCGCGCCGCCCCTCGTCCGCCGTCACGACCAGCTTGGAATCGCAATCGGTGATGCGCCCGGCCAAAGCCTCGGCCGAGAAGCCGCCGAACACCACCGAATGGATCGCGCCGATCCGCGCACAGGCGAGAATGGCGAACGCCGCCTCGGGAATCATCGGCATATAGATGGTGACGCGGTCACCCTTTTTCGCGCCCTCACCCTTCAACACATTGGCGAAGCGGCATACTTCGGTATGAAGCTGGCGATAGGTGAAGCGGCGCGGTTCCTCGCTCGGCTCGTCGGGCTCCCAAATGAGCGCGACCTGATCGCCGCGCTTGGCGAGATGCCGGTCGATGCAATTGGCGGCGACGTTGAGCTTGCCATCGGCGAACCACTGGATGTGGAAATCCTTCTCGTCGAATGACCAGTCGCCGGCGATTTCCGGCCGCTTGATCCAATCGAGCCGGCGCGCCTGTTCCAGCCAGAAACTGCCGGGATCGGCGATCGACCGGCCATAAAGATTTTCATAGCTCTCCGCGTCGATTCGGGCGGCCTTCACCCAATCATCGGGCACGGGATACAGCATCTGGGTCATCTGGCTCTCCTGCAGCCATAGTGGCGCACCGGGCGCGATTGGCCAAGCCTTGGCGCTTGGCTTTCAATCAGTTTCGATATAAAACTAATTGAGTAGATTGGCATTTTATCTTTCCGACTCATTCGTCACCCCGGGCTTGACCCGGAGTCCCGCTTCTACCGCAGCCGGGCCAAGCGGGACCCCGGATCAAGTCCGGGGTGACGAGAGAAGGTAGATCGCTAACTGCGCGAACGGGGCAAGGGGAGAGTGGTGATGGACAGGCAGGTTTTGGTCACTGGTGGCAGCGGCTATATCGGCGGCTTCGTCATTCGCCAGCTTGTTGCCGAGGGCTGGCGCGTCAACACGACGATCCGCTCGCTGGCACGCGAGGCCGAGGTCCGCAGCGCGCTCGGCGTCCCCGCCGACAGGCTCAACTTTTTCGCCGCCGACCTGCTGAGCGATGCCGGCTGGGCAGAGGCCGTCGCCGGGTGCAGCCATGTCGTCCATGTCGCCTCGCCACTGCCGGTTGACGCGGTCAAACATGAGGATGATCTGATCATCCCTGCACGCGACGGCGCATTGCGGGCGCTGCGCTTTGCGAAGGCGGCTGGGGCCAAGCGCGTGGTGATGACCTCCTCGGTCGCCGCCATCGCTTATGGCCATGGCAAGAAGACTGCCACTTATACTGAGGCCGACTGGACCGATGTAAGCGGCCCCGGCGTCCACGCCTATGCCAAGTCCAAGACGATCGCCGAGCGTGCCGCGCGCGATTGGATGGCGGCGGAGGGCGACGGCATGGAATATGTCTCGGTCAATCCAGCGCTCGTGCTGGGGCCGGTGCTGAGCGCCGATTTCTCGGGCTCGGTGCAGGTCATCACCCGGTTGCTCAGCGGATCGCTGCCCGGCATTCCCAATTTCGGCTTTGGCGTGGTCGATGTCCGCGATGTCGCCGATTTGCATGTCCGCGCGCTGACGGCAGACGGGATCAATGGCGAACGCTTCATCGCGTCCGGCCCGTTCATGATGATGCGCGAGGTTACCGCCGTGCTGCGCGACCGGCTGGGCACCGAGGCGCGCAAGGTGCCGACGCGCGGATTGCCCGATGTCATGCTGAGGCTCGTCAGTGTATTCGACCCCACCGTTCGCGTCGTGACCGGCGAATTGGGACGGCAGCGGGTTACGCCTGCCGATCATGCGCGCGATGTGCTCGGCTGGGTGCCGCGCCCTGCCGCCGACACCATTGTCGATAGCGCGCGCAGCCTGATCGACATGGGGGTCGTGAAGATAACCTGAGCAAATTGTCATTGCGAGCGTAGCGACGCAATCCAGCGACCCGCGCTGCCCTGGATTGCTTCGCTGCGCTCGCAATGACGGCACGAATGCGGCGTTGGCATGAAAGCGTCGCAAAGGCAGGGCGCGCGGATCACGGTTGCGTTTCGCGCGAATCCTTGGAATGGGGGCTAACCGTCGTCTGGGGAGCGCCATGGAAACGATCGTCGACCGCCTGGAAGCAAAGCGTGCGGCGGCACGATTGGGCGGGGGCGAGAAGCGGATCGCGGCGCAACACGCCAAGGGCAAGCTGACTGCGCGTGAGCGGCTGAACATCCTGCTCGATCAGGGATCGTTCGAAGAGCTCGACATGTATGTCGAGCATAACTGCATCGATTTCGGCATGGCCGACCAGATCATTCCCGGCGACGGCGTCGTTACCGGTTCCGGCACCATCAACGGCCGGCTGGTGTTTGTGTTTTCGCAAGACTTCACCGTGTTCGGCGGATCGCTTTCCGAACGCCATGCCCAGAAAATCTGCAAGATCATGGACATGGCGATGAAGGTGGGCGCGCCCGTCATCGGCATCAACGATTCGGGCGGCGCGCGCATCCAGGAAGGCGTCGCGAGCCTTGGCGGCTATGCCGAGGTGTTTCAACGGAATGTGCTGGCATCGGGCGTCGTCCCGCAGCTCAGCCTGATCATGGGTCCATGCGCGGGGGGCGCCGTTTACAGCCCCGCCATGACCGACTTCATCTTCATGGTGAAGGATAGCTCATATATGTTCGTCACCGGCCCCGATGTCGTGAAGACCGTCACTAACGAAGTGGTCTCGCAGGAGGAACTCGGGGGTGCTGTGACGCATACCACGAAGTCGGGGGTCGCCGATGTCGCATTCGATGATGATATCGAAGCGCTGTTGGCGGCCCGCGACTTCGTGGACTTCTTGCCCGCCTCCAACCGCGATGCAGCGCCGGAGCGCCCGACGGCCGACCCGTGGGACCGGCTTGAGGAAAGCCTCGATCTGCTGATCCCGGCCAATGCCAACCAGCCATACGACATGCACGAAGTGATCCGCAAAACGGTGGACGAGGGCGATTTCTTCGAGGTGCAGCCGGCGCATGCGGGCAACATCATCGTCGGTTTTGGGCGGGTGGAAGGGCGCACCGTGGGCGTGGTCGCCAACCAGCCGATGGTGCTGGCGGGGTGCCTTGATATCAATTCATCGAAGAAGGCGGCGCGGTTTGTGCGCTTCTGCGATGCGTTCGAGATTCCGATTTTGACGTTTGTCGATGTGCCGGGTTTCCTGCCGGGGACGGCGCAGGAGCTGAACGGCATCATCAAGCACGGCGCGAAACTGCTGTTCGCTTATGCCGAGGCGACGGTGCCGAAGATTACGGTGATCACGCGCAAGGCCTATGGCGGGGCATATGACGTGATGGCGAGCAAGCATCTGCGCGGTGATTTGAACTATGCCTGGCCGACCGCGGAGATCGCGGTGATGGGCGCGAAGGGCGCGGTGGAGATTATCTTCCGGGGGCGGACGCCCGAGGAGATTGCCGAGCGGACGGCGGAATATGAGGCGCGGTTTGCCAATCCGTTCGTGGCGGCGAGCAAGGGGTTCATCGATGAGGTGATTCAGCCGCACTCGACGCGGCGGCGGGTGGCGCTTGGCCTGCGGAAGCTGCGGGGGAAGGTGCTGGAGAACCCGTGGAAGAAGCATGACAATATTCCGCTTTAGGAGCAGAGAATGAGCGATAAGACCTCACGCAAAGATGCGATTACGGTCACAATTTTGGCCCTTGGGGTTACCGCAGGCGCTATCATTTACATGGTCATCAGGTATTCATGAGTGAATTTTTTGGTGCGGTGTATGACCCGCGCGCCCAAGTCGTCACCCTGGACTTGTTTCAGGGTCCATCCCGCCCCAAGCACCGGCTGTGCGAGCCGCAGAATGGATGCTGAAACAAGTTCAGCATGACGGGGAATTGAGAGCGCACTAGCCAGTGAAACTCGGCCGCCTAAATCACATCGGGGCCACGACTTCCGGTACCATCCCGTCATTGCGAGCGCAGCGAAGCAATCCAGCCGTTCCGCGAGCACGCCGCTGGATTGCTTCGCTGCGCTCGCAATGACGGGGTGAGGAGAAGTGGTGTGGGATGACGAAGCGCCCTGCCGTCTACATCATGGCGAACAAGCGCAACGGCACGCTGTATACCGGCGTCACTTCGAACCTTGGCCAGCGGGTTTGGCAGCATCGCAAGGGCGTCGCCGATGGGTTCACCAAACGCTATGGTTGCAAGCTGATCGTCTGGTACGAAATGCATGAGACGATGGAGGCGGCTATCGTGCGCGAAAAACAGATCAAAGCCGGTTCGCGGGCGAAGAAGGCGGCACTGATTGAAGCGACCAATCCACTTTGGAATGACCTGTTCGAACTGATCGCCCATGGCTAAGCCCGTCATTGCGAGCGCAGCGAAGCAATCCAGAGCGACGCACGACCACGCTCTGGATTGCTTCGCTACGCTCGCAATGACGACTTCGGGAGGATGAAATGAAACTCGGCCGCCTCAACCATATCGGCGTCGCGACGCCCTCGATCGACGCGTCGGTCGCGCTGTACCGCGACGTGCTCGGCGCGACGAAGATTCACGATCCCTTCGATCTGCCCGCGCAGGGCGTGAAAGTGTGCTTCGTCGATACGCCCAACACCCAGATCGAGCTAATCGAGCCGCTGGGGGAGGCGTCGCCCATCCATGGCTTCCTCGCGAAGAACCCCGCCGGCGGGCAGCACCATGTCTGCTATGAGGTGCCCGATATCCACGAAGCCAAGGCGTGGTTCGAGGGGAAGGGTGCCAAAGTCCTCGGGAGCCCGCGAATCGGGGCGCATGGCACGCTCATTTTCTTCGTTCACCCCAAGGATATGGGCGGCGTGCTGACCGAGATTATGGAGACGCCCAGGGGTGATCATTGACGTTGCGGTGCCGTAGCGGCAGCGTTGGGGGCGCCATACCCGGTTTTCGAAATATGGCCGCGTGGTTGCTTTTTTCGGCTCTGCGGTGCATCCTTAAGATCAAAATGACGTCGGGAGAGGGTGTCACATGACCTATGAAATGATCCGCACCGAGCGTAGCGGGGACGTGCTCGTCGTGACGCTGAACCGGCCCGAGCGCCTCAACGCCGCGCCGCCGCAGATGTTCGAAGAAATCGGCCATGCGATCGAAAATCTCGACGGTGCCCGCGCGGTGCTGATCACGGGTGAGGGGCGCGCCTTTTGTTCGGGTGCTGACCTTGCGGGGCGCGATGCCGCGCAGGCATCGCCCGCCGAACGCGCCAAGAATTCGCTGACCAACAGCTATAACCCGACGATGCTGAAGATCGCACACGCCTGGGTGCCGATCGTCAGCGCGGTGAATGGTCCGGCAGCCGGCATCGGCTGCAGCCTGGCGCTCGCCGCCGATTTTTGCATCGCGGGCGACAGCGCTTATTTCCTGCAGGCGTTCGTCAATATCGGCCTGGTGCCCGATGGCGGCGCGTCGTGGATGCTCGCGCGGCTGGTTGGCAAGGCGCGCGCGACCGAAATGATGCTGCTCGGCGAGCGGATCCACGGACCCAAGGCGGCCGACTGGGGGCTCATCTACAAATGCGTGCCCGATGCGGTGGTGATGGAAGAGGCGATGGCGCTGGCGACGCGGCTTGCGGCGGGGCCGACGGTCGCGCTGGGACTGATGCGGCAGGGGCTCGCGGCGGCGCTCGAGAGCGAATACGCGGCTGCCATGACGGGCGAGGCGGAGCGCCAGTCGATCGCCGGGCAGACCGCCGATGCGGTGGAGGGGGCGATCAGCTTCCTGCAAAAGCGAAAGCCGGCGTTCAAGGGGGCTTAACCCCATCCGATCGCTGACCAATTAGTTCGTCACCCACGAGCGCAGCGAAGCAATCCAGCCCATCCACGAGCACGCCACTGGATTGCGTCGCTACGCTCGCAATGACGTTTCAAATTTGTCGTAACCCGGTTTAGGAGGGTGGCATGACGGATCAGCCAACTTCATCGCCCAAACCAACCCTCGCCGACTGGCAGGCGCTCGCCGCCAAGGAAGTGAAGGGCGCCGATCTCACCTGGCATACGCCAGAGGGCATTGCGGTCAAGCCGCTCTATACGCAGGAAGATGTGGCCGGGATCGACCCCGGTCTGCCGGGATTTGCACCGTTCACGCGGGGCGTGCGCGCCTCGATGTATGCGGGGCGCGCCTGGACCATCCGGCAATATGCGGGCTTCTCCACCGCTGAGGAATCGAACGCCTTTTACCGGCGTAATCTGGCGGCGGGGCAGAAGGGCCTGTCGGTCGCATTCGATCTCGCCACGCACCGGGGATATGACAGCGATCACCCGCGCGTTACGGGCGATGTCGGCAAGGCGGGCGTCGCGATCGACACGATCGACGACATGAAGATCCTGTTCGATGGCATCCCGCTCGACAAGATGAGCGTGAGCATGACGATGAACGGCGCGGTGATCCCGATCCTCGCCTTCTTCATCGTCGCGGGTGAGGAACAGGGCGTGCCGCAGCATCTGCTCGACGGCACGATCCAGAACGACATCCTCAAGGAGTTCATGGTCCGCAACACCTATATCTATCCGCCCGAGCCATCGATGCGGATCATTGCGGACATCATTGCCTATACCTCCGCCAACATGCCGAAGTTCAACAGCATTTCGATCAGCGGCTATCACATGCAGGAGGCCGGCGCGACGCAGGTGCAGGAGCTGGCCTTCACCATCGCCGACGGGCGCGAATATGCCAAGGCGGCGATGGCGGCGGGGCTCGATATCGATGCGTTTGCCGGGCGGCTGAGCTTCTTTTTCGCAATTGGCATGAACTTCTTCATGGAGGTCGCCAAGCTGCGTGCAGCGCGCACGCTGTGGCACCGAGTGATGACCGAGCTTGGCGCGAAGGACGAGCGGAGCAAGATGCTGCGCACGCATTGCCAGACATCGGGCGTCTCGCTGACCGAGCAGGACCCTTACAACAACGTGATCCGCACCACCGTCGAGGCGATGGCGGCGGCGCTCGGCGGCACGCAATCGTTGCACACCAATGCGCTCGACGAGGCGATCGCGCTGCCGACCGATTTCTCCGCGCGCATTGCCCGCAACACGCAGATTGTGCTGCAGGAGGAAACCGGCATCACCAAGGTCGTCGATCCACTCGGCGGCAGTTATTATGTCGAGGCGCTGACGGCGGAGCTGGTCGACAAGGCCTGGGCGATCATCGAGCGCGTCGATGGCGAGGGCGGCATGGCGAAAGCGGTCGCGGCGGGCTGGCCCAAGGCGATGATCGAGGAAGCCGCCGCTGCGCGCCAGGCGCGGGTCGATCGCGGCGAGGATGTGATCGTCGGCGTCAACAAATAT
>CAZXBM010000076.1:0-14873 GCA_964638495.1 uncultured Stakelama sp. | reverse complement strand
CGCCCGCGGAAGGCCAAATAGACTTACGTCAACGCCGCCTTCCGTCGGCGCTTACACTTCTTCAACAGAATACGTCCTAATTGTCGCCGTTCAGAGCGTCGACCGGTGTCCCTAAAAGCCGCCGCTCATGCGCGCTCGCGGTCGCGCGCCCATGAAGGTCCGCACATGGGACATTTCGATCGGGGCGGCTTTTGGGCGGCGAGCTGCGGATAGCCGCCCATCCGCATGGCTTTTGAAGACCAATCCCTGCCAATTAGGGGGGATCCCGGCGTCAGTCCTTTGTGTCGTAGGTCCTCCTCGCGATGAAAGTACCAACGGCATCCATGATTGGGGATGGCGTGGGAATTGACAGTCCCGAAAGATTTCTCCTTGTTCGGAGTCGGCCGTCAGCAAGCTTTCCGGCATCTGCGCTCAGGCGACCACCACCTTTGGATCACCTGCAGCGACCGCCAGCTTCGTGCGCGTTGAGAGCGTGCCGCCCGGCGAGCTGATTTTATCCAGCACCCGGAATTCTGCCTGCCATCGCTCCCGCGTCAAGTCGCACACCACATAGCCGCGCTGGGCGTTGTTGAATTTGAGCTGCGGGTTGTTGGCCTGCACCCATGCCATGTCGGGACGGACATCAACACCGTCGCCGCCCGAGGTGATCGACGTCGCAACAAATTCAGTCGCGATGGCGCGTGGGCCAGGCTGGCGGCCGTCAAGATGGAGGTCGCCCGCATAATTCTGATGCTCGTCGCCGGTCAGCACGACGACGTTATCGATCCGCCGATCCTGAATGCCCTTCAGCAACCGCGCGCGCGGCACGCGGTAACCGTTCCAGCTATCAAGATTATAGGTAACACCGGGATCGGCATTACGGTCGAGATCCATCACCATCACTTGCTGCGCGAGCGTTTTCCACTGCGCGGTAGACTTGCCGAGCCGATCGACCAGCCAGGCTTCCTGCCTTGCGCCAAGCACCTGCGCGTCGGGGCGCGTGGCACCCGGGCAGTCGCTCGCCCAGCGATCGCCGCACGGCTGATCGGTCCGGTACTGGCGCGTGTCGAGCAGGTTGAGATCGAGCAGGTCGCCAAAGGCAATCTGACGGTAGAGCTGCATCGCGGGACCGACCGGCAGCGAGGCGGCACGCAGCGGCATATGTTCATAATAGGCCTGGAGCGCCATCTGGCGGCGCAGCGCAAAGATCGCGGGCGGCGTGCCATCCTGATCGAGCTCATCGACCCAGTTATTGTCGATCTCATGATCGTCATACACCACCAGCCAGGGCGCTGCGGCATGCGCTGCCTGCAGATCGGCGTCCATTTTGTATTGAGCGTAGCGGCGGCGATAATCGATGATCGAGTAGATTTCGCTGCCTTCATGCCGACGAACCTGTTCGACTGGTCCGTCTCGCGTCTGGCGCAGGCGATCACCGCGACCTTCATAGATATAGTCGCCATAGCAGAACACGAAATCGACCTGCTCGCGCGACAAATGGCGATGCGCGGTGAAGTAACCCTGCTCATAATGCTGACAGCCAGCGACGGCGAAGCGGATATGATCAATCCGGCTCCCCGCAGCGGGTGCCGTCATTGCCCGCCCGGCACCGCTGCGCTCGCGACCGGCAACAAAGCGATACCAATAAGGCCGTCCCGGCTTCAGCCCCGCCACTTCGACATGGACGGCATGGCCAAGCTCGGGCCGCGCCAGCGCGGTGCCCTTTTGCGCGATCGTCCGAAAACCATCATCCTCGGCGACCTCCCACGCGACGGGTACAGCCAGCGCCGGCATCCCATGATCCGCCGCCAGCGGCTCGGGCGCGAGGCGCGTCCAGATCACGAAACCGTCGTGGGCTGGTTCACCAGAGGCAATGCCGAGCTGAAACGGATATTGCAGAAAAACAGGGTCGGCCCATGCAGCCGCCCATGGGCGATAGGCCATGACCGCGACTGCCGCACCGCCAAAGCCGCGCAGCATCGCGCGCCGCGAAAGCGCCATGCGGGCCGTTCGTATCAGGTCAGACATGATCAAATCCCCATTGATCTAAAGCTTAGAAATGTGTGGCCGCTGATCGCCCTGCCAGTTTTGACGCTGGACTGAGAAAATGAAATTTTTGTGACAGGTAATAATTATCCGTCGATCTACTTTGGATGTTTGTCGCTTTAGGTCGATTCGACGACCAATCGGGTCTGCCAACTAGCATCGGCAAATAAACGGTGCGCGTGATATCTATAACGCTCAATTTTGTGCGGGCGCGTCTAAGGTCAGCGCCCTTTTGGTGCTCAATCGTCCGTCAGACGTGTTTCGTTACACAAGAGCAGCGAAATTGTAACGTCAGAGTCATCACGGACACCCACCCGAACGGCGTAACTGCACGATGCAGCTTGTCGATCTGGGGAAAATAAATGCGATATTACTGGATGTTGGGCGCAGCAGTCGCTGTGCTCGCCCTGCCTGCTGCTGTCTGCGCGCAAGAGACGACGTCAATCATCCGTGGCAGCGTGACGGACGAAACCGGCACGCCACTCGCTGGCGCTCGGGTGTCCGCCACGCACCAGCCATCGGGATCGGTCTCCTCGACAGTTACTGACAAGGACGGCAATTTTCAGCTGGCCGGCGTGCGCGTCGGTGGCCCATTCCAAGTCGTCGTTCGCGATGGAACAAGCGAGATCGCGACGATTACCGATCTCTACACCTCACTTGGTGGAACATATGACGTACCGATCATCGCCGGCAAGAGTGGGGATATCGTCGTCACCGCCTCGTCAATCCGTCGGTCGGGCGGCCAATCCCTTGGCCCACAAACGCGGCTCACGGCCGATGAAATCGGCAAGGTCGCCTCAGTCAATCGCGATGTGCGCGACGCGATCCGCCGCGATCCGTTTGTAACGAGCGATTTCAATAACAGCCGCGCGATCTCGTTCGCCGGCATCAATCCCCGTTTCAATCGCTTTTCCGTCAACGGGGTAGGCATTAATGACCGCTTCGGCCTTAACGCTGATGCCAACCCGACGCGACGCGGCCCGGTTCCGCTCGATGCGGTTGGCGAGATCACCTCAAGTATTGCCCCTGTTGATATTCGTCAGACGGGGTTCACCGGCGGCGCTATCGATCTCGTCTTGCGCGCGGGTACCAATGATTACGAAGGCACAGGCTATTGGTCGATCAACACCAGCGGGCTCACTGGCGGCGCGATCGGCAATAACAGGGTCGTGAACGACTTTAATAACCAGACCTATGGCGGCCGCCTTTCCGGCCCAATCATCAAAGACAAGCTGTTCATCATGGTCGCCGCAGAACGCACGACGCAGGCGCTGCCGAATACGACCGGCCCGGCCGGCGAAGGCTTCGCCGCGTCCATCCCTAACCTGACCCGCGCTCAGATCACCCAAATCCAGGGCACCGCTCAAAGCGTCTATGGGTACGATACAGGGGACGTTATCCGCAGTCGTGACGAGAAAGACGAGAAGATTGTCACCCGGATCGATTGGAACATAACCGACGGCCAGAAATTCATTCTTACCTACGTCAACGCGTATGATTCGCTCATCAGCCCACAAGGGTCGAGCGCAAGCACCTCATCGCCATCGGTCGGGCTGCGGTCGAACGGCTTCCTGCTGACGGAGCTTCAGCGTTCAGGGCAAATCCAGCTCAACAGCGACTGGAGCGACAGCTTTTCCACAGAGGCCCGTTTTGGCTACACCAGCCTGCGCCGCGGCCAGGATCCGCTGCTAGGCAGAGGCTTTGGCCAATTCAGCGTGTGCCTTGATCCCAGCCAGTCGCTGAACGCGCTCGGCGGGGTCAACACGACATCGCCCACAACCTGTACGACCGGCGCACCGCGCGTCGTGTTCGGCCCCGACATCAACCGGCAGGTAAATACGCAATATGGCGACACCTATAACGGATCGTTCGTCGCGCGCCTGAACCTCAGCGGACACAGCCTGAAATTCCTGTTCGACGTCGATCGCTATCGCAATATCAGCGAAATTCTCGTCAACGGGTCCGGCGCGTTTACGTTCGATTCGATTGCTGATTTCCAGAATCGGCGCGCGGCCACGCTGACGCTCCAACGTCCGGTATCGGGGAATATCAGCGACGCCCGCTATGATTACCTGATCACGCAATTCGGTATCGGCCTTCAGGACGACTGGACGCTCACCCCGCAGCTCAAACTGACCTATGGTGCGCGGTTCGACGTGTTCGACCAGGGCGGCACGATCGCGCTCAACACCAATTTCGTGAACCGTAATGGCTATGCCAACACCGGGACGCTGAGCGGATTGAGCGTGTTTGAACCTCGCGTCGGTTTTGACTGGTCGCCGACCAAGCGCATCTCGCTGCGTGGAACGGGGGGCATCTACCAGGGCGGGACCCCGGTCGTTTATATCAACAACAGCTATGCCAACACCGGCGCGCTGGTGAACACGATCAATCTTCAACGCACGGCAACCGGCTTCAACACCGGTACGCCTGCCGATGTCGGCAATGCTGGTCTCAGCAATGTCGATGGGCGCACCTTCAGCCCGACAGTGCTGAACTTTCTTTCGGCCAACATCGCCTCGTTGTCGGCGGCGCAGGTCAATGCGCTCGCTGACAACTACGAAATCCCGCAATTGTGGCGCGCGACGCTGTCGTTCGACTATACTGCCGATCTCGGGCCGCTGGGGGATGGCTGGCAGCTGGGGCTCAACTACCTGTTCGGCAAACAAAAGACCCAGGTGACCTTTATCGACGTCCGGTCGCTGCCGACCGGGCTGGTGCTGCCTGATGGCCGGCCGCGCTACAATGTCGATCCGGCCACGCCGGGAAGCCTCAACCCCGATATCGTCATTGGCAACCAGCCAAACGGCACAAGCCATATCGGCGTCGTCAAAATTTCCAAGCGCTGGGATTTCGGTCTCTCGATCGACGGAAGCTATACCCGCCAATTTGTGCAGGACCGATCGGCCGCCGGTGCCTCGGTTGCGCTGTCCAACTATAACAGCACTGTTTACAGCGACCCGAATTTTCCCGCCCTTGGCACTGCCAATGACGAGACGACATGGCAGTTCAAATACAATATCGGCTTCGATCGTGCGTTTTTTCGCGATTATCGCACGATCATCCAGCTGTTCGGCGAGTCCAAGGCGGGGCGACGGTACAGCTATACTTTCCAAGATTTAAGCAGTGGGCGCTCCCCGGTATTTGGGACGGTGGGCAGC
Organism: uncultured Stakelama sp.; assembly: GCA_964638495.1. Lineage (GTDB taxonomy): Bacteria > Pseudomonadota > Alphaproteobacteria > Sphingomonadales > Sphingomonadaceae > Sphingomonas. The sequence continues at coordinate 9,687 of CAZXBM010000076.1, read as the reverse complement.
AATGATCGCTATCTGATCTATGTCCCGACGGCGAACGATCCGCGCGTAAGTTATGATTCTGTGGCGACGCGTGACATGCTGGAGGCACTGATCAACGCAACCAAGCTCAAGAATTTCCGGGGGCAAATCGCGCCACGCAATCTTGCCCGGTCCCGTGCCAATACCCGGATCGATCTGCACCTCGAGCAGGAAGTGCCGACGTTCATTGGCAAATCGCGCATTTCGATGTTTGCGGACATTGAAAATCTGCCCAATTTGCTCAACAGGAATTGGGGCGGGCTCCGTCAGGCGACCGACTTCCAGCAAGATGTCGTGCGGGTTTCCTGTCTGACGACGCCGGTGGCCAATTTCACGGCCCCAACGGCCGCGCAGACGAATACGTTGCCGACCCAGCAATGCGCGCAATATCGGTATTCAACGTATGTTCCACCCAACGACAGCGTCGTTGTGGTGAACAACTCGCTCTATTTCATTCGGCTTGGCGTTCGGGTGCGTTTCTGATCGGTTGGGCGCATCGGCGAAAAACTGCCGGTGCGTCTGTAGCCTGACACGGTGCCCGCGATACCGGGCGCGGCTCAGTTCCTGGTTGCCGCGGGATGAAGGGCGGACCTTCAGCGGAAGGATGGCTGCCACCGGTACGCAGCCATGCATCATGCAAAAGCGACACATCTCGAAGATCAATGAGCGCAAGCAGATTGCCAGCCAAGGAGATCGATCCCCAGGAGCGGCATCATTGCCGCTCCTGGGGACAGGTGGAAGTTAGATTACTTCATCGATCGAGTACATGAACGGCTTACCGGCCACCTTGTTGCCAGCGCCATATTGATAAGGCTGAACCGTTTTGCCGTCGGGCCCCAAGAACAGCCATTGCTCATCACGCTGAACAAAGTACTTATGGGGCTCGTAGAGCTTGTCCATATTGTCGGCGAGCATGCCATACACGTGGACGATCTTGCCGTTGTAATCCAAGATCGTCAGCGCGCGGGCATTGACTGCGCTGTTCCTGCCCCTGCCACCATAGCCAGACTGATTGGCGCCGATGGTCAAGAACACCGGATCAACCAGACGGCTGTCCTTGAGTGGTGCCAGCGGCGTACCGTCAAAGGTATAGGTGAAGATCGTGCGGGTCCCCCGGCTGACCACGAACACGTCATCGCTGGGCGTAGTGCTTGGAACTGGGCCCACGATCTGGACGGGGTTCAAGCCGCTTTGCACGACCTTGTCCGGCGTCGTCGGCATGACGGGCGTCAGGCCGGGATCGAGCAGCGTAGTGATGTTGTAGCGGCGCAGCGTGCCATCCATCGCGCCGATCCAAGCATAACGGTCCGCACCGCCCCAGTTGCGCGCGCTTTCGACAAAATAGGCCCGCCCTCCCGCAGTGGAGCGCTGTTTTGCAAACACTGCCGTTGGCTGTACGATGTCGAGCGTGCCGAGCACCTTGGGCATTTGCGATGGGCGGTGCTTGAAGGTGTAAGGCCATTGATTGTCGGCCTGGGCCTGTTCGGTCGTGATCTGGTCGGCGTTGGCGGTCTCATCCCACTTCGCCTGGGTGGTGAAGTACTGGTCGCGATAGGCAGTCAGCAAGGGCCGAAGATCGACAAAGGCGACCTTGTTCTCGGCGCGCGAGCCGACCATGGCATAGCCAGCGGTCGCCAGCAGTTTCCAGTAAACGTCATCGCCAAACCTGGCGCTTTCCGAAAACGAGGCGTTGCTGCGCTTGAACCAGGCGTCGCGCCCGGCCTGGGTGGCCAGTTCGGGACCACGCCAGGAGTTGAAACCGCGAAACTTCTGCGTGCCCGTGAAGAGGGACACCGACAGGCTGTTGGGCGCCGCCATCGGTAGATCGACAAAACCCAACAGCTTCAGCCCGTGAACTTCCGGCCAGCTCTGTGCGCCCCAGCGACCAGGCTCGACATTGGCGCCTGAACCTCTCACCGCAATCACGCCAAGCTGGCCTTTATGGGCCTTAACGTCCCAGACGGTGACAAACAGAAACTCGTTCATCGCAGTCAGCGCGAGTGCCGTTGGCACCTTGCCTGCAGGCAGTTGCAGGCGCGGCGGCTCCAGGTTGCTGATGCCGTTATAGCCGTCGTTGCCCGTGCCAGCCCCAACGATCAAGCCACTCTGAAACGCCAAAAAGCCGGTTACTGACGCTTGCGCAAAGCCGCGTGCCGTTGCGACTGCCGGTAGTGGAAGATTCGGGTTCCGCGCCAATTCACGCTCGACTGAAGGGGTAGTTGGTGCTGCGATCTTGTTGCGCAGCCACCAGTCGCCATACCATCTGGCGCTCATGCGCATGCACAGGGCCTGCGTGGAGCCGTCACTCGCCAGGGCAGCCGAATCGCCATCAAAGGCTGCCATGTTAGATGAACCCGCGCGAAGCTCGGCTGGCGCATTGGCATCTGGCGCATACAGCATCTGTCCCGCCATCTGCCAGCCGCCGCCACCGCCTGCGCCATAGCCATAGCCGGTCGGCGATTCGGTCTGAATCAGCTTGTCCGACGTCTGGCAAAACTTGTCGGCGAGCGCCTTGTTCAGCCCGCCCTTCCACAGCCCGTTGGGGTCGGGTTGATACACCGTCTGGGTTTCCGCCGGGGTGCCAACGTCCACCGCCGACGGCCCCAGCCGATAGTTGAGGATCTCTTCCTTGTTATAATTGTTGGCGACATATTCATATTGCGCGGTGTTGATCGTGCCATCGCTATTGAGGATGCGCTCGCGCCAGGAACCGATCGCCTGGGTGCCGCCACCCGTTACGGGCGTGGTGCTTGCCTTTTTCACGACGATCGACAGGTCGTCTGATTTCAGCACGCGTCCCTTGGCGTTGAACGCGGTGATGCGCAGCCGGTAATTGCCGGCCTTGCTCAGCGTGACACCCGTCACCGCCGATCCGGGCGCATCGAAGACGACCGGACCGGGCGCCTGGACGACCAACCACCGTGCGCGATCGCCCTGGATGCTGCCGCTCAGCTGCACCCGCGTCTGTGGCAGGGTGATCGTCTGATCGGGCCCGGCGTCGGCGATCTTGGGTGCCGTGGCGATGGTGGTCAGCGCTGCGCCTACCGCCACGACGGCTATCGGCGTCGCAGCGAGCGCCACCGCCGTCCATGCTGACAGCGTAAAGCCGCCAGCCGTTCTTGCTATTGATGCCATGATGAATGTCTCCCGCTTTCTTGGCATGGCGACGCCAGTATAGGCGCGACCAATCCCGCGGCCATTTTCGGTCCGATGCGGTTAACGACCAACGGTCACCATTGGTTAAGACGCCGCTCCCCCAGACGATCACACCGCCTCGCCGCAATAGGGCACCGACCGCGCCGCCACCCGCGATCTTCTTCGACACCAACCATCATCTAACGCTGAACAGGGAAGCTCCATGCTCCCAAAAACGCCCCCGATAATGGGCTATTTTCTTGGAAAGAAGCCGACGATAAAAAGGTCAGCCTTTGGGGACTGCTGCCTGGTCGGCTCGATGGTAGGCGAAAGGCCGATTCTGAGACGAGCGGCCATTCATGCGCCGATCAGCGAATGGCAAGGGTTGGGTCGAGAACCGCCAGGCGGCTTCGCGCCCTAATTGTCGCGGTTCATGTGCGCTCGCCGTGGCGTGCCATGAAGGTCCGGAGCTGGGATCAGGCAGACCGGCAGCTCCTGATTCACCGGAGCAGCACAGCAGCCGATCTCATAGTAGCTTCAGACCAAATTCGACCAGCCACCATCCCCGAATCTCCAGACTGTCGACGGTTCTGCCGGCCGGTGTTCCAGCGGATGGTGCGGAAATCATCAAGATTGCGCGCGGCACCTTGGAAAGCCAACTGAAGGTAGCCTGCAACTCTTCCCAGCTGATACAATGCTCCTCACCATCGATTTTCCAGGTGAGTTTCGCGGGCGCCTTTGTCGACGCCGAAGAAATTCCGATCAGCCGATGACATACCCGTTATTGCCGCCAGCCCGCTTCGCCAGCGGCTGATCGACGATATGACCATGCGCCGGTTCAGCCACGAGACGTAGCGCAACGATGTCCGCGACGTCGGGCGGTTCGCGACATGGCTGAGGCGCTCGCCGCACACCGCGCAGCGGGTTCGTGCCTCCACCCTTACCGAAAAGCAGACCCTCCGCTTCGCACCCATTTCGTCAAGAAATTTCAATGCCAATTGCGAAGTTCCAAGGCCGATCGTCGGCTATGAAGCGATAGTATCCATCCCGGTGGGCATCGCCCGCCGCATGAACGCGCCGAACATCGGCACGGTGAACGCTGTCTCGCCATAGCCCGGCGTGTAAATCATGCCCTTTGCAATCAGGGACGCACGCACGGGGCCAAAGCTCGACGACTTCCGTCCAAGATGCCCAGCAATGGCAGTCGAGGCAAAGGGCCCCTCCCCCAGATCAGCCATGCCGCGCAGATAGCGCTTTTCAGACGGTGTGAGGCGGTCGAAGCGTACACGGAAGAAACTGTCGTCGAGTGCGGCGATCGCTGTGGGGTGAGCCATCTCGACGTCCGCTACGGTGATTGGGCAAGCGTCGGCGGCATCCCAGCATTGCTTGCCCCATTCCTGAAGAAAATAGGGGTAGCCCTCGGTAACGGCGATGATCTGCGCGACCGCGGCAGGCTCGATCGCGCATTCCTCCGCCTCGATCGGATGGATGATGGCGGAACTCGCCGCCTCGGCGCTGAGCGGACCGAGGCTGGTGAACAAGAATAATCGCTCAGCATAGGACTTGGCTTTGCCCATCTGCCCGGCCAGTTGCGGCAAGCCAGCGGCCACCAGCGTGATGGGGCGGTCGTTCTGGCGGGCGCGGTGAAGCGCGGCGATAAGCGCCGCCAGTTCGCGCTCGGGCACATATTGCAGCTCGTCGATAAACAGCACGAGGGCGGTATCGCGCTCAGCGGCGGCGGCTCCCGCCAAGTCGATCAGGTCGATGAGATCGGCGTCGAGATCGCCATTGTCCGCAACCCCGATCTCACCCAGATCGAGCGATGCCTCCAGCTCCCCGTAACCCAGCTTGAACGCCTTTACGAACCGCGCCAGCGCACCCAAGCTGCGTTTCGCCAGCGTCATTGCCGCCTGCCCCCGATCAAGCTTGAGCATGGCGGTGCGGAGAGCAGGAACCAGCGTGGCGGGCAACGACTGGCCTTCGGGCGCTTCGATCGGCACGCTCAGGATGCCCTCGCCTTCTGCGGCCCGGCGCATGGCGTTGAGCAGCACCGTCTTGCCCACCCCGCGCAATCCCAGCAGGATCATGCTTTGGGCATGACGACCATTACGAATCCGGTCGAGTGCGACGGCGACCGTTTCTAGGATGTCGTCCCGGCCGGCAAGCTCGGGTGGGCGGCTGCCAGCACCTGGTGCGAAAGGGTTGCGGCGTGGATCCATTCTAGGCTCATTACGTGGTTCTAGCTGATTCGAGTAGAACTAGGTAAGACCGCTATAGAGGCCATCGCATTGCCTGCTCCGTATCCAACGCCAAGCTTGGTGGGCGCTGCGATGTGACGATCGTGCCTGGGTTCTTGAAGTTCGATGGCCAAGAAGATTGATACAGCGCAGCTAATCACCAATTTCGTATCTATACAAAAGAGCGCATCGTCGGCTTTCGTTAGCGCCTGTTCCTGGTGCGCCAGCACCGGCAACCCCTTCTCCTTCGTCCGGCCTATATCGGTGGCGGCACGTCCATAGCGTTCGATCGCGCTAGCTTGCGAGGGTGCCAGCGCCCGATCGGGGCCGGGACGCTCCGGCGACGTCGCTCTCACAGTCGTGGGATTCGGCCGGAACCCCGCGAACATCCTCTGGCCTTGTCGCGGACCTTCTCCGCCACCTGGCGCGCGAGCTCCGGGAACCGGATCTCGCGCCGATTGGCAAATGCCCGCACCCTCAATCCTGCCGCATCGAAGCGCTTGAACGCCGCAAAAAACGGCACAACGATCAATTCAAATCACCAAAACCGTCCCGAATTACCGAGAGCGATCTATAAACAACGGTAAGCAGCATTACTGGGAATTTACTGAATATAAATGATCATTTTTTTTGATAAATAGCATGGATGCCTGAGTAGTGGTGGTCATACGTCATAATTGAGAAGCAATAATGCTTCTTAAAACTAATTGTCATTTCTGAAATTATGACAATTTATAAATATCACAGCCCCCGTGTTTGTAGAATAAATTCAAATTTATCACAATACGCGAAACTCATATGAATGGACCCGGCATGAAATTACTCCTTCTCGGTTCTGCAGCGATGTCAACCATTGTAGTCGCCCCCGCTGCCTTTGCTCAAAGCACATCGCCTGAAACGGCCCAGGCAACAGCGCCTGAAGCGACCGCGAGCAGTAAGCCCGTCACGCTCACGCCCAGCAAGAAGACCGAGGGAACCGTCACCGGATCGCGTCTTTCCAGCGACGCCACGCGCCAGCCTACGCCGATCACCACCGTGACTTCCGATCAGCTCTACCGCGGCGCGCCGGGCACGATCAGCCAGGCGCTGACACAGCTCCCTGTCTTCAAGGGTTCGATTGGCCCGCAAACTCAAAACGCGCAGACCAGCGGCAACAATGCCCTTTCCTATCTCAACCTGCGCGGTATTGGTTCGGCGCGCACGCTAGTGCTGCTCAATGGTCGTCGCGTTGTCGCTGCAACCTCGCAGGGTAATGTCGATATTGCCGCGCTCCCCGAAGCCTTGATCTCAAGGGTCGAAATCCTGACGGGCGGCGCATCGGCATCTTATGGATCAGATGCGGTATCGGGCGTCGTCAACTTCATCCTCGATACCAAGCTGACCGGCCTGAAAGCCAGTTTCCAGACCGGCATTTCGGAGCAGGGAGACAATTTCAACTACAAGGGCTCAATCGCTGGTGGCACCGACTTCCTTGGTGGCCGCGGACATATCGTTGGCAGCTTCGAATATTATTCCACCAATGGCATTGAGCAGGGATTAGAGCGCGAATGGGCGCTGCGCAGCCGTGCCCTCATCCCCAACCCGGCGGTAACCGCGGCCAACCCGGCATCGCCCACCAACCCGCGCCAGCTTCTGGTCACCTCGGCGGGCAGCTCGATTGCTTCGCTCGGCGGCCTGATCACCAACACCGCGTTGCGGGGGACAAGCTTTGGTCCTGGAGGTACGGTTCAACCCTTTCAATATGGGCAATTCGTCTCGGCCTCGCTGATGGCAGGTGGCGACAGCGTTAATGGAAACCTGCTCGCAGTCCTGCAACCGACGCAAACGCGCAAGGTTGGGTTTGCCCACGCCACCTTTGACGTATCCGATGCGCTGTCAGTGTTTGCCGAGGTCGGTTATAGCCAAAACGACACAGGCTATTTTGGTTTGCCCACCAGGGCGCTGGGTGGCACGGCGTTCACGATTTTTCAGGACAATGCCTATCTGCCGGCCTCTGTACGGTCGCAGATGCAGACGCTGGGCCTAGCATCGGTTTCCGTTGGCCGCATCAGTCCGGATATCGCATCGCCCAGGATCGAAGGCAGCTTCACCACCCAACGATATGTTGGCGGCTTTAGCGGCAAAATTGGCTCGAATTGGCGCTATAGCGCCTATTATCAATATGGTCGCAGCGATGCGACGATAGAGGCGACCACGAATCCGATTCTGGAAAATGTGTATCGTTCCGTTGATGCGGTCGTCTCGAACGGTACGATCGTTTGCCGTTCAACATTAACCAATCCAGGTGATGGCTGCGTGCCGCTGAACATCTTCGGTCAGGGGTCGCCCTCGGCCGCGGCCCTCAATTACGTTCTTGGCACCTCGGTCCAGATCGTCGACACCGTGCAGCAAGTGGCGGGTGGCAGCGTGCGCGGCGAACTGTTCGATTTACCTGGCGGCAAGCTCGGCCTGGCGGTCGGTGTCGGCTATCGGACCGAGGCATATGAACAGACGACGGACCCCATTTTCAGCCGCCTGCAAACGGGCGGTGGCATACGTGGCTTTCCGCTATCGCTGATCAACATACCTGGCGGCTTCGAACGCTTCAATCCGCAGCCCTCCGGCGGCAAGTATGACGTGAAGACGGGCTATGTCGAACTCAACGCCCCGCTGCTGACCGGCCACCGCTTTGCCTATAAGCTCACCGTGGGCGGCGCATATCGATGGACCATCTACAGTAACAGCGGCGGCGTGCCGGCGTGGAAGGTCGGCGGCGTGTACGAACCGATCAAGGGCCTTCGCCTGCGTGGTAGCGTGTCGGAGGATATTCGCGGGCCCAATCTTGGCGAATTATTCCAGGGATCGATCCAGTCGACGGCGACCGTCAGCGATCCCCAGCGCGGTGGTGTCGTCGGCAACACGCTGACCGGCGTGGTCGGCAATCCAAACGTCGTGCCTGAAAGCGGCATGAGCACGGTTTACGGCATTGTTCTGCAGCCCGCCTTCATCCCGCGTCTCAACCTCTCAGTCGATTACTACTCCATCCGTATCTCCAACGCCATTACGACGCTGACTGCCCAGCAGGAAATCAATCTCTGCCAGGCCGGCGCGACGGATATATGCGGATTCATCCAGCGCAACACGCAGAATGTCATCAGCCGTGTCGCGCTCCCCTTCCTCAACGTCGCCAACCGCAATACCAGCGGCGTCGATTTCGAAGCGTCGTGGGATGGGCGGGTTCCCGGTGGTACATTCGGGGTGCGCCTGCTCGTCAGTTATCTGGACAAGTTCGAAACACAAATCGGCACAAATCAGGTTCTGGATCTGGCCGGCGACATCGGCGTCAACAGCACGCCCAAATGGAGCGGAACGCTGGGGACAAGCTATGTAAAGGGCCCTTTCAGCTTGTACGTGCAGGAGCGCTTTATCGGTAGCGGTAAATTCGACAATTCACTGACGACAACGGATGTCGCCTTCAACAGCGTGCCCGCGATTGCGTACACCGATGCGACGTTTACGGTCGATATCGGCCATAAGGGGCGGTACCAGTTCTTCACAACGGTCAACAATCTGTTCGATCAGGATCCGCCGCTCGTACCGGGCTATTTGACCATTGGCAGCACCCTGACCAACAGAATGCTCTACGACGTGGTCGGCCGCGCCTTCACTGCGGGCATCCGAGTCAAACTATAGCCGAGCGAGCCAAGCGGCCCCAAAAATGTCCCCCGTCAGCACCAATGGCACAGATTGGAGCTTATGATTTAAGGAGGTTTGGCGAAAGCACCCGTATGCCGCTGGCGATAGTAATGACCGATAATGTGAAGGATATCGGATGCCGGCAGGCGTACGATATCCTTCACAAAGGCAGACACTCAGCTTCGCGTCGCCACTCACTCGCGCGCTGTGTTGGGCACATGCCAGACGCAAGTGCTTCGAGCTGGCCGATGTCGCCGCGCGACTGAAGCCGCACAACGCCGTCAAAGGGGGTGCGGCGGTCATCTCGCCGATCGCGGCCGAGGCAGTCAGGCGCATCGATATGGTCTTCGACGCCGCACGCGCGGTCAACGGCACGACCATCGCGGAGCGGCTTGCCATGCGCCAGGAGATCGCGATGCCGCTCGTTACCGACCTGGAGCAATGGCTGCGCTCACAGCGTGCCGCAATCGCCCGCCACAACCCGGTCGCCGGCGCGATCGACTATATGCTCAACGACTGGGCCGCGTTCGCCCGGTTCCTGGGTGACGGCCGCATCTGCCTGACCAACTGTCAACCGGCGGGTGATATTGACCCCCGATCGGCGTCCAACATTGACCCCGCT
>CAZXBM010000075.1:0-15085 GCA_964638495.1 uncultured Stakelama sp. | reverse complement strand
GGACCAAGAAGAACGTCCACCCCGGCAAGATCGTGTCGACCAGCCAGGAAGTCGACGTCATCGTGCTCGAAGTCGATTCGGAAAAGCGCCGCATCTCGCTCGGCCTCAAGCAGGCTATCAGCAACCCGTGGGAAGCCTTTGCCGAGGCACACCCGGTTGGCTCGACGGTCGAAGGCGAAGTCAAGAACGCCACCGAGTTCGGCCTGTTCATCGGCCTCGACAACGATGTCGACGGCATGGTCCACATGTCCGACATCGCCTGGGGTGTTTCGGGCGAGGACGCGCTCAACCTGCACCGCAAGGGTGAGATGGTGAAGGCCATCGTGCTCGACATCGATGCAGAAAAGGAGCGTATCTCGCTGGGCATGAAGCAGCTCGAGCGTGGTGCCCCCGCCGTTGGCGGCGCAGCCGCTGCCGAGGGTGGCGAGACCGGTGGTTCGCGGCTCAACAAGAACGCGATCGTTACCGTCACCGTGCTCGAAGTCCGCGATGCGGGCCTTGAAGTGCAGACGGGTGACGCGGGCGCAACCGGCTTCATCAAGCGCACCGATCTTGGCCGCGACCGTGATGAGCAGCGTCCGGAGCGTTTCCAGGTCGGGCAGAAGTTCGACGCAATGGTCACCGGCTTCGATCGCTCGAAGAAGCCCACCTTCTCGATCAAGGCGATGCAGATCTCCGAAGAGAAGCAGGCAGTCGCACAATATGGCTCGTCCGACTCGGGTGCGTCGTTGGGTGACATCCTTGGCGAAGCGCTCAAGGCCCGCTCGGGCGAATCAAAAAAGTAACTACTCAAAATGGGGACATTGCTTGTCGCAATGTCCCCATTTCATACTGCTGGCGTCACTAAATTGCGTCTGTATTGTGGCGTTTGCGGCAAAATGCCGTTAAAACACGCTCAGACGAGAGGCGTGGCAACCTCTTGGATTTGATCCGTTTGGGGAGACGCTTGATGATTCGCTCGGAACTTGTGCAAAAATTGGTCGAGGAAAATCCTGACCTGGCACCGCGTGATATCGAAGCGATTGTCACTACCTTCTTCTCCGAAATTTCATCGCGGCTGGCGGCTGACGGGCGCGTCGAGTTGCGTGGCTTTGGGGCGTTCTCAACGCGCCCGCGCGATGCCCGCACCGGTCGCAACCCCCGCACAGGCGAAGTGGTTGAAGTATCGGCCAAGCGGGTCCCTTATTTCAAACCGGGCAAGGAAATGCGCGTCCGGCTGAATTGCGAGGCGTAACCGCCGGCGGATTGACCTGCTGAGCAAGGTAACCCGCCGGATCACTCGGCCTGCCATAGACTCGGCCTGCCATAGACTTAACCTGCCAAAGACTTGACCTGAACGCCTCATTCGTCTTGCGTGTTCACCAAGCGGACGTGGCGAAATCGGTAGACGCAGGGGACTTAAAATCCCCCTCCAATGGAGTGCGGGTTCGAGTCCCGCCGTCCGCACCACCCTGGTTAGACCTGATCCGCCCGGTGGCGCATGCCGCTCGGGTCGGCACGCCTCCCCGCCTGCCACGCACCCCCTCCTCAAGTGATCACAGGACGGTGCGGTCTGCCGCAGCACCATAACATGACGATGTGGCTGGTTGCGGCGCGCGAGCGGTGGCAGAAGAGACGGATGATCCGCCACCCCTTCTTCCGCCCGGCACAGCTTGCGGGCGCTTCAGCCATCGTGGCACTGGCTCTCGGGCTAGCCGGGTGCAACCAGCGCGACGATGTGGGGCCGGTGGTTGTCAGCGCGATCGGCCCCGCCCCGCTCCTCATCGATCCGGCGCGCACCAGGCCAAGCCAACCGTCACGCATTCTCCTCGATTCAGTCGCCCAGGGCTTGGTGCGTTTCGATGCCAAGGGGCAGGTTGTGCCAGGATTGGCAGAGCGCTGGACCGTCATTGATGATGGCATGAGCTACGTTTTTCGTCTGCGCGAGGCTGAGTGGAGCGATGGCAGCAAGGTTACCGCCAGCCGCGTCGTTGCGCTGCTGCGCAAGCAACTGGCGGCAGCGTCGCGCAACCCGCTTCGCCCCTTCCTGACCGCGGTCGACGAAATCGTCGAGATGACGCCCCAGGTTATCGAAGTGCGCCTGAAGCATCCCCGGCCCGATCTGCTCAAACTGTTCGCCCAGCCGGAGCTTGCGTTGCTCGATGCACGGGGTGCCGGCGGCACGGGGCCATTCCGGCTGGCGAATCGTGGCCGGTCGGGGGTGCTCCTGCGCCCCGCATTCGATCCCGCACGGGTCGGCAGTGACGACATCGAGGAGCCCGGCCCCGAGCAATCGGTCCAGCTCATCGGCGAACGCGCCGCGCGCGCCATCGTGCGGTTCCATGAGCGTCAGTCGGATCTTGTCTCGGGCGGCACCTTCACCAATTGGCCGCTTGTGCCGCTGGCGGACATCGCCCCCGCCAATTTGCGGGTTGACCCTGCCGACGGCTTGTTCGGACTTGCGATCGTCAATCGCACGGGTTTTCTGGCCGATCCTGACAATCGCGCCGCGATTGCCCAGGCGATCGATCGTGATGCGCTTGTGGCGGCATTCGCGCCCGATTGGACGCCGACCATGCGGATTCTGCCCGAACAGCTTGATTCCGCCGCCTCTCCCGTCATGCCGCAATGGTCGACCCTGTCGCCGGAGGATCGCCGCACAGGAGCCAGAAGCCGGGTGGCACGGTGGCGTCGAGCCCATCCGGGCCGCCTCACATTGAAAGTGGCGCTTCCATCCGGCCCTGGCGCCACCATCCTGTTCGGTTTCGTCGGTGCTGCCTTTCGCTCGATCGGCATCGAGTTGCAACGCGTCGCACTGGATGCAGAGGCCGATCTCCGGCTGATAGACGCCGTCGCGCCCTATGACAGCGCGCGCTGGTATCTCGCCACTGCCTGCCAGCGCTGCAGCGAGGAGACGCAAGCAAAACTGGAGGCAGCCCGGATCGCGCCCAATATCCCCGCGCGCGCTGCAGCGCTGGCGGCGGCCAATGCAGCGCTGGAGGAGGATGTGGCGTTCATCCCCATCGCCGCGCCGCTCCGCTGGTCGCTCGTGTCGCTGCGGCTGCGGCGGTGGGAAGGGAACCCGCGCGCCTGGCATCCGTTGAATGAGCTGCGCGCAGACACCAGATAAGGGCAATGAAGATGAACACCACGCGCATCGATCGTGATCAGCTTGGTCGCCTGGCTGCCACCCTGCCACTTGGCCGCGATGCGCAATCGGTACGCCGCCGGGTGGAGGCGATGGAACATCTGCTCGAGGGGCTGTTCACGATTCCCGTCATCAACCGCAAGATCGGGCTGGACGTCATCCTCGATGCGGTGCCGGTCGCCGGCGATGCGATTGCCGCAGCAATGGGCGGCTGGCTCATCTGGGAGGCGCGCAATCTTGGCATGTCACGGATGCAAATGCTGCGGATGGCGGGCAATGTCGGGTTCGATTTTCTGCTTGGCCTCATCCCCTGGATCGGCGCGATCCCCGATCTGCTCTTCCGCTCAAACACCCGCAACCTGCGCATCATCCGCAAGCATCTGGATCGGCATTACCCGGCAACGGCGATCGTCGAGGGTAAGCGCCTTTAGGGCGCCGCACTTTTTTGGGCTCCCGATTGGCCGGGTGGAGACGCCTTAGAGTATCGTGCCGTAATTCTCGATCACCCGTCATTGCGACCCCGGCCTTTAGCCGGGGGAAGCAATCCAGCCTCACCGCTCGTGGCACGCTGGATTGCTTCGCTGCGCTCGCAACGACGATTCATATTTCAAGCACGACGCCCTAGCGACGGCCGCGCCAGATCTTGATCGGCGCACCCGCCCGCACGCCGCCCTGGTCCGCCGAGCATTTGGCGTACCGCAAGCCCTTGTCGAGGCACAGCCACACCTCATCCAGCCATCCCTGCCGCGTCGTGGTGATCCGCATCATGTTCGCAGCGATCCCGGGATTGGCGCGCGCCATTGCGCTAGCGAACTGGCCGGCGGTCAGCTTCCTGCGCGAGAGCAGGTTCATGTCGGGATAGCGCAGGCCCGCATAAAGCCGCTTCGATTTATCGAAATATGCAGCCGGCGACGCGCTCATGCAGGTGCCGTGCTTGGCCCATTCATGCTGCAGTAATTGCGCAGACGGCGTCGTGCACAGATTGTCCTTGATGACGGCCGCTGGAAGAATGTCGGCGGCCTTGCAATATTGTGGCCAGGTCTTGCCGGTGCCGTCCGGCCACAGGCCGTGCAGGGTGAAGCCAAAGGCATTGCGCGTACCACATTGGAACTGCGCTGACTCGTCGCGGGCGTTGCTGCGGCAATATTGCGGCGTCCAGCTAATCGCGAGCGTATAGCCGCCAATCGGCAACAGCCGCTGTGGCTGGTCGCTGGTCGGGCCATCGGCGCGTGGCACGGGGATTTGCGCTGGCACGGTGCAGCCATAGGCCTGCGCATGGCTTGCAACGGGGGCCGCGATCGCCAGCATGCCGACGGCACAACCGATGAGGCGAGCGGGCATGCGGCGGCTGGCATTCCAAGATAGCATCGTCATCCCCCTGTTGCGTGTTGGTGCCCAGAATAGCGCGGCGCAGGCAGAACGGAAGTCGGGCATTACGCCGATGGTGCCTAAAGAGTGCCGAAATCGAGCCCGATATCGGCCGCCGGGGCCGATTGGGTCAGCCGCCCAACGCTGATGAACGTGACCCCGGTCTCCGCAATCGCGCGGATCGTATCGAGGCGCACCCCGCCCGATGCCTCGGTCGGCACCCGCCCGCCGACCAGCGTCACCGCGCCGCGCAAGATGGGCGGCGGCATATTGTCGAGCAGCAAATGCGTGGCCCCCGCCGCCAGCGCAGGCTCGATCTGATCGACCCTGTCGACCTCGACGATGATGCGCTCGATGCCCGCTGCCTTGGCCCGCCGGACCGCTTCGGCCACATCGCCCGCCACCGCGACATGATTGTCTTTGATCATCGCGGCATCCCACAGCCCCATGCGGTGGTTAGTCGCGCCGCCCATGCGCGTCGCATATTTTTCCAGGCGGCGCAGGCCCGGAATGGTCTTGCGCGTGTCGAGCAATGTGGCCCCGGTGCCGACGATCTTGTCGACATAGCTACGCGTCATCGTCGCGATACCCGACAGATGCTGCACGGTGTTGAGCGCTGACCGTTCCGCGCTCAGCATCGCCCGGCCATTGCCTTCGATGCGCATCAGGTCGGTGCCCGGCAGCACCTTTGCGCCCTCCTCAACCAAAATCTCGATCGTCGCGGCGGGGTCGAGCGCCCGGAAGAACGCCGCCGCAATCGGCAGGCCAGCGACCACGATCGGGTCGCGGCTGTCCATCACACCAATGAAGCGCGCATCGGCGGGGATCACGGCGGCGGAGGTAATGTCACCCCCCTCGCCCATATCCTCCGCCAGCGTCGCGGCGACAAAGGCGTCGAGATCGAAACCGTCGATCGCAAAGGTCATATTGCTGATCCAGCCTGTTGAGGAATGCGCTAGGCCACGCCTTACTGCGGCATCGCCGGGAGGAAAGGCCCAATCGGCATTACCAGCCCTGTGTCGCGGTGCCGGCAACGCTGTACAGCGTCACCAGCAGCCCCGCCATCAACGCGCCAGGGCGGTAGCTGCCGGTCCGCCGCCACGTGAAGATCGCAATGATCGCGACCGTCGCGAGCACCACCGGGAATTGCAGGGCAATCACCGTACTGAGCGGGTCGATTGCCGTCGGCAGCTGGCCAGTGGCGAAGAAAATGCCGGAATCGAGCGACAGCGCGACGACAAAGCCAAGCGCCAGCGCAAGCTTTGCCCAGCCATATTGCATCACCCAGCCATCCCCGCGCACCGTCAGCCGGTCAACCAGCGTACGCACGCTGGCTAGAAAGCCAATCGTCAGTGGGACGATGTAGATCAGCGCAATCAGCAGCTGCTGCGCATTGGGCAGCTTCACCGCCACGATCCACAGCCGGAAATCAGTATGGAACAGCCGGTCGACAATCACGAGCGCCAGATAGCCCGCCGCCACGCTCAGCACCACGATGCCGATGCTCAGCAGCCAGGGCGATTGCGGGCTCCGCCGCGCGCCGCGCCCGATCAGCCAGCTGATCCCCGCCCCCACCAAGGCCCATAGCGTGATCTGCGTCGTCACGGTTTGCGGCAGGATCGGGTTGGGCGGCACCAGCAGGAATACCGTCACGAACACCGGGAAGAACGTCAGCACCGGCACAAAGCTTGTGATCAGAAAAGCCCGCCACCATGGACCGTCGCGTCGGGCCGTGCGGCCTTGCGCCTTGCCCAGCATCCCGGCGAACAGGGGCAGCCCAAGCAGCAGATCGAAAACGCCCAGGATGATCATCACAAAGCCGATCAGCCCCTGCCCTGTGCCCGCTTCCTTCAAATACCAGATCTGGTTATCCGAAGGGATTGGCTTGGCCCCCTTGAGCGTCACCGAGAACCAGTCGATCGCCCGGGCGATCGCCTCTGGCGAGATATGGTCGCCCGGATGCGTCACGGCCGGCGTCGCCAGAATGCGCGCGGTGCCATCGGCGATCGATCCATACACCTTGCGCGGCACGATCCGCTCGTTCGTGCCGAACACCGCCTTCAGTTTTGCCGAATCGACCACGTCTTTTGCGCGGTCCACATCCCACATCAGCTTCGAGAATTCGTCATATTGGCTGAAGACCAGCCCCAGATTGCGCGGCCAGCTGGGGCTGCCCTCCTTGGCATAGGGCGCGCCGGTCGAGGAGCCCTCGAGCACGATCGACTTATAAGCGTCGGGCATGGCGGCGGCAGCGGCGAGCACCGTCCAGCCGCCCATGCTATGGCCCTCCAGGCCGATATTGTCGGTATCGACCATCGGCAGCGAGCGCAGATAGGCGAGCCCCGCCGGCCCGCCAAACCCATCGGCATAAGCAGGGCCATCGCTATAGCCGTGCCCGCGCTGGTCCATCGCCAGCACGACATAGCCACGCCGCGCGAATTCGATGGCAAAGCCGTCCTGCGTTTCGCGGGAATTGATGTAGCCATGAACGGCCAGAATGCCGGGCAGCTTGCGGCTGTTCGCGCCGGAGGGCACGTAGAGCAACGCGCTCATCGTCTTGCCCCCGGGGCCCGCAAAGCGGACGTCAGTGATTGCGACCCCGCCTGCGGTCTGAACGCTGTGTGCCAGCATCCCGCCGCCGATCGTGAGCAACAGCCCCAGGATCACCAGCCACCACCCGTTCCTTAGCGTCACCTTCCCCATCGTCGCCCCGCATTGACCCGCAGCCTGAAACCGGCGACGTGCCCCCTTATTGTCGATGACCCTGTTGGAGAACCGTTGATGGCGAAGGTCAAGGTGCTGGCGTTCGATGTATTCGGCACAGTGGTCGATTGGCGGACCAGCATCGCGCGCGAGGCGGCAGCCGTCTTTGCGCGGGCGGGCCGGGCAGATATCGATCCGTCGGGTTTTGCCGATGCCTGGCGCGCGCTCTATCAGCCGGCAATGGAGCAGGTCCGCTCGGGCAATCGCCCCTTTACCCGGCTGGATATCCTCAACCGCGAAACCCTCGACATCCTACTTTCGGCGCATGATCTGGCGCTGGGTGAAGCCGATGCGCAGCATTTCGCGCTGGCGTGGCGGCGGCTCGATCCCTGGCCCGACGCAGCCGACGGGCTCGCACGACTAAGGGCACGCTGGCCCGTCGTCACCCTGTCCAACGGCAACATCGCGCTCACGATGGCCCTGTCGCGACATGCCAGCCTCCAATGGGATGCGATCTTGGGAGCAGAGGCAGTGCAAGCCTTCAAGCCCATGCCCGAAGCCTATCTGCGCACCGCCGATCTGCTCGGTATCGCACCGGCCGAATTATGCCTCGTCGCTGCCCATCATAGCGATCTTGCAGCGGCGCGGGCCTGTGGGCTGCAATGCGCCTATATCGACCGGCCAATGGAATATGGCGGCGCACCGGCCCCCGATGCGGCGATGGCCCAGCAATGGGAATGGTCTGTCTCCAGCCTCATCGAGCTGGCCGATGTGATGCTCGGCGAAACCAGCCCCACCGCCAGTTGATCGCTCACCACAGCGCGGCCCGAACGGTCGGCATCGGGCGGGCGCAGACAGAGACGCTAGCGTATCCGCGTCGTCGGATAAGGCGTGCCGTCCTTGTGATAATAGCCCTTGTCGTCGAACGTCATGTCGATGTCTGAATACTCGCCCTGACCCTTCATATTGCCCGCCCCGACAGCGATGAAACTACACTCGGCGCTCGAGCGGTTCTGCAGATGATGCCCATTGCGGTCGCCCATCGGGAAGGCCAGGCAATCCCCCGCACGCACCACCGTCTCGCCGTCATTGTCGATCAGCACGGCCTCGCCCGTCAGGATCACGACGAACTCGTCCTCATCCTCATGCCAATGCCGCTGGGATGACCATCCGCCGGGTTGCAGCACGACGTGGCTCACCCCCATCGCCGTCAGCCCGCCGGCGGGCGCAAGGCGTCTGAACCAGCGGCCCGCGACCGGCGCATCGAACGGTGCGGGATACCCCGTCGTGTTCTTCTGGGGGATTGTATCGAGCTGAAGCTTGGGCAATGCAGCCTCCATGGATGTCGCCCCCCTTTTGCCCGATGTCGTTGCGCTCACCAAGCAGCTGATTGCCTGCCACAGCGTCACACCTGCCACCGGCAGTGTCTTTGACGTGCTGGAGCAGGCGCTGGTGCCACTCGGCTTTTCAGTAGATCGCTTCATTGCCGGCGACGCACCCGACGGCCCGGTTGAAAATCTGCTCGCGGTACGCGGCACCGGCGGCCGCCATTTCGCCTTTGCCGGCCACCTTGACGTGGTCCCGCCGGGCAGCGGCTGGCACGGCGATCCGTTCACCCCCGACATCCGGGGCGATTTGCTCTATGGCCGCGGTGCTGTCGATATGAAGGGCGCGATCGCCGCCTTTGTCGCCGCGATCGCGCGCATCCCGGCCGACGCCGGTACCATCAGCCTGATCATCACCGGCGACGAAGAAGGGCCGGCGACCTATGGCACCGTCGCGCTGATCGAGCGGATGGCAGCGCGTGCTCTCACGCCCGATCTGTGCCTCGTCGGTGAGCCGACCTCGGTCGATCGCCTGGGGGACATGATCAAGATCGGTCGACGCGGCTCGGTCAATATCTGGATCGACGTGCCCGGCAAGCAAGGCCATGTCGCCTATCCGCACCTCGCCGATAATCCCATTCGCCGGCTCACCGCGATCCTCGCCGACATCGACGCGATCGTGCTCGATGAAGGGACGGACTGGTTCCAGCCATCCAATATCGAGGTCACCGACCTGGCCGTCGGCAACCCTGCCACCAATGTAATCCCCGCCAAGGCCAGCGCGCGGCTGAGCATCCGCTTCAATGATCGGCATCGCGGCGAGGATCTCGTCGAGCGCATCACGCAAATCGCCGAGCGCCACGCGCCCGGCACCTCGGTCGTCGCGCGCATTTCGGGCGAGGCATTCCTCACGCCCCCGGGCGATTTTTCCACGCTGATCGCCGACGCAATTGAAGCCTGTCTGCACCACCGCCCGACGCTATCGACCAGCGGTGGCACGTCGGATGCGCGTTTCCTGTCCAAAATCTGCCCGGTGGTCGAATTCGGCCTCGTCAACGCCACGATGCACAAGCTCGATGAAGCCGTAGCCATCGACGATCTGCGGGTGCTGGTCGATATCTACGCGGCAATTGCCGCTACGGCGCTTCAGCCCGCCAATACCTGACGCTTATCGGCACGCGACCAGGCGATAAAGGCCGCCTCTTCCATTGGCCGGGCAATCGCATAACCCTGAATCACGTCGCAGCCGATGACGCGCAGCACATCGGCCTGGCTCTGATTTTCGATGCCCTCGGCCACCGCTTCGCATCCCAGCCCGTGGATCAGGCCGATAACAGCATGCACAATCGTCCGCGCTTCGGGTTTCACCGCAATATGTTCGATCAGGCTGCGATCGAGCTTCACCCGGTCAATCGGCAGATCGCGCAACCGGGCGAGGTTTGAATAGCCGGTGCCGAAATCGTCGATCGAAATCGTCGCGCCGTCAGCGCGCAGCATCGCGATGGCGTCGACCACCTCTTCGCTGCAATGCATCGCCAGCGTTTCTGTTATTTCCAGCTCAAGCAGGCGCGCGGGCGCGCGCGCCGCCAGCATCGCTGCACGCAAGCCACGGAAGAACCCGACATGCTCCAGCTGGCGCGAACTGATATTGATGGCAAGGCGCTGCTCCATCCCCATCGCGCCCCACCGCGCAATCGTATCGGCGACCGTAGCAATCACCCAATCGCCGATTTCGACGATCATGCCGGTTTCCTCGGCACGCGAAATGAAGGTGCCAGGCAGCTTGGTGCCCAATACCGGGTGATGCCAGCGCAGCAACGCTTCTGCCCCAACGATGCGGCCATCCTGCACGCTCACCTGTGGCTGGAACACAAGCGCAAACTGATTGGCCTCAATGGCCTCGCGCAGATCGATCTCCAGCTGGGCTCGGTCGGCAATCTGCGCGGCGAGCGTCTCTGAAAAATGCTCCGCCCGGCCCCGCCCTGTTTCCTTTGCATGGTACATGGCAGCATCTGCGGCACGCATCAGATCGGTCAGCGTCGCGCCGTGATCGGGGCGAAGCGCAATGCCGATTGACACCCCGATTTCAACATCATGCCCCATCAAGTCGAATGGCTCGCTCAAGGCGAACAGCAAGCCCCTGCTCACGCGGTTGGCCTCGTTGCTGTCGGCCATGTCGGGAAAGAACATCGTAAATTCGTCGCCGGCCAGCCGACCGAGGAGCGGCGGGGCCTTGCCGCTTTCCGCCGTCACGCTGTCCGCAACCGCGCGCAGGCGGTTGGCGACCATGCCCAGCAGCATATCGCCCACGGCATGGCCCATCGTATCGTTGACGACCTTGAATCGGTCGAGATCGAGGAAGAACAGTGCGCCACTTCCCTGCGGCGTCAGGTCTGCCAACACGCGCTCGCAGGTCCGCCGAAAATTGATGCGGTTCGGCAAGCCGGTCACCGTGTCGAACATCGCCAGCCGGTGCACGCTTTCCATGTTGCTGTTGAACTGCTGGAAAAGTCCCTCCATCGCCGTTGCAAGCTGGGGTACATTTCTGGCGATTTCCGCTGGAATCTCGCTATCCATGTCGCCATGCGCTGCACTGGCAAGGCGGGCGATGGCGGCATCGATCGACGCGGCAGTTTCTGAAATGGCTCGCTCGGCGGCGGCCCAGCACATGGCGGCGCAGACGATTGCGGGAATGAGCGCGCGCGACATGCTGGCCATATCGAGGTGGCCATCATAGGTCGCGGCCAACGCCAGGACGAAGGCAACCGCACCGGCGGCCAAGGCGAAGGTAATCGCGCGGCTTTTGAGCGACGTCCCTTCCATCGTGTGGCCGACCCCTTGGGCGAAACAAAATCTGCGTCAGTACAGGCGGCTAAATTGCCAGCAAAAGGTTAATATTTTCGTTCGCGCAACGGTCGGCGCAAGACGATGTAAAGCGCCCCAGCACCGCCGTGGCGCGGGTGCGCGGGCCGCACCGCCGCGATGTCGGCCGCATGACGGGACGCCGCCAGCCAGGAATCGATCGAGTCCCTTATTCTCCCTCTTGCGTGCGGTCGCTCGCTTTCGGGTCGCGGTGGCTTGCCCGTCACCAGCAACAGCACCCGGTCACCGCGCGCAATCGCCCGCGCCAAGCCGATATCCAAGACATTATAGGCAGAGTGCAGCGTATGGCCGTGAAGATCGATGCTGCTATCCGGCGTCGCGGTTCCACTCGCGAGCCGCCTGTCCCACCCCCCGTCAAGCGTGGTCCCGGGCTTTGGCGCGGTCGGCGCTATGGCCGACTGCTTGCTTGGCGAGCGCTTTGGCGAGGCTGGGGCCGTCTTTGGCTGTCGGGGTGGCTCGGCAACCGGCGCAACGGCTGTCGGCGCGGCGATTGCGGCTTTACGTTCGGTGGAACGGCTCTGGCGGACGGTCGCCATCACCCGACGCCACAGCGCCTCTTCTTCAGGGGTTAGCCGGCGTTCCGCCATCGCTGCTGCCCCTTGCAAGTCGCGCCAGCGATCCGCGCGGCAGCAACAGGAAAGCCGTGCCCCTTGCAGACATGCCACCCGCAATTGCCTGCGCCTCGGCCCCTGCGCCCCAGAAGGTATCGACCCGATTGGCCCCTCGGATCGCCCCGCCGGTATCCTGCGCGATCCACAGCCGCGATGCGTCCGCCCGGTCCATCGACAGGAACACCGGCGCGCCGAGCGGAATGAATTTGGGGTCGACCGCCGCACTAGTGCCGCCGGCTACGACATAGCCGAGCGCCCCCTGCGCTGCATTTTTCTGCTCGCGAAAAAAAACGAAGCTCTTGTTCTCGCGCATCAGGTCGCGCCCCTCTGCGGGGTGGGCGTGGAGCCAGGCGACGATGCCCTGCATCGATGCCTGCCCCGGTGCCAGCAGCCCGCGCTCGCGCATCAAGGCACCGATGCCGGTATAATCGCGGCCATTCTGGCTATCATAGCCAATCCGCATGATGCCGCCATCGGGCAGTCTTAGGCGACCCGATCCTTGAATTTGCAGGAAGAATATCTCAACCGGATCGGCTGCCCAGGCGATGATCGGCGCGGTCTTGTCAATCGCGCCATTCTCGATGTCGGTGCGGTCGAAATAGGGCACGAATGCCTTGCCGTCGACGCGACCACGGATCTTCTTATCCTGCAGCGCCCCTGAAAAAGCTCCAAGATCGACATCGATCAGGTCGCTCGGCCGACCATAAATCGGTGTCTCATAGCCCCGCCGTCGCTCGCGCGAACCGGCGATTTCGGGCTCATAATAGCCGGTCGCAAATGCCCGCCCATCCCCCACCTGAACCGCCTCAAAATAACGCTGGAAGAAGCTGCGGGCGTCGGCGTCGGACGTTGTGGTCGCGGCGCTACACGCCTCTTGCCAGTCCGCACCCCGGGTCAGGCCAGTGGCATCGGTGCGGCGCAGCAGGGAGGGGCAGCTTGTGCGGAAGGCAACAAGCGCGCCTGCCGCTTGCTTGGCATCGAGCGGCAGCGACGTGATGGCGGGCCCGGCGACCACCCCGGTCGACAGCGCATTGGCCGTTGCCGTCGCGCCAGGCTGGGTCGTCGCCGGTGTCGTCGGCGCTGTAATGGGGGGGATCGGGGTCGCGGCGGGCGGCTTGCGGGCGGGTGCCGTGCTGCTCGGCGGCGGCCCATAGGATTTTGGGACGATGCGACCGTTACACGCAGACAGCGCCAGCGCCAGCGCGGCCAGCCCCCAAAACCGCCGCATCCTGCTTACGCCTCGTCGGTTTCGACAAGCTTCCAATTGGGGTCGCTGCTCTTGAGCGTTCGCGCAAAGGTCCAGATTTCGCGCGCCTCGACCGCGTCGGTCATCGAACCCGAAACCAGATTGCCCTCGGCATCGCGCGTCGTTGCAGCAATGTCCGCCTCGATCGACACCTTGATCCGCGCCACACGCCCCTCGAGCGAGGCATCGCTGATCACGGCGCGCTCAATGCTCACCAGCCGGTTCTCCAGCACATGGCCGGCGCTCGCCCGCTCGCTGATCGCCTGATCGAAGCTTTCACGCACCTCATCATCGACCAGCCATTTCAGCGTCTCGGTATCGCCCTTCCAGAACGCCTCCAGGATCATCTTGTAGGCAGCCTTTGCCCCTTCGATGAACTGCGGCACGTCAAAACTCGAATCCGCCGCGATGATGGAGCGGACGCCCAGCTCGGCGCGGGGTTCGATATGGCGGTTGACGATCTCGCGCGATTCCTGCGGCGCATCAGCCAGCCTTGGAGTCGCCGGTGCCAGCACGACTCTTTCCTCTGCCGGCTTGGGCAAAGGCTGCTCATGACCCGTCCGTTTGCCCAGAACCATATACAGGCGCAGCGCAAGGAAGCAGGCGATCATTGCAAGAAGAACTACGTAAACCACTCTGCCTCCACTTTTCGGCCAACGCCTAACATAGGCGCATAGGCGCTGTGATTCAAACAACTGAATGCAATCTATCGCCCGTGCGGCGTTGAACTGGTACGCCGCCCCTGCTAGGCGCGGCGCGCATCGGCAGTTTTGGCAGTATAGCCGTGCCGCTTGGACCCAGGCTTAGAAAGAGTTTATCGATGGACGAACAGGAAAATGGCGGCGAAGCGATGGCAAATGGCCCAATGGCCAATGGCGCAGATACCACGCCGGTTGCCGGGCTCATCTCGCAATATGTAAAGGACATGTCCTTCGAAAACCCCAATGCGCCGGCAATCTATCAAAGCCAGTCGATGCCGCGGGTCGATGTGCAGTTCAATATCGGTGCGCTTCAAGTTGCCGAAGACGTTCACGAAGTCGTCCTCAAGATCGACGTCCGCTCGGAAACCGATGATGGCGTCGCCTTCGTCGTGGACCTCAGCTATGCGGGCCTGTTCGGGCTGCGCAACATTCCGCAGGAGCATATCCAGCCGTTCCTGCTGGGCGAAGCACCCCGGCTCCTGTTTCCCTTCGCCCGCCGCGTGCTGGCCGATGCCGTCCGCGATGGCGGCTTCCAGCCGTTGATGCTCGAGCCCATCGATTTCAACGCATTATACATGCAGCAGACCGAGGCGCAGGCAAATGGCGGCACGCTCCCGGCTGAGGATATGGGCCACGCCTGATCCACATCATCGGCCTAATCCCGATCGGGGGGTAGTGTACCGGTGAACCTGGCCCGCGCGCTTGGCTCGGTCGGCGGGCTCACGCTCGCCAGCCGGGTGCTCGGGCTGGTGCGCGATTCGCTGTTCGCCCGCTTCGTCGGCGCAAGCTTTGCGTCGGACGCGTTTCTCATCGCCTTCCGCCTGCCAAACATGTTCCGCGCGCTGTTCGCCGAAGGCGCGTTCAGCGCGGCCTTCATCCCCATGTTCAACAAGAAGGTCGCAGAGAAAGGCGGCGGCATGGCGGCGGGCCTCGCCTTTGCCGAGGATGCGCTGTCAGTGCTGCTCCCCGTGCTGATCGTGATGACGGTGCTGCTTGAAATCTTCGCCTGGCCCGTCACCTGGGCGCTGACCGGCGGCTTCGGCGAGGCGACACCCGATCAGGCAGCCTATGTGGTGATGCTGTCGCGCTTCACCCTGCCCTATCTGCTGCTGATCTCGCTC
>CAZXBM010000074.1:0-15787 GCA_964638495.1 uncultured Stakelama sp. | reverse complement strand
TGCATCAATGCCTGCGGTCACCACCATGCCGGGCATATCGGCATCCTGGGCGTCGACAAGAAGGGCACCGAAAACTACCAGCTATCGCTCGGTGGATCGGGTGCCGACGATGTCAGCATCGGCAAGATCACCGGCCCCGGCTTCGACGAGGACGGCGTGGTCGACGCTGTCGAAAAAGTAACCAACGTCTATCTGCGCACGCGAGCAGATGGCGAACGTTTCCTCGATACCTATCGCCGCATTGGCATCGAGCCGTTCAAGGAGGCGATCTATGGGTGAGACCCTGCTGCGTTTTCGCGATGACGAGGCGCATGACGAGCCCGCAATCACACTCGACAGCTTCGTCGCTGGCCAGTCCAATGCCACTGCCGTGCGGATCGAGGCGGGCGATGATGCGCGCGCGCTGATCCCGCATCTCGGCCAGCTTGCGCTGATCGAAGTGAGCTTCCCCGCCTTCCGCGACGGGCGCGGATATTCATCCGCGCGGATCTTGCGCGAGGCGGGCTATGACGGCGAGCTGCGCGCGGCCGGCGACGTGCTGGTCGATCAGATCCCGCTGATGCGCCGCTGCGGCTTCGACAGTTTTGCACCGCATGCGCCAATCGACGAAGCGGTGCTGAAAGCCTCGCTCGAGCGCTATGACAATGCCTATCAGGCAGCTGCCGACAGCGTCGTGCCGGTTTGGAAGCTGCGGCATGGCTAAGGCGCTGGCCCGGGCAGTCGACCTGATCGACAGCAGCGCTAGCTTCACGGCGAGCGATGTGGCTGCGTTGAACGAGCGTTTTACCGGCGTCGATACGCAGACGATGCTGGCAACGATCTTGGCCGAAGGGCTGATTGGCCGGGCGGCGATCGTTTCGTCCTTTGGCGCTGAATCATCGGTACTGCTGCATCTTGTTGCCAGCATCGATCATGCAGTGCCGGTGCTGTTTCTGGAGACGGGCAAGCATTTTCCCGAAACGCTGGCCTATCGCGATCTGCTGGCGCAGCGGCTTGGGCTCACTGATCTCCGCAATCTGACCCCCGATGCGGCCGACATTACCACGCGCGATGCAAGCGGCTTGCGCTGGTCGTTCGATCCCGATGGCTGTTGCGCCATTCGCAAGGTGAAGCCACTCGCGGCTGCCCTTGCTGGCTTCGACGCGACGATTACGGGGCGCAAAGGCTTCCAATCGAGCACACGGACCAATCTGCAACGCTTCGAACTCGATTCCAGCGACGCGGCGGGCCGGATGAAGATCAATCCCCTCGCTGATTGGTCAAAAGGCGATATCGACGCTTACATCGCCGCGCATGAGTTGCCGCGCCACCGGCTGGTGGAGGCAGGCTATCCGTCAATCGGCTGCGCGCCCTGTACGAGCAAGGTGTTGCCGGGCGAAGACCCCCGCGCCGGGCGCTGGCGCGGCTGGGAAAAGGTGGAGTGCGGCATTCATGTGCCTGAAAAGCCGGGCGAGGAACCGAGCTTTTAGAGCATCGTGCTTGGAGTATAGATCGTCATTGCGAGCGCAGCGAAGCAATCCAGCGAGCCGCGAACGGATAGGCTGGATTGCTTCGCTGCGCTCGTGGGTGACGGGCGATCCAGAGTTACGGCACGATGCGCTAGGCCGGCATTCGCTCAGTATGACGCCTCAGGCCCGGCATAGTCGCTGAAGCGCGTAATCTCCGGCTCGAAACGGAGCGTGACCTTGCCGGTCGCGCCGTGGCGCTGCTTGGCGATGATGAGTTCGGACAGCCCGGCCACCTCGGCATAACGTTGCGACCATTTGGCGTGCTTGTCCTCGACATCGCCGGTGCTACCCGCGCGCGGCACCTCTGGCTCGTGCATCGCGATGTAATAATCCTCGCGATAGACGAACATCACGATATCGGCGTCCTGCTCGATCGAGCCCGATTCGCGCAAATCCGACAGCTGCGGCCTTTTATCTTCGCGCTGCTCGACCGCACGGCTGAGCTGGGACAGCGCCATGACCGAGACATTCAGATCCTTCGCCATCGTCTTCAATCCGCGGCTGATCTCGGAAATTTCTTGCACGCGATTGTCATTTGAACCTCGACCGCTGCCCTGCAGCAGCTGAAGATAATCGACCACGACCAGCCCGATCTGCTCGTTCTGCCGACGCTGCAGCCGCCGCATCCGCGTGTGGAGCGCACCGATGCTGAGCCCGGCGGTGTCGTCGATGAACAGCGGCAGGTGCTGCAGCTCCATCGACGCCTGGACGAGCCGGCTCATCTCGGCATTGTTGATCTTGCCCATGCGCAACCGCTCCGAGCTGATCTGCGATTGCTCGGCCAGGATGCGGGTGGCGAGCTGATCGGCGGACATTTCGAGGCTGAAAAATGCCACCTTAGTGCCGACAGAGCGATCTGGCGGGATGCCGTCTGCCATGTCACGCATCCAGCGCTGCGCTGCGTTGAAGGCGATATTGGTAGCGAGCGCCGTCTTGCCCATGCCGGGGCGCCCGGCGAGGATCATGAGATCGCTATGGTGCATGCCGCCCATCTTGGCATTGACCGAATCAAGCCCCGTCGTGATGCCTGACAGGTTGCCGCCCGCATTGAGCGCGCGCTCGGCCATCTTCACTGCCATCTTGGCGGCATCCCCGAAACTTTTAACCGAGCTTTCCGCCCCGCCATCTGCCGCGACCTTGAACAGCTGCTCCTCGGCTTCCTCGATCTGCTTGCGTGGATTAACCTCTTCGGATGTATCAAGCGCGCGATCGACGAGTTCGCGACCGACCGAAACGAGCGTGCGCAGCATCGCCAGATCGTAAATCTGCTTGGCAAATTGCCGCGCGCCGATAAGGCCCGCGCCGCTGCCCGTCAGCTGCGCCAGATAAGCGGGACCGCCCAGCGCGCGCATGCCCTCATCTGCCTCGAACATCGGGCGCAACGTGACGGGTGTCGCCAGCATATCGGTTTTGCGCAGCGATTTGATGGCCGCGAAGATACGGCCATGGACGGGCTCGTAGAAATGCTCGGGCTCGAGTCGGTCGGTCAGGTCATCGGCCAGGCGGTTGTCGATCATCATCGCGCCCAGCATCGCGGCTTCCGCCTCCACATTTTGCGGGAGCGACATGGTGACGGGGTGCGTCGGTTGGGGAATGAATGCAGTGGCCATGCGCCCTCATCCCAGAGCCGCCACCGATGCTCAAGCGCCGATGGACGTTTAATCCGTGGATAAGTTGAGCGGGCGATTGCCGGGCAGTTGTGTGTTCACCGTTGATTCCTGGCCATGCAACCCCGATAGCGGTGTCATGACCGATCCACGGATCATCGAAGTGACCCTCGACGAGCGCACCATCCTGTGGCGCAGCGCTGACATCGAGCAGGAGCGCCGAATCGCGATCTTCGACTTGATCGAAGGCAATTATTTCGCGCCGGTGCGAGACTATCCCGATGGCTATGCCGGGCCCTACCGGATCGCGCTCAGCGTGGAGGAGGGGCGGCTTGCCATCTCCATCTCGCGCGAAGACGAGACACTCCTTGAGACTTATGTGCTTGGGCTTGGGCGCTTTCGTCGGCCAATCAAGGACTATTTCGCGATTTGCGACAGCTATTATCAGGCGATTCGTGCTGCCACGCCGCAGCAGATCGAGACGATCGACATGGCCCGGCGGGGCATCCATAACGACGCCGCCGAGCTGCTGAAGGAACGGCTGGAAGGCAAGATCGATATCGATTTCGACACGGCTCGGCGGCTGTTCACGCTGATCTGCGTCCTGCACATCAAGGGCTGATCCGTGACGATCAGCATGATGGCGCGGCGGGCAAAGCAGCTAATGGCGGCGCTGGCGGTGCTTGCGCTGCTGGCTTTTGGCGCGCGGGTGTTCGCGATGGGATGGACGCCCTCCCCCGGTTCCTATGCCTTTCAAGGTATCGATGTGAGCGCAGCGGACGGGGTGCTCGACTGGCCGGTGCTGCATGGCGGCGGGGTGTCGTTTGCCTATCTGAGCGCGACCACCGGCGCGGACAAACGTGACGCGATGTTTGAGGCCAACTGGCGAGATGCCCATGCCGCCGGTATCCGACGGGGCGCGTTGCATGTTTATTCGCTGTGCCGGCTGGCGGTGGACCAGGGGAACAACTTCAACACCACCGTGCCGCATAGCGACGATGCCCTGCCCCCCGCCGTGCTGTTCGATTTCGACGAGGCATGTGCGGCGCGGCCCGATCGGGCAGTCGTGATCGCCGAGGTCGAGCGATTGCTGACGATGATCGAAGCGCATATCGGCCGACCCGCGCTGATCAAGGTGTCGCGGCGGTTCGACTCCCATTATCGCCTGACCGAGGCGATCCCGCGGCCGGTGTGGAGCATCCAGGACTTTTTCCCGCCCAATTATGCCGCGCGCCCTTGGCGCATGTGGCAAGCCAATGCGCACCGTCGGATCGATGGGGCCCCCACTCTCCTACACTGGAACGTTGTAGCACCATGACTGATCCACAAACCCAAACGCGCTTGATCCAGGCGGCACGCCAGGCGGCGCGGCATGCCCATGCCCCCTATTCACGCTTTGCAGTCGGGGCAGCGCTGCTGATGAGCGATGACAGCATCATCACAGGCGCGAACTTCGAGAACGCCAGCTACGGCCTGTCGCTATGTGCCGAAACGGTCGCGTTGGCGACGGCGAATGCCAGCGGGCGGCTAGTCGAGGTGGTGGCCATCGCGGTGATCGGCGGACCGATGGATGCTGACGGCGTGCCGCGCGGCGTCACCTCTGTAAGCCCATGCGGCCGGTGCCGGCAGGTGATTAATGAAGCGGCCCAAATGGGCGGGCGCGATATTCCCGTGATCTGCGGTGCAGCCGAAGGCGATGCCTTGGCAGAGTATCGATTGTCCGAGCTGTTGCCGCATGCCTTTGGGCCAGCCGATTTGGGGATTGCCTGACGAGACCACCAGAAGCAGTGCGACACCCCCTTGCTGTACGGACGGTTTGCCGGGCATGGTCGTCCCAGCCAATGCGAGAAAGGGTTCTGAATGTCCGTTATGTCGGATCGCTGGATACGGGAACAGGCGCTGGCAACGGGCATGATCGAGCCCTTCGTCGAATCACAGAAGCGTGACGGGTGCATCTCCTACGGCCTGTCGTCCTATGGCTATGACGCGCGGGTCTCTGACGAATTCAAGATTTTCACGAATGTCGATTCTGCGATCGTCGATCCCAAGAATTTTGATGCCAACAGTTTTGTCGATCGCAAGACCGATGTCTGCGTGATCCCGCCCAACAGCTTTGCGCTGGCACGCACGGTGGAGTATTTTCGGGTGCCGCGCGACGTGCTCGTGATCTGCCTCGGCAAGTCGACCTATGCGCGTTGCGGGATCATCGTGAACGTGACCCCACTCGAGCCGGGCTGGGAGGGGCATGTGACGCTGGAGTTCTCCAACACCACGCCGCTGCCAGCGCGCATCTATGCAAACGAGGGCGCGTGCCAGTTCTTGTTCCTGCAAGGTAATGAACCGTGCGAGGTCAGCTATGCCGACCGCGCCGGTAAATATATGGGACAGCGCGGGGTTACCTTGCCCAAGCTATGAGCCGCAGTTGCAACCAGAGCCTATTGCGGCAAGGCTTCCACCATAGCAGCTACGTCGCGATCAACGCGCCGTCAGCTCGCTCGTCCGCAGTCGCTGCAGACCAAGCGTCGCAATCTCGTGCGACCATGCCGTTCGATCCCGCGGCATCACCATGTTCTCATTGGGCCGGGCGAGGACATCTGCGTAGAGCGCCCGGGCCTGCTGGATGCGCCCGCTGCTGGCATAGATCGCTGCCAGATTGAGCGAAAGGTCGGCGGCTTCGGGAAACATCTTGTGTTGGGCAACAAGCATGCGTTCGGCCCGCCCAAGATCACCCTGCATGATCTCTACAAAGCCATTGTGATCATCACCGGCTGCCTGGCTCACACCAGGGACAACCAGCAGCGCTGTGACAAGCAGCGCGCGAATTACAGTGCGCATCATTCCTTCTCCTTCTTGCACCACCCATTATAGGAAGTTTCATTTTTGTGACACTAACGTGTCATTTTAGTGAAATGGGTGCAAGCAAAATGATGGGCAACTTTCATCAATAAAATCAGTAAGATAGCAATATTTCTCCCAAAATGGACACAAAAAAAGCGGCCCGTAAGGACCGCTTTTCTGTAACAAACGCTAGCTGGGCCGATCAGAAATCGTTGCGATATTGCTCGTTTCCGATGAATCCCAGCTTGGTCACACCCGACCGTTTTACGACCGCCAACACGCGATCCACCGTCTCATAACGGGCGCTTGCGTCTGGCTGGAAATGAAGCTCGGGCTCCGGGTCCAGCTGGGTCGTCGCGTCGAGAAACTGACGCAGCGTGATGTCATCAACCGGCGTACCGTTCCAGGCGACCACGCCGGCTGGATCAATCGTGATCTTGTTCTTGTCCGGTTCGATCTGTTGCTGCTGAGCGTTTGGATCGTTCTGCGGCAGATCGACCTTCACAGCATGCGTCTGGATCGGAATGGTGATGATGAACATGATGAGGAGCACGAGCAGGACGTCGATCAACGGCGTCATGTTCATGTCCATCATGGGCTGGCCGTCTTCTTTGCCGCCGCTCATTGCCATGTCGAGTTACTCCTGATTGTCCGGATCGCCATTACAAACGCTCCGTGTTTCCGCCCGGGGCCGGCTCTGAAATGAAGCCCACTTTGGCAAAGCCCGCCTGCTGCATCTGGAAGATCGCGCCGCCGATGCACTTATAGGGCGTATCCACGTCACCACGGATATGGGCCTCTGGCAATTCTACGCCGGGCGCGGTGGGGCCACCCTGGCGCGCAATCTCTAGCTTCAGCTTGGCGACCGCACGGTCGAGCAGTTCGGTACTGGAAACCTTGGTAGTGTTCCAGAAAATTTCGCAGCCGCCAGCGCCATCACCCTTGATCGAGAGCGACACGTTTTCGGGTTTGGTCTGTGTCGGGTCGAACTTCACTTCCGGCAGCTTGACCTTCACGGTCTGGAGCACGACGGGGACCGCGATCAGAAAGATGATGAGAAGCACCAGCATCACGTCCACCAATGGGGTCGTGTTGATGTCTGACATTGGCTTTTCGGCACTGTCGCCGCCAACGCTAATCGCCATTGCGCGTTATCCTATTCTTCAATCAAATTGCCGCCAATGGGGTCAGCGGCGTCAGCACGGGGCTGTCCGCGGATGCGAACAGCCCCGTCGCAGTCAAGACATTCAGGCCTTAGCTGGCGTCGTCGTAGGCTTGACCGGTGCCTTTGGAGCCGGACCGCGAACCGCCGGGCGAACCCCGCCGTCCGATGCCAGATAGCCGAGCACATCAGTCGAGAACGCGCCCAAATCGGATGCGATCGACTTGTTGCGGCTCTGCAGCCAGTTATAGGCAAGCACCGCCGGCACCGCGACGACGAGGCCGAGCGCGGTCATGATCAGTGCTTCACCGACCGGCCCTGCAACCGCGTCAATCGATGCCTGACCGGATGCGCCGATCTTGATGAGCGCACGGTAGATGCCGACCACCGTGCCGAACAGCCCGACGAACGGCGACACCGAACCCACCGTAGCGAGAAAAGCGAGCCCGCCAGCCAGCTTGGTGTTGATCGCCGCTTCGGAACGCGCGAGCGAGCCATGCAGCCAATCATGCGCTTCGACCGGATCAGTCAGCTTCTTATGCTGCTCCTGGGCGGCGAGACCATCGTCGACGATCTGCTTGTATGCAGAGTTCTGCTCGAGCTTGGCCGCCGCTTCCTTCAGGCTGGCGCTGGTCCAGAAGCTCGCGCGCACGCGCTTGGCCTGGCCCATGATCTTCTGCTGCTCGAACAACTTGGTGAACAGGATATAGAAGGTGCCGACCGACATGATGACGAGAATGCCAAAAACGGTCTGGGCGATAATGCCGCCCTGCTGGAGCGCTTCTTGAAGGCCATAAGGATTGGCGGGTGCCGCGGCCGGAGCTGCAGCGAGGATGGTGGTGAGCATAGAATTATCTTCCTCTAAAATAAGTCGGCGGGGGTCCCATGATCCCCGCCTGACGGATCGTTACTGCGGTATCACCCAGCGGACGCGGCGCTGCTTAGTCGTGGCAAGCGGGTTGCCATCCTGGTCCTTGGCGGGCGTGTAGCGCCCGCGGCGGGTCAGGGCACGGCAAGCAGCCTCATCCAGATCGCTTGAGCCACTCGACTGAATGGTGCGGCAATTCTCGACACGGCCTTGCGTGTTGATCGTCCACCCGATGACCGACGTGCCTTCTTTTTCTTCACGAAGCGCGGCGGGTGGATAATCATCAGCGGAGACCCAGCTCGCTTCGTCACCCCGGGCACCAGCCGCCTGGCTGACGCGAGGAGGTGCCGGTGGCGCAGGCGGCGCAGGAGGAGCAGTGACCGGCGTAAAGACAATCGACGGCGGCGGCGTCGCCACGCTTTGAACCTGCACGACTGGCGGGTTCGGATTGCGCACGATCGGCGGCGGCGACACCACGGGCGGTGGCGTCAACGGCTGGTCTGGCGGCGGCGGGGGCGGTGGCTCGTCTGGCGGCGGCGGCGGCGGCGGCGCCACGTCAAAGGTGTTTAGTTTTTCCGAAACCTTCTTGACGTACTGATACGCAAGCCCGGTAACGAACGCATAGCCGATGACAGCATGGATAAGCGCGACGATAATGATCGCCACCACTTTGTTGCCGCCATCATTCCGATCTGCATATGCCATTCAGCTAACAAACTCCCAATTGCCCCAACATTGCCCCTCCAACGATCCGGAGCGCCGGATCGATGCAAGGCTATCGTGAGCCATAACATCGCTCTTCGAGACCTGAGTCTCTATCGCCACCTCAAGACTGACGCAAACGCTTTGTCTTGAGCAACAATCGTACAATCTCTGCATGGCAGAATTATTTCTGTATAAAAATACCCCATATGGCTATTCCATACCGCATGTTGCACTCATCACGACGCGCCGCCGCGCTATCGGTTTCAGCGATTCTTTCGTTCGCCTCGCCCCTTGCCGCACAGGGGCCAGCCGCCCCGCTCTCCACCGTATCGGTCGAGCCACCGCCCCCCTATGCGCAGACAGCCGATCTCGTCCTTCGGTCGCCTTCCATTATCGATGTGACAATTCGGCGGACCGAACGACTAAAGGGGCTGGAAGCGCAAGGTGCCGCCCCAGGCCGCGTCCGCCTTTACATTCAGGCCGATGTAAGAGCGTTGATCCGCGGCGCTGAATCGATACCGCCGCGCATCGGCTATTTGCTTGATGTCGTGCCGGACAGTCGCGGAAAACTCCCCAAGTTAAATAAGTTACGTGTACTGCTCTATGCTCGCCCAGTCCCTGGCCGCATCGACCAGGTTCAGCTGACCGGGCTTGATTCTCAGCGGACATGGGCGCCCGCGCTCGACGCGCTCAGCCGGCAGATCGCACGGGATGCGCTGGCGGCAGATGCGCCGCCGATCGTGACGGGCATCGGCAATGCCTTTCATGTGCCGGGGACGTTGCCCGGCGAAAGCGAGACCCAGATTTTCCTCACGACGCGTGACGGCAGGCCAGTGTCGCTCAACATCCTGCGACGCCCAGGCGAGCAGCCACGCTGGTCAGTCGCGCTGAGCGAAATCGTCGACGAAGCCGCAGCACCGCCGAAGCGGGATACGCTGTTGTGGTATCGACTGGCCTGTGCGCTACCCGGCCAATTGCCCGCCGCGAGCACCGGCAAGATGAGTGACACCGAATCGGCTGCAGCTCAGGAGGATTACCGGATTGTCATCCAATCATTGGGCCGGTGCGACCGTAACTGAAGCGCCATCATCTCGAGTCGCGGATGGGCCCTCGATCTCAAGCGTCTGGCCGGTGACTGCCTGAGCGGTGATTAGAAAGAGCGCAGCCTGGGCGACATCTGACTGGCTGGCACCATTGTGCATCACAACGGCCGATACCCGCCGGGCTGGCGCTAGCTCGATCGCAAGCGGCGTGATCGCTGAGGTGACGAGGCGGCGCGGGAGCGGTGGCAGTGACTCAGGCACGATCACGACAATTGCCGGTGCGAGGCACCGCCGGATGCGCGCGCACGTGGCCGTCACGTCGGCGTCGGCGATTAATGCCGTGCCTTTCGCGTCCGCATTGGCAGACGAAACTTCCTGACCAGCCATGAGCGTACGAAGATCGTCGGCAAGGGCACCCTCCCCCTCGACCGTAATGCTCGTCATCGCCGGTGACGCACCAGTGTCATGCCGATCGATTCGCCCTGTTCGGCGATGGCAAGCTTCACGATGCTGATCTTGACCCGCAGCACGCGCGGATCATCACGCATCAACTCAGCGGCGATGTGATCCGCCACGCCTTCTATCAGCGTGAAATGAACGCCCTGCGGCAACCCGGTTGTCGCCGCACGTTTGAGATCGAGATAGTTTTTCGATGCCGCCAACGGCGTGTCGGGCGCGAAATGCGGTGGGCATTCCAGATCCACCGTCATCGAAATGCGCAGCGGCTGGGGCAAGTGCGTTTCCTCAGAATAGATTCCGGTGAGCACCTGAACCTCAAGATCATGCACTTCGAGTTGTAGTCGATCGGTCAAGCCGGGCCCTTCAACGTGTTTCGGTGGCTACAATGCGCGCGCCATAACAGGTTGCGGCGCGGTGAAAAGCCGCCTGCTGTTACAGCAAGCTGCCGGGCCGGGTTGCTGCAGCTCCACCAGGGCGATGCCTCGATCAACCGCAATGGCTCTAGGCGCTTGCGCTTGGCCGGGCGGAAATGGTTTCGTGCCAGTTCTTGAGGTGCTGATGCGCGTCCGGAACGGCAAGCCGCGCGCGGGCGGCGAAATCGATCGTCACAAGCGCCGTGATATCGGCGAAGCTGATTTCGTCTCCAGCGATCCAGCGCGATTGGCCAAGCCGAGCGTCGAGTGCGTTGACGAAGGTGGTCCACATGATTGTTCCGCGGGTCACCAATTCGGGAATGATTGGGATCGCTGGCCATTTCCCCGGCGTGCCGCGTCCCTCCAGCTGTGGCTTGGAATTGCGAAACACATACACCGCGC
Organism: uncultured Stakelama sp.; assembly: GCA_964638495.1. Classification (GTDB taxonomy): domain Bacteria; phylum Pseudomonadota; class Alphaproteobacteria; order Sphingomonadales; family Sphingomonadaceae; genus Sphingomonas. The sequence goes on along the minus strand of CAZXBM010000074.1, from coordinate 4,782 downwards.
TGGCATAGCCATCCGATTCGATCCGCCGGGTCCAGGATTCGATCCGGCCAATCTCAATCGGGGTGGTGCCAAACAGCGGCGGTTGCGGATGCAGCGCTTCGAAATAGCGGCAGATCGCCGCCGATTCGCAAATCACCTCGCCATCATCAAGCGCCAGGGCAGGGACGATGCCGCGCGGGTTTATCGCCAGATAAGCCTCGCTAAACTGTTCGTCGGCCCGAAGATCTACCTCGACCCGATCGACGGAGATGCCCTTTTCGGCGAGGTAAACACGCACGCGGCGCGGGCTCGGTGCCCAGGCGGAATCATAGAGCTTCATTGGCCCATCCCCATTCGACTTGCGTTCTAATGGCTCAAGGCTAAGGCGCGCGGCGCAGCGCGTCCATAAGGCTGTAATGATCGCGTGGAATAAAGCGTGAAAGGAAATCGAGATGATCACGCTGACGCCGCTAGGTTCCATCGCCCCTGCCGCGATCGAGGCATTGCTGGACGCGGCCTTTGGTCGCGATCGCCATACTCGCACGGCATATCGCATCAGACACGGGATGCCCCCGCTCGCAGCGCTGAGCTTTGCTGCCGTCGAGGATGGGGCGCTGATCGGCTCGCTGCAGAGTTGGCCAATCGCCTTGCATCGCGATTCCGGCACATCTGCCCCGCTCGCGATGGTCGGCCCGGTCGCCGTGCGCCCCGACCGGCAGGGCGAGGGCATTGGCCAATGCCTGATGCGACATATGCTGGCAACCGCCGATGCGGCCAATGACGACATGCCGCTAATGCTGATTGGCGACCCAACCTATTATGGTCGTTTTTTCGGCTTTACTGCCGACTTTACCGCACAATGGCGCACACCCGGGCAGGTCGATCAGCATCGCCTGCTTGCCCGGGGTGCCAATATTCCCGCCGATGCCGGCATGCTGGGACCACGCCAACCAGCGCTCGCCTGATCAACATGCGATCCGCTTTACGGGACGGCGCGGCTGCCCTACCGAAACGGCATGCCGATGGACCTACCCCCTGATTTCGCCGCGATGTCGCTCGCCGATATTGCCCGGCTGGCGCTCGATGACAAGCTGCCGCCGGTTGAGCAGTGGCACCCAAGCCATTGCGGGCACAGCGACATGCGAATCGCACGCGACGGGACCTGGTACCACCAGGGATCGCCGATCGGCCGGCAGCCGATGGTGCGGCTGTTTTCGACGATTTTGCGGCGGGAGGCAGATGGCGGCTATGTGCTGGTGACGCCTGCTGAAAAATTGACGATCGAGGTGGAAGACGCGCCATTTGTCGCGGTCGAGATGAAGGCCGAGGGCGCGGGTGACGCAATGAAGCTGGCCTTTCGGCTCAACACTGGCGATCTGGTGAGCGCCGACGACACGCACCGGTTGCGATTTGCGCAGGGGGAGAACGGCCCCCGCCCCTATCTGCATGTGCGCGGCGGGCTGGAAGCGCTGATCGCTCGACCGATCTATTACGACATCGCCAATCTCGCGCTCGAGACGCCTGGCGACGTGCCCGGCATCTGGAGCAATGGCTGCTTCTTCCCGATCGACCCTGCTGCATGACGCTTGCCGACAGATTGCGGTACGCGCTGGCGGCAGGGCCGACGAAAGGAACTGTGCTGCTGGGCGGTGACTATCATGACGCCCCCCCACCCGAGGCGGGGCCACTCCACGCGGCCGCCGTTCTGGTGCCCGTCACTGACCGAACCGAGCCAGGCGTGATCTTTACCCGGCGAACCGACACGATGCGCCGCCACCCCGGTCAGGTGGCATTCCCCGGGGGACGGATCGACCCCACCGACGCCGATGCCATCGAGGCGGCGCTGCGCGAGGCTGAAGAAGAGATTTCCCTGCCGCGCGAGCAAGTGACAATCGTCGGCGCTGCGGATCGCTATCGCACCGTGACAGGATATGACGTGACGCCGATCCTTGCGGTCATTCCGCCCGATCTGGTGCTGGTGGCGAATGCCGACGAAGTAGCGCATGTCTTTGAAGCGCCACTCAGCTTCGTTCTTGATCCAGCCAATCATGTGAAGGCCAGCACGCTTTGGCAGGGACGCGAGCGGCACTATTATGAGATCATGTGGGGTGACAACCGGATCTGGGGGGCGACGGCGGCAATGATCGTCAACCTGTCGCGCAGACTGCAATGGAACGGGTGATATGGAACGGCTGATCCTGCCTGCGGCCGCCTGGCAGGACCGGGCAGGACTGATGGCGCTGTGCCGGGTGCTTGGTGCAGATTCCGGCGATGCGCGGTTCGTTGGCGGTGCCGTGCGCGACACGCTGCTCGATTTGCCGGTCAACGACGTCGACATCGCCACACGGCTCGCGCCCGAGGAGGTGCTGGCGCGGCTGAAAGAGGCCGGACTCAAAGCTGTGCCGACCGGTCTTGCACATGGCACCATAACCGCCGTCCTGGCTGATGGCCCGGTGGAGGTGACGACGCTGCGCCGCGATGTGGCGACAGACGGTCGCCACGCGACGATTGCCTATACCGACGACTGGCGCGAGGACGCTGCGCGCCGGGATTTCACGATGAATGCCTTATACGCCGATCCGCTTACCGGCACGCTGTTCGATTATTTCGATGGCATTGACGATCTGGTGGCACGGCGCGTGCGCTTCATCGGCGATCCGCTGCGGCGCATTGCCGAGGACCATCTTCGCATCTTGCGCTTCTTCCGCTTCGTCGCGCGCTTTGCCGATACGCCCGATGCTGATGGGCTCGCCGCCTGCACGGCGCGCGCCAATGATCTGATGGCGCTTTCCCGCGAGCGCATCGCCGACGAAATACTCAAGCTGCTGGTTGCGCGCACCGCACCGGCGATTGTCGGCCTGATGATCGACAACGGCATTCTCGCCCCTGTGATACCGGAAATTGTCTCCGCCGAGCGGCTCGCGCGCCTGGCCAGACGAGAGGCTGCGGCGGGGATTGCACCCGATCCGCTGCGCCGATTGGCCGCCCTCCTGCCAGACGATCCGGCAACCGGGGAGGCTGTTGCGGCACGGCTCAAATTCTCCAATGCGGATCGCAAACGGCTGGCGCTTGCGCTCGATCCCGCGCTGATGCCGCCACGCGCGCTTGCCTACCGCATCGGCGTGGCGACAGCGACCGACCGGCTGCTGCTGCATGCGCAAGATAGCGACTTGGGGCGGTTGCTGAGCGAGATCGACGATTGGACCCCGCCTCGCCTCCCAATCACAGGTGGGATGCTGGTCGAGCGTGGGATCGTGAAAGGGCCAGCGGTTGCAGGACTGCTGCGTCAGATTGAAAGCCAGTGGATCGACGAAGGATTTCCGGATGCGGACCGGGTGGCAGCGTTGGCCGACATCGCGATCAATCAGGCGTTGCGCTCAAGCATGAAGGCATAGGCGGCTGCTTCTTCCAGCGGACGGGCATAATAATAGCCCTGCCCAAAGGTGCAGCCAAGCGCACCAAGCGTTTGGGCCAGTTCGTAGCTTTCAATGCCTTCCGCCGTCGTCTTCATGCCGAGCGCCTGGGCAAGCGACAGGATGGCGCGGACGATGGCAATCTTGTCCCGGTCGACCAGCATGCCCGTGACGAAGCTTCGGTCCATTTTGAGCACATCGATCGGCAGCTTTTGCAAATGGGCCAGGTTGGAATAGCCGGTGCCGAAATCATCCATCGCCAGCGTGGTACCCAACGCCTTGAGCGCCTGCATCGTTTGCGCGACACGATCAGGATCGGCGATCAGCGCGCTCTCGGTTAATTCGAGCGTGAAGCGTTCCCCCGGCAGCCCACTGGCGGCCAGCGCACGCTCAACGAAGCGCGGAATGTTATCGCGCTGCAGCTGAATTGCCGACAAATTGACCGCAAAGCGTACGCCGCAATCCCGCCCGAAACGCTGATCCCAATTGGCAAGCGTCATGGCTGCGTCGCTCATCGCCCACCGGCCAAGCGGCACGATCAAGCCCGACTCTTCTGCCACGGGGATAAAATCAACCGGTGACAGTTCGACGCCGTCCTCGGTCAACCACCGGGCCAATGCTTCGAACGCGACGACTCGACCCGTCGATAGATCGCAGATCGGCTGGTAGGTAAGGCGCAGCTGCTGCGCGTCAATTGCCCGGCGGAGCGCGGTTTCGATGCCAAACTGTTCGCGCACGACATCGAAGGCCTGTGTCTGGTAGGATTCGACGCAGCCCGATGATTTGGACCGTTTGACCGCGAACTGTGCGTGGCGGATCAGGTCTTCCGAATCCTCAAACATATCCGAGCCAAAGGCGATGCCGATCGAGCAGGACACGCGGATCTCGAAATCGGACAGGCGAAACGGCGTGGCCAAAGCGCCCTGGATGCGCTTGGCGACATGATCTGCATCGCTGCGCCCTTCATCAAGGGTCATCAAAATGCCGAACTCATCACCGCCCGTGCGCGCAAGCACATCGCCGCCGCGCAGCGCGCCCTTGAGCCGCCGGGCCAGCGTGATGAGCAGCTCGTCACCCGCCATCGATCCAAGGCAGGCATTGACCCGGCTGAACCGGTCAAGATTGACGATCAACACCGCAAAGCGCGCGCGCTGATCTGTCTCCTCGCCAATCACGCCTTCAAGCAACTCGCTGAACCCGGCGCGATTGGGCAGGCCCGACAGGCTGTCCGTCATCATCTCGCGGCGCAGATTCTGCTCGGTGCGCAACTCGGAGGTATGATCCACCAAGGTGAGCAGACAGCGGTTGCCGTCCGCGACAGATAGCCGCTTCAGGGTAAGCGCCGACGGAAGGCGGCGTTGACGTAAGTCTATTTGGCCTTCCGCGGGCG
>CAZXBM010000073.1:0-15937 GCA_964638495.1 uncultured Stakelama sp. | reverse complement strand
TGGACGCTGTTGGTGTCCTGATATTCGTCGACCATGATGTAGCGGAAGCGCTGCTGATACTGCTCGAGCACCGCGCGGTCGCGCTTGAGGATGGTGAGCATGTGGAGCAGCAGATCGCCGAAATCGCAGGCGTTGAGCGCGATGAGGCGGGCTTGGTAGGCGGCGTACATCTCGCGCCCGCGCCCATTGGCGTAGAGCTCGCTTTCGCCCGCATCGATATCGGCGGGGGTGAGGCCTTTGTTCTTCCAGCCATCGATGATGCCGCCGAGCTGGCGCGCGGGCCAGCGTTTCTCGTCGAGATCGGCGGCGATGATGAGCTGCTTGAGCAGGCGCAGTTGATCATCGGTATCGAGGATCGTGAAATTGGGTTGCAGGCCGACAAGCTCGGCATGGCGCCTGAGCATCTTGGCGCCGATGGCGTGGAAGGTGCCGAGCCAGGGCATGCCCTCCACCACATCGCCGACGATGGCGCGGACGCGGTGGCGCATCTCGCGCGCGGCCTTATTGGTGAAGGTGACCGAGAGGATTTCGCTCGGATAGGCCTTGCGCGTGTAGAGCAGGTGGGCAAGCCGGGCGGTGAGGGCGGCGGTCTTGCCCGTGCCGGCACCGGCGAGCACGAGCACTGGGCCTTCGGTGGTCAACACCGCTTCTCGCTGCGGTGGATTGAGGCCGCGGATATAGGGCGGGTCTTGCGGGGATTCGGCGGGGAGACTCATCGGTGAACAGGTAGGGAACGGGGACGGACTAGGCAACAGCGTAGCCGCGATTGCAGCGATGATGGCGGGGGTGCATGATCCCATCGACTCAGGCGCGTGAAGGGGCGGGACAAATGGCAGCAGCGATCGACCACTGGCACCGGCTGATGGAGGCGCGTGACCCGGCGCAGCTGCACGACCTGATCGCCGATGATTGCGTGTTCCAGTCGCCCGCCGTCCATACCCCGCAGGTCGGCAAGGCGATCACGATCAAATATCTGACCGCAGCGCAGGCGGTGCTTGGCGTGCCCAGCTTTCGCTATGTCGAGGAATGGATTGGGGCGGATTCGGCCGTGCTTGAATTTGCGCTCGATCTGGAGGGCATTCAGGTGAACGGCGTTGATATCATTCACTGGAATGCCGAAGACAAGATCACCAATTTCCGGGTGATGATCCGCCCGGTCAAGGCATTACAGGCGGTGATGCCGGCGATGGCGGCGGTGCTGGCGACGGCCTGACCCGCCCAACGCGCAACGATGGCGACGAAGCCTTGTCATAAATCCATCACATGATACGGCGATGGGGTGATCATGGCGACGAGGTCTCTCATGCCCGGCGAATCGGGTGACGTAATCGGTGATTCGAGGCCGCGTCTAGACGGAAGCGCTCATCCGCTCGCCCGGATTGTGTTCCTGCTGGTGCTGCTCGGTGGCGCAGGCCTGGCCGGGTGGAGCGTCTTCCAGGATACGGCAAGCGTCGGCGAGACGCTGGGCATTGCGACCGTGATCCTGTTGGGTTCGGCGCTGCTGATCGCGCTTGGCTTTGAATTCGTGAACGGCTTTCACGATACGGCCAATGCGGTTGCCACCGTAATCTACACCAATTCGCTCTCCGCGCCGGTCGCAGTGGTGTGGTCCGGTTTCTTCAACTTCCTCGGGGTGCTGCTCTCGTCGGGCGCGGTCGCCTATTCGATCGTGTCGCTGTTGCCGGTCGAGCTGATCCTCAACGTCGGCAATGCCGCCGGGTTCGCGATGATCTTCGCGCTGTTAATCGGTGCCGTCCTCTGGAACATTGCGACCTGGTATGTCGGCTTGCCCAATTCATCGAGCCATGCGCTGATCGGCTCGATCCTGGGGGTCGGCTTTGCCAATCAGCTGCTGTCATCGGGCACGGGCGGCACATCCGGTGTCGATTGGGGGCAGGCGCAAAAGGTGCTGACCGGCCTGGCTCTGGCACCGCTGCTCGGCTTTGCCTGCGCGCTCGTTCTGCTGCTCGCGATGAAGGCGATCTTCCGCAATCCGAAGCTTTACGCGAAGCCCGATCGGGATGCGCCGCCACCGCGCGGCATTCGCGCGCTGCTGATCTTTACCTGCACGGCGGTGAGCTTTTTCCACGGCAGCAATGACGGGCAGAAGGGCATGGGCCTGATCATGCTGATCCTGATCGGCTGTGCGCCAACTGCTTATGCGCTGAACCGCAGCGCCAGCGTCGATGCGCCCGCTTTTGTTCAAGAGGCGCAGGCAGCGGCGGGCGTTTTCGCCAAGCATGCCGGATCGGCGACGGTGCCGCTGGGTACAGCGCGCGAGGTGTTGGCGAGTGCGCTCAAGACCAAATCGGCCAGCGACCCGGTCGTCTATGGAGCAATCGATACGGTGTCGCGCGATGTCGCGACACGCGTGAGCGGCTATGGCAGCTTTGCCAATGTGCCGTCATCGGCGACGCCGATCCTTCGCAACGACCTGTATCTCGTGCTCGATACCAGCAAGCTGGTGACCAAGGGCAAGGCGACGCGCGCCAGCTTCAGCGAGGGTGAACTGAAGACAATCGCCGCTTACCAAAAGGGCATTGAGAACAGCACGCACTTCATTCCCGTCTGGGTGAAGATCGCTGTTGCGATTGCACTGGGGCTCGGCACGATGGTCGGCTGGAAGCGGATCGTCGTCACCGTCGGCGAGAAGATCGGCAAGGCGCATTTGTCCTATGGCATGGGTGCATCGGCCGAATTGACCGCGGCGGGGATGATTCTGGTTGCGGACAATTTCGCGGTGCCAGTGTCGACCACGCATATCCTGTCGTCCGGCGTGGCGGGCGCTTCAGTGGCGAGCGGCACGGGGCTGCAATCGCGCACGATCATCAACATGGGGCTTGCATGGGTGATGACGCTGCCGGCGGTCATGGCGATCTCCGGCGGCCTGTATTGGCTGTTCCTAAGCATCGTGCGCGCGATGGGCACTGCCTGACGCTTCGACATTGCGTGCCGCTTCGGTAAGGAGGCGGCATGACTGCTCCCGCGAAGCCCAATCCGCTGAGAACCAATCGCCGTGTGCTGACCGCAAGCCTGGTTGGTACCTCGATAGAATTTTATGACTTCTACATTTACGCGACTGCCGCCGCGCTGGTTTTTGGCCCTTTGTTCTTTCCGGCAGAGGACAAGGCGGCACAGCTGCTGCTGTCTTATGCAAGCTTTGGCCTCGCCTTTATCGCGCGCCCGGTAGGGGCGGCGATCTTCGGGCATTTTGGCGACCGGGTGGGGCGTAAATCGACATTGGTCGCTTCATTGCTGCTGATGGGCGGATCGACGGTGCTGATCGCCTTTCTGCCTGGCTATGCGCAAATCGGCTGGGCCGCGCCGTTGATCCTGTGCGTGTTGCGCTTTGGACAGGGGCTCGGGCTGGGCGGCGAGTGGGGCGGTGCCTCGCTGCTTGCGGTGGAGAATGCACCACCGGGTTGGGCCGGGCGATTTGGCATGTTTCCGCCGCTCGGCGCGCCGATCGGGTTCGTTGCCGCCAATGGCTTTTTTCTGTTGCTCGGGCTGGTGATGAGTGACGAGCAGTTCCGTGCTTGGGGCTGGCGGCTGCCGTTTCTGGCGAGTGCGGCGCTGGTTTTTGTCGGGCTGTGGGTTCGGCTGAAGCTGGCGGAGACCCCGGCCTTTGCTGAAGCGGCGCGGCAGGGGCAGTTGCCCAAGGTGCCGATCGCCCAATTGCTGCGGCAGGATTTGCGCGGGACCCTGGCCGGGACATTCGGCGTGGTTGCCTGTTTTGCGCTGTTCTACATCGCGACCGCCTTTGCGCTTGGCTATGGCACAACGACGCTTGGGCACAGCCGACAGGCGTTTTTGATCGTCGAGCTGCTGGCGATTCCGTTTCTGGCGGCGGGCGTGATTATTTCATGCACGCTATCAGACCGGTTCGGCGTGGCACCGATGCTGCGCTGGGGCTTTGCCGGGGCGGTCGTCGCCGGGCTGACCATGGGGGCGATGTTGGGATCGACCTCGCTGCTGGTGGTGTGGGCGTGGCTGGCGTTTGCGCTGTTTGCGATGGGCTTTGCCTATGGGCCGCTCGGGGCGTGGCTGCCGTCGCTGTTCGGTGCGGGGGTGCGCTATACCGGCGTGTCGCTGGCATTCAATTTGGGTGGGATCATCGGCGGGGCGCTGGCGCCGATCGTAGCGCAGGCGCTGGCCGAACGCGGCGGGCTGGCGCTGGTGGGGGTGTATCTGATCGTCGCGGCGGTGCTGAGCCTGGGCGGGCTGGCACTCGTCAAGTCGCCGGGCGACGGCTGAGGCTCAGCCCTTGCTCGCCCGCAGGATGACGACCGCCGAGATCGCCAGCAACAGGATGGCGCTGGCTTCGAACACGATATTTTCGGGTGCCATCTCCTTGCCCTGCAGCACGATAAGCCGCGCAAGCGCGGTGATGGCGATGAAGATCGGGTAGATGAAGGGCGATCCGCTGCGCGTGTAGAAGACGGCGACCATGCCGATCACCTCGGTGTAGAGGAACATCAGCAGAATATCGGCGAGGCCGATGGTCTGGCGCTGATAGACGCCGATCATCTCGATTCCGGCGGCACCGAGCGTCATCAGGGCGATGACGATCAGCAGGAAACTCTCGATGAAATGGAAGCCCTCGATGGCGCGGGGGTGGACGGCGGGCAAATCGCGCCCGACGTTTACGCCCGGCTGCGATGGGGTGGGGTCTGGCGGAATCGGTTTCGACATCTCGGTGGCGATCCTACAGAAGGCTGCGTGCGGTACTAGTTACTCGATGGCGGCTATCCAGCGACGCGCAACAGCGTGATGCGGGCCTTGCCGTGGGTGCGTTCCGTGTCGATCTCAAACCCGGCGACGGTGACGGGCTCGTTGAAGGCGGTTTCGATGCTGATCCAGCTGGCGGGGCCGACCCAGCCGAGCCGGGCGAGCTTGTCGAGCGCGACGGCACCCGCGCCTGAGCCATAAGGCGGGTCCATCATTACGATATCGAGCGGCGCAGATGCCTGACCGAGCGACAGGACCGAGAGCGCGCGGACATCGCCCGTGCCGCCGAGCTTGGCGAGATTGGCGCGCAGCGCATCGACAGCGGCGCGGTCTTGCTCGACGAACAGACAGGACGCCGCGCCGCGCGATAGCGCCTCGATGCCAAGCGCGCCCGAGCCTGCGAACAGATCGGCGACGGCGAGCCCCTCGAGGCTGCCGACGCGGCTGATGAGCATCGAGAACAGTGCCTCGCGGGTGCGATCGGCGGTGGGCCGGGTCGCGTCTCCCTTGGGAGCGACGAGCGGGCGACCCCGCCATTTGCCGGCGATGACGCGCATGGGCTAGCGCCGCGTCCGTGGCGCGCGTGGCTTGCCGCCGGCCGGGCGGGCGGGGCGGCCGCCAGAAGGTGCGCCGGGCCGGGCGTTGGGCCGGGCGTTGGGGCGCGCAGGAGAGCCGGTGCTGCGTGGCTTGTCGATGAAATCGCCAGCATCGCGGCCGCCCTCCTTTTTGCGCGGATCAGTCGCGGTGCGGCGGGCGCGGGCGCTGGTATCGCTGCTGCGCGTGGTGCGGTCGCCCTTTCCGGCGGGTTTGGCGGGCGCTTTGGGCGGGGTGATGCCGCCCTTTTCCTTGGCGTCGTAGAACCGCTTGGGCTTGATGGGCGCGAGCGACCGGGGGGCTTTGCGCGGCTCGGCGGCGTCGGGACCAGGCTTGGGCGCGCGAAATGGCCGGTCGCCTTTGGCGGGTGCGGTGTGAGCAGGTGCGCGATCACCCCGACTGCGCGGCGATTTGCTGCCCTCGGGCGCGGGGCCGCGCATCGGATCGCGACGGAAGGCAACGAGATCATGCTGGCGCACCTCGCCGATTTCGCCCGGGGCCAGATCGCCGAGCAGAAACGGGCCGTAACGGGTGCGGATGAGGCGCGAGACCTTGAGGCCGAGAAATTCGAGGACGCGCCGCACTTCGCGATTCTTGCCCTCGGTCAGGATCATTTCGATCCAGACATTGGCACCGGTGCGACGCTCCAGATTGGCGTTGATCGAGCCGTAGCGAACGCCTTCGACCTCGACGCCGTGCATCAGATCTTCAAGCTGGGCCTGGCTGACGGTGCCATAGGCGCGGGCGCGATAGGCGCGCTCGACGCCCGTTGAGGGCAATTCGAGCTGGCGCTTGAGCTCGCCATCCGTCGTCATCAACAACAGGCCCTCGGTATTGAGATCGAGCCGACCGACGGGGACGAGCCGGGGGAGGTCGCTGGGCAACTTATCGTATATGGTCGGGCGGCCGGCGGGATCGCGCTCGGTGACGAGCAGGCCGGCTGGCTTGTGATAGAGAAACAGCCGGGCAGGCGCTGCGGCCTGGACGGGATTGCCATCGACCGTTACCCCGCGCAGCGACGGCAGGATGGTCGCGGGTGTTTCAACCAGCTTGCCATCAAGCGCGACGCGGCCATCGGTGATCATCCGCTCAATCTCACGACGCGAGGCGACGCCGGCGCGGGCGAGCAATTTGGCAATCCGGTGGCCCGGCTTCGGGTCTGGGATGTGGTCGGGCGTCTTGATCGGTGCGGGCATGCGAGTGCTGATACAGGCTATTTGCGCTGCCGATCAAAATATTTGTGGGCGGCGCTGTTCGCAGGTCGTTACATTACCGGCTGGCTGGGCGTTGATCAGGTGGCGTCCTGCAGGGAGACGGTAAGCGTGGCATTGTTCTCCAAGAGGAAGCGTCAACTGGTAAGGTTGCTGATTGTCGAGGACGAGCCGCTGGTTGCCTTCGATACCGAGCATTTTTTGCGCGAAGACGGCTTCGATATCGTCGGGACCTTCGACCGGGTGGAAGATGCCGTGGCCATCATCAAAGCGCAGACGCCGATCGATCTGGTGCTGGCCGATATCAGCCTGGCAGATGGGAGCGGCATCGACGTGGCGCGAGCGGCGTTCGACGTGCAGATTCCTGTGCTGTTCGTGACCGGCCATTGCCCAGATGAGGCGATGGCGCTGGCCGATGGGAGCTTGGCGAAACCCTATACGCCGCGCGATTTGCTGGCTTCGATCGCCGTGATTGATGCAGTGCGCCGGGGAGAGCAGCCAAAACGGGTGCCCACGGGGCTGAACTTGTTTAAGCGCGTTAACTGAGACGCGCATAAGGGAACTAATGATGACGGGAAAAAGAGGCGGGCTGATCGCAGCGGTGACAATCGCGCTCGCGCTGCTGGCTGTGCTCGCTGGTCCGCTGGTGAAATTTGGCGTTCTGCCATGGAAGGCTGGCCTGGCGCTGTTCGCGCTTGGATCGCTCGTCGCGGGTATTGGCGGGGTGGTGTGTGCGGTGATGCTGTTCTGGCAACGCAATCCGCTGCGGATTGCAGGAGCGGTGACGGGTGTGATCGCCGCCTTGGTCTTCGCCAAGATCATCCTGGGCGCAGGGGCCGTGCCGCCGATCCACGATATTACGACCGATACCGGCAATCCGCCGCAATTCGTTGGGATTACGCAGGCCGTTCGGGGAGAGGGGAGCAACACGCTCGTCTATGATCAAGCGCTCGCGCGGCAGCAGATCGTCGCCTATCCCAATATCAGGCCGCGCATCGTCAATGCACCGCCAACGCAGGTGTTCGACAAGGCGCTGAAGGTGGTGACGGCGAAGGGCTGGGCGGTCGCGGTGGCCGATGCCGCTACCGGGCGGATCGAGGCGACGGCAACGGCTGGATGGTGGGGTTTCAAGGACGATGTCGTCATCCGCCTGGTACCGAACAGCACGGGAACCCGGATCGACGTGCGATCGGTGTCACGTGTAGGCGAAAGCGATCTTGGGGCCAACGCCGCGCGGATCGAATCGCTGCTTAATGAGATTGGTGGATAGGGCGCAACGGCGTCGGCGCGGCTGAGGCGCCGCGCTCGGCCGTCAGCGCTGCGCGAAAATCGCGTTCGGCGCGGTCGAGCTGGCGGCCGAGCTCGGCCGGATCGACAAAGGCATTGGCATTGCCCTTCAATTGCGCGGCGCGCCTGGCTTTCAGATCGAAGAAATCCGGGTGAAAGTTCAGAAACACGTCTGCCTTGAGTTTGCGCAAACTGGCGAAGGTGGCGATGAAATCCTGGGCGGCACCGGGATAGGTGGGATCGCCTGTCAGGCGCTGGCCCGCGACGGTGAGGCTGGTGGCAAACAGCACACGCTTGCCAGCGGTAGTAGTGAGCCAGCTGACACCGCCCCGGGTGTGGCCGGGCGTGAGATACGCCGTCAATGTGATGGGGCCGAGCTTCAGCCGATCACCATCATGGACAATCCGATCGACCTTCACCGGCGGGAATGTCGCCAGCGTTGGCCTGCCGATCGTGCGACCGGCGAGCAAATCGGCCTGCTCACCCGGGCTTGCCACCAGCGTCGCGCCGGTGAGGCGCTTGAGCTCTGCAAGCCCGCCGGCGTGATCAAAATGGCTATGGTTGATCAGCAGATATTTGATGTCGCGCAGACGGAAGCCAAGCTTGCGGATATTGGCAGCGATGATCGGCGCGCTTTCCGGCAAGCCACCGTCGATAAGGACATGCCCGCGGGGACTGGTGAGCAGGAAGGCAGACAGACCCTCCGTGCCGACATAATAGACATTGCCGATGAGGCGAAATGGCGCATGGGGCCGGTTCCATTCGATCCGCTCGTCTGCGGTCTGCCCGCCGGTGGCGGGTGCAGCGATCAGCGCGATTGGCAGGCAAAGTGCTGGCAACTGTCTTTTCAATGGCATCATCGGTCCTTGAGCCGGTTTTAGGTGAGGGGAATCGTCAGTGCCCGCGCAGCGAAGCAATCCAGTGTCCCGCGTGCGTCGCTGGATTGCTTCGCTGCGCTCGCAATGACGGATGCTTTGATCTCAATACTCAATATGATATCGGCTCTATCCGAGACGGCGTTCGACTTCATCGTGAAAGAGCCGAATGCCCGTCTCCAACGTGCCGAGCGTCACGCGATCGATGGCACCTGAGGCAAGGCCCTGCTGGCCAAGCTCGGCGGCGCGGAAATCCTCTCCGGCGAAGACCTGGCCGTCGAGCAGCGCCCAGCTGCGTTCCCAATGGTTGAGCGCCTTGTCTGTTGTGGGGGCTTCGGCAATCAGCATGAAATCCTCGACCAGCACTTCGCCGGCCGATTGCGGCATCATGATCATCAGGTTCATGTAATCGGGACTGACGATGAGGACGGTGCCGGGGAAGAGCTGATAGGTATAGGTGATCGCGGCGCGCAGTTGCGGCCAATCGCTGCCGGCGGCGGCAACGAGATCAGCCTCGCGGCCGACGGCCGATCGCTGGTGCGGGCCGATATGATCGCCGGTTGTCACCCCATCCTTGAAGAACGGGCCGATACTGCCCGAATGCAGCCGCTGGACGTGATAGCTTTCAAGGAAGGCATCCATGATCAGCTTCCAGTTGGCAGCGACCCGGTGCGTTTTGCGGCGGAAGAGATGGTGGCCGGGCAGATCGAACGCCGCGAAATCATTGCCGAGTGCGTGCGCTTCAGTGAAATCGGCGGTCTCGTCAAATGCGAACCAGATGAGGCCGCCTGCTTCGACGGTCGGCAAATGCTTCAGCCCGAACGCGGCCTTGTCGAGCCCCGGGAAGGTGTCAGGCCGGGGCATGCCGGTGAGCGTGCCGTCAAGGCCATAGGCCCAGGCGTGATACGGACAGATGAGACGCGAGACGCAGACGGGTTCATCACCCTCGACCAGCCGCGTCCCGCGATGACGGCAGACATTGAGGAAAACATGCGCCGTGCCGTCCTTGTCGCGGGTGATGAGCAGCGGCTTGCCGAAGCCATCATGCGGCACCGCCATATTGGCGGTGGGCAGCAGCGCAGAGGGGGCGATGACGAGCGGGTGTGTCGCGAAGATGTGCGCCTGCTCGGCGGCATGGCGTTCGGGCGAGGTATAGGCGGTGGCATCGACATGGGTGATGCCCATGTTCGAGCGCGTGCCGCCATCGGCGAGAATGGCCGCGAGCGCGAGCTGGCCGGGCGTCGGCCGCAAGCCTGCAGGCAACGGTGCGTTCATGGCTATGCTTCTCTCCTTTTCCCGCTAGTGTCGGCCGGAATGCAGCGGGGAGCAATAGTTTGATGGAGGCAGCGGCGGCGCCAGAGCGCCGGGGGATAATCGAGACGATGATCCCCTATCTTCGTCCAAGGCCGATCGCGGCATTGCTGCTGGGCATCTCCAGCGGGTTTCCACTCACGCTGCTGCTGGCAACAATGACCTTCTGGCTGGCGAAAGAAGGGATCAACAAACAGACGATCGGCTTCGCGGTTGGCCTGACCACGCCCTATACGTTGAAATTCCTGTGGGCACCGCTGGTCGACCGGCTCAGAATTCCTCTGCTGACCGGTATGGTTGGCCAGCGCCGCGCTTGGCTGTTCACGGTTCAGGCCGGGTTGTTCGGTTCCGTTTGGATGCTTGGCGCGAGCGATCCGGCTCATAACCTCGGCCAATTTTCCATATGGGCTATAATGGTTGCCTTTCTATCGGCGACCCAGGACATCGTGATCGACGCTTATCGCATCGAAATCCTGCCTGAGGATCAGCTTGCCTATGGCACAGCGACCAATCAGTTCGGCTACCGCCTAGGAAATCTTATTGCCGGCGTAGGTACGATCGCTATCGCATCGAATGAAGGGTTGGGGCTGGGCTGGCCGCTGGCCTATGGCCTGACGGGGCTGTGCATCATCCCCGCAATTATCGCTGCGGTCTGGGCCGGGCCGGGATTTCACGACATCGATATCGCCCCCGCCGATCGGACCCTATCGCAGTGGCTGGAAGACACGCTGCTCGGCCCGTTTCGCGAATTCCTCAAGCGGCGCGGTGCGTGGCTCATTCTGCTGTTTGTGCTGATCTACAAGCTCGGCGACGCAATGGGCCAGATCATGCTTAATCCGATGATCGTCGAACTCGGCTTTTCCGATACCGAATTCATCGCCATCAACAAGGTAGTTGGATTTTGGGGATTGATCGTCGGCACTGCACTTGCTGCGCCCTTCATCGCGTGGCTCGGCATGGGGCGTGCCCTGTTTGTATCGGGATTGATGATGATGTTCAGCAACCTGACCTTCGTCGTCCTGGCGACGCAGGGACACTCGACCGTGTGGCTGACTATCGCTGTGGCGACCGAGCAGGTTACCAGCGGGGTCGGCCTGACGGTTTTCGTCACTTATCTCTCGGGCCTGTCGAACATCGCCTACACGGCCACGCAGTTCGCCCTGCTCTCGTCGATTGCGGCGGTCGGGCGGACGTGGCTTTCCACGCCTGCCGGGATCGCGGCGACCGTTTTGGGATGGGTGGGGTTCTGGATCATGACGATGATCGTCGCGATCCCCGGCATGCTCCTCCTGTGGGTGTTGTGGAAAAAGGGTTTCGTCGTCGAAAGCGTGCGGGCCGCGCGCGCTGTCGATTAGGTCGGCAGCTGCTCATTCGCAGCGAGGACGTGGCCGGCGAGGTAGAGGGTGCCGAGGATCAGGACGACGGGCGGATTGGCGGGGTCTGCGCGCGACGCGATGCGGCTTAGCGCGGTTTCGACATTGGCGGCGGGGCTTGCCTGGAAGCCGAGGCCGGTGGCGGTCTCTGCCAATTGATCGGGCAGATGGTGGGCATGATCGGGTACCGGCACCGCCTGCAGCGAGCGTGCAAAACGGGCAAAGGGCGCGAGCAGGCCGCGCGGCTCTTTGTTGGCCAGCATGCCGAAGATGAGGTGGACAGGGCGATCGCCCGCCCGCGCCGTCAGCGCGGCGCTGATGGCATTTGCGGCGGCTGGATTATGCCCGCCATCGAGCCAGAGTTCGCTCCCCGCTGGTAGCATCGTCAGCAGGGGGCCGTCCGCGAGGCGCTGCATGCGGGCGGGCCATTCCGCCCACTCCGCCGCCGCGCGATAGGCGCTGACCGGGAGATTGAGCGCGCGCTGATGGCGGAGCATGGCGATGGCGAGGCCCAGATTTTCGGGCTGATGCGGGCCGGCGAGGCGGGGCAGGCCGGTTTCGACGACGCCGTTTTCGTCCTCATACCGCACGCTCTGGCCGATGCGCAGCTGCCACCCGGTACCGAGGGGGCTGAGCCGCGCGCCGGTGGCTTCGGCGACGTTGGCGACTTTGCGCGCGACGTTATCGGCATAGCGCATCGTGACCAGCGTGGTGTCACGCTTGGCAATGCCCGCCTTTTCGCCTGCGATTTGCTCGATCGTATCGCCGAGGAAGCTTTGATGATCGAGCCCCAGCTGCGCGATGCCGGTGACGATGGGATGCTCGATGACATTGGTCGCATCGAGCCGCCCGCCGAGGCCGACCTCGATGACACAGGCATCGGCTGGCGTTCGCGCAAAGGCGAGGAAGGCGGCGGCGGTGGTGACCTCGAAAAAGCTGGCGCTGAGATCTCCAGCGTGATCGAGCACTTCTTCGAGCAATGGGGCGAGCGCCTCATCGGTGATCAGGCGACCGGCGAGGCGGATGCGTTCGTTGAAGCGCGCCAGGTGCGGGCTGGTGTAGACGTGGCAGGTTAGGCCAGCCGCCTCGATGGCGGTGCGCAGGAAGGCGCAGGTCGATCCCTTGCCATTGGTGCCTGCGACATGGAGCACGGGCGGCAGCGCGCGGTGCGGGTTGCCGAGCCGGTCGAGCAGGGCGGTGATGCGCTCGAGCCCCAAAATATCAGCGCCGGGTGAGAGCGACCAGAGGCGATCGAGCTGCGCCTGCACGGCGGGCGATGAGGAGTGGGCGTTATCTGCCATGGTTGTCCGCGCTTGACGGCAGGGGTGCTAGCTTTGACTTCACCTGGATTGAACCCCGACGTCATTGCTTCGCTTCGCTCGCAATGACGATTCAACGTAATCGAAACCAGCTCTAAGCCGCCTGCTTCGTACATAGAAAACCAATGAGCTTGCCGAGCGTTTCGCGCAGTTCCCTGCGGTGCTTGACCATGTCGATCATCCCGTGCGCGAGCAGATATTCCGATGTCTGGAAATCATCGGGCAGTTTCTCGCGAATGGTGTTTTCGATGACGCGGCGGCCGGTGAAGGCGAGCGTCGCCTTGGGCTCGGCGATCTGCACGTCGCCCAGCATCGCATAGGCCGCCATCACGCCGCCCGAGGTGGGATCGGTGAGCACGACGATATAGGGCAGGCCCGCATCGTGGAGCATCTGGATGGCAACAGTGCTGCGCGGCATCTGCATCAGCGAGAGGATACCCTCCTGCATGCGTGCGCCGCCGGATGCGGTGAAGATGATATAGGGGCAATCGTCGGCAATCGCCGCTTCCACGCCGGCGACGAAGGCCTCGCCGACCGCCAGCCCCATCGATCCGCCCATGAAGGCGAAATCCTGCACGCCCACGACAGCCCGCCTGCCATCGATCGTGCCGCGCGCATTGACGAGCGCGTCTGTTTCGCTGGTCGCAAGGCGCGCTGCCTTGATGCGATCGCTATAGCGCTTGGTGTCGCGGAACTTGAGCGGGTCGTCCTGCACGCGCGGCTGGGCGATGAGGATGTAACTGCCGGGATCGAAGGTATAGCCGAACCGGGTTTTGGGGCCGATCCGCTCATGGTGATCGCAGGTGGGGCAGACATGGAGGTTTTCCTCCAGCTCCTTGACGAAGACCAGTTGCCCGCAGCCCTTGCACTTGTGCCAGAGATTATCGACCGTTTCCTTCTTGGTCGGGACCACGAAGGACAGTGCGTTGCGGACGTTGCTGAGCCAGGTCATGCGCCGATTTCCTCCATAGAAACGCCTTTCCTTGCGGCGCCGATCGCCTGCGCCAGGCTGCGGATATAGGCGGCGACGGGCGCGGGTGCATCAGCACCGTGCTTGGCGACGAGTTCGACAATGGCCGAGCCGACGACGACGCCGTCCGCCACGGTGGCGATGGCTTGTGCCTGTTCGGGCGTGCGGACGCCGAAGCCGACCGCGATGGGCAGGTCGGTTTGGCTTTTGAGGCGCGCGACGGCGTCGTCGATCGAGGCTTGGGCGGCCTGTTGCAGCCCGGTGATGCCGGCGACGGAGACGTAATAGAGAAAACCGCTTGCGCCATTTAGCACCGTTGGCAGGCGTGCGATATCGGTCGTGGGGGTGGCGAGGCGGATGGGGGCGATGCCGTTGGCGCGCAGCGCGGGGCCGAGCTGATCGTCTTCTTCGGGCGGAATATCGACGCAGATGACGCCGTCGACGCCGGCCTTGGCGGCTTCGGTGGCAAACCACTCCGCGCCACGGCGGAGCATCGGGTTGGCATAGCCCATCAGGACGAGTGGGACGCTGGGGTGGCGGGCGCGGAAATCGGTGGCGATCTGCAGGATGTCGCGGGTGGTGGTGCCGGCGGCGAGGCTGCGCAGGTTCGCCGCCTGGATCGCGGGGCCATCGGCCATCGGATCGGTGAACGGCATACCGAGCTCGATGACATCCGCGCCGCCTTCGACGAGCGCATCGAGGATGGCGGGGGTGGGGCCGTCACCGGCGGTCACGAAGGTGACGAGCGCGGCGCGGTCGGCGGGGAAGGCGGTGGAGAGGCGGGTCATCCTTGGATTCTATGGCGATGCTTTAAGAAATCGTACTGGAGCGACAGAAATGTCGCTGCAATGAAAGCCTTGAAAATCAAACCCCACCGAGAGTCGGGACCGATCCCCGTAAATGTCAGTGCCGGTAATCCATATTCACCGACATGGTAGGCGACTATCCCGATGGTCAACATTGCCCCAAACCAGCCAACCCACATGCCACTAATCGTTGCCATCCGCTTCATGTTGCTGTCCTCCATGCCTGAGCCACGGTGAAAATGTCCTTGCTGCCTGCGACGAGCACATTGCGGTGGGCGGGGAAGGCGGCGGTGAGGCGGGTCATGCTCTTTTTGCTTCTTGCCAAGCAAAAATCCCCAATATCGCAGCCGATATCAGCCCTGCTCCAGCATAGTCTTTGGCGCCCAACGCTGGAACGCGTTCTGCCCAATAATCTATCAAGAGTCGTAATCCGAGGTTGCAAAGTACAAGTATTGTAAAGCTCCAAACGACAGAGCCGAGCGCCAACCTTCGACGACCACTCACGCTCTCTTTGAAGATGAACGGAGGTATAACAAGACGGCTCGGTGCCCTAAATGTCCGCATTCCTGCGTCCCGTCGATCGCGCTGCGAGCGCCTCATATCGCCGTTCCCAGCGCCTCAGCGACGGTGAAGATGTCCTTGTCGCCGCGGCCGCACAGGTTGGCGAGGATGATCTGGTCCTGGCGCATCGTTGGGGCGATTTTCGCCACCGCTGCGATGGCGTGGGACGGTTCGAGCGCGGGGATGATGCCTTCTGTCCGGCAGAGCAGCTGGAAGGCGTCGAGCGCCTCGGTGTCGGTCGCGCTGCTATATTCCACGCGGCCGATGTCGCGCAGCCAGGCGTGTTCGGGGCCGATGCCGGGATAATCTAGGCCGGCGGAGATCGAGTGGGCCTCGGTGATCTGGCCGTCTTCGTCCTGGAGCAGATAGGTCTTGTTGCCGTGGAGCACGCCGGGGGAGCCGCCCGCGAGGCTGGCGGCGTGTTCCTTGTCGAGCCCGTGGCCGGCGGCTTCGACGCCGAGCATCTTGACATCGGGATCGTCGAGAAAGGGGTGGAACAAGCCGATCGCGTTTGATCCGCCGCCGATGGCTGCTACCAGCAGATCGGGCAGGCGGTTGATGCGGGCGAGCATTTGCGCGCGGGCTTCTTTGCCGATGACGCTCTGGAAATCGCGGACGAGCTCGGGGTAGGGGTGCGGGCCGGCGGCGGTGCCGATGATGTAGAAGGTGTCGTGGACGTTCGCGACCCAATCGCGCAGGCCCTCGTTCATCGCGTCCTTGAGCGTGGCGGCACCACTCGTGACGGGGCGGACTTCAGCGCCGAGCAGCTTCATGCGGAACACATTGGGCTGCTGCCGCTCGATATCACGCGCGCCCATATAGATGACGCAGGGCAGGCCGAAGCGCGCGCAGACGGTGGCGGTGGCGACGCCGTGCTGGCCGGCGCCGGTCTCGGCGATGAT